>NZ_CALPCZ010000004.1 GCF_943193135.1 Odoribacter lunatus
CCACAACGTACTGGCCCATTAATACTGTTACTTGTACCGCTGTTTACGTTCTTTAAGTAACTCAATGCCTGTTCCCGCTGGTCACCACGATAATTTAAATCGCTTAATCCGCTTAGGCGGTTAATACCGCTGTTCGTATTCCACGCATACTCCCCTTGATCAGGCTCTTGCGGATAAAACCGCCGACACGCCTTTTCATACTCCAGTTCACTCATCGGACGCAATCCGCTCCAACTGCAATAAGCAATCATATCTTCTATGCTCATGTAATTGCATGCGAGCGTCTGTCCATCATCTACGGAAAATAAATCATTGGCAGGATTCAGATTATTACCGAACACGGCGGGCGTATTCGCTTGCCGCTGTTCGATAAACACGATGCCGTTCCGGCAGTTTGGAGTGTGGAGGTTTCCAAACACATAATCCCCCCGCTTCATATTGGCAAAATCATTGTTCGCCACTCTCGCCTTTTGCTGTGCCAACGTCAAAGAGTTCAAAAACTCCGCGTACTGCTCCTGGCTCGTCTCGTACTTCATGATATAGAAACCGGCATACCCTTTTGGATAGGACGCCGAAAGAGAAACGTTCGACATGCCGTCTTTCGCTGAAAGCGTCATCGCCGCCTCTGTATCTATCACCACGGCATCCGTACCCCCTACCGCAAAGCTCTTGTTGGAATACGCATCCCCTAAGTAATACGCTCCATACGGAACATACACCATTTCAATGGCGTGAACGGCAACGTAGATTTCATTTAAGGCTTCGCCGAAGTCGCTTTTAGTCAAACCAGTTCCCTTTAACGGCCATTTCGCTTGCAGCCGCACGCTTACATTCCCCTCCGAAATTCCTTCACGCATCACATACAATCCGTTTACTTTGCCGCTGTTCGTGCCGACCATGTACGCATATCCGCCGTCCTCATTGCCGGCAGCCGGGCTCAATACATGCCCTGAAGAACCCAAATACGCATGCTGCCACGGATTCTCCAAGCCCCGCTTTTTGTACTTAAAGAACACCCATGCAGCATCCCAGTTGAAATCATCCCGCCACGAATTATCCCAACGAAGATACACCTCAATAATCGCCGTGTCTCCAGAGAAACCGACAACGTGCGTTTTACCGTCCACCCGGATATTATTACCAAAAACGGGTGGAGAAAACAATCCGGAAAAAACCATTACGGAAAGAAATACCCATGACATCCGTAAACACCGCCTTCCGGCACACTTGATTAATTTTTTCATATCAAGAAATTACTTAGCACCTTGAAAGTCCCCGGAAAGGTAGGTTTATAACAAAAAGAAAGCGTGGGAACTTTAGTTTATCTTACGAGAGGTACGGCCAAGCACCCACACCAAAATAAACAGTTACCCACGCTTAACCTGTATATAGCACGAACGTATATACGGCAAGCATGAACGTTTATACTGCTTATCCTTTGGTGTTGAAAATTGGCCGTTTTCTCGTAAAGGATAAAACTAAACGCTTCAAAATAATATGTCTATACGGCAGGTCTCTCTGCCACAACGGGACAAATATAAAGAAAAAAGTTCAAAAAGTTGAAAAGGTTAAAAAGTTGAAACCCTAAAGATGTGAAGCACTTGCACATAAAACAATAGCAACCTGTCCCTTCCGTCAGGATTGCGTATATTAAATAACGAATAAAAAACTATTCATCAAGTCTATATCCATTCTATAAAATCCTATCAAAATCCAGACAGAATGCTTATAAAGTGCTTTGCAAAGCACTTTATAAGCACTTTGTAAGCGCTTTATAAGCACTTTATAGAATGGATATAGACTTGTTAAAGAATTGAGCCAGGTGTGAAATCTATACGAGAGTCCGGGGAAATCTTAAAGAAATCAATACCTTGAATTTGTCAGGAAAAAGTGTAATTTTACCATGTCATGTTTTTATTATTCTTTTGACATGAAGACAAAGAAAGAGATTGTGGAAAACTGGTTGCCCCGCTATACCGGCCGGCCACTGCATGAGTTTCCGAAATATGTGCTATTGACCAATTTTGAGTATTACCTCGATTTGTTTTCGGAGCTTCACAGTGTTCCGGTTATCGGAGCGGACAAGACGATGCCCAATGTCTCGTGGAATGATGTTATCCTCATTAATTTCGGTATGGGGAGCGCCAACGCCGCAACGATTATCGACCTGCTGACCGCTATCGAGGTGGAGGCCGTCCTTTTTTTAGGCAAATGCGGCGGTCTGAAAAGCAAGTCTTCCGTAGGCGATTATATTTTACCCATCGCAGCTATTAAAGGAGAAGGGACGTCCGATGATTATATGCCCCACGAAGTTCCGGCGTTACCGGCTTTCAGTATACAAAAGGCATGTTCCAAGATTATTGTGGAGCATGGTTGCCAATATTATACCGGAGTGGTGTATACGACGAACCGGCGGGTGTGGGAGTATGACGACCGGTTTAAAGAGTATCTGGTGAAGACCCGTGCCATGGCTATCGATATGGAGACGGCAACTGTTTTTACAACGGGTTTTGCAAACCGTATCCCGACAGGGGCCTTGCTGCTTGTTTCCGACCGCCCGATGATTTCGGAGGGGATTAAAACCGCCGAGTCGGACAGAGAGGTTACCCAGAATTTTGTCAGGCAGCATCTGGAAATAGGTATTGATACGCTGTTGCATATCAAGAATAAGAATTATTCGGTGAAACATCTGATTTTTTAAACTGTTTTTTTCGTATGAATACATTCATTATCCGCTTTTTCATTTTGTGCCTGTGCTGTATTGGATTGGCGGGCGGTTGCCGGCAGAAAGCAACGACATCTTCTTCCGTGCAGGAACGCACGACCCGTATCAAATTTCAGGAAAAACATTATAATTTCGGCGATCTAACAGAAGGAGAAATCGTAAGCCATACTTTTATTTACACAAACACGGGGAAAGAAAATCTCGTAATTAAAGCCATTGAAACGGGGTGCGGCTGTACGACGGTTGAATACGACAAGAAGCCGATTCCCCCCGGCAAGGAGGGAAAAATCGAAATTGCCTTTAACTCTTCGGGCAGATACGGCAAACAATACAAAGAAATCAGTATATTTGCAAATCTTCCTTCGGGAGAGGCTATGTTAAGCATCACGGCGAATGTAAAGTAATATTTTTTAATTTAATTATAACAAAAATGAACACACTATTTATTGTACTAGACACATCAATTAACGGCGGACAGGGATTAGTGGGCTTGTGGCCGATGCTTCTTATCATCGTTGTCATGTGGCTCTTCATGATCCGTCCCCAGATGAAGAGACAGAAAGAGTTGAAGGCTTTCCGCGATTCTTTGAAAAAGGGTGATAAAATTGTGACGACCGGCGGTATTTACGGGAAAGTAGCCGAAATCAATGATTTCACCATTATGATGGAAGTGGAAGGCGGTATAAAATTGAAGGTGGACAAATCGGCTGTCATCAAAGATATGACGGATGCCGCTCCCGCCAAATAATTTATCCGACATTCCGAAAGATACGAAAGGGGATGCCCGGCGAGTGCCGGAAAATTTTCCCCTTTTCGTTTTGCTGACAACTATTTCCGGTATCATCTATTATTCCAGGGGTTTATGATTATTAAAAACATAACCGACCAATTGAAAAACATTCATCTTCAGCTCGACCGTCATGTTATCACTTACGGAATCTGTGTTGTCATCGCTTCCGTTTTATGGTTTCTCAATGCTTTGAACAAAGATTACAGCAGCCAGATAAGCTATCCGGTAAAATATACCGATTTCCCGCAGGGAAAATACCTGGTTTCCACTCCCCCGCAACGCATTACTTTAGAGGTTAAAGCCAAGGGATTCGCCCTGCTCGCCCATAAAATCAAAACATCGTTCCGTCCCATTGTTATCCCCATTAACAGCCTGAGCAACAAAATACTGGAACAAAGCGATGTCTTTGAATATACCTTTCCCCTTCAAAATATCAAAGATAAAATCAGCAGCCAGTTGAATACCTATATCAAACTCTCAAGTATTCAACCAGAGAAAATCGAATTTATCTTTTCTCCCGCCGTTTCCAAGAAGGTGGCCGTTCGTCCGGTGGTTCAATACAGCCTAAAACAGCTTTATATATTGAAAGACGGTATTCTCTGTACTCCCGACAGTATTAAAGTCAGTGGTCCTGCCTTGATTATCGATACGTTGAAGTATGTCTATACGAAGCCTTGGGATGCCGGAGAAATCAAAAGAGAGTTGAGCAAAACGGTTTCGCTGGCTCCCATGCCGGGTGTACAATTCAACGATACGCCTATCCGGCTGGATATGTCGCTCGAACGTTATACGGAAGGAAACAAGACGATACCTATCAAGGTGCTGAATCTTCCTTCTTCCATGGATATCAAACTTTTCCCCAACACGGTGGAAGTTTCCTATGAGATAGGCCTAAGCAAATACGACCTGGTACAGGATGAAGATTTCAGTTTTACGGTGGATTACCGGAAAATCAAATCAGGGTCATTGCTTCCAGTGCAAGCAACCCGCTTCCCCGCCTATATACAGGAGCTTAAATATTCGCCCCAAAAAGTGGAGTTTATTCTTGAACCAAAATAATTTTTAATCTGTCCCGTATGTTGAAAATCGGTCTGACCGGAGGTATCGGTTCCGGCAAAACAACGGTTGCCGGGGCGTTTCATGCGAAAGGTTTTCCCATTTATATTGCAGACACGGAAGCATCCCGTTTAATGAACACTTCCCCGGAAATCAGAAGTTCGCTGCTCCGGTTACTAGGGAATGACATATACCTGCCGGATAATACCTTGAATAAGGTACGAGTAGCGACACTTATTTTCAATCATCCACCCTTATTACGACAAGTGAATGCGCTTGTGCATCCGGCAGTGCTCCGGGATTTTGAAGAGTGGTGCCAAAAACAGCACTCCCCTCTCGTGTTTTTTGAATCAGCCATTTTGTTTGAAGCCCATTTGGAAAGCCACTTCGATTTTGTCATTCATGTTACCGCCAATCTTCCAACCCGCATCGAGAGGGTGATGAAACGTGACGGCGTTTCCGAGGGAAAAGTGCTTGAACGCATACGCAATCAGGCCTCGGAAGAAGAAAAGAATGAAAAAGCCGATTTTATTCTCGATACGACCGATGGCGACGATTGGAAGAAACAAATCACTGATATTCAAGAGATGTTAATTTCAAAAGCCCTCAAACCGCAAAGAGAGGCGAATTAAATCGCTACATTTAAAATAATTTTCTACTTTTGCACTTCAATTCTTAAACGGAACATATATGCTAAAAGAAATTTTATCCATATCAGGTAAACCGGGGCTGTACAAAATGATTGCCAATACAGCGAATGCTATTATCGTGGAGTCTATTGTGGACGGGAAACGTTTTCCCGCCTATTCCAATTCCCGAATAATTTCGCTGGAAGATATTTCCATTTATACGGAAAATGAAGATATGCCTTTGAAAGAGGTTTTGAAAAGAATCTATGAAAAGGAAAATGGTGCAGGTATTCTTTCGCACAAAGAGAGTGCCAATAAAATTCAGGCTTATGTGGAGGAGGTTTTGCCGGAATATGATAAAGACAGGGTATATGTATCCGATATGCGGAAACTGATTCACTGGTATAATCTGTTAGTAGAAAAAAACTTACTGGATTTCAGCGAAGAAAAGAAATAGGAGTTCCATGAACGACTATTTTCAATTCAAACAGTTTATTATTCATCAAGACGAAGCGGCCATGAAAGTGGGTACCGACGGTGTCTTATTGGGTGCGTGGGCTAATTTGACAACGGCTTCCGCTCTGCTAGACATCGGTACGGGGACGGGGTTATTGGCGCTCATGGCTGCCCAGCGTAATCCGCAATCCATGATAGATGCGGTTGAGATTGATGCTTCCGCTTACCGTCAAGCATGCCGGAATGTGGCAGCCTCACCGTGGAATGAACGGATTATCCTCCATCACGTATCTGTCTTTGATTTTTATCCCCCGAAAAAATTCGACAGCATTCTCTGCAATCCCCCCTATTTTATAGCTTCTACCCCGACTCCCAACGAGAGCAGAACCACGGCAAGGCATTGCCATGAATTCAGTCATACGGATTTACTGGAGGTTTCCAAACGGCTGCTGTTGCCCGAAGGGAAATTGAATTTGATTTTGCCTGTTACGGAAGCGGAAAATCTTATCCGGCAAGCCGACGGCTATTCCGCAGTATTGTCCAGAATAACAAAGGTGAAACCAACCCCGCAAAAACCGCCGAAGCGTTATTTGCTGGAGTTTTCGTTTTCCTCTGTAAACAGCCTTGAATCGGATGATTTGATTATCGAATATTCCCGTCACCATTACAGCCCGGAATATCAGGAATTAACACGCGACTTTTATTTAAACATGTAAGCAAAAACGATTATTTGCTTACATATTTGCTTCAATTCAGTGAAAAAAGTAGCTATTTTTTATAAGAATAGGTATTTTTTAACTTTCTTTTTCATGTTTGTATTATTTTTCCATATATATTTGCAATGTCAGAGAGGACAAAATGAATACATTTTTTTCATAAGTTTGTATGTTTAGGTTAGTAGTTAGTAATTAATAAGAGATCGGTTTCCGGTCTCTTATTTTTTTTCTATATTTACTCCCGCAAAATAGTCTTATTTGATTATTCAAAAATACTAAATATTTAATATCATATATTATGAAAAAACAAGTTGCTTTAGGAATCGATATCGGTGGTACCAACACGACTTTCGGTTTTATTGACAGAGACGGTAATTATTTGGCCGACGGTAATATCCAGACCCAAAAACACGAAGATATCAATGATTATCTGAAAGAGTTATACATGGAAATCGAGAAGACATTAGACCCTCACCGGCAGGAATTCAATGTTATCGGTATCGGTATCGGTGCTCCGAACGGAAACTACTATAAGGGTGCTATCGAGTTCGCCCCCAATCTGAGATGGCACGATGTCATTCCTTTGTGTGACATGATGAAGGAGTTTTATCCCAATCTTCCGATATTCCTGACCAATGATGCCAATGCAGCCGCTATCGGTGAGATGGTGTACGGCGGTGCCAAAGGTATGAAGGATTTTATCATGGTGACTCTGGGTACAGGATTAGGCAGCGGTTTTGTGGCTAACGGACAGTTGATCTACGGAAGTGACGGTTTTGCCGGAGAGTTAGGACACATTATTGTATCGCCCAACGGACGCCAGTGCGGATGCGGCCGGAACGGCTGTCTGGAAACGTATGTTTCTGCTACGGGTGTAAAGCGTACTGCTTATAAGATGATGGCAAAATACAATTATCCTAGTGATTTGCGTTTGGTCCCCTTTAATGAGATGACGGCAAAGATGGTGTGTGATGCTGCTTTGAAGGGAGATATGATTGCTATCAATACGTTCAAATATACGGGTAAAATGCTTGGCGAGGCTTTAGCCAATATGGTTGCTATTACCAGTCCCGAAGCTATCTTCCTGTTCGGAGGTCTGGCAAAAGCCGGAGATTTGCTTTTTGAACCGACCAAAGACCACATGGAGATGAACGTGTTGAAGATTTTTGCCAACAAGGTTAAATTGTTGCCTTCACAGTTGGACAAGAATGCAGCGATTTACGGAGCAGCCGCTTTGGTTTGGAATGAACTGAAGCTATAATCCGGAGTTGTTGAAAACATTGAAAGGTTAAAAATTGAAATATTGAAAAGTGAAAGAGTTGAAGGAATTGCCTTCGCTCTTTCATTTCTTGGTTTTTGAGAGATTTTTTATTGTATTGTATCTATTTTATTTGGCGTCTGTGGTATGAAAAGATATTATTGTGTGCTGCTTGCTTTGAGCGTTTTATTGTTTTCCTGTAAGAAGCATGATAAGGAAACCCCTATCACAAAGTATGTAGACCCGTTTATAGGTACCGCCGGACACGGTCATGTGTTTCCCGGAGCCACCGTTCCTTTCGGAGGTATACAATTAAGCCCGGATAATCCACGCAGTGATTGGGATTGGTGTTCCGGCTACCATTACAGCGACAGTATTATCTCTTCTTTTTCCCATACTCATTTAAGCGGTACGGGTATCGGCGATTTACAGGATATTCGCTTTTTACCGACTCTTACCCGTCCCCAAGACCAGACTCCCGCCCAGTATATCCAATCCAGCTATGCCCAATTTTCCCATGCCAATGAGAAGGCGGAACCGGGTTATTACCGGGTAAAATTAGACAATGGTATCGTTACGGAATTATCCGCCACAACCCGTTGCGGTATTCACTATTACCAATATCCGGAACATGCGGTAAACGGATTGATTATCGATTTGACTACTGCACGCAATTGGGACAGGACGACAGAATCGAGTATTAAGAAAGTAAATAACCGCACGCTAAGCGGTTACCGCAAATCCAGAGGCTGGGCAAATGACCAACGGGTCTATTTTGTAGTTGAGTTTTCACAAGATGTTGAAGTGTTTGCCGGTAAGAATCAATTCTCTCCTCTTGCAAATGGCCAGAAAGTGAAAGCCGACAGTTGTTATGCCTGGGTGGATTTCGGCAACAAGACCAATAAGATTCTGGCGAAAGTCAGCATTTCATCCGCCAATGTAGAAGGTGCCGAAGCTAATCTGCAAAAGGAACTTCCCCACTGGAGTTTTGATAAGGTGAAACGGGATGCCAAACTCGCCTGGAGAAAAGAGTTATCCAAGACAAAGGCAGAAAGTGACAATGAGGAAGATTTAAAGGTGTTCTATACGGCACTTTATCACGCTTATATCGCGCCCAATACTTTTTCCGACGTGTTGGGAAATTTCAAAGGTCCCGACCGGGAAATTCACAGTGTCGGCAATAAGAATATCCAATATACCGTTTTTTCTTTCTGGGACACGTACCGGGCCGCCCATCCGCTGTTTACCATAACCCAAAAGAATAGGGTCAATGATATGATTCACTCTATGCTCAAGCATTATGATGCTTACGGCGTATTGCCGGTATGGGAGTTAGTCGGGAATGAAACCAATTGTATGGTCGGCAATCACTCTATTCCTGTCATTGCAGAGGCTTATTTGAAAGGCATCGGTAATTTTGATGCGGAAAAAGCTTATGAAGCCATAAAAAAGACGGCCATGAATGACCGTGCCGGCATGAAGGAGTTAAGGGAATACGGTTACATACCTTATGAAAAAGAACCGGAATCGGTTTCCAAGACGCTTGAATATGCTTACGATGACTGGTGTGTTGCCCAAATGGCCAAGGCTTTAAATAAGGAAGACGATTATTTGTATTTCCTGAAGCAGTCACAAAATTACATGCATCTTTTTGATAAGCAAACCGGTTTCATGCGAGGCAAGTCCTCGGCCGGTAAATGGAAAGTTCCTTTCTCTCCTATCCATTCCGAACACCGAGTGGACGAATATACGGAAGGAAATGCCTGGCAATATTCGTGGTTTGTTCCTCATGATATTGAAGGCTTGATGACCCTGCATGGCGGCAAAGAGAAGTTTCTCTGTAAACTGGACAGTCTGTTTACCATTTCTTCCAAGATGGAAGGCAAGGATATTTCACCCGATATCAGCGGTATGATAGGTCAGTATGCACAAGGGAATGAGCCTTCGCACCATGTTGTTTACCTATATAATTATGTCGGGCAACCTCACAAGACCCAATTCTATATTGACCAAATCCGCAAGGAGCTTTATATGACTACTCCCGACGGGTTGTGCGGAAATGAAGATTGCGGTCAAATGTCTGCCTGGTATGTATTTTCCGCCATGGGATTTTATCCGGTCAATCCGGTAGATTTAAAATATCAGCTCGGTACTCCGCTGTTTAAGAAACTGACTCTCAAAGTAGGACCGGAAAAACGTTTTGTAATCAAAGCCAACAAAGCAAACGACAATTACATCTATGTCCAGAAAGTTTTATTAAACGACCAAGAACTCAATCGCACTTACATCACCCACGAGGAAATCATGCAAGGCGGTGAACTGGAGTTTGTGTTGACGGATAAAAGCAATCTTACTTATGAATAAATATCAATACGATTATTTAATTGTAGGAAGTGGGTTAAGCGGTGCCATTTTTGCTCATGAAGCCCATTTAAGAGGGAAGAAGTGCTTGGTTATCGAAAAAAGAGAGAAAACCGGAGGAAATATCCGTTGCGAGAACATGGAAGACATAAATGTCCATATTTATGGCGCACATATTTTCCATACCGATGATGTAAATATCTGGGAATACATCAACCGGTTCGCTACGTTCAATAATTTTATAAACTCTCCTCTCGCCAATTATAAAGGAAGATTATTTAACCTTCCTTTCAATATGAATACCTTTTACCAATTGTGGGGTACTCTAACCCCGGCAGAGGCTTATGAACGACTCGAATCCCAAAGAAAGGCGTTCAGCCTTTCCCATTCTCCCAAAAATCTGGAAGAGCAGGCATTGATGCTTTGCGGAAAAGATATATATGAAATTTTAATCAAGGGATATACCGAAAAACAATGGGGGTGTTCCGCCCAGGAATTACCGGCAGAAATCATTCGCAGAATCCCATCCCGTTTTACGTTTGACAATAATTATTTTACAGACAGGTATCAAGGAATTCCCATTGGAGGATATAATCCGATTATAAATAAATTGCTAGAAGGTATCGAGGTTGTCACCAATTGTAATTTCAATCAAGAACGGTATCATTTTGAAAACATCGCCCCCAAGATAATCTATACCGGATGTATCGATGAATTTTTTCATTACCAGTTAGGCGCACTCGAATATAGGTCTCTTCAATTCGACACACAGACAAAGAATACCGATAATTTCCAGGGTAATGCAGTTATCAACTATACGGCAAAAGAAATTCCGTACACCCGTATTATCGAACACAAACATTTCGAATTCGGGAACCAACCGCACACGGTAATCACGTATGAATATCCTGCCACCTTTCAAAAGGGAAGCGAACCCTATTATCCTGTCAATAACCTCCATAATTCAGTATTATACCAACGCTATCAAGAATTGGCCCGAAGCTGTCCCCATGTGATATTTTGCGGAAGACTGGCAGAATATAAGTATTACGACATGGACGACACAGTCAAATCAGCTTTAATATGTGCAGAACACGAATTCAAATGAATATGAAAAAGAAAAAATATTATATCTCTCACAATTACCGCTCCAATACCTCTGCGGTAGGAAAAGCAAAAATCGACTGCGAAGCGATTCTCCATGAATACGGATATATCAATATCGGACTCAAACAAACGATAAACGCAAATAAATTTTACCACTTTTTCCGGAATTTATTTTCAGTTTTGCGCGCTTCTCTCTTTCTACCGCGTCATAGTACCTTATTGTTACAATATCCTTTCAAGAAATACTATCCTTTTTTAGTTTATATCGCAAAGAAAAAAAGGTGTAACGTTATCACATTAATCCACGATTTACGCTCTCACCGCAGAGGTGTCATGAGTGCAGAAGAAGAAATCCGCCTCTTCAACCACTCGGATGTTTTAATCGTACATAATAAGAAAATGGCAGAATGGCTAAAAGATAAAGGTAATACCTCCCAAATCATATCTTTGGAAATATTCGATTATCTTTCGGATTCGATGCCCGAAGAAACTGTATACCAAAAACCTTATTGCGTTACTTTCGCCGGAGCCCTGAGTCCTAAAAAAAATTCATTCTTATACCAAATATCACCTGAATATACAAATTTCAAACTTAAAATATGCGGTAAGAATGCCAATCAAGAGGCTATCCGGAATAATCCGACCCTTGAATACGGAGGCTTCTATAATGCAGATGAACTGATTGCAAAATTAAGCGGTCATTTCGGCCTCGTCTGGGACGGCAATTCCATATCCACCTGCAACGGACAATTCGGTGAGTATTTAAAGTATAATAATCCACACAAAACCTCTCTGTATATTCGCTGTCATTTGCCTATTATTATCTGGGCGGAAGCTGCTATGGGAAATTTCATACAACAAAATAATATCGGCATTTTAATCCATTCTTTGGAAGAACTGGATGCTCTCCTATCCGACCTTACCGAAGAAGATTACCAAACTATGAAAAATAATACACTTGCAATTGCCCAAAGATTAAAAACCGGATTTTATTTAAAACAGGCCTTAGATAAATGCTAACATATACATCATGAAAATTTTATATCTGACATTATTCATTTTCGCTGCCATTACTTTATTCGCCCAACGTACCATAACTTATAAAGTTTCGGGCGAAACCAATTTATCTACAGAAAAAAATTTGCCTTTTTGGCAGGTTTCCAACCATTACGGCGTTATTCCGAATGCAAATAACGGATTATTATATAGCGGTTTTTTCTCAGATTACACTCAAAAACATGCCATTGATTTCGCTTATGGTTTATCTGCGGCAGGCTATGTATCAGAGGATAAAAATAAGATTATCCTTGATGAAGCATTTATGAGAGCTAAATGGAAAGTTGCAACACTCAATATCGGGTGTATTCATCCGGAAACGGAATATAATGGAATATCATCTACAAACGGTAATCTCATTTTCTCCGATAATGCCCGCTCTATACCCGGCGTTCATTTAAATGTCGATTACTTTTCCTTTCCTTTTATAAAACGTTTTATCGAATTTAAATTCAATTGGGGAGAATATTGGATGAATGACAAACGTTTTGTAAAAAATACATTATTGCATACAAAAGCTGTCTACGTAAAATTAAAGCCTATCAAATCTATCGAATTTATTGCCGGATTTCAACATTTCGCACAATGGAACGGCACTTCAAGAAATCCCCAAGTAGGTAAACAGCCTGACGGTTTAAAAAATTATCTTCGGGTAATTTGGGGTAAAGCGGGAGGAGCAGATGCCAGTTTCAACGACCGGGAAAATTTATTAGGAAATCATTTAGGACGCCAGCATTACAAACTGAACTATATTCATAAAAACTTCCTGTTATCCGCTTATATAGACAGACCTTTTGAGGATAATTCCGGTCTTCTTCTGCGAGCATTCCCGGATGCGTTATATGGATTTTATTTCGGTAATAAGAAAAACAATAATGCCTGGGTAACAGATTTCATATACGAATTTTATTATACGAAAAGACAAGGTGGCCCTGTACACGATATTCCCGACCCGGACAATACACAAGGCAAAGATCCCAGCGACCCTTTTTATAAAAGGTTTGTATTAGGAGGAAATGACGATTATTTCAATAACAGCATCCACCAAAGCGGATGGACTTACTACGGTTCAACCATCGGGTCTCCATTTTTTCTTCCATACGCTCCTAATGAAGAAAATATTACCATGGGAATACGCAACAACCGCTTTGTTTCCCATTATATTGGAATAAAGGGATGCTTTCTAAAAAAAATCCCCTATGCCTTACGCGCCTCTTATTCGATGAATTACGGAAGATATTCAAGCCCTTTAGACAACCATCCACGCCAGATTTCCCTCGGACTTGAATCCACCTTACCATTCCATAAACTGCCTTTTAATATCCACTTAGGAGTCTATCAGGATTGTGGCGATTTATTACCCAATAATTTCGGAATAACCCTCAAACTGACCCGTCAAGGTACCTTACTGAAATAATACCAGATTATTAAAAACGCTCCGAATGGCAAAGAATATAGCAATCATACTGGCGGGCGGCAAAGGAAGCCGATTTCAATCAGATATTCCCAAGCAGTTTTTAATACTGGCGGGAAAAACTGTACTCGAACATACTTTGCACACGTTCCAGTACAATGAATATATCGACGAAATTGCCGTTATTTCAAATAAGGATTATATACATGTTGTGGAAGAAATAGTCAGGAAAAACGATTTTACCAAAGTAACCAAGATTCTCAACGGAGGAAAGGAACGCTACGAATCTACGTTGGTCGCCCTGAATGCTTTTTCGGAAGAGGCGAATCTGCTGATTCACGATGCAGTCCGCCCGTTGGTGGATGACAGGATTATTCATGATGTCGTCAAAGCCCTGAAAGAGTACGAGGCTGTCAATACAGTCATTCCTGCTACAGACACGATGCTTGAAGTAGATGAAAGCCGGCATTTTATACAAAATATCCCGGACAGAAATTTCCTCTATCGCAGCCAGACGCCACAGGCTTTTAAGACACATGTGCTGAAAAAAGCTTATGAAAAAGCTTTGCAAGACCCTAACTTTACTACAACCGATGACTGTGGAGTCGTTAAAAAGTACTTGCCCGAAATAAAGATTAAAATCGTCGAAGGAAGTAACCGGAATATTAAACTCACTTATCAGGAAGATTTCTGGTTATTGGAAAAACTGTTACAAGTGAAGAATTAACAACCTTACAATAATTTCCTCCACATTTTCTTCAAAATTTTATTATTTTTGCACAACAATAAAATATAATTGCTCCTCCAGTAGAATCAATCGTTTTGTCATGGAAAAAAAGATTACTTATCTTGACCGGAATGAATATAATTTTGAACCATGCCCGGCCGTCATAGAAGCATTGAAAAATTTTGAACCTAACAAATTATGTTTTTATACCCGCATATATGATGAAGGGAAAAAGAGTATTTTTTCGGACTATCTCTCCCAACTCTACAACATACCGGAAAAACAAATTATTTTAGGATACGGCGGCGAAGATATTTTGAAACAGATTGTCCATTATTTCCTTGCCGGCAAAGAAAAAAACAAAACTTTATTGATTCCTAAGTTTTCCTGGTGGTACTACAAATCTATTGCCGATGAAGTAGACGGACGTAGCGTACTTTATCCGCTTTATGAAGAAGGGGATACGTTTAAATATGATTTTGCAGCCATGAAAGAAATGATTCAAAAAGAAAAACCGAAAATGGTACTCATGGCATCCCCAAATAACCCGACAGGCAACTCGCTAACTATCGAAGAATTGGATGATATCTTATCTTTCATCCCCTCCGAGACAGCGGTAGTAATAGACGAGGCTTATGCTTCATTTGCCAATAAAGACACTGGTTATATCAAATTACTATTGGACAAATATCCCAATTTACTAATCGTCAGAACATTGTCTAAATTTTATGGTCTTCCTGGATTGCGGTTAGGTTTTGCTTTCATGGGAACCTCCCTAACCCGTTTTTTAAATTACAGTACCAAATACTTAGGATACAACCGACTTTCAGAAGAATTGGGAATAGCTGCATTAAAATCAACAGATTACTATCAAAAGGTTGCCAGCCAGATGGCCGAAGACCGAAAAATATACATGTCTGAGCTAAATCCATTACCCGGATTCAAAGTATATCAATCTAACGCAAACTTTATTTTAGTCAAATACCCCATATCCCAGAAAGCTGCACTCCAGGCTGCTCTTCAATCCCAAGGCTATCAGGTTAAATTCATGAACGAGCCGGACATAAATACACACATGCGCATCACATTAGGTACTCATGCCCAAAATGTAGAAGTCATTCGCATCATAAAAGAAACTGCAAAAGCATGAAAGCGATTATATTGGCAGCAGGTATTGCTTCGCGACTTCGTCCATTGACAGATCATACTCCTAAGTGTCTGTTAAAGATTGGAAAAAAATGCCTGTTGGAAAGAACCATTAACAATTTATTGGCAAATCACTTTAATGAACTGGTTATCGTTACCGGTTATTTGCAAGAGCAGATTGTTGAGTTTGTGCATACTCACTATCCTGCTTTAAACGTCGAGTTTATTTATAACGAAAAATACGCCTCAACCAATAATATCTATTCCCTGTGGTTGGCAGGAAAGAGTGTCAGCAAAGAAGACCTCTTATTGTTGGACAGCGATATCATTTTCGACCCGACATTAGTTTCCGCCGTTCTAGCATCCTCCTATCCGAACTGCTTGGCTATCAATCGACACCCCTTAGGTGAAGAGGAGATGAAGGTGATAGCGGATTCTCAGGGCATGGTCCAGCAAATCAGTAAGACCTGTCCTGTTTCAGAGGCAATCGGCGAATCCATCGGCATTGAAAAAATGTCAAAAGAATATGTCCGCCATTTATTTGCGGAATTAGACAAACTCATTCTGAAAGAAAAACAAGTAAACGTTTTTTACGAAGTTGCTTTTGAACGTTTGATTGCACAAAACCAAACATTCTGCATCGTAGATACTACTTCGTACTTTTCAATGGAATTGGATACGGTCGAGGATTTCAACCAAGCGATACAACACCTTCCCCATAATTTACTTTGATATGCCCAATTACGATATACAAGCAGTCCATCAAAAAGTATTAGATATTCTATTAGCTGTCGACCAGGTCTGCCGACAGCATCATTTACGCTATTACATCATAGCAGGCACCTTGCTTGGAGCCCTGCGCCATAAGGGATTTATTCCCTGGGATGATGATTTAGACATCGGGATGCCCCGTAAAGACTACGACCTTTTTATGACACATGCCAAAGAATGGTTACCGGAACATTACGAGGCCATAAACGGACAAAATGATCCGGAATATCCATTGTCTTTCGCTAAAATCCAAGATGCTCGAACTACGTTGATTGAAAGAAAACACTTGAAATATACCGGAGGTATCTATATCGATGTTTTTCCCCTAGACGGAGTACCCAAAAACAAACTCCTGCAAATATGGCATTTCAGTCGTTTTGCCTTTTATAACAAAATGTTATATTTCATTTTCAGGGATCCCTATAAACACGGTAAAGGTCCCAGCTCTTGGGTGCCCCTGCTTGCCCGGCAGCTATATACACGCCCCGGACTTCAGAAGAAATTACAAGATTTAATGACCAGATACGACTTTGATGAATCGGAAAAAGTCTGCGATTACGATGATGGCCGCAAAGGTATATTGCCAAAAATGATTTTTGGAACTCCAACTCCAATATTATTTGAAAACAAGCAAGTATTTGGACCTCAGGAGCCGCATATCTATCTATCCAACAAATACGGAGACTATATGAAAATCCCGCCGATAGAAAAACAACGTCAGCATAATTTTCATTTCCTAGACTTAAACAAACCTTACGCAAGTCAATAAATACATTCTATGAAAATCGGATTCGATGCCAAACGACTATACAACAACTTCACCGGATTAGGAAATTATAGCCGGACGCTAGTCAGTAACTTACATCAGTATTTCCCAAAGAATCAATATTATCTCTATACACCAAAAATCAAAAAAGATTTAACCACCGAGCCTTTCCTGAACAATCCGGACTATCATACCCGCTGTCATAACGGTTTATTCAAAAGTGCATGGCGTTCATCTTTTATCAAAAAAGACTTGAAAAAGGATAAGATAGACATCTACCACGGTTTAAGCCATGAACTTCCATTTCATATCGACCAGACAGGAATCCGCTCCATTGTCACCATACACGATATTATTTTCCGGACTTTTCCGGACATGTACACCGCTATCGACCGGAGCATTTACAACTATAAATTCAGATATGCCTGCCAGCATGCAGACAAAATCATTGCCATCAGTGAATGCACCAAACGAGACATCATAAAATATTTTGGCACACCACCCGAAAAGATTCAAGTAATCTACCAGGCGATACAACCTACCTTTCAGGTACTACAAACTCCAGAAGCCGTAGAAAAAACAATACAAAAATTTCATCTACCCGAGGAGTATCTGCTTTATGTGGGGGCGATCAATTCCCGGAAAAATCTGCTTCATATAGTTAAAGCACTGCCCTTACTACCCCGCCAGATGCAAATTCCGCTGGTGATAGTCGGCAATGGACATCAATACAAAGAGGAAGTATTAAAATATGCCACCAAAGCGAATTTGTCCAAACAATTAATTCTCATCCACAATCTTCATGACACCAAGGAATTACAGGCTTTTTACCAAAAGGCAAAAATTTTTATCTATCCCTCTTATTACGAAGGATTCGGTTTGCCTGTCACAGAAGCTTTGCTGAGCAAGGTTCCGGTCATCACCTCAAACAGGTCGTCTTTACCTGAAGCCGGCGGTCCAGCTTCCTGCTACATTGACCCAGATAGCCCGGAGGAAATTGCACATGCCATTGAAACGATTCTTTCCGACGAAAACAGGCAAAGAGAAATGATTGAACAAGGTTACCTTTTTGCCAAACAACAATTCGAAGCAAAGAGCCTGACCCAACAAATACATCAACTTTATCAAGAAATTTACCGACGATATGAGTAAAAAGATTGTCCTACATACCCAATACTCCTATTTACAAACTTTCATTTCCCGTCTGCCAGAAATTTTCCTGTTTGAAGGAGAATACATCCATGATGGCAGAAATAAAATCAAGGTGTTTGAAGTCGAAGGCTTAAAAATCAATGTCAAACGCTACCGCATCCCGCTCTTGATAAACAGATTCGCTTATTTATATCTGCGACAAACCAAGGCGGAAAGGGCTTATGAATATGCCCTGCAACTTCAGGTAAAAGGAATCAACACCCCCACACCCATTGCCTATATCATTGAAAAAAACAAAGGACTCTTGGCGTACAGTTATTTCATCAGCCTGCACGTCCCTTACCCCCGTAGATTCTATGAGTTCGGAAACAGTCCTCTAACAGAAGCCAACAAAATAATATTCCAAGAGTTTGGTAAATATACGGCACAACTTCACGAAAAAGGCATCTATCATCAGGATTATTCTCCCGGTAACATTTTATTCGACTTAAAAAACGACAAACCCGAATTTTGCATAATAGATATTAACCGGATGCATTTTGGTCCGGTATCTTTGAAAAAAGGATGTGCCAATTTCACCCGCCTCTGGGGACCACCTGAAATGTTCCGCATCATTGCCCAAGCGTATGCCCAAACACGAGGAATGGATATAAACACTGTATGTACAGAAATATTAACTGCCCGCCAGCATTACTGGAAAAAAGCCATCCGTAAACGTCCGGCAGAATTTCCTTTAGAATTCTAACCGATAAAGATTTGTCAATACACTGATAAAACGCTGCAATACACAGAAATTATAAAATGCAAATATCGAAAGATCAAACTGCATGAATAACTTTAAATTCGCCGATATTTCAAAAATGAATAATCAAACTCATTCTTCTCGTCCGCTTTAAAATCCTCTCTACTCTCCAATTCCCATTCTTCCTCGTTCACCGCAGGAATACAAGTATCTCCCTCTACCTCTACATATACACGGGTCAGATAAAGATAATCCGCATAAGGCCATAATTCATTATAAATTTTTCCCCCACCAATAACAAATACCTCTTCTTCTTTTGCTGCCACCAAAGCCAATGCATCCGAAACAGATGCAAGCACCTCACCTCCTTCCACCACAAAATCAGGATTCCGAGAAATGACGACGTTGCGTCGATTCGGCAATACCTTACCTATCGATTCAAATGTTTTGCGTCCCATAACTACCGTATGCCCCGTCGTCAAGGCCTTAAAATGCTTCAAATCAGCCGACAAATGCCAAATTAAAGCATTATCCCGTCCTATAACATTATTCTCTGATGCCGCAACTATAATCGATAACTGCATATCTTCCCATTTAAAACCGACTAATTTTCAACAAAAATAGGATATAAATTCAGAAAAAAATCAAGAATTATCTTTTTTTGCTCTTTCTAACTGATTTATAGTATATTTGTCAGCATATTAAAAGAAATTTAATGAACACACTACTTTATAAACTTCAAAGCGGTAAAAACAGTAAACTTACATATTACTTACATTGGTTTCCTGTCTATCATTTACTACCTAAATTTCTATATCAAATCCGTTTAAAATCCATTTTACAAAAAGCAGCCAAACGAAAAGACTATAATTACATCAAAGAAAGAGTCAATTACTATAATAAGCTGAACACATTAATCCATTTACCACAAACAGTTCCTTCCTTACACGAACACACATATAAAAAAGTCGCTCCCAAAAACGGGACCGTATACTTTTTTGACAGTTACGAATTTGCCCGTTGGTTTCCACAGTATTTCAAGTGGAGCTATCGTTTTGGCGACATTACTTACATTCCAGAAATCCCTGCTATCGTAAAAAGTCGTCCCATTGCAGGAGATAATGCCAATTCCGTTATTATGAAACTCAATAAAATCCGGCATTTCATTTTTGTGAATGATCATATTCCTTTTGAAGCCAAGGAGAATAAAGTCCTCTTCCGAGGGAAATCAAACAAGAAAGAAAAAAGAATCCGTTTCATGGAAATGTATTTCCAACATCCTTTATGCGATTTAGGCGACATCGGCAAATACAATGACGGACTTCCAAGTATATGGAAAAAGCCTAAAATGACTATTAAAGAGCACCTACAATACAAATTCATCATGGCTCTTGAGGGCAACGATGTTTCCAGCAACCTAAAATGGATTATGTCTTCCAACTCCATTGCTGTCATGCCCGAACCAGAATTTGAAACATGGTTTATGGAAGGTACCCTCATTCCAGACTATCACTATATCCGTATTAAAGCAGACTATTCTGATCTGGAAGAACGAATAAACTATTATATTACACACCCTGAAGAAGCGCAAGAAATTATCAATCACGCCCACGAATATATCGAACAGTTTAAAAACAAAAAAAGAGAGAAACTCATTTCTCTCCTTGTATTACAAAAGTATTTCTTACAAACCGGTCAAATCAATTAAACCGAGATAGCCCCCTTGATATGAGGGTGAGGGTCGTAACCGGTTAAGACGAAATCTTCGTATTTAAAACCAAAAATGTCCTTTACCTCCGGATTCACCTCCATATGAGGCAAAGCCCGCGGTTCACGGCTCAACTGCAACTCCGCCTGTTCGATGTGATTCAGGTAAATGTGCGCATCCCCCAGCGTATGTACAAACTCACCGGGCTGCAATCCGCATACCTGCGCCACCATCATGGTCAGTAAGGCATAGGAAGCGATGTTGAAAGGAACTCCCAGGAAAGTATCCGCACTGCGCTGGTATAACTGGCACGACAATTTCCCGTCCACGACGTAAAACTGAAACAACGCATGACAGGGAGCCAGCGCCATATTCTCAATATCGCCGGCATTCCACGCACTGACAATCAGCCGCCGGGAATCCGGAGTAGTCTTTATATCATGTATCACCTGGGAAATCTGATCCAGATGCGTACCGTCCGGACGCGGCCAGGAACGCCACTGATACCCGTATATATGTCCCAGTTCCCCGTGTTCATCCGCCCAATCGTTCCAAATTTTCACTCCATGCTCCTGCAAATAAGCGACATTGGTATCGCCTTGCAAAAACCACAGCAATTCGTAAATGATCGATTTCAGATGAAGCTTCTTCGTCGTAAGCAGGGGAAATCCCTTCTGCAAATCAAAACGCATCTGGTGACCGAACACGCTGATAGTCCCGGTGCCCGTCCGATCCGTTTTCCGGTGTCCCTCTTTCAATATCCGGTCCAATAAATCTAAATATTGCCTCATGATAACAGAAAATTAATACCGGAAAACCGGTTTGTCTGCAAAGATATTATTTTTTTCGTATCAGCATAAGCCCGTGACGGACGGGCAGCAAAATATTTTCCACCCGGGAGTCGGACTGAATGAAATCGTTGAATTCGAGTATTCCCCGCGTCTGGGCATCCCGGCTTTGGGTATCCACCACTTTCCCGTCCCACAACACGTCATCCGCCACAATCATGCCGCCGGGCCGCACCCGGTCGAAAACCAACCGGTAATAATCCAGGTACTGCCGCTTGTCCGCATCGATAAATACCAGATCGAAGACCTCATCCAAGCGGGGAATCACCTCGCAGGCATCTCCTACATGAAAGCAAATCCTTTCCTCCACCCCGCTCCGGTGTACAAAATCCCTGACAATATCTTCCAGTTCATCATTTATGTCTATCGTATGGACCATTCCCCCGGCAGGTATCCCCATCGCCATGGAAATCGCCGCATAACCCGTATAGGTACCGATTTCCAACACCCGCCGCGCCTGTATCATCTCACACAACATTTTCAGGAACTGCCCCTGCAAATTCCCCGACAGCATTCGGGGACGCATCACATTCAGATGAGTAGCCCTGTCCAGTTCCGCCAGAATCGCCGGCTCTTTCTCGCTATGCTCCGTGATATACGCCTCAAGCTCCAGATCCATATCCGCCTTTATTATTAACCTGCTATTTATAAATCAGCACCGACTGTTTGTCTGTGTCAAAAATCTCGGCAGCAATCCGCTGCAAAGCCGACGCATCGATTTCCCCCACTTTCTGACAAAGATTTTCAATGCTGTCCACTTTATCGTATATCAGAAAGCTTTTTCCTATCGACAGCATCGTATTCTCATGATTATCGGCAGACAAGGTCAGCTGGCCGATAACCTGCGTCTTGGCCTTCCGCAGTTGCACCTCTCCCATAGGTTCCTGATACAACCCCTCCATTTCCCGACGGCACAATTTCAGACACTTTTCCAGATCGACGGCATCGCAACCGAAATAGACCGTAAACAGCCCCGTATCGGAATAAGGCGTATAAGCCGCCTCTATATTATACGCCAGACCATATTTCTCGCGTATATTAAGATTCAATCGGGAATTCATACCATTTCCGCCCAATACATCGACCAACAGGGAAAGCGGCAGGCGTCTCTCATCCCTGTAATCGTAAGCAACATTGCCTATTATGCAATGGTACTGATGCGTCCCCTTGGATATTTCCCTTTTCTGAGGGATATATAAAGCGGGCTTTTTGCGTTCCACCTGGGAAGTGTCACCCGGAATCCCTCCAAAATACTTCTCGACGATACGCACCAGTTTCTCAAAACGTATATTCCCTACGGAACTGATGACCATCCGCTGGGGCTTATAATTGCGGTTCACGAATGCCAGTATCTGCTTTCGGTCGAAATGCCTCACTGCCTCCTCTGTACCCAGTATGTTTCTGCCGATAGGTTCGTCCTTGTAAACCAGCTCTTCGAAATCGTCAAAAATCAATTCGCCGGGACTGTCTTTATAGGAATTGATTTCATCAATCACTACCTCCTTTTCCTTCTCTATCTCTTTCTCCGGAAAAACCGAATTGAATACAATGTCCGCGAACAATTCCAGAGCCCGTTCATAATCCCGGGGCAAGAACGAGGCATAAAGACACGTATCCTCTTTCGTCGTATAGGCATTCAGTTCTCCTCCCACATCTTCCAGGCGGCTCAGAATATGATAGGCCTTCCGTTTTCCGGTTCCCTTGAAAATCACATGCTCGATAAAATGGGCGATGCCCGTCTCCTCCGGCTGTTCATCCCGGCTCCCGGCATTTATAATCAGCCCGCAATACGCCCCTTTCGTCGGCGCATCCTCATGAATTACCTTTAAACCGTTCTTTAAAATATAGGTCTGATACATATCGGTTCGTTCTGACCGCAAAAATAAAACTTATACGTAACAATTCACTACAAAAAACAAAAAGAGAAGCCGGGAGAAAATCTCCCGGCCTGCTCGATGTTAATGAAAAAGAAACTATTTTTGGAATAATTTCTCAAAATCCGCCATGGAGATTGCTTCCTCTTCCAGGTTCACATTCTCCTTGATCGCCGCAAAGACTTTATTGTCCACGGCGCGTTCGTACAAATGCTGGCGCTGTTTTTCATCTTCCAGCAATTTTACGGCAAACCCGTCCAACTGCTCGTCTGTCAGTCCGTACAAACCGTACTGCTGAAGCTGGGCGGCGGCCACCTCGCGAGCCACCACTTTCATGTCCTCCTGTTCCACTTTCAGACCGTACTCGCGGATAAAGGCCGTTTTCACAACCTGCCACTTGAATTCATCCCGGTAACCTTCGAAATCTTTTTCGATTTCCTCCGCCTTCATTCCTTTGTTTACAGCCAGAATCCATCTTTTCAGGAAAGCTTCGGGCAATACTACATCTTTATTCTTTTTCAACAATTTCTCCCGGGCATCGATTGTAAAACGATATTCGGAGTGACCTTTCAACTGTTTTTCAATATCTTCTTTCACTTTGGCGCGGAACTCCTCCACTGTCTTCACCGTGTCCTTGCCGTATACTTTATCAAACAAATCCTGGTTTACTTCTGCATCGACATAACGCTTGATTTCATTGATGATGAAACAAAATTCCGGATTGACATTTTCTGCCACTTCTTTAGTCACACCCAGCATATTGGAAAAATCCGTCTTGTTCGGGAATGCCTTCACCGCATTGAACTTCACTTCCTGCCCTTTCTTGGCACCCTTGAAGGCGGCTGCAGCTTCCTCGTCTTTCACATACATCAGAGAGAAAGAAGCATCCTCATTGCGGACACCGTTTTCCTTGGCTTTTCCGTCGGCACCCAGCTCAATGATCTCCCCTTTCAAATACTCCGTGCCTTCCACCTCTTCCACCGGCACCATTTCTCCGCTGTTTTTGCACATCCCCTCAACCTGCTTATCAATCATCTCACCATCAACCTTAATCACATAATAAGGCACTTTCTCACGTTTGCTTAACTTCACATTTACCTCTGGAGACAGAGCAATGTCATAGGCGAATTCAAAGTTGTCATCCTCCAAATTCACTTCCTTCTGTTCTGTTTCACTCGGAAGCGGTTCTCCCAGCAAATGCAAATCATTTTCCTTGATATAATTACTCAAGGCCTCTCCCAATACGGTATTTATCTCTTCTACCAATACCGCTCTCCCATACATTTTCTTAACAATGCCCATTGGGGTTTTTCCCTTACGGAAACCGTCAACCACCACTTTTCTTTGATAATCTTTCAATACATTATCAACACGCGAAGAATAATCTTCCTTGTTCAACTGAATCTTGATGACGGCATTCAAATCATCGCTTGAGGTCCTCGTTATATTCATGCTCTAAATTTTAAATGAATCAAACCTGAAAAAAGCCACCTTTTAGGCGGCTTTTTAATCCGTACGGGCGAAGGGACTCGAACCCCCACGTCTTGCGACACTAGATCCTAAGTCTAGTGCGTCTACCAATTTCGCCACGCCCGCCTACCGTTTTTTTAGGCTCTGCAAAAGTATATTAAAATTTTAAACTTCCAAAACTCCTTTAAGAAAATTCCCCCTCTCCCAATGTCACTCCTCCTTCTTCTTGCGCAACTCAAAATTCTTCCCTAAATAAACCCTCCTCACTTCCGGATCAGCAGCCAAATCCTCCGCTGTTCCCGCCTGAAGAATTCTTCCGTCATAAAGCAAATAAGCCCTGTCCGTTATTGACAACGTCTCCTGAACATTATGGTCAGTAATCAATATTCCTATATTCTTATCCTTCAATTTTCTGACAATTCCCTGAATATCTTCTACTGCAATCGGATCCACACCGGCAAACGGTTCGTCCAACAGAATAAAACGAGGCCGTATGGACAACGCTCTGGCTATTTCCGTACGACGCCGCTCCCCTCCCGACAATTGTATCCCCAAACTCTTACGAATATGCTGCAATCCAAATTCGTCGAGCATCTCCTCCAGGCGCATCTTCTGTTCCTGCTTCGACATCTTCGTCATTTCCAGCACAGCCTTGATATTATCTTCCACACTCAGCCGCCTGAATACGGAAGCCTCCTGCGCCAGATACCCCACGCCCAGCTGCGCACGGCGATATACCGGTTCTTTCGTAATCTCCGTATCGTCCAGAAATATCCGTCCCCCGTTAGGCGTAATCAGGCCTACAATCATGTAAAAAGAAGTCGTCTTGCCTGCCCCGTTGGGACCCAGCAACCCCACAATCTCTCCCTGCTGCACCTCCACGGAAACACCTTTTACGACCGTTCTGCTCTTGTATTTCTTTACTAAATCTTCTGCTCTCAGTATCATAACACGTCAAAAGTCAGTGCCTATATTTTACAAAAATACATAAAAACGCGAAAAGGAAAAACTAAAAGTCCAAATATACACTGAAATTCACTGCAAAGTTCTGCACCTTCTGTCCGGGCACGCTATGCCGGTGGGTAAGCCTCCATATGGCATCCACGCGGAACACCCGGAAAATATTTTCAATACCGACTCCGGCTTCAAAATAGGGCTTCGATACGGAAGACATCCCCTCCGGGAAAAGCAGACAGGCATCGGTACCGGGCAGGCTTCCGTTGTTCTTGTCGGACAGTGTTCCAATCAGCCCCTTGAAAACAAACACTTCCCTCCACTTCAACCGCTTCATCAAAGGTATCTTCCCTAAAAAGAAGCCCTTGAAATGATGCTCCCAGATAAAAGAAGCCCACAGATCGGAGGCGAACTCGTAATAATTCATGCAGGAAAACGCATAGGGATCATAAAAATAGGTCGCGTTCCCTTCGTGCAGCTTCAACAGAGGGTAAGGCACCTTGCCGAAAATCTTTCCACCGCTCAGTACCATGTACGATTTTCCCATGGGTGCTACCGGAAAATCATAACTGACATTTCCTTCCAGCCGGTAAAATTCATAGTCATTCCGAAACAGCCCTTTAACACCCATGGATAAATCCACTCCTACAATGGGATAATCCGACCCCATGGAATACTTGTCGAAAGTCTTCCGTATCACAATCTCATTTTTCGACAAGCGGGTATTGAGTTTCAACATTGTGGACTGAACGGATTTCACCTCTTCGCCGTCGGGTTTCACAAAAGGAACATAACGCGACGGAAAAATGTCGCGAATCTGCACCGCCAGCGTATTGGAAAAACCCTGCCGCCACTCCTGTTCGAACTGCGCATCCCACTGATTCGCCATACTCAGACGGTCGTTGTTCCCCCGCGCAAAAACAGAACTCAGGATATTGCCCGTCGTAAAGGCATTCACCCCCGCCCCCAACTGCAACACATCGTGCTTGAAAGACATCGTCAGCTGAGAAGTAGGCAATTCTTTAAAAGAGTAAGTGAAACCGCCCCCTCCCTTAAACCTCTCGTCCTTTGTCCCATAGGCTGTATGCCCGAACAGCCGGATTTTTTTACTGAAATCTTCTGTCGTCCGGGCTCCCAACTGGAAACGGCAGCCCTCCAGCTTATTAAAACTAAACAGCTTGTAATAAGGACCGACAGCAATATATTTCGTGTCGTAATATCCTCCCATGACAGTGGTGACAATCGTGTATATACTCTGATAAAGAGGTACATTCTTGATGGAATCAACCATCCGGTAAATATCCTTTTCCTGTTTGCTCAGTGCATACGGACGAATGGTATCCCAATAGGAATCATCATTTTTCAGCACATACTTATCGATAATCACATTGTTGTCCAGTTTCACGACCTTTTCGGGTATCACCGGATTCAGCATCACCCGGGAATAGTCCACCTGACGGTTTCCCAGAAAAGAAACCACTTTCGACGAATCGGACATCACGATTGAAAAGTCGGCGAACAACTTGTCCTGTTTCGGGAACCACACCGAATCCGTCAGCAGCTGATAGGTATTTTCAATGACAAGATGCCGCAGCCAGTTCACATTCAGTCCCTTCATCATCTTCACATGGGCGGATTGCAACGCCCAGGACAGGGAATCGATATTCACCTCTCCGTCGAGTACCGGTGTGGAAAACGATTTGGGATGGAAACGGATCTTGTATGTCTTCCGTCCCTCCACCCGCATACTGTCGACCAGAAAGTATTTATAATATAGCAATCCGTGTTCGGACAGCGGACTGGCGAAACGGATTTCAAAAATGTCGATATAATTGTCGTACAGATTGAACTTAGCGTGCAGATGCCCCGTAAACTGCGCCAGCGTATAGTCCTCCTCTATTCCGGAAATCCGGCTTGCCTTTACGATTTCCCGCGACAGAGAAGGGGATTTTCTGAAATAATAATCCGCAGAAGCCTCTGAAATCATGATGGGCAGATATGCTTTTCCCGTCACCACGGAGGTATCGATGTGGTCAAAAATAAAACCGAAATTCTTCTGCAGCTTCTTGTTTTTAAAACCGGGTCTCATATTGGTCAGATCCAGTTCCATTTTAGTGTACGTATTGCAGAAATAAGAGGATATCCTATCGGGATTGTTTTTTTTCTTGTTGTTGGAAACATTTCGCAAAATAGCATGAGCAGGATTCTCTCCCGGTGTCACTTTCACCTCTTCCAGGGCAAAAGCCTGAGGCTGAAGCTTAAAATTGACTGTATTATAGGTTCCCAAGGCAACCTTTCGGGTCTGGGATACATAGCCGACGAATGACGCCTGTAACTCCTCCACGGCTTCCCGGGTCTCTATGGAATACATCCCGTCAAAATCAGTAGTGACCCCGACAAACGAGCCTTTAAACACCACATTCACCAACGGAAGCGGTTCGCCCGTTTTCGCATCCGTCACCTTTCCCCGCACACGAGTACTCTGCGCCCAGATACAGGATGCCGCCAGCAGCCAAACCAATAATACAACGGTCCTTTTCATTCAACTATACATCTATCCGAAAAATGATACGCTTATACCACTCCCTCCCGTAAAATATCATGCAAATGAACCATACCTTTATATATGTGCTCCTCTCCTGTAACCACCAACTGGGTAATACTGTTCTTCTCCATGAGCATAAAAGCATTGTAGGCCAATTCTTCTTCCGAAATGGTTTTAGGCTGCCGGGACATAATATCTTTGGCCTTCAAGCCGTCCACATCTTCATATTTTTCAAGCATGCGGCGCAAATCCCCGTCCGTGATAATTCCCAACAGATGCTCCGACTCATCAACCACAGCAACAGCCCCCAGACATCCTCCCGACATTTCCACGATTACGGAACGGATACCGTCTTCCGGGGCTACCCGGGGACGATTCTCCTTATCAAAGACATCCGATACCCGGGTATACAGACGCTTGCCCAGCGAACCACCGGGATGGAATTTTGCAAAATCACGACTGGAAAAACTACGGCAGGCAATCAGACACATGGCCAACGCATCCCCCATGACCAGCTGCGCCGTCGTGGAATTGGTCGGCGCCAGATTATTCGGGCAGGCCTCTTTCTCCACATGTGCCTTTATGACATATTCGGCATTCTGCGCCAAAAATGAATCGGTATTCGAAACCATGGCCACGATCCGGTTATTCCCTATATTGCGGATAAGCGGTACCAGCACCTTGATTTCAGGCGTATTTCCGCTTTTGGAGATGAAAATGACCACATCCTCCTCTCTCACCATACCCATATCCCCGTGTATGGCATCGGCGGCATGCATAAAAACGGAAGGCGTGCCCGTAGAATTCAGTGTCGCCACAATCTTCTGAGCGATAACCGCGCTCTTTCCGATGCCGGTAATGATCACTCTCCCCTTGCTTTCATAAATCAGTTTCACTACTTTTTCGAAATCATCGTCTATAAACCCTACCAGATTCCGCACAGTGTCAGCTTCTTCTATGACAACCTTCTTTGCAACGTCCTTAATATCAATCATATTTATATTCATTTACAAAACAAAAAAATAATTACAATATTTATGCCAAAAAAAATCAGAAAAAATCTTGCAGGAATAATTTTTTCTATAACTTTACTCAAAGACAAAAGTACAACAAAAGGCCGAAAATAAGAATTGCCTACTACTCCAAATAATTATTTTGGAAGACAATAAACAGGTGTAAAATTATATTGATTTTATTTGTTCATTCGAATTTAGTTTTAAATTTGCAACTCCTTCTCTGAAGGTGCGGAAAATATGATTAATACAATGGCATTGGAGATTGATTTACATGCGAAATTAAAAGAGTATTTTGGCTTCGATCATTTCAAGGGAAATCAAGAAGCTATTATCAAAAATGTACTGGCAGGAAAAAATACATTTGTATTAATGCCGACAGGTGGGGGTAAATCTCTTTGTTACCAACTTCCAGCACTCATATCAGAAGGTACGGCAATTGTTATTTCCCCTCTTATCGCCCTCATGAAAAATCAGGTAGATGCCATGCGTTCCTTCAGTGCGGCGGAAGGAGTTGCACATTTCCTGAACTCATCGCTAACCAAAGGAGAAATAACTAAAGTAAAAGAAGATATTATTTGCGGAAAGACCAAACTATTATACGTAGCTCCTGAATCTCTAACCAAAGAAAGCAATGTCGAATTTTTACAAAAAATTCCCATTTCATTCTTTGCCGTAGATGAAGCACACTGTATTTCGGAATGGGGACACGACTTCCGGACGGAATATCGCAAAATACGTCCCATTGTAGAAGAAATAGGGAAAGCTCCCATCATTGCTTTAACTGCAACTGCGACTCCAAAAGTACAACACGATATTCAAAAAAACCTGGACATGTTGGATGCCGAAGTATTCAAATCTTCATTCAACAGACCCAACCTTTATTACGAAGTACGTCCCAAAAACGACCCGACGAAAGATATTATCAAATTCATAAAAAACCACGAAGGTAAATCCGGTATTATCTACTGCTTAAGTCGTAAAAAAGTGGAGGAACTGGCAGAAGTACTGCAAATCAACGGCATTAAAGCAGCCGCTTATCATGCCGGCATGGATGCCGCTACCCGAAGTTCCAATCAGGACAAATTCCTGATGGAAGAAGTAGACATCATTGTTGCAACAATAGCTTTCGGTATGGGAATAGACAAACCGGACGTTCGGTTTGTCATCCACTACGATATACCCAAAAGCCTGGAAGGATATTATCAGGAAACGGGAAGAGCCGGACGGGACGGAGGTGAAGGTTTATGTATCACATATTACAGCTACAAAGACATACAAAAACTGGAAAAATTCATGCAGGGCAAACCGATTGCCGAACAGGAAATCGGGAAACAATTGCTGTTGGAAACCGTATCATACGCAGAAACTTCTATCTGTCGCCGGAAAGTATTACTTCACTATTTCGGAGAAGATTACGATGAAGACAATTGCGGTTGCTGCGACAATTGTTTATATCCCAAAAAAGAATTTGAAGGCAAAGAATACATGCTTGACGCCTTGACATTGGTTACGGAAGTCAAAGAGAAATTCAAAATAGAGCATTTAGTCAACATCTTATTAGGAGAAAATGACTCTGCCGTAAAATCATACAAACACAACGAACTGGAAATGTTCGGAAGTGGAGCTGAAAAAAGCCGACAATTTTGGACAATGGTATTCCGCCGGGCTTTAATCAGCCACTTCATTGAAAAAGATATTGAACAATACGGAGTAATTAAAATAACGAAAGAGGGATTAGATTTTATTGAACATCCAAAAGAATTTATGCTGATGGAAGATCGTAATTTTGAAGAAAACGAAGAAAAGATTCAAGAAAAAGGCGGTGTTTCTGCTTTGGACGCTACCTTATTTTCCATTTTAAAAGATCTGCGTAAGAAAATCGCTAAAACAAATAACCTTCCTCCCTATGTCATTTTTCAAGACCCTTCATTGGAAGACATGTGTATAAACTATCCCATAACATTGGAGGAATTGGCTAACATTCAAGGGGTTGGAATAGGAAAAGCACAAAAATACGGCAAAGAATTCATTGCTATCATCAAACAATACGTTGAAGACAATGAAATCGAGCGGGCACAAGACATGGTGGTTAAAACCACTCCCAACAAATCCAAATTCAAAGTATACATCATTCAAAACATCGATCGCCAAATCGATTTGGAAGACATCGCTTCCGCTCAAGGATTAACTTACGAAGAACTAATCAAAGAAATGGAAGCTATCGTATTTTCAGGAACCAAACTGAATATAGATTACTATATCAATAAAATGTTGGATGACGACCAACAAAAAGAGATATTCGATTATTTTATGGAAGCCCAAACCGATAACATCCAAGAGGCCTATGAAGAATTTGACGGAGATTACTCCGAAGAAGATTTACGGTTAATGCGACTGAAATTTCATTCCAAACACGGAAACTAAAACAAAAGAGCCTATCATCGATAGGCTCTTTTAACTTCTTAATAAAAATATTATTTCTGTAAACGAAAAGGAATCAGCACAAAACTGGTATCTCCCGTATAATTCCATGCTGGTCCTTCACACAATAACCGAATAGCTTCTTTGTTACACGAATAAGTAATCCATTTAACCACCCTAATATGAGAAGGACGCCCCGCTTTATTCACATAAAACGACAGTTTTATATTTCCCTCCCGCCGTTGCTGTAAAGCATCTTCCGGATAACGTAACGAGTCTTGTATATACCGATAAAATTGCTTATAACCTCCAAAAGGCACAGAACCTTTATTTTCTTTCATCAGAGACTCCCACTCTTCATCTGCACTTTCAGGAACAATGTCCACCTCTTCCGTTACTTGACTCTTCTGTATACTTAAAGAATCTTGTAATCCCTCATGCTCAAACACAACCTCTGCCACCTCCTTATTTTCATCCACATATACAAAACTTTCCTCTTTATACGGCTGTGTTCCACACCAACGATAAATACCCAAACCAACCACAAAAAATACCAATATGACAGCAGCAGTTCCCATCCAAACAAGCTTTCTTTTCCACCTCGTATTTATCCGTACTTTTAAACATCGTGACAAAAATTCAATATCCCGAATCGACTGTTCCCTCTGCTGTTCTGCCAAGCCCTCCAGCGCTTCATATAAAAAAGCATCATTCAATGCTTCCCGTTCCAAAGCATTTGCCTCCTTTCCTCTCCGGTCACTACGTAAATATTTTAATATCCGACTATTCACGTCCGTCATGACTATACAATTTCCTTTTTTTCAAAGCACAACTTCAAGTTTCTTTTCCCATTCTGGACCAAACTTTTTATGAGCTTCAACGGAAAACCCGTACTATCTTCAATCTCTTTATAAGAACGGTCTTCCATAAAGAAACGCCGGATACTGATTCGCTGCTTTTCCGGCAAACTCTCCATACACTTTTGAAGTACTCGCTCATTTGCCGCATCCCCTCTTATAAAATCAATATTAAAACCATCGCAAAACTCTGCAAGATTTTCATCCAGCGTCACAGACAAATCGGCAAAACGTTCCCTCAACTCCTTCCAACAATAATCTCGAACATAATCATAAAGCCAGGATTTAAATATTGGAACAGACTCCACAGAAGCCTTTGTCATTAAATCATCAAAAATACATACCACAGCTTGCCTTGCATCCTCCGGTCTTTTCAGATATTTCAATGTCACTCCATAAACCAAAGGCATATAGCGCTCATAGAGTACCCTCCAATACTCTTTATCCTTTTTTTGGCAATAAGCCGTCAAAAGTTCCTCATCGCTAACAGTTCTGGCTATCCTTTTCAAGTGCAAAAATCTATCTTTACAAAGATGACAATTTTCCGACAAAAAAACAACCAAAGAAAAGAAAACACTCTTACTACAAAAAAATCATCAAAACCAACTGGGCAAGAATAACCCGTAAAAACATCGCCAGCGGATATACCGTAGCATAAGCCACCGAAGGATTATCCCCCGGTGAAATAACATTCGCATAATTCAATGCCATCGGGTTAGCCATTCCTCCACACAACATACCGGATACAGCGCCGAAATCCAATTTCATTACTTTCAATGCCCACAAAGCAACTATCATCACCGGTATAACTGTAATCGAAAACCCCAGTCCCAACCACAAAAGCCCTTCAGAACGAAACACCGTTTCAAAAAAATGAACACCCGCATCCAATCCCAAACAAGCCAGATACATCGAAAGCCCCAATCCCCTTAACATCAAATTCGCACTCCGTGTCGTATAAGTAATCATTCGCATACGGGTACCAAATGCCCCCATCAAAATTCCCACAATAATCGGCCCGCCGGCTATTCCCAATTTCACAGGATACTCCACACCAGGAATCCGAAAAGGAATACTCCCCAGCAGCAATCCCAACACAATCCCGATAAACACCGCAACTAAATTAGGCTCCTTCAAACTCAACAGCTTATTTCCCAACACCTTCTCTACATTCGCAATAGCATTCGCCTCTCCCACTACAGTTAATTTATCCCCTAACTGAAGCACCAGATCCGGCACCGCCAACAACTCCACCCCTGCCCGATAAATACGGGTAATATTTATTCCATAATGATTGCGCAAACGAAGTGCCCCCAGGCGCTTCCCGTTAATTTCAGGACGGGTAACCACAATCCTCTGCGAAATCAGCTGACTGTCAATCGCATTCCAGTCTATATCATCCTTATTCCAATCCACATGCTCCTGTTCACCGAAAAGCATCGTCAAAGTTTCCACATCCGCCTCGGAGGTTATCACCAACAAACGGTCATATTCCTGCAACACCGTTTCCGATGTCGGTATCGTTACCTTGCCGTCACGCCACAAACGGGAAATAACGAACTTATGATACGCCAACAACGCCGTATCCCTCACCGTCTTTCCGAAAATACCGGGATTGGTCACCTGAAACCCGACAATAAACGTCGCATGCGATTTACGTTCCTTTCCCTTGCTTTCCGTCTCCTGTAAAGGAAATATCTTACGAAGAACCACCAACGCCATAATCACGCCTACAACCCCCAAAGGATAAGTTACGGCACATCCCAACGCCGGATCTGTCGCTTCTATCTGCAACTGTTTCAACGTCTGCTGAGCGGCTCCCAATGCCGGCGTATTCGTCACCGCACCACTCAAAATTCCAACCATATCCGGTAAAGACACTCCCGTTACAACATGCAAAACCACCGCCATCACCGTACCAATAATCACCACCCCAAAAGCCAGTACATTCAACGTAATCCCTCCCTTCCGGAAAGAACCGAAAAAACCGGGCCCCACCTGCAAACCCAACGCATACACAAACACAATCAATCCGAAACTCTCCGCATAATTCAACATCGTCGAATCGATAACCACCCCCCAATGTCCCGCCAAAATACCAACAAAAAACACAAACGTTACACCCAAAGAAACTCCCCCTATACGGATTCTACCCAATGACAAACCAATGGCCGTAATCAAGGAAATCACAACAACCGCCTGAATAACGGACTGTTCCACCAAAAGCCCCTTTAACCATTCCATGTGTAGTAAAATAAATATCACATCCTATAAAAACGGCGCAAAGGTAATATTTAATTCTCCATTTTATTCTCCTTAACTTTTCCCTTACACTCTTCGTATCAGAAAAAAATTAATTACTTTTGTAAAAGGAATTGAAACAAGCAATTACAACTATACCTAAAACAATTACTCATGTCCTTTTCCACTGAAAATATTTTACTTATAGGCTCTATTCTCCTTTTTGTCAGTCTTGTTGTCGGAAAAACCGGATACCGGTTCGGAGTTCCTGCCTTATTACTGTTCCTCGTCGTAGGAATGCTATTTGGCAGTGACGGAGTCGGCATTCAGTTCAACAGTCCTACTCAAGCTCAATTTATCGGAATGGTAGCATTAAGCATCATCCTTTTCTCCGGCGGTATGGACACCAAAATGAAAGAAATACGTCCGATTATCGGGGAAGGGGTTGTATTAGCCACCTTCGGTGTTTTCACAACAGCATTTATCACAGGAGTATTTGTCTTTTGGATTTGCGGTCTCACCGATCGGAATCTCTCCCTAAGCCTGACAGAAGCCTTATTACTCGCCTCCGTCATGTCATCCACGGACTCCGCATCCGTATTCTCCATTCTGCGTTCTAAAAAACTTCATCTTAAACAGAACCTTCGCCCCATGCTGGAACTGGAAAGCGGTAGTAACGACCCCATGGCCTACCTGCTCACCATCCTTTTTATCCAAATGATACAATCGGACGGCATGAGTTTCAGCCAACTATCGCTACAACTTGTTATTCAGTTAAGTGTCGGTGCCGTTTGCGGGTATTTGCTCGGACGTTTAGCTGTCCTCATACTCAACCGAATCAATATCCAGTACGAATCCCTCTACCCTGTACTTCTGCTGGCTTTGGTATTTTTCATATTCTCCTTCACCAACTTATTACACGGCAACGGCTACTTAGCCGTATACATCGGAGGCGTCGTCGTAGGCAACCATACCTTTATTCATAAAAAAAGCATCATCACCTTCTTTGACGGATTCGCCTGGTTATGCCAAATAGTCATGTTCCTCACATTAGGACTGCTGGTCAATCCGCACGAACTGCTCGGAGTAGCAACCTTAGGCCTTCTTGTAGGTATCTTCCTCATATTCATTGCCCGTCCCATAGGCGTACTCTTATGCCTGCTTCCTTTCCGCAGAGTCTCTTTCAAAGGGCGGATGTTCGTCTGTTGGGTCGGACTACGGGGAGCCGTTCCCATCATCTTTGCCACCTATCCGCAGATAGCCGGTATTCCGCATGCCGACCTTATTTTCAACGTAGTCTTTTTCATCACCATCCTTTCACTCATTGTTCAAGGAATGAGTATCTCCTCTGTTGCCCAATGGTTAAAATTGGATCAACCTGCTCCGAAAACCGGCAATACATTCGGCATGACCTTACCGGAAGAAATCAAATCCGCCATGTCAGAGATTGAAATCACGGAACAACTGTTACAAAACGGGAATTTGCTGATGAACCTGCCGCTACCGGACAACACCCTCGTCGCCATGCTAAAACGCGACAAATCCTACATCATTCCCAAAGGCAAAACCCATCTCCAACCCGGAGACAAACTATTGGTCATCAGTGACAATGACAAGGAACTGATAAACATTTATGAAAGCCTGGGTATAGAAAATTACACATTAGAAAAAAATTAATCATGTTATTTTGGGATTTAATTTTAAGACTAATCGTTGCCGCATGCTTAGGCGCCCTTATCGGGCTTGACAGGACATACAGGGCCAAAGAAGCCGGTCTGCGCACCCACTTCTTGGTATGCTTGGGAAGCGCACTCTTTATGATTGTATCCCAATACGGATTTGAAGACTTGATCGGTACACCCGGAATCCAAAGCGACCCCGGACGCATCGCCGCACAAGTCGTCAGCGGCATCGGATTTTTGGGTGCCGGAACCATCATGATTCAAAAACAATTTGTTCGGGGTCTGACAACAGCTGCCGGATTATGGGCGACAGCAGCTATCGGTCTCGTCATCGGAGGAGGCATGTATTACATCGGTATCGCCGGCGTCATACTCATACTGGCCGGACTGGAACTCACCCATTTCTTTCTACCGGGTGTAGGACTTCACAGTGTCCTGCTTGTCTTTTCCACCGAAAAAAAAGAAAACCTGGAAACCATCACCGCCTACCTAAACAAACAAGGCCACCACATTACCAATTACAACACCGAAGAAGAACACTACGGGGATACGAAAGTTTACCACATTTCCATGATTATCAAAATACGGAAAATCAGTGAACAAAACGTTATCTTCCAATTCATCCAATCTCTTCCCAACCTTACGGTCAATAAAATGGAATAATCCTTTCAAAAGATTAAACCTAACACACAAAACTTTCGTAAAAAACGAAAATGAGTACCGTAAACTCATAACAAACATGATTACATTCACTCCTATAACCCTTCAGGACAGAGGGATAATCACATCCTTCACCTATCCTCATTCATCACAGGACAGTGACTTATCCTTTTCCAATCTCTACTGTTGGCACTTCAAAAACAATAGCAGTTACGCCATCACAGACAACTGCCTCATCATACGCTTTCAGACGGAAACCGGAAAAACACTCTATCGGATGCCCATCGGAACAGGCAACATCATTTCCATCATCCGGACATTGGAAAAACAAGCCGCTCAAGAAGGACATCCCCTGCTCATACAAGGAATATACGGCGAAATACACAAAACTTTAGAAACAGTCTTCCCCTCCGCCTTTCATTACACGGCATACCGGGACTACTTCGATTACATCTACCTGCGATCCGACTTATCCGGACTAAAAGGCAAAAACTACCAGCCCAAACGCAACCACATCAATAAATTCAAAAAAGCATACGATTACCGGTACTTGAATTTAACACCGGAAATCATTCCCAAATGCCTTGAACTAGAACGCCGGTGGTGTAAAGAACATGACTGTACATCACAAACAAGCCTGCAAAACGAACGTCAGGCATTGACTCATGCCCTACAGCATTACGAAGAATTAGGACTCCTCGGAGGAGCCATTGCAATAAACGAAGAAATCGTAGCCTTCACCTTAGGCTCTCCCGTCAATCACAACACCTTTGACGTGCAATTTGAAAAAGCGGACACGCACATTGACGGAGCCTATAACATCATCAATCAAGAATTTGTCAGTCATTTACCCGAACAATACCTTTACATCAATCGGGAAGAAGACTTGGGAATACCGGGACTGAGAAAAGCAAAACTCTCTTATCATCCCGCATTCCTGCTGGAAAAATATATCGCAACCAAACAATAATCCACCATGATAAAAGAAGAAGTCATTCAACTTTGGCGCACCTGTTTCTCCGATACGGAAGAATTCATACATTTCTATTTCTCTAAAAAATACAGCGACCACAACACTCTCGTACACACCGAAAGACAGCACGTTGTCGCCGCCTTGCAAATGCTTCCCTATCCGATGACCTGGTGCAACACGCAAGTCATGACCTCTTACATATCGGGAGCCTGCACCCATCCCGACTACCGCTCCAAAGGATACATGCGCCAATTGTTAATCAAAGCCTTTGAAACCATGAGAAACCGGAAAATCGCCTTTTCCGTCCTAATCCCGCAGGACAACTCCTTATACGAATATTATAGCCGTTTAGAATATTCGCCCGTATTTGCCTATACTCCGGAAAACTACTACCTGCCCGTCCGTCACAACAATCCCGCTGTCTCCATCATCTCCCCAGAAACAGCGGACATCCCCAGACTCTATGCCTATTTCAAAAAACAGATGGAAAAAAGAGACAACTGCATACAACATTCCCCGGAAGACTTCCAAATCATTCTGGAAGACCTGCACCTGGCAAGAGGTCATCTTTTCTTCATTGAAAATCAGGAAAAACAAATCACAGGGCTTTCCCTGGCCTCACTCCAACCTGATAAAATCATGATAAACGAACTTCTGTACGACGGCGAAGAGGAAAAAGAAGCACTTCTGCAAACCGCTGCCTATCATTGGGGAAAAAGCGAAATAGAATGCCGGGTGCCCGTTACCCCCGGCAAACAACAAATCCAAAAAGGAATGGCACGCGTCATCAACGTATTCCAGACACTCTCCGTCTATGCAGCCACCCACCCACAAAAAACACGCTTCCTGCACGTAAACGACCCTTTCATTCCCGCCAACACCGGATACTACCGAATAACCAACGGAAAAGCATTCCGCACCGGCAAAGGCATCAACAAAACCGACTACGACCTGAACATCCGGGAACTCACCCAAATACTATTTGAAAAACCTGGATTTATCAGCCTCATGCTGGAATAATCCCAACAAATCTTTCCTTCATCCATCGACAATTGCCTAAAATTTCTTAATTTTATACAATCTGATGTCGGCGTGTGGAATTTCTGCTTATTCCTTACACAGGAATGCTTATATTATTTTAATCTAAATTCAGTAAAAATGAAAAAAACAGTCATGATTTTCATTGTGGCCATCGTATGCGGTTGCCACCGGGAAGCAGACCCCTGGAAAGAGTCTGACAACGAAAAAGAAATCGCGGTTTACGTCAGAAGCAGCCAAAGCACCGCCACCCCTCCCACAACGGGATACCGCCTATTCCTGTTCAACTCCAAAAACCAACTAAGTACCCACACCATTCAAGCCTCGGAAGTAACTGACGGCAACCGCTTCAAACTGGAAATCCCTGAAGGCAGTTACACGGGGTACTGCATCACAAACGGCGAAGACGAGCGGATATGGGAATACAGCGCCAACAGCACCCCCTCCCGCATCTATGTCACCCTCCTGCCCGACGGTGACTACTACCAAGAAGCCGGTGACTATCTTGCGGGCAAAACCGAATTTTCCATCGGACAGGACAATCCGGAAAACATCCTTTTCGACCTGGAAAGAAAAGTCGGCTGCATACGGGTCATCATCGAAAACATCCCCTCCTGGATGAACAACCTGCACATACAGCTATCCGGCATTCCGGAAAAAATGAACCTATCCGGTACCTATTCGGGCGACCGCGTCACCCTCGACAAAGCCGCCAACCCGCCGGATGCCTCCGGGCGTTCCACCACCGATTTATTGGTATTTCCTCCCGGAAAAAGCAGCAACCTCACCTTAACCTACCAAGCCGGCGTTGCTTCGGAAACCAGCATCGCCTACACCCTGGATTCCATTCTTAGCAACCATATCACGGAAATCAAAGCCATCTTCCAAACCACCGAAAACAACCAAGAAATCAACTTTTCAACCGAAATATCCGCCTGGAACGAAAACATCATCCGGGAAAAAGACTGGTACATCGAACTCCCCGGTATGCCCTGTCAGGGTAACGGAGACGGCATAAACTTAGTCCGCAACGGCAGCTTTGAAGACGAAACCTCCGGAACAATCCCCGCTGACTGGAAACTGGACGGTGGCGGCTCCGACAAAATCATTACCAGCGTCACCTCTCCCGTCATTGACGGCAACCAAGCCGTACGACTCGAAGGTAAAACCTACCTCTATCAGGACATAGAAGTTCAGGCAGGCACCTGCTATCGCTTCCACCTATTTGTCAATAGTCCGTCCGCCGACGTCAAATGGCGCCACTGGGGTACGTGGATGAACGGTACCAAAAAACTGGACTCCGACGCCATCCGTGAATCTTCTTACCGCAATAAAACCGAAGGATATGAAGACGTCTATGCCGGAACCGTCTTCAAAGCTCCCGAAGGCGCCACCAAACTACGCATGGAAATAAGAAGCTATACAGACCGCAATACCTCTCAAGAAGGCATATACGTAGATGCAGTAAGCATAGAAAAAATCGAATAAACCCATCTACCCGACACACTCCAGGAGACTGCCCGACCACGTCAGGCAGTCTCTTTTCTCAATATCACACGCCCCCAATACGTCTGCAATACCCCCCGCAATAACAAATAAACGAGAAACGACGCCCAAAGTGCATGATTATCCTGACCACCGGGGAAAAAATAATACAACAGAAAAAAAGCCGCAGCCGCCACCGACATCGCGCGCAACATCAAACGGGTAGCCGTTGCCCCTATTAAAATCCCGTCCCACAAAAAAGCGGCAAATCCGGCAAACGGGACAGCCAACGCCCAATAAAAATAACGCCCTGCCTCCTCCACCACGCCACGTTCTCCGGTCAAAAGTCCCAAAAAACGCTCACCACCCACGCCGTAAAGCAAAGTAAAAAACAACGCCAGACCGATTCCCCAACCGAACAGATTCCGAACCACCCGCCGAATCCCTTCCGCATCACACGCCCCCACATACCGACCCACCAACGCCTCCCCCGCATAGGCAAAACCGTCCATCACATAAGAAAACAGTGTAAACAGCTGCATCAGCAACGTATTCACCGCCAACACCACATCCCCCTGTTTCGCTCCCGTCGAAGTAAAAAACACGGTCACCGCTATCAAACACAGCGTACGCAAAAATATATCCCGGTTCACACTGAAAAAACGCTTCATCGCCGACACCCGCAGACTCCCCCGCACCGTAAAATACCTCCGCAAATTCCCATAACGCCTCATCCATAAGCCGACAGCCAATGCCAAACCACACCATTCCGCCACGACCGTCCCCAACGCCACTCCCTCAATTTTCATACCCAAGCCAAACACAAAGCCAACACTGCACAGAATATTGATACAATTCACGGCAATCGCAACATACATCGGAAAACGGGAATTCTGCATCCCGATAAACCATCCCTTCAAACCATACATCATCAATACCGCAGGCGCTCCCCAAACACATACGCGAAAATAGCGCACCGCATGCACCTCCACCTCTCCGCTGGCCTCCAACAGCCCGAACGCCACCCGTTCCACCGGATACTGCACAAGCAAAATCACCAGCGCCGACAACAACCCCACACTCACCGCCTGTGTCAAAACCCTCATCTCCTCCCGCCTTTCCTTCCGGCCATACGCCTGGGAAGTCAAACCGCTCGTCCCCATGCGCAGGAAACCGAAATTCCAGTACAAAATATTGAACAGCATCCCCCCGACCGCTATTGCACCTATATAGGCGGCATCCCCCATGTGTCCCACAATCGTCACATCCGCCAGCCCCAGCAACGGGACGGTAATATTCGACACAATCGAAGGAATGGCTATCCGGAGAATACGGCGGTTCATCGGTTACAACAAAGATGCCGGATTCAGATGAGCCGCCTCAATGTCCTTGAAATAACGATACGTACCGACCTTCAACTCTACCGTCGCCGCATCATCACATACGATAATCCCCTTTCTGTGCAACTGCAAAGCGCTAATCGTCCACATCTGATTCACACCGCCTTCCACGGCATGATACAGCGCACGCGCTTTGGCATGCCCGTTCACGATAATCAGCACCTCTTTGGCATCCAGTACCGTCCCCACACCCACCGTCAAAGAAGTCTTGGGCACTTTGTTCACATCATTATCAAAAAAACGGGAATTGGCGATAATCGTATCTGTCGTCAAAGTCTTCACCCGTGTACGGGACGCCAACGAAGAACCCGGCTCATTAAAAGCAATATGCCCGTCAGGCCCGATACCGCCCAAAAACAAATCAACACCCCCTGCCGCTTTCATGGCAAGCTCATACGCTTCACACTCCTTTTCCAAATCCGGAGCATTTCCGTTCAAAATATGCACATGCTCAGGCTGAATATCGATATGCTTGAAAAAGTTATTCCACATAAACGAATGATAACTCTCGGGATGTTCCTTCGGCAATCCCACATACTCATCCATATTGAACGTAATCACATGCTTAAAGGAAACCACGCCTTTCGCATTCAATTCTATCAACGCCTTATACATTCCCAGCGGTGAAGATCCCGTCGGAAGTCCCAGCACAAAAGGCTTTTCCGCCGTCGGATTCGCCTGCCGTATTTTAGCGGCAACATAATTGGCCGCCCATTGCGATACATTCTGATAATCAGGTTGAATAATAAGTCTCATATCTTCAAAAAATTAATTAATACTACATATACCCTTTCACTAACTTTTCCGCTTTACTTCTTCCACCCCCTTTACCTGGCTTATACAGGTCATTACCGCTGTCAAATCCTCCACGGAACAAACCTCAAATCCGAAAATACAATCGGCAATACAATCCTTCACCGTAATCTCCAGCCCGTCAATCGGTAAATCCAAATCGACGGAAATCACTTTTACCAAATCGAAAAGCAACTTATCCCTATCCACGCCCCGGACACGGATAGACACGGGAAACCTCTTTCCCCTGTCCACCTGCAAAGAAACAGGGACAATGGAATCCCCCGCTTTCGCCGACAGGGAAATCGCCGTAGGACAATTACGTTTGTGCACGGTAATAGTTCCGTTCTCATTCTTAAAACCCGACACCTCATCCCCCGGCAACGGACGGCATTCCGGACAGAGACGATACACCGAACCCCGGCGTTCCGCTCCTATCTTCCGCAAATAATTAGTAACGGCCTTGCGGGCCTTGTATGTCTTGACAAACTCCAGCCACTCCCGTTGCGGACAAGCTTCCCGCTCCGTACCTATCGCCACCCGGTCGCCCCGCTTCAGCACCGTGCACAACGGAGCCAACAACCCGTTAATCCGGGCATATTTCGCGTGATTTCCGATATCCGTATGTATCTCATAAGCCATATCCACAACAGTCGCGCCCTTAGGCAACACAACACTGTGACCTTTCGGGGTAAAAACAGTAATATCGTCGTTATAAAAATTACAGACAACATTCTCAATAAAACCGTCCTCCTTGCTGCAATCCGCAATATCATGCAATACGGCTTTGAAATTCTCCACCCAATGCTCCACACCCTTTCCTGCCGCCACACATCCCAGCGCCGAATTATACTCCATCCGTTCCGACGCCACATGCACTTCGAGCCAGCGCCCGTTGGTGCACATCACCTTGCAATGAATCGCCTGGTACCCGTTCTCCTTCGGAGAATCCACATAATTCACCAAACTGCCGGGCTTCTCCTTATACAAATCCGTCAAGACGGAATAAATCTCCAGGCACTGGTTCTTCTCGGAAATCAAACGGTCGGGATTATTCTCAAAAACAATCGAAACAATCTGCAACGGCTCCACCTGCCTAAAAGCCAAACCGGACAACTGCATCTTCCGCCAAATCGCACACACACCGCGGTTCTTGCAAGTCACCCGCGCCTTGATACCATTCTCCTCCAGTCGTCCCCGTACTTGCCGCAAAAACTGTTCCATCGTCTCCCGGTTTTCCTCTTCAAAAGCGGCAATCTGTCCTTCCAGTTCCGCATACTCCAGCGGCGTCCTGAAACGCAGACTCAAATTCTCCAATTCCGTCTTCACCCGGTACAACCCCAGCCGATTAGCCAAAGGCGCATAAAAATAGTCCGTTTCCCCCGCAATCTTCATCTGCTTTTCCGGCCGCATACTATCCAGCGTACGCATATTGTGCAGACGGTCGGCCAACTTAATCAACAATGCCCGTATATCGTAATTAATCGAATCAAGCATCTGTTTGAAATTATCCAACTGCTTGGACATCTCGTACACCGTCTTCTTCTGTTTCGTCACCACCCTCACCAAAAACGCGACATCCTCCCCGAAACGGTCACGTACTTCTTCTATCGTGTAATCCGTATCCTCCACCACATCATGCAAAAGCGCAGCTATAATCGGGTTCGTGCCCAACTTCAGTTCATCGGCAACAATCGTCGCCACGGAAACCGGATGAATAATATAAGGATGGCCGCTCTTGCGGTACTGACCCTCGTGGGCTTTCCGGGCAAATTCATACGCTTCCCGGATTCTGCTCAACTCCTCTTCGCTTCTCCCCGCCGCCGCCTTCTCCATCAGAAGCGCCCGCCTCTCTTCCAATATTCGGTCAAAATCTTCCTGTGTCTGCATAATACGCCGCATTTAATTCCACACATGTATGCAAACATAATAAAATAAAACAGCGTCCGAAAAATTTCCCGTATTTTTTTCAGGACAGCACCGAACTCCGGTACACCAAAAGCCGCCCGTCCGTATAAATTTTAAAAGTCGTTCCCGTCGCCTCATTCAGCGTCCCCTGCCACCAATTGGTAAACACCGACAACGGATATACCAGATTTTCTCCTTTCAGTCGGGTACATCCCATATTGAAAACAGAAACCTGTTGCCCCGGAAAGGATTCAAACTCGGCATCCCCCTCCACCGGCGTAAAAAGGCCGTAATCCGTCAGCATCCGCACCCGTACCTGCCGCATATAGTCCGCCAACAGACTTATATTACCCAGCGTATGGTCCTCCCGCTTGCCGGTAGCCCCCAAAATCAAAATATCCTCCCACCCACGACCGAGACAAAAACGTACCGCCTTAGTCAAATCATTGGTCTCCTGTTCCGTCTCCCGGAAAATCAGCGGGGCATACTTCCGGCAGAAAGCCTCCGGCAGCGAATCCCCGTCCCCCACAATCGCCTGCGGTTCGCGCCCGTGCCGTACCAGAGCGACTGCCGCCCGGTCGCAGCATACCACTGTCTTCGCCGCATCCAGCAAGACACGCGCCAACGGGTGACGGGGAAAATTCCCATCCGCCAATATCACCGTTTCCGGACAATTATCACCCGACAACAAAGGATAGTAATTCATCACACCTTATTCTTTTTGTATCATCCGACACCATTTAAAATACCCAAAGAAAGCAATAATTGTGTACAATCCATACAAAACGGCATAAAAAGGCAAACCTTTGTAGAAATACAACCCGCAGCTCACAGCATCCACCACAATCCACACGAGCCACTGCTCAGCCTGCTTGTGGGCCAGCATCCACATGGCAATAATACTCAATGCAGTCGTCAAGCTATCCGCCCATGGCACCGTACTGTCCGTAAAACTTATCAACACCCAGGCAATCCCTCCCAACAGTACGACTACCACCACCAACAACAGCGGAACCAAATTCACAGGGGTATGAATCACCGGCAACTCCTTTTTACCGGATACCCCCCGCAACCACAACAACCACCCGTAAACGCCGGCCAACAGATAATACACATTAATACCGAAATCAGCGTACAATCCCGCACGGTAATACACCAGCAGGCTGATGGCGGGCATCACGATACCCGCCACCCAAAGCCAAATACTCGCTTTGTATTCAAACCAAAGATAAAGTACGCCGACAAGCGTTCCGGTTATTTCCAGCCAATCCATATCCTGCATTAAAAGCGAAATGTAACATAAGCCAGCGCATTCACTCCGGCATTCGGATAATATGCCGCATAAGGCACAATTTCCGGACGCACGCCTGCCGGTTTCGTCCCGTCCGCAGACGGATACACAGCGGTACGGCTCGCATACCCGTTACTCTCATATACCTCATCAAACAAATTGTAAACGGTGACACCAACTGTGACCGACTTGAGCGAAGGCAATCTAAACGTATAGCCCACATTCAAATTACTGACAAAATAAGCATCCAGCGTACAGGCATCGTCGCCCGAATTGTTCAGATATTGCTTGCTCACATACTGCGACTGCAACGAAGCATCCAGCCCCTTGTAATTGAAAGCAATCAGGCTGTTCAACATAAAATCGGGAGAAAACGATATAGGCGTCGAGCCCAGATAAATCGCCGTCTGGGAAATTGTTCCGTCACTATTGTACATATCATTCCACTCGGCATCCACATCACTCAGATACTCGGTGTAATACTTAATGCGATTGCGGCTCCACGTGGCATTCACATCCCAGCGCAACCAATCGGTAAACTTCACACCGACAGAAACTTCCGCCCCGGAACGATAACTGTCCTTCACATTGGCGGAAACCGCCTCCCCGATTTCATTCAACTGCCCCGTTAGCACCAACTGGTCTTTGTAATCCATGTAGTACAAATTCACGCCAGCCATAAACCAACGGGAACGGAACGAATAGCCCAGTTCATAATCATGCAGGCGTTCGGCCTTCGGCAATTCGGTAAAAAATCCGTCCGTATAATTATTGCGGGTCGGCTCCTTCTGTGCCACGGCAAAAGAAGCGTAAACATGGCTCTTATCACAGATTTGCCAGAAAATCCCCGCCTTCGGATTAAAGAAACTAAAATCCTCATCCAGATTCAGCGGCTGCATGCGCCCGGCATTCCAATCCCACGTATCATTGATACCCTTTATCGTATAATGAATATAGCGGTACTGCAAATCGGCATACAGATGCACCCCGCGCAAAAATTCGTAATTGACCCTTCCGTAAATATTGGCATCCGTTTTCTTGCCCGTATTCTCATAATAGGTATGATCCGGTAACAAATCCCCGATATAATTCTTCACCCACAAGACATTCCCGTCGTGGTCGTTCACATACTTATTCATCCCGCCGCCGAGAGAAAACTGCCATTTTCCGGTCTGCCCGTTCAACGAAAAGACCATCCCGCCGAAATCGCTATCGACATTCTTTCTCCGAATTAAATCGCTCTTCTTCACCGGAGCATCGCTGCCTCCCACATAAAAAGGCTCCAGCCCGTACTCCTTCAGCGTGCGCTGATTCTTATACTCCTGGTAATACCCCGACCCGTCCGTATAGTGGAACGCCACATTCAGATTCCACACCGGATTGAAAGCATGATTAAACAGCAACTGGTAGTGCGTCTGATTATACACATCCAACTGGTCGTCATAGAAACCGACAACTTCCGAACCCACCTTTATTTCACCGTTCGGATTATAGGTACGGTCCGTTTTCAACATCTCCTTCGGGATACCGTCCCACGCATGATACGTCTCCTCCCGTCCGGCAAACGTAATCAGTTTCACCGTAGTCTTATCGCCGTAATAGCCTGCCTGCGCGAAATAAGACTTTAACTTTGCTGATGCCCTATCACGATAGCCGTCACTTTTGATATGGGAAAGACGCACATCCATCCCCCACCTGCCATTCAGCAGCCCCGTTCCGGCCTTCAACGTCTCTTTCTGGGTACGGAAAGAACCGTAAGAACCGCTCAACTCCGCATACGGGACACCGACGGAACTCTGCGTCTGCATATTGATACTCCCGCCGAATGCTCCCGCCCCGTTGGTCGAAGTACCCGCCCCCCGCTGAATCTGCAAGTCCTTCAAAGAGGAAGCGAAATCGGGCGTATTCACCCAAAAAATAGAATGGCTCTCGGCATCATTCATCGGGATACCGTTTGCCGTCACATTGATACGGGTGGCATCCGTCCCGCGCACCCGAATCGTTGTATAACCGATACCCGACCCGGCATCCGTCGTCGTCAAGACCGACGGTGTCATAGTCAGAAGAAAAGGAATATCCAACCCGGCATTCTGTTTCCGAATCGTTTCCTTATCCACATTCACAAACGCAACGGGCGTTTGAGCCGTTGCCCTCGTTGCCGTCACCTGCACCTCCTGCAAGTCGATACGCCGCAACGTGTCGGCGGACTCCTGTTCCGCCAATGCCAGTAATCCACTCAACTGCAAAGCGGTTACCATCCAACATTTTTTATTCATCTGTGCTTTAAATTATAACAGAAAGGCGCACATCTGTTATAGAATCCCTTCGCCGGCATTACCCGGATCAGGTTCAATGGGTATAATCTCAGCCCGTCGTATTCAGGCACCCCTTTCTGAACGTTAATACGTGGGCAAAAGTATACAAAACCGCAAACAAACGCAATACGGAAACAGATTTTATTTTTCAAACGAATATCATGACAAGAAGCAGAAAGACTATCAGCAAGGATTTTGGGATTGAATAATAGCTGAATCTAAAAAGAGTATGTTTTTTTGAAGTGCCCCCCAAAAGTTTTGTGTCCAACTTTTAGGGGGCACTTCAGACCGGCAAGGTTGCATAAATAATCAATACATAAAGCCGCATTAGTTAGATTTATTATTGTATTATCGGCAAAAATATCCGTAATCTATTGATGTATTTCTCAAACTCCTTGCTTTCGCTCGGATATACACAAATAATATCTAGTGTAGTGGGAAAATATTCGTGGTATTTTTTGAACAAAAAATCAAAACGAATGTCATAACAAGAAGGCTCTATTTGAGAAGATAATTCAAAGTCCGGAAGAGATTCCAGAAAATACAGAATACTATTTCTGAGATACTGATTTTCACTCCATGCATATTGTTTAATTACTCTCCCCGTACTATCAAGTGTTATTCGTGCTATAACATGCACAGGAGCCGAAAGACTATCAGCAAGGACTTTGGGATAATGGGTATATTTCCTTAAAAGCTCCAAAAAATGAGCATAACCACCCGGAAAATGAAGTTTTTCAGAATGCATTAATTCATTGGAATATATTTTCAAATCATCAGAAAACCAATCCGGCACAAGGTTATACGCTTTATATAAGAATCCCAAATGAATTTCATAAAGACAATTTTCAATTCGAGCCGGAGTTTCAAAATCGGGAAGAGAATCTAAAAAATGAAGAATATCATTCTGAAAGAATTCATATTTACTCCACGCTTCCCGTTTTATTATTTTTCCTGTACTATCAAGAGTTACCCGGGCAATAACACGAATATTTTCAACAAGAGTATCAGCAATAGATTGCGTATAGCAAGTATGTTTCCTTAAAAGTTCTAAAAAATGAAGATAACCACCCGGGAAAAGCGGTTTCTCATTGCGGCAGGATGTATAATTGTATATCTTAAACTCATTTGAATTTTTGCTCCGCCGCGTTTGACTGTATAAACTTTTTATAAAGAAACTTAATAATATTACTCCAATCCAAAGCCTCATAACAATAGAATATCATAATCATTTGTTGCATATCAACATTCAATAATAGCTGAATCTAAAAAGAGTATGTTTTTGATGCAAAAATAACCTCTTTTTTTCAAACGGAATATCCATTTTCAATTAACGCCTGCAACAAATCAATAAGTATTTGATATTAAAAATGTTATTAGTCTTTATATAGTTAAATTAGATACATTCGGCTTAATGACCAATCCCGTTTTTCTAAACCTATCGTTTTGCTACCGAAAACCTATCGTTTTTGATTCGGAAATGATTGGTCTGAATTTTCACACTTTTAAGAACACTACCAATATTGTCTTTTAGGGACTTTTTGTCTTACAGGCGATTCATTTCTTCTTTAATTCCGGATTTCTTATCGAATTTGTTTTTTCCACAAAATAAAAAAACTCAATTAATTTTCATATATGTAATTTATAAGTTACCTTTGTGTAATGAAAACAAGAGAAGTCATAACATATAAAGAATACTTCGATGAGTTTTTCAAAGAACAATCACCAAAAGCTGAAATTAAAAAAGCTGAAAAATTAATGGATGAATATTACAAAGAAAAGAGAACAGAGAAAAAAGATGAAAACTAAAACATTAGACCAAATCAAAGAACAATACTACGGAGAAGCAGGCACTACTGAACGTGACAGAATCGAAAGGGAACTTGAAGCATTGCGTATCGGTTTAAAAATACGCATGGCCCGAGAAAAAAAAGATATGACCCAAACAGAATTGGCAAACCGAATTAATAAAAAACGAACTTTTATATCCAAGGTCGAAAATGACGGGGGCAATATTACCCTCAAGACCTTATTCGACATTGTTGAACGCGGTCTCGGAGGCAAATTAAATATTGAAGTCCAGCTATAAACTTATTTTAATTATACCAAAATCCGTATAATTAATATAACGCAAAATCTTAAAAATCATCTGCATTACGGTAATTAATTTGCCACTTATAGCATCTTCCGCCAAGAGCGTTGATGTTAATAAAAGTAATGTACCCGGATTGATTCCGTTCATAGGGCAGAATTCTACATTCCCCTTATTAATATATCAGTTTATAATAATATTGCATAATGATTTTTCAGAATAAAGTATTTTTACATTAAATGTTGCGGAGGAAAACACAATATTATTAGTATCAATCTGATTATAGCTCTTTATTTCAATCTTACACGGACTTAAATACTTTTCTCCATTAAATTTTATTTCATCAGAACTATTAATATACAAAATTCCATATATATTTTCGTCACTATTATAGAATTTTATTATTTGCCCTGATTGGATTAAATAAATTTCGTCCAATCTGTTAAAAATTATATGTGTAGAATCATCTATAATCTGAATCTGACAATAAAGATATTGAGGATACTTAATAACTAAAGAAAAGATAAATAGTAAAACTAACATAAATGATACAACCAATGTCCCATATCTAACAATACGGCTAGGTATTTTACCAATGATTTTTCTAGTTTTTTCACTTCTAAGTTGCAAATCGTTGTCTTTCATTATTTATTCCCCTAGTTCTAATTGATTTTTGATAAGATTAAAGTAATTTTTTTTCAATTTTATCAGTTCTTCGTGAGTACCACTCTCTACAATACTTCCATTATCCAACACGACAATCTGATCCGCATTCTTTACCGTACTCAATCGATGAGCAACTAAAATCACAGTTTTATTAATAAAGAAATCGGCTAAATTTTCTGTTATACGCCTTTCGTTAGTTGCATCTAAAGAATTGGTCGCTTCATCAAAAAAGATGAAATCCGGATTTTTGTAGATAGTCCGAGCAATTAATATTCTTTGTTTTTGTCCTTGGGACAATCCTCTCCCCTCATCGCCTATAATTGTATTAAATCCTAATGCCAGATTTTCTATAAAATCAGAGATACAGGCCTGTTCAGCCGCGTATCTTATTCTTTTTTCATCTATTATGTCATCATGTATCGCAATATTACGTGCAATAGAGTCAGAGAATATAAAACCATCCTGCATAACTGTACCACATTGACTCCTGTATACATTGGTATTGATGTCATTAAGATTATAATCTCCAATGCATATCTCTCCTTCCTGTATTTTATAATATTGCAATAGTAATTTGATCAGAGTTGTCTTACCACTTCCACTACTTCCAACGATAGCGGTAATTTTCCCATGTGGTATTTCGAGATTTATATTGTTCAAAACATTCCTAGTGGTTCCATCATAACAAAAAGACAAATTTCTAATTTTCAACGTTTTGTCCGTAAAAACAGGTGCGATCACGGGACGATCTGAATTTTCTTCAGATTTTTTCCTGATTTCATTAATTCTGTCAAGACTGATAGACGCGTCTTGGGAATCATATATAAACTGCGCTATTTGTTCGATAGGTGAAGTTAATTGACCGATTATGTACTGAATAGCCAACATAGCACCTATAGTCATATCACCATTAATAACGGAGAGTGCAACAACGAATGTGATAATGATATTTTTGGATTCATTAATAAATAAATCTCCACTTTCCTGCACTTGCCTCAGTTTAAGAGCTTGGGTGTTAATCTCGAAAAGACCAGCCTGAGTATCTTCCCATTCCCAACGCTTTCTCTGCTCACAATTCTGGAGTTTGATTTCCTGCATTCCATTAATAAGCTGAAAAGTTTTATTTTTTGCCGTAGATTTCTGATTAAAGTACTTGTAATCGATCGCCTCCCTTCGTTTTTTTAAAATTAAAAGCCATAGCGCATACAAACTGCTTCCCAAAATAAAGATAAAACAAACAAAGGAATTGAATATATATAATACTATCCCGAATACAATTATTGAAAAGAAAGAAAAAATTATTTTTAGAAATTGAGTTGTAAAAAACTGCTCTATTCTTTCGTGATCGTCAATCCTCTGAATGAGGTCTCCCAAAAGCTTCGAATCAAAAAATTGCATTGGCAATTTCATCAGCTTAATAAAAAAGTCTGATACCATAGAAAGATTAACTCGTGTACTAAGGTGCAACAACAACCAGTTTCGAATAAATTCGATACTCATTTTTCCTATGAGAAACGAAAATTGAGCCAAAAGAATTATGTAGATAAAATTAATATTTGAATTTTCAATACCAACATCTACAATCGATTGAGTTAAAAATGGAAATACAAGTTGTATTAAACTCCCCACAATTAATCCAACAAGAAGTTGAAAGAAGTATTCTTTATATTTTTTGAAATAAGTAAATATGTATGTAAAATCTAAAGTTTCTCGAGATTTATTTTTTGAGTCTATAAGTTTTTCTGGACTCACCAATAACACTATCCCCTTTGCTTCATTATCCCTTGTAGCTGCAATCCAATTACTTTTAAATTCTTCCTCTGTATATTCAAGATACCCCAAAGCCGGGTCTGCAATAAAAAAAGTATATTTTTTACCCTTTTTCTTTATTTTGTATAAAACTACAAAATGATCTTGTTCCCAATGCAAAATCATAGGAAGAGGAGCCTCATAAACAAGTTTATTCATATTCAAGTATCCCCCTACAGTCTTAAATCCAAAATTTTCAAGGATTCTTGATATTTCACTTAATAGTACTCCGAATTTAGATATCTTACATAAATTACGTATCTCATCTGCTGTATAATGAAGACCATAATAATTGCATAACATCATTATACATGCAGCCCCGCAATCCTTTTGATCATGTTGAATATATATTGGAAATTTCTTACTCATGAAGTCGCTTAAGTTCTTGATCGTAGTTAGATTTCCTGCGATAAACATTTCTATAATTGTTGAAATTATATCTTAATGTCAGCCTAATATTTCGGGAGTCCATGTTATTGTATTGCCCGGACTCAACATACTCATACTTATCAAACCAATCACTATATGATTTTCTCAAAATATCATTCACAGATAGGTTTATACTCAGTTTCCGTTTAAAGAAGTATCGCGTTAGTAAAACAGAGAGTTCATGTGATGCGGTAAAATTTGTCATCAAGTCAATATTCTTGCCTTGGTAATTATAATTCATGGATAAAAATGTATTCTTGGCTATAGTGAAATCAGTTGATATTTGAACATAATATGATTCCTTTTTTTGTTTTAAAACTGATCCCATAAAAGGTATTTTCACATTAGGGAATGTTACTCCCGCATCAACACCTAAGCCAAACCAGTTCCATTCATTGTTATAAGAGACACCTATATCCCATTCTTCTGATTTATCGATATTCATGGGAGTAAAAATTATAATCTCCGGATGATCCGTATCCTGAATCCCTGATAGCAAAATCGGATTTTTATCATAGTCGTAACTAGTATATATATTTAGATTATCCCATAAGGTAACATCTATCGTTGCATTGTGATTAATAGTAGATTTGAGTGAGGGATTTCCTATTTTATAAGACAGATTATTCAGATATTGTCGTGCTGGATTTAACTGCCCAAATGTAGGCCTCATTATCTTACTTGTATAGGTTACCGAAAAATCAAATATTTTTGAGAAATTATTAGAATACAGTTTCACTGATGGAAACCATTTAGAATCTGTAGCATCAATCCCCCTACCATTGGCTTTAGCATTGTAAACCGAATTTTCGTTTCTAAGGCCTATCCGATAACCAATAGCCTCCAAATCATGTGTGAATTGGATATAGCCAGCGTAATTATCATCGGATATTGTGTTGTCGGTTTGATAATCGTCTATCGTGGATTGGTATCTAATCTTACTACCTATATTACTTTCACTTCTGCCGTATCTTGCACCTAATAACAGCTGTAAATTGTCGTTAATGTTCCATTCATACTCCAATTTTAAAATCTGTGCATTAGATTTACCCGTATTGTAATAAAGAATTTGATTATCATTCTCCAACACATGTGAATCCTCAAAAATGGTTTGGTTTACGGTCATATTATAATATATGCCATCCCCCCAGAAAGATAATTTATGATTATCAGAAGGAGTAAAAACGTAAGCAATACTAAGGATATTGGGACTTGATTTATCCTCGCCCGTATCTGTTATTGTAAATTCATTCCGGATGATATCATCCCGATAAATCGTTTGTTCTCCGCGGTTATTAGATTCTTTCTCATTTGCTGCAAAATGGTATTGGAAGGATAAATCGTGCTTATGAGAAAATCGATATCCCGCACCAATCATCAACTGATGTTTTCGTCGATTGTAAATATTTATAGATGATTCAACGTTTCGTATAACGCCCGATTGCAGGTAATTGTATTCATAACTATCAATATAGTCTTTATTGCTCAGGTCGTTATAATCATATCCTAGATAACCTCGAAATTTTCCTTTACTGACATTGGCTCTAAGTCCTGCGATATCTGAATATTTCCGACTAAATATAGACGTATTATATAATTGAATAGCAATACCCTCAAGAGTCCCTCTTTTAGTCCTAATCCTAACAACAGAAGTAACGTCCGCAGCGTATTTGGCCGACGGATTCTTATCTACATCAAAGGAAACAATTTCATTCGGCTGTAGCATTTCTACCTCAGAAAAAGAATTTACTCTTTTGCCATCTATATATATTTCAGGAGCTCCCCGACCGATTACAGAAATTCCATTGTTATCATTTCTGACACCCGGAGCACGCCCCAAAATATCTTTAATTGTCTGAAGATGAGCCAATGAGGTATTACTAACCTGCACTTCTGTTTTTCCCTGTGTGTATCCAATTTGGGGACGTTTATTTGTAATGGTAACATCATCAAGAACATACGATGTTGCTTTCATAACGATGACACCTAAATCAACAGAAGCCGTCAACGATATTGGTATAAATATATCTTTGTAACCCATGGAAGTAATAACAAGATAATACTCTCCAGCTTTATCACAGGTTATATCAAGATCACCATTATAGCAGGTCGTACCTGTTATTAATATTGAATCTTGATTATATAGCAATAAATTACAATAGTCGATATTAGTTGAGTCAGTTGCAATAATTATCCCTTTTATCCGTACTATATCCTGAGTATAACCCGACAATAGGAAAAATATCGTAATATCGAAAACAAGCAACCATTTTCCGAGCCACCCCATCTTATCTATATTCCTGATTAATAATTTGCTCGTATTTATTATCCAAATACAGAGATAACTCTTCTTTGTCTATTGGACACACATTATATGGTGTTCTATTTGTTTTTCCCTCAAGCCGGAAATACGAACATCCTCCATCACATACTGGAAATAGAAAACAGTCCGCACATTTCGAGTCTGTATGCATGTCACATCCTATCATATATTTTGCAAACAGATTCGGATTAGTAAGTTTTGGTTCAAAAATGGAACCGATTATTTTATTTTTCTTACCAATATCAACCCAACATTTGTACAAATTACCACAAGGATCAATAATAAAATTATTAATTCCATCAGCAGTACACCCACCAATCTGATAAGACGGATAAAAATCGACAGGAATCTTATATGTTTTATATAAATCTACAAAAAATCTGACTTTATCTTTATTAGTACAAAGTTTTACTTTGCATTCTCCGTGATCATCAACATAGCAAGGAGATATACTATATTTCTTGCCCCTCCATCTTTTATTAAGCTGATTCCACAAAATTGGAAAGTCATCTTTGTTTTCATTAGTAATGTTTACCCGGACAATTACAAGTGTATCTGGCAATTCAGAAAGACATAAATCTATATTATTAAGTATTGTATCATAAGTACTAATTCCCAATTTATGGAACCGATATTTGTCATGTGTAGATTGAAGGCCATCAATTGTAATCTGTACAATTGATAAACTCTTATCCTTAAAATAATTAATGAAGTCTTGATTAACCAAATATCCATTGGTTACTACAACATTATCTACTTTATTAAATTTATTAAGATTTAATGTTGCATCAAGAATGTTTTTAATGGAAGAAAACTGTAATAAAGGCTCTCCACCATACCATGTATATTTCAATGTTTTTACATCGTATTTTTTTATATATTCTATAATACCTTTTTCTACTTTATTGCTCATTGATACAGGCATAATACCTGTTTCATAACAGTAAGGACAAGCAAAATTACACCCCGTAGTTGTTGCTATTACCAAATCAAGAGAATCACTATAAAAACTATTTCTGTATTTTAAGAATTTTTTTTGCAAAGCAATGGTATATTCCTCATCCTCTGTCACAAAGATTTTTGCACTATTTAATACAGAAAATTCCTCTTCTGAAAATTTTTCTTTACAAATTTCTATATCATTCTTCCGTTCCTGTAAAAATTCATATGTATCCTCATCCAATTTCAAAAATGCATTTGTCTGCGAATTATATAAAAAACAACCATATTTTTCAGACCGATACATATAGTTGTATTTTGACCATCTTTTCATAGCTTTAAGTTTATTCAGCAGCCTTTATAAAATAAAGACTGCTGAGATTAATCAAATGCTGTTACTTACATTACCAAATCACAACAGCATTTATTGCTTCTACTTCCTGGGAATTTCCATATTTAACTTTTACAGTCCCATCTTTGCATTTGTTTTTCACTTTTTCACAAGCTCCCCCCACTACGTTATCAAGTTCAACGGTCATAATATCAGAAGGTGCAACTATAAATTCTAATGTATGTTTCATATTATTATATTGAGATATTCATTCAAATTATATATTAAAACAAACATTACCAAGCAGATACAGTACTAATTTCACACTCTGCCATATCATAAGTTATATCAGTTTCCCCTTTTTTACACTTATTCTTCACTTTCTTACAACCTCCTCCCATAATGTCATTTAATTCTATTGTTAATATGTCAGAAGGTTCCACTACAAATTCTAATGTACGTTTCATAAATTTCAATATTAAAGTTAATAAATATAGCACACTTACATGGCTACCTAATAAACGGTATTACCAGTACCCAAATAGTTTATTCTAAGATTTTATAAATAAAATAATTACTTAGCCATCACCATCAAAAGTATTATCCAGGTGAATCAAAGGAAATAATAGTTGATTTTTTCATGATTAAAAAATTAAATTTTAATGGGCTGCATTTATAGTGGCGTCCCCCTTTTCACTTATATTTTTACAACGATGCCAACATCTACGAGAAACTTTTAAACTGACATTATTCACCAAAACAACATGCCGAGGTTTGTGAGTAACAGTTTCAACAAAATGAGGATTAACCCAAGTAGTCCTATTTATTCTAATAAAGCCGCTTTCTTCCACACTCTGCTGCACTCTATCTGAGGCTTCCATTTCTATTTTATCGCAAATAGAATATGCTACTGCTAGATCTTCCCTAAATATGATATAAATAATATTACTTATCAACTTAGAATATTCCGTTGATTCCGCCATATTATTATAAACTAAAGTAACCTACCCAATGACGAATATTCTCATTTTTAATATCTATCGTATAGTTTCCTATTGGCAAATCGGAAACACTAAATTTAAATGTTCCTATATCCGCATTAATTTCTTTGCTATATTGAACCATATTGGCACCATCTATTATTTGAACAGAAATGCGGCCCATTGTTGGGTTATTAAATACCATAATCATTTGTTGCATATCAACATTGAATAATAGCTGAATCAATGGTACACTACGAGTTAAAAGTTTATCATCTTCCGTATAAATATCTCGTAGTATTATTTCTTCATCCGATACAAGATTTTCTTTTGCTTCACAATAATAAAAACAAATACATGTGAAAAACAATACTTCTATAACTAACTTTATTTTTCTCATAACGATTTAAGTTTTATGATTTATTTGTGTTCAAAAATAGACGAATATTTCTAAACATCGCCCTATCAGCATCTATCAAGTCCCCATAAAACAATTTGATTATAAGATTATTACAATAATAAAATCTAACACGTTCTAATAAGATAACAAAAGGCGAAAACCGACATCGATTTTCGCCTTTATTTAATTCAGAAGTAAAATTTTAACGTGATTCTGATTTCAAATATTCCAATACTTCTTTGATATAAACGGTAAGGGATTTTTGAAGACCCATTCTTTTACCCAATCTGTTGCAACGGACATATACATTATCCACTCTGATGTTATACAATATACTTATCTCCTGTGGAGAAAACCCGGAACTTACGAAAGCACACAATTCAAGTTCGTCTTTGGTTAAATCGTGGTTCTCCTTAAGATAATCCATAATTCCGAAATAATTTTCATTTACAATGCTCACCAAATCGACAAGCGTATGCCGGGTCAAGGTATTGATATTTACCAATTCCTTCACCTTACGTGAAAACAAAGCATCCGGTTTTTCGTTATCTCCGTATTGATATAATAGGTCGGATATCTGTTTGATAATTTGCAACCTCCGCACCAAAGCTTTTTTCAATTCTTTTTCCTTTTCAACGGATTCATTCAGCCTCCCGATAAAATCATTCCTATTCTCTTCGTATTTCTGATTAAGTTCTTCTATAAAAGCTACATAATGGTCTATCTGTTCCTGCCTTTGTCTTAATATTTTTTTACGCCGAATCGTAATAAAAACAAAAAACACGATACTCAATACCACCATAAATAATAATACCAATACCCATATCGTTTTTCGGTTGCTATCGATTTGCAGACGGTAATTTTGATTCAGTAACTGTTCATTGCGGTATTTTTCTTCGACTTGTGTGATATTATCCTGTCTCACTTTGTTGTTTAACGAATCAGACAACTTTTGAACAATCAAAGCATATTCATAGGCCTCTTTATAGTTTTTATTATTCGCCGCTATCTTCCTCAATTGATAATGAACTGCCAACCGTTGCTTCAGAGAAAGAGTGAAAGAGGTATCCGCCAGTATCCGATTCAGATAAAACCGGGCTGAATCATCGCGATTTTCATGCAAATAATAATCGGTTAATCCGTAATAATAAAGGAACTTATTCTGCTTTTCCCTATAAACCTGACCTATCAAATCTTTTGCCTCCCGATATTTATGAGAATCAAAATATATAGGAATCAAACATTGATTCACATAGGTATAAAACATCATATCCCCTCGTTGCCTCGCTTTTTCCTGGGCTGTTAAATAATAATAAAGACTACTATCCGGTTGCCCCATCCTCAAAAAACATTTGGCAATACTTGCCAATTGATAATTAGAATTTTGTGTATCTTGAACAGAAATAAACTCGTGCTCTGCTTTTTGAAAATAATACAATGCTTTAGACGTTACATATTGTTCATAATAAAAACTTCCCAATTCATGATAAATCAATCCCAATAATTTCGTAGCATTCGCTTGCTGTGCATATTGTTCTGCCGTAACAAGATAATGAGTGGCTTTTTGTATACTATCCGAAAGTCCGGTGATTTTACCTTGATAATAATTAATCTTAGCTATTTTAAGGAAATCATCGGTATGTACATAATAGTTCAGTGCAATTCTAATCATAGAATCAGAGTTCACAGCGCGCATGGTTTTAAAAGAGGCTTCCGTAATTAATAGAGCATAGTCAGCTCTATTTTTCTTCGTCCTCATCTCTCCTATATTTAACTTATTTAAAAGAAGGTAAGCACTATCCGGATTCTGAGGCAATATCCGTTCTATATCGGATAAATACTCCTCCACCCTATGCTTCTCATGACATCCAGCCAAAACAGTCAAAAGAAGAATAAAAAAAACTATTTTATACATAAACCACGCGATTAAGAGAAAGTAGCGGTTATAAAAATAGTTATAAATTATAAATAAACAAACTATTATTAATTATCAAATATTAATCCTATTTTTGAAAATAAAATACAATAAAAATGAAACGACTCGTCATATTCGATTTGGACGGAACACTGCTTAATTCGCTGGAAGATTTGAGAGCTGCCGCCAATTATGCATTAAAATGTTTCGGATACCCGGGACACGATTTGGAAGCCTATCGGTATTTTGTCGGTAACGGTATTACCAAACTAATTGAACGAGCCCTCCCCACCAACGCAAGAGCAACAGAAAATATCATGCAGGTAAGAAAGGTGTTTATTGACTATTATCAAGCGCATAAAACGATGCTGACCCGCCCTTATCCGGGAATATGCGAGTTGCTGTATCTGTTACGCCAACGGGGAATTATCCTGGCGGTTGCTTCCAATAAGTTCCATGAAGCGACCTGCGACCTGATTCATTTTTATTTCGGAGACAATACTTTTGATGTGGTCTCGGGACAAAAAGAGGGTATTCCCGCCAAACCACATCCGGATATGCTGGAACATATATTGAAGGTAACAGGAGTAAAAAAAGAAGAGGCCCTATATGTGGGAGACTCGGAAGTAGATATGCACACAGCCACAAACTGCGGCATTGAATCTGTCGGAGTTACGTGGGGATTCCGTCCCCGTAAAGAATTGGAAAGCAGCGGAGCAAATCATATCGCAGACCAACCTGCGGACATCATAAACTGGTTAAAAGAATCATAATAATCCCAACTCCTTGAACATCTGCCCGTAAACAGCGGCTTTTTCCTCCAAAGGTTTCGGATAAGCCCTCGAAGAAGAAGGCATGCGATATAATCTTAAACGACGAGCAAGATAATCAAATTCGGCATACTCTCCCACTTTGGGTGCCACCACGGGAAGCAACTCCAACAAAGTATCGGTGGCTTTCTGGCCGGTAGTCACAATAGCCCGGCACGAAGAAAGAAACTGCAACGCCTTTTCTATATCCAACGGTTTTATCACTTCCAGATACTGATCGGAGGCATTCCCTTTACGCCTCACAATCTCCACCGCCGTATCCGACAGAGCAATTCCCTTCTCTGTCAAAAAAGCACATATACGTTCTTTGTCAAAAGCCTTCTTTGTTTCTGAAAGAAAATACTCTTTATTCCCGTAAAAAACAATTCCCATAATCCTCCACATATCATTCTGCAAATTGGGATAATAAAAATCCATCGACCACCTTGCTTTTTGCGGAGGAAAGCTACCCAACATCAATATGCCAGCCCCTTTCGGGAAAAAAGGCTCCAAAGGATGTATTTCCGACAGACTGTTTTCCATTTAAAACTCGTCTTCCATTTGATTCATCTGATTGCTGTTCTCTTGTTGAGAAGAACGGGCACGTTGCGATTTACGTCCCATCTGCATATTTCCGAAACTATATGTAAGAGTGAAACGCACCGTACGCCCCATTCGCCAGTTTTCACTCTTTTGGGCAAATCCAGCTCCGGAAGTTTCCGTCTTCCATTTCCGTGAATTCAACAAATCCCGACCATTAATACTCATACTGAGTTTCTTATCCAAAAACGATTTTCTCAAACCGGCATCCAAGGAATAATTTGCATCCCGATGTCCCTGGGCTATCAGTTGGCGGGAGTTGTAATTTCCTGTTAATTGCAAAGAAAAAGAAGCCGGTAATGCCACATTGGCAATCATCCTCGCCGTCCACGAAAAATCCTCATTCCCTTCCCCTACAACCGGTTTTTCCGCACCTTCCGGCAAATAAGAAAATCCATCCAGCTTGCTATAATATAAATTTAATGTGGTCGTCAAATCCAATACCCGTCCGAAGTTATTTTTTGCAACGAACTCAGCTCCGGCAGACTGTGTCTGTGCCACATTCTCAAATGTACTCTTCATTATCTGGTCCTCAATATAACTAATTCGCTGAATAACATCCTCCGTATTCCGATAATACAATGAAACGGATAACGTATGATTATCCCAATTCTTAATATAATTCAATTCATAGGAATTGGAATATTGCGGAGACAAATAAGGATTACCGAAAGAGATATTCGTAGAGTCGGTAATATTCAAGAACGGATTAAGCTGTCCTCCCCACGGCCGGGAAATACGGCGCGTATAATTCAATTGAATCTCATGTCCGGCAGGCAATTCATAAGAAAGAAATACACTGGGGAATAAACTGAAATAATCATTTTTATGCCACGGTTTATCTCCTTTCGTCTCACCATATCCCAATGATTTTGTTGTAACCTGCGAATACTCTTCCCGCAAACCAAGCTGAAAGCCGAACTTTTCAATCCGTCCGGAATAAGTAAAATAAGCCGCATGAATATCCTGATCATAGAGAAAACGGTTATACAACGCCGGATCAGGAGTAGCCTCCGCCTCCGTCAGTCCCGAAAAAGTCTCTACCGGGCTATTTTGACGCGAAAATGTTCCTTTGTATCCCGCTTCAATTTTACTATTTTTACTAAATTCATTCAAATAATCACCCTGCACCTCCCAGGAATGAGAACGCACATCATTTTTCTGTCGCTGGTAAGAATAAAATTCAGCCCCATCCGTAAATAGCGAATATTGATTGTAGACACTGGCTCCGTCCATATTCCATTTATTCCAGGAAACAGACAAATCCAAATTACTCTTCTCACTGAAATCATGTTTATATCCCAACTCTATATTTCCACCGGTCATATCATTATCTGAAGTTGAAATACGGGTACTGTTGATAAATGACCCCGGTACGGAACTTTCATAAAAAATCCTATTTTTCTGATAACGTCCTCCGAACATACCGAATGCCCCCCAATTAAAATGATCCTTCTTTGTCAAATGATAAGTCAAACCTGCACGGGCAAACAACGGTCCACCGTGTCCGTCATTTTTTGAATGTTGGTTTAAATAAGAAACAGCCTCCCCTGCCTCATTTAAATTATTACGCTTAGACACGCCTCCCCCTTCAAACATTCTCCTCCGATATCCCAGGCTAGCATAAGCATCCCATTTCCCGGTATTAAAATTGATATTACCGCTGGCATTCCATCCGCCCCGCGTATCCACCCCGGCTTGCAAACTTCCGTAATAACCCGCCTTTCTATCCTGTTTCAGTACAATATTGATAATTCCGGAAGTTCCCTCCGGACTATATTTTGCCGAAGGATTGGTAAGCACTTCTATTTTTTCAATACTTTCCGCAGGTAATTGCTCCAAAATCTGTGCCCGGTTATCTGCCGAAAGTCCGGACGCTTTCCCATTAATCCAAATTGTCACACTAGAGCTCCCTCGCAAAGACACTTCTCCGTCATTATCCACTTCGACAGAAGGAATATTACTCAACACGTCACTTGCCGAACCGCCTGTAGAGGAGATGTTTTGATCTACATTAAATACCTTTTTATCTATTTCAAACTTCATCTGTGAACGCTGTCCGGTAATCTTCACTTCCTCCAGCATCTGGCTATCATTTTTTAAAGAAAGAGCCGCAAAATTCACATCTTTCTTTTGCGGCGTAATAGTAAAATTCTTTTCCAATGTATTATACCCGATAAATGAAACGACCAAAACATAGGAACCCGGCTCCAGATTCGCTATATGAAACATTCCCATCTGGTCCGTAATTGTACCCGTCAAAGGTGTCGGAGAATCCACTTTCCGTACACCAACATTTACAAACTCCATCGCCTCTCCCGTTTTTCCATCCGTTACCTTTCCTTTTACACTCCCGATTCCTGCTGCCCATAACTCCATTGGTAACCACACAACTACCCACAAAATAGCAATAACTGATTTTTTCATACTCTTTTGTATATATTTTCTGATTCAACATTACTATTGACAAATTCCAATACGCAAGGTTTATTATATTTTTTATTTTTTTAGACAATCTCCCCACCTACAATACAAAACAATCCATACACACTCTCTATAAGAAAGAAATACAGCCAGAACGAATCTTTTTCCGTTCTGAGCTGTTCCAGAACGGAGATGATTCGGACTTGAAACGGAGAAATAACGGCAATGAACCCTCAAATCACACTTATGGAACGAAGAAAAAAGAGAAGAAATTACTTTTCGACGCAGCATATTGACATCACTAACTACCAGTGCCCGTTCATTTTAATCGGTACAACCCTTATTTTTACAACTTCACAGAATGTGGAGACAAATGCAAATCGTTATTCATCAGCACATTCCACATACGTGTTGTACTGCACTTTTTCAGCCATTTTGGAAAATCCCGTCATCAAACACAAACCGCTAATTGACAGAAGATTCCCGCATTAATGTTACAGAACGCTTGGTATGACAAATGTAGTATTTTTCTTGGAATTGCATTTACAAAAAACGATTTTTTAATCGGTCATATTTTGAACAGAAAACATATCAGACATACTTTAGTATTCAAAAAATATCTACATTTTCACAATACCCAAAGAACACAATTGTTTACATACTTAGTCACGGACAAGATTACACCTTTGAAAATTGTCAACTTTTTCAGTTCAAGTCAGTAGATCTTAATGATTAAGAAAACTATTTTAATTTATCTATTGTCTATTTTGCAACCTATCAATTAACAGTGAGCGAACAACTTCATAACCCTCTTGAGGATTAAAGTTTTCATCAGGACGAAGTAATTGTTGAGTATCTCCTAAAAATTCTTCATCCTGCATTTTATCTTCCATATTAATAATAAACTCCTTGTATGTAGGAATATGATCAACCACGAAACCCATATATTGATGATAGCATTTCAGTACATTATCAATATTAAGTTCTTTGGTTGTCAAAGCTTTATATAAATCATACAAATCTCTTCCTTTTCGTCTCTGATATAATGCTCTAAGTTTAGTACCTACAAGTTCATCAAGCTGGTATGTGAGAACATTGCATTCTCCTTGATACCACTTATTTGAAACAGAAAATGGTATTTTTTGCATTGGCAATACATTGAAGTGTTCCTTGCAGTTTATTTCCACCTTCAAATGAATAGGTACAACAGGAGGTATTTCAGATTCCATCCTAAATATCAAAGTGTTATTGTTCTTTTTTTGTTTAACCTTCGGTTCCCCAAGAAAAGACAATGCATCTCTAATATGGTCGTATGTCTCTTTAATCGGTTCTGCTTTAATCTGAACCAAGTCAATATCCTCACTATAACGAGGTTGAGACGAAAGATATAGTTTGTGCAGAGCCGTACCACCACGAAATGCAAGATGAGAAGCCAAATACTCATTTTTATAAATTTCAGTTAGGGCTCTACAAATAAGCAGATCTTGTTCTACCTGTTCTGATTCAGTCCAGGGAACAACTTCATTCCATTCTCTAATCGCAAATTCGGGTATCATTCGTCTATTTCTATTTCTTGGTTAATAATTACTTTCCATTTCTTATCAATCTCACAATCTTCTGTTGATTTACCAATTTTGAATGGAATATTTCTCATTGTTAGGGAAGCAGAAATCTTGGATTTAAATCTATCTGCAAGATCTTCTCTTTCCAAAATGGATTCTAATATATATCCCAATCTTTGATAGATTGGGGTCGGTGCAAGGTCGAAAAAGTCTTTATCTAATTTGTCAAAATCAATACTATCGACTAATTCATTTAGGACAGTACACACCCTATTTAAACCTCCTATGTGTTTTTCATTTTCTATTAAATCTATGGCTGTCAATTCTGGAGATGCTACATTCACATAACCGGATTGAGCCTTATGTTTTCGTATATACTTTTCAGGAATATCTTTCTTAGAGAAGAAAAGAATAGAAGTGCCAGTTTTGGTTGTATTTCTCAATTTGGGAGCCACTGTCATTACAGAAAAGGTTTGTGCCCTCTGATGGGATGCTCCATAGAAAGATGCAGCATTTAGTAAACTGACATAATACTTCTTGTTCAAAAATGACATTAACGCATCTATGTAAAACACCGGTGGAATAATCGCTTTTAGGGCAAATTCAATCGGCATGATAACATAAAAACCTTTCCAAGGAGAAATAATTTTCTTCTTTATAGTTAGGCGATATAACGAGGTTCTAATATAAGCATCACTAAATTGAGGAAAGTTGCTTTTAACATTCTCAATTGTGAAAGTGTAATAGCCTCTCATTACCTTTTCATCAATCCAATCTGATAAACTATAATCTTGCCGTTTCATAGATTCTGCAATACGATTGCGAATATAATCAATTTATGATGATTATTGCAACTCCATTGCTAATTATTTCGTTCTGTATGGTAATATTTGTTGTTTCTCTTACTTTTCAATACTATAAATAGGTTGATTCCACGCTTTTTTCTCTGATACAAACTCACCAACACTCTTTGCCTTATCCTACTCGCCTCATAGGTGTTCAACCTAAATGCAAGGGCAATGACCATTTCAAGGCCGTAGAATGTAGCCAAACTTTTAGGTGTCGCCAATTTGCATAGTTGGGTGGTTGTAGGGCAAAGTGTGCCACTCCTGTAAAAATCTATGGAACAAACTAGCAATTTTTTATAGAAAAACAGATAGAATAAAAGTTTAACTCGGGCTTTAATCTTCTATTTTAGAACCCATTCCCGATAAACAACTTTACATTTTTTGAAGGAGGAACTTTAGGTGGTCACTTTCCTCCGTTTTTAAGGGGTCAGTTTTTCCAGCAATCCAGCACTACCTCATCTTTAATTGAAAAGAAGTTACTCAAACGAATTTCGGGCATCATTTATTCCTTGTATTTGCAATTCTTTTGCAATATGTAGTATTTTTCTTGGAATTACGTCTATAAAAATCGATTTTAAAAAAGTCACTATTTTACGCCCCCAAGCCTTATCAAATACTATTCTGCAATGTTTATGACCATTAAACAATCGGAGTTTCATTTCTTTTTTGAAGGCAGCCTTTGAATTATATCTCCAGAAGTAGCGTCTTGCCGATAACCTCTATATGCTCTTGCCGCACACCACAATCCCTCGCTACATTAGACCAGGCAGCAACGGATGCACGAATCTCCTCAATGATGTGAGTGGCATCGCGCAAGCCAACACTCTGTGCTACGGCCAGTAAATCCTCGCGGGTGAAGTTGTCGGTTTTGCTGTTCAGTGAAAGCTGGTGGCGGCTCGTCCACCGACCGGCAGGATTATAGGAGAAGCATAAGTCATAGGCAGGGGCAAACGACCAGCGGCCAGCCTTATCCATCAGAAAGGAGAAGTTCTTGGTATGGTCGTCGTGGTTGCGGGCTATGACGTTGAACACCATCCTGCGGTAAAGCTGCTCGAAGTCCTTGTAGTGCAGTCCCAGCCGACGCAACACACCAAACAGTTCCTCGTAGGAATGTCGCACGTCTCTGTCAAGATGGGCTATGCCGGCTGCCGTCTGCATGTGAATCTTCTCGCCAGATGCCGTGCGGTCGAAGCGGCGAGTCATAAAGTGGTGACAGTCACCTTCGGGTAACAACCGACATTCCGACATCGCGATACCGCAAGCAGTAGCCATTTTGTAGTAAGCATATTCTATGTTGCCGATACCCTGCGGATTGTCGGTTATCTCATGATGCTCGCTGTATGTGCCGCCATCGAACTTCAAGAGCCAGTAGGTAAAACCTTCTGGTGCCGGAACCTGTCCAGAGCGAACCTCTCCTGTCTCTTCTTTGTAGGCAATGATAGCTTTGGGCTTTGCACCACCTGCAGATGTCCCGACTTTCAAGATGTCAAGAATCGATTTGTCATTCTGACGTATTAGTTCCTGAAATTTGTTCCGCTCCTTGAAGACGGACTCCGAGAGTGCCATCAGCTCGCGGATGTAGATTTCCGTTGATTCATTCACTCCCTCCACATGGGCAGCAGGAACGAACTCCAAAGCTCCCATAGCACGTTTGCCTACATAGCACAAACGGTCGAGAGGCGTAATCATATTCTCCGTCTTGCCTTGCTGGGCAAACCACTCCGTGATGAGCTGGCTACCGAACTTATCGGGCAGGGCATCAGCAATCATACCAGGAAGTCCGTTGAAGCACTTCGTCCTTGCATTGGCTGGAAACGAGACAACACCACGTGTTCTTGCCAGCGGCATCATCAACGGCGCAACGTCAAGTCCCGACCTGCGGAACCGGTCGTCAAGCTGGAAATCAGCATAGCCTCTTTCCTCGTCCCACGACATAGCTCCCACAAGGTTGCCCCATAGGTAAATCTGTATAACAGGTATCTCTTCCATTATTTTTTGACTTTGTTTTCTTCCATCGTGACTCGGTAAAGCTCATGCAAGCGACTTTGCTCTCGCTGCTCCGTCAGTTGTCCTTTTTAGTTCTTACACGTTTTACTTTTTTCCCCTGCGTCTTCAGGAGTTCCATAGGGGAAGGTTTCTGCTCAGGAACCAACAGATCAAGGTTTTCAAGCAGTCCGAGCGTCCTCATTACGCTGACAAGCAATGAGAATGCGACAGATTGCCCACTTTCAATCTTGGCGATGGTGCTTACGCCTACGCCCGACTCGCCAGCCAGTTCCTGTTGTTTCAGCCCTCTGGAAATACGGCAGGCTTTCATCCGGGCCCCGAGTTTCTCCAGAATGGCAGTATCACTGAGTTCTGTCCACATAATATATACGTATCTGATTCTGCCAATAAAGATATAAATAGAAATTGCAAATACAAAGATAAAACGCTACTATTTTGCAATATCGTTGCAAACAGAATGATTAAATTCCGATGTGCACACCAGAGATGACTATCCCTAAAAAGTGTCAACTTTTTTCAGAAATAGTCATTTGTTGCTTACGATTGTCGGACAAACAATCAAATCATATTTGGGAATTTAGAAGGAATTCAATAACTTTATCACCGCGGTAATAATTACAACGGTAATAAAGTATGAAATTCTATTAATCGTACTAAGGAAATAGAAGAATTAAGGCGAATACAAGGACGAGCCTTTGACTCGCTCTCAGAATGTCCAATACGAAATTACCGATAACTTCCTGCGGTTCTGGTTCAACTATTTTGATCGGAACCAGACATTGGTTGAACTGAATAATTTTGAGCATCTTCGTCAGATCGTCTTTTCTGATTACCCGACATTCTCAGGCATCGCGCTTGAAAAATGGTTCCGGCTGAAGATGATGGAAAGCCATCAGTATTCTGATATCGGCTCATGGTGGGAACGCAAGAAAGGTAAAGAGGCAAACGAGATTGATATTGTTGCTCTTTCAGCCGAAGGGAATAAAGCGGTAGTAGCCGAAGTAAAGCGTCTGCAACGCAATTACAACCATAAAGCGTTTATGGAAAAAGTAGACTGCATCAAAACAAGTATCTTATCGAAGTATAAAACAGAGACCCGGCTATTCACGTTGGAAGATATGTAATGAGAGAATGAATTATTTTAGGTAGCTATATACTTTTTTATTATACTGGTAGAACATTATGCACATACAGCATAATCCTTTCAATATAGAAAGCAAGGATTGTCAAGCCTCCAAAAAATGTTGCATCTGTCGCTTTGGGTTTCAGAAAAGGCAGTATCTTTACAAATAATATTATTATATATATCAGTAAAATTCGTCTCTAGAATTGCTCATGTCTTGACAAATTCAATCCAGTTATATTGATATTATCATATTCTTCTCAATCGGTCGTATCATATCCTGCGGAACTCCGCATTCGGCGGCGATTGTCGGCCAGCCGGCAGATATTTCGCAGATCTCGTCGATAATCAATGCAGCTTCTTTGATATTGTTGCGATTGGCGCATTCCAGCAGGTCTTTGCGGGTAATGCCGTCGAACTTGCCGTTGATTGACATCTGGTGCGTTGCAGTCCAGCCGCCGTCCGGATTGTAGGCATAGCCCATGTCATACGCAGGGGAGAGTCTCCATGCTCCGTTTTCATTCATCAGAAATGAAATGTTCTTCGTGTGGTCATCCTGATTGCGGACAACGACATTGAACACCATTCTGCGGAACATCTCCTTTGCCTGGGTATATGGCAACCGGAGTGCCCTCATCACATCGAACGCCTGTTCGTAAGAATATGCCCGATGGATTCTGTAGTCGTAGTGCGCGATTCCGCACAGGGTCTGCATGTGCAGTTTCTTGCCGCCAATCCTGTCGAAACGCTTCGTCATGAAATGCGCCCGTCCGTTCTCTTCTTTCAGTTCGCAGTCCGTCATTTCAATGCCGCACTTCCTGACCAGTTTGGAGAATGAGTATTCGATACGTCCGAAATTGTCCGTCTCCCTGAATCCTGCAGTGACCGATACGCCGTCCAGTTTGATGATATAATAGTCGAATCCTTCCGGAGCATCCATCTGCCCCGAGCGGACCTCTCCCGTCGCTTTGTTGTATGCGACAATCGCTTTGGCACGCTGTCCGCCGGCAGATGTTCCAAGCCTTACGATTTCTGCGATAGCGGCTTTGCGGTCATTGTCAAGGTTAACCCCGAAATCCTCTTTCTCGGACAAAGCCTCCTTGACTACATCGACAAGTGATTCTATCTCAAACCGTAAATCGGAGTTGTACGTGATTTCCATTGCCGGCTCGAACTCCAACGCCCCCATACACCGCTTGCCAAGAAAGCACAGGGTCTCAATCGGATTGCCGCTTGTCCGGCCTATGAGCGACAGCCATCGGTCAAACAGGGCGCGCCCGTAGGTGTCCGGCAGTGCGTCTGCCAACATTCCGGGCAAGCCTTTGAATGTTTCACTGCCGCTGTTTCCGAACGAATAGACCCGTCCCTGCCGTACCGGCATCATCAGCGGAGCAGGTTCTATGCATTTGCCGATAAACTCCGGCACGTATTCAAACAAGGCGACATCGCGCTTGCTGTCCCAGCGGAATGTGCCGACCGGCATTCCGAACATATTGACTTTTGCAACATCTACCATTCCGATTCCTCCTTCGTTTTATTCTTGATGCGACCAACGGCGCGTTTGCGCGTTTTCTTCTGTGCAGCATGAACCAGGTTGTAATATTCGTTGGGGCTCAGCTGTTCCTCCTCGACCAGAGATTGGAGCGAATCCAGTTTGCCGAGCGTCCGCAGGATTCGCAGCAGGGAAGCGAATGAACTTATTTCGCCGCGTTCGATTTTCTTGACGGTGGACAGCGAAACTTCCGCCGACTCGGCCAGCCTCTGCTGGGTTATGTTCTGTTTGAGGCGGACTGCCTTCAACTTTTCGCCGATGCGCTGCTGGATCATCGCATCCGCCAATACATATATATCATCCATAAAAGTCGTATTCTAAACTATTGTAATGCGAATATAGTTATAATAGTTTAATCTGCAGCTATTGCGACTCAAAAATTATGCATAAAAAACATGCTTTTATGAAGCATGTTTCTTTTTTTAGTTTTTGCAGACTGATTTATAAATGTAATCGCAACTCATAAGGCACTAATCGTCCCAAGCAAAATCGTAATCCAAAACCAACGAGGTGCAAAGTTGTATATAAGTGCCGCTGAAAAATATTCAATTCGCTTAGAAAAGTATGTAGCTATGTGTTGTATTCATTCCAAAAAGTGTAGCAAAGCAAATTTATTCGCTTGAAAAAGTGTAACAATTCTTGTTCATTCACCCGGAAAAGTGTAAATTTGCAATAGTAAGTCGAAAAAGCCATGCTCAAAAGAAAAATCGAAACATATTTAGCCAACTGGAAAAAGTCTAAAGATAAAAAGCCTCTTGTAATAAAAGGCATCCGCCAGTGCGGAAAGACATATATTGTCCAAAAATTCGCAAAAGAGAATTACGAGAGCGTGGTTTATATGAACTTCATTTTAGAGCCTAATAGGAAATCCGCCTTTGCTGGCAATATTGATGTCGACACTATCATTCTCAACCTCTCGGCTTTGATTCCGGGCAGTCGTTTCATTAATAGGAAAACCTGTATTATCCTTGACGAAATTCAAGAGTGCAAGAAAGCAAGAACAGCTTTAAAGTCATTTCATATAGACGGCCGTTTTGATGTCATTGCCACAGGTTCTCTATTAGGAGTGCAAGGCTACGGCAAAAGCAGAAAGAAAAACGAAGAGGAAGAAGGACAAGATTCTGTCCCTGTTGGATATGAAAACGTGATTGATATGTGCCCATTGGATTTTGAGGAATTTCTATGGGCTAACGGAATCAGTGATGCAGTCATTGATTCTGTTAAATCATGCTTTGAGGACGAAAAAGCTGTTCCTGACGGCATTCACAAGGCAATGACGGAATTGTTGTACAGATATGTCATTGTCGGAGGTTTACCGGAAGTGGTGAATTGTTTCCTTGAAACGAAGAATATTGAGCTAACATACAAGGTACAGCGCAACCTTATAGCCGAATACGAAGAGGATATGGTCAAATATGCGGATGATGCCGATAAACCTCATATTCGAGAATGTTTTGAATCTATTCCCAAACAATTGTCCAAAGAGAACAAGAAATTTCAGTATGCCGTCGTCAAGAAAGGCGGAAGAGCTTCACAATACATCGGCAGCATCCAATGGTTGGAAGATGCAGGGATAGTCCGTAGATGCTATAACACACAGATTACGGAATTGCCGTTAGAAGGTAATTCCCTCAAAGACTGTTTCAAGGTATACACCACAGACATAGGCATCCTTATGGCAATGCTTGATTATGGTACACAACTGGATATATTGAAGGGCAATCTCCTTGGATATAAGGGAGCTATCTTTGAAAACCTCATGGCTGATTTCTTATGTAAATCGGGGCAAAAACTATACTATTTCCATAAGGATAGTGGTCTTGAGTTGGACTTCTTAGTGAGGTTCAATGGAGAATGTGTTATACTTGAAGTCAAAGCAAAGACTGGCAAGACCAAAAGTATGGCTACGGTTCTTAAGAACAAGGATATGTACCATGTCAGCAACGCAATCAAATTAGGTCAATATAATGTCGGACGCAACGGAGAGGTACTCACCATTCCGCTTTATATGGGGTTCCTTGTCGAAGACAAGATTGCAGACGTTATCATTCCTGATGTTGATGTGAGTCTATTGGCTACTATTTAATTTGATAAATTATGGCAAAACAGATATTAATTGGAATCAAAAAGCAATATTTGAATGAGATGGCCAATTATCTTATGATATACTTCCCATATAAAGAGGAGATGTGTAGCTATATAGATGATTGGCTTGGAGAACTATATGAAAACAAGTATCCTTTGGTTTCTAAAGGGATGTGGTCTGGCATAATTGACTTGAAAACTCATAAGCTTCTGAATTGGAAGCCGGAATATGGAAATTTATATCTTCAAGCCAAGGTATGTGATAGCGGAACCTATTTCTTGCTTGACAAAGACAAAAAGGTGATATGTAAAATTGCTGATTATGTGCCCAATTGTTTAATTCCCGAGGCGGATGATTGTAAGGACTATATCCGTTTAAAAATCAAACATAACGGTGTGATAGAAAATTGGTCCGAAGAACCAACTTTTCCGATTTTATAGAAGATTCTGAAGCCGTTGAGAAAATTGATACGGGCATTAAAGAAGAACCAATACTAGACACTAAAGTAGAATTCACTTATAACCATCTTATGGCAAAACTGATTCGTCTTCCGAAACACCTACAGATGGAGATAGGAACGGCATTGATAGCGAATGCGTCGGAAGGATTTGAGAAAGAAGAATAATCGCGCTTTAATATTTAATAAAGGAATTATATACAATTCTACAGTAATGCACTCCAAAGGAGCGCGCGGGCCGGAGCTTTGCCGTGCGAAAAACAAATCTCTACGCTCGCTTACGTCTTCTCAGCCTCTTGCCCGAATCTAAACTAGTTCTTTGTTTTATACTGTAAAATTGTATATGGTCACCTTATTGATATCGCTCTGACACTTTGCAATGTTGGAATTAATTGCTATTTTTGTGCTAAGATATTAGCAGTATTATGCAAATAGAAAGCAATAGTAGCAATATATTATCCGTATTAGACAACTTCACACTTGATAATCCTGATGACATTGCAAGGCTGGTTGCCAAAAATTTTCGCAAGCGTAGAGTTGAGAAAAATATCACCCGGCAGCGCATCGCAGAACTGTCAGGAGTGCCTTTATCTACATTGGCACGCTTTGAACAGAAAGGACTCATTGCATTTGAATCGTTGATTAAGCTTGCTATGGCACTGGGATATACTTCGGAATTAAAGGATCTGTTTTGCGCTCCTAAGTTTGACACAATGGAAGAGCTAGACCTGATTCGCCAGAAAAGCAATGATAAAAGGGCGTACGCTAAAAGTAAGAAAAGATGAAAAAGACCGAGAAACTTAAAGTAATGTTTCAGGGGCGACCTGTTGGCTTGCTGTCTCTCACGCCTGATAATCGCCTAAACGTCTTTGAGTACGATAAGTCGTGGATTGCCGACGGATTCAGCATTTCACCGCTTGAACTACCGTTGAAACCTGGCATCTTCGTTGCCAAACCGCAACCGTTTTATGGAAATTTTGGCGTCTTTGAAGACAGCCTTCCCGATGGATACGGTCGTTATCTTCTCCATAAAACATTACTCCATAATGGGATAAACGATTCGGATCTGTCATCTCTGGATAGACTTGCATTAGTTGGTGACAATGGCATGGGCGCCTTAACCTATTCCCCTTCCGTAAACCTTGAACATAAGGAAACCGTAACAGATTTTGACCGACTTCAGGAGATCGCACTTGAAGTCCTTAAGGAACAGCAGGACAAGGATGCCGGACTACTTCTGTATAATAGCGGTAACAGCGGAGGGGCAAGACCTAAAGCAGTATTTTCGGATGCGGAAGGACACTGGATAGTAAAATTCCGTCACACATACGATCCGAAAGATATTGGACTTCAAGAAGCACGTTATAATGAGGTTGCAAGAAAATGCGGTATTATCGTACCCGATTTCCGGCTTGTCAACGGACGATATTTCGCGTCCCGACGGTTCGATATCGACAATAATGGTAACCGAATCCACACGTCTACCGCCGGAGGATTGATGTGTATTTCTCTCCGCGAGCCGTTTATGGATTACTCAAATTTGCTCGCACTGACAGGGTACATCACCCAAAGTCGCGAGGATGTCGAGCAGATGTATCGTAGAATGCTGTTTAATTATCTCACAGATAATAAGGATGATCATTGCAAAAATTTCAGTTTCTATGTTGTCAGGGATAATGATTTGAAGACCTGGAGATGGCGGCTTGCTCCGGCCTACGACCTTACCCTTTGCACAGAAGGCTATAACGGAGAACACGCTACCTCCGTCAACGGCACAGGCCAGCCTCGACTGTCTGATTTCATTGCCGTCGGCAATAAAATCAAACTTTCAGAAGATAGATGCCGGGAAATCATTGAGGAAGTACGCTCAGGCAGTTCGGAACTGACCCGATATGATATAAAAGAATAATCCATTCCCCAAAGATTAATTTTTGCCGTAAAGTGAATTACTTTCACTTCGTTAACATTGCAAACTTTTTATCATATCGGAGTTATCCGCTTTTTTATAAATCAATTTGATATAACATGCACGTCCTTGTTCATCGCAACAAACGACGGCAAATCCTCCAGCTCCCATGAGCGAAGAATCAATCGGTCTGTTTCGATGCGGTTCATTATTTCTCAAACTGAGATTCGATATAAGCAAACAATTCAGGTTTGTTCCACATTGGACGTTGGAGACTTTTCAAACCATATAATTTTAGAGTCGCTTCATCAAGTGAATCTCCGGTGTATTCTTCTACAGCTTCTAATCTCCATATCATATGCATTGGTGGCTTTTCAATCCAATACTTACCATTGGCACGCATCTCCTCAGCTATAACTTCCGTCTTATAAATAATAACTATGTAAATCTTTCTAATTGACAAAAAAATTATTAATACAGTAAATCTGAATCCACGAGATAGTCATATCATAGCCAATAGAATTTCTCGAAAATAGCAATAATTATGGTATTTATATGACAATAATATTGCAATGAGAAAAAAGCATTTTGTGAAATCTGCGACATTGAGAATTTATTTTCATTGCAGAATTATTCGAAAAAGGTTGTATCCATATAACCTTTTGGGGTATTTTTGTATATTTGCATATCGGTTGAAAAAAAATGAATCCAGATGAAGTATCTGAATATAAAGAAGGCGTTGACAGCATGGCAGGAGTTGCAGCCTCTGTCGGAGAAGGATCGGGAAAGGCTTAGCCGCCGATTTACTGTGGACTTCAATTATAACAGCAACCACATTGAGGGTAACACATTGACCTATGGACAGACAGAAATTTTGCTGCTTTTCGGGAAAGTGATTGGTGAAGCTGACGTGCGTGACGTACAGGAGATGACTGCTAGCAATGTCGGCTTACGAATGATGACCGAGGAGGCAATAGTAAAAGGGGTGCCCTTAACGCAAAACTTTATCCGGACATTGCACAAAACCATATTGCGAGAGGATTACACTGTGTATCGTGATTTACCGGGTGGCATGCAGACAAGTTACGTGATACACACCGGACAATATAAGACGCGCCCCAATAGTGTTATTACACGATATGGAGACCGATTCGAGTATGCCTCACCGGAGGAGACACCAGGATTGATGGGAGATTTGGTGAACTGGTATAATGCCGCCGAACAAGCGGGAAAACTCTCTCCGGTAGAGTTAGCTGCGCTATTTCACTATCGATATATACGCATTCATCCTTTCGAGGACGGCAACGGTCGCATTGCCCGATTGATGGTGAATTACATCTTAACCCGCCACGGATATCCAATGATTGTTGTCCGCAGTCGCAAAAAAAGTGCCTATCTGGAGGCTTTACATCAGGCAGACATCACAGTAGGCCCGGTACCAAGCGATGGCGCCCAGGCAGACATCAAGGATATTCGTCCTTTCTTGAAGTATTTCAATGATTTGGTGACCACTGAAATCTATAACGATGTACTATTTGTGAGCGAGAAGAATGAAAATGTATGGTGGTATGACGGAGAGCGAATTGCGTTCCGAACGCCCAATTACACGAAGATACTGAATGCGATGCAAACGCAGCCAGTATTGACGCTTGCGGACATGAAAGAGGAAACCGGCATTAGTATAACCGCCATACAGAAACTGTTGGATCAATTGATTTCCAAAAAGTATGTGGAGCGCGGAGAGAAAGATGGGAGCTGGCGGGTTTTTGTAACACAGTAAATACTCATTGAATGAACCTGATTTTTGAAAAAATACCCCAATGAATTACAACGAGAAATATCAAGAGCTCATGGCATTATCGCATAGCGAGAACATAGAGATTAAGCGATTGGCCGATAATTGGCTTATCAGTATCGGACTTCAGGAAGCCAATGGATTCAAGGTTTCTCCATTTTTACTTGATTTGGCAATAAAAAATATCAAGGGCGAACTAACGCATAATGAGGTGAATCTATTAATTGACAAACGATATGCAGATAGTAAAGAACGGAACTTCGGTTCCGGTGATGGTTATGAGATCGTTCCTGCCGATTCACCAAAGATAAAAGAGATTGAAGAATTCAATCGAAAACTTCGGCCAGAACTATATGCTCAACTTGATAAAAAATAAGGCAACTACATCCTAATTTTACATCAAACATTATTCAGAACCGACACACGAATGATTATATATGTCATTCTGAGGAGTGTAGCGATATTAGAATTCTCTGCTATTTAATTCGGGTATTAGCCTGTAAATTAGATGCAGTGCTTCGCAATGACGGCAATGTGATAATTCAGTGTAAAGTTATATATAGTTGCCCTAAATTTTCATTCTTCTTATAATCCAGATACAACCATTTTTTACGTTGTATCCCCCCACTTGATTGATTTGCAGAACCAACTGTAGGAGAGATTTATTTTAGAATGATTAAAGAACACTTCTATATTTAGAATTTATAGCCATAATATATGTAAAATAAAAGTAAATACCATATATTTGCATATTGTATTGTGTATTGGAATATAATAAAAATACAATGGATTCCAGTTGTCTTTGACAAATGGAACAGAAAATACATGGTGTGAGAACGAATTAAATTAAACAAACCTGTCTTCGCAAAAATTTCAGCGTTCCTCAGGTTGTAGAACGTGTAATTTGTTGCCTGCTTACTATTAAAAAGTGCATTAGTAGTAGCGATTGAACTTTATACGTTTCAGCTATATCGGTATATTCTACTGCTAGCAAAATGCAATGGCAGGCTTTTAGTTGAAAAAATGGGAGAAGGTATTCTCAAAAAAGAAGCAATGAGACAACCTTATGTATTTTTTAATTGGCTCAAAGCCCTCAAAATTCAATTAATTACAATAGCTTCCAAATAAAGATATGATGACATACAATGAACAATTCCCTCGGTTTATTCCTGACACCCCAAAAGGGGATGACGTTTTTGAAGGTCAATCTCAAGCACATCTTGCAAAAAATATTTGTGAATATATAAAATCAAATGACTCTATTAGCCCTAATAAGAAAGTGAAGATGCATAGAATCATCGGCGTGGAAGGAAGCTGGGGTTCCGGAAAGTCTAATGTGGTAACAAAAATAAGCAATATTCTTAAAAGGGACGGATATCACACATTTACATATGATGCCTGGGGACATCAAGAAGATCTTCAACGTCGGTCTATCCTAGAAACACTTACTAATGCTCTTATAGAAGAAAAAGTTCTGAAAGGGAAGGTTAAAATAAAAATGCGCAATGGAGAGGAGCATTGTGCAGAGTGGAGAGACCAACTTTCATTACTATTATCTAACAAAACAACTACAATCACTAAATCTCAACCAAAACTTTCTGGCTCGGCTATTTGGGGGATTATATTAATAGCTACATTTACAACACTAAACATAATTATTGGTCAATTACTTGACAGTGGCTGCATATCGCTATCTTGGAGATGGATACTATTTGAATGTTCACCAATTATTTTAGGAGTTTTATTGGCTATTATTTATCGATTTAAAGATGGAAATTGGAAAAATGTGTTTACGTTACTGACACAAAAAGATGACCACACAATTGATGAACAATATACATCCAGTGAAGAGCCCTCAATTATGGAATTTAAAAACTGGATGCATGCAATTTCATCTCATCTCGACGAAAAAAAGAATGATGAAGTAAAGAAAGTCATAATTGTATTTGATAATATGGATAGGCTACCTTCTGAAAAAGTAATGCAACTTTGGTCAGCAATATACACATTTTTCGCAGGCAGTGATTTTGAAAATATATGGACGATTATTCCGTATGATAATAAACACTTGTGTGAAGCAATTTATGAATGTAAGAAAGATGAAGAAATTAAAGATAAATTCAAACGTTTTATCAATAAGACATTTCCTATTGTATATATTGTCCCACAGCCTGTAATAACAGATTATAACAGATTATTTAATAAATACTTTGAAGATGCTTTTGGTAAAGGAGAACATGACCAGAAGCATATATGTCAGGTATTTATGCGAATTCATATTAATCCCAATCCACGAACTGTCATAGCCTTTATCAACGAACTTGTAGCCATTCGTTTGCAGTGGCCTGATAAAAAATATAGATTACAAAACATAGCTTTATTCATTCTAAAAAAAGATTATCTCTTATATGATGGGGATTCTTTGGATAATAATTTACTTAGCGATACATTATTTGAGGATATATCTTCCTTTTATCCGGAGCAAGAGGATGTCAGGACCCAGCTCTGTCAGTTTGCCTATGGATTACAAGATGAATCTCTAGCCGGGGAGTTGCCTCTAAGAAGATTATTGAGTACTGCCATAAAATCAGGTGGTTCTTTGGTTGGCTTTGTGGATAAACCTCATTTTGTATCAGTCTTGGAAAATATTCTTGCAAAAGAAGTGACTACACAAACACTAGACAGTGCAGTGATGAGTTTGTCCACATTGGAAATGAATAATTTACCAGACAACGAAAAAGAATCTATTCAGAAGAAGTGGGATATGTTTGCAAATATGAAATCAGGGACTTCATATAATAATTTACAATTTGATGATGCCCTTGCAACAATCATACTCCATGCGACTAGTCTGAGAGTGAAGAATATGTGTAAGTCATACATTGAGACCATTCAAAAGTGTGAGATTGGCAATGGCGCTGAATATTTCTCTGTAGTAAACAAACTGGAAAAATGCTTGGAAAAATCCGGGAAGGATACTATGTTTGATGAGGTTATAAAACCTATAGCACTTAGTCCTGAACATTTTGTTGAATTTGTTGTCGCTGCAAGAGAAACCTATAATACATATAAAGTTCGTACTGATAATGAGGAACTCAATACATATATATACTCAGAAATAGAGAAAGGAACAGAAGGTATAGATTTATTTATAGAACTTGTATATCAAGATTCTGCTTTCGATTTTACAAGTTTAAAGTCTCATATTTCCAATTTTGTAAATAATGATAAAGATGTAAAAGAGCCAAGAATTGCATCGTATGCAAATAGGCTTCTTGATGCAGGCGATGGTATAATTACATCTCGCTTCACGAGTAGTTTTATTTCTCAAACCATCTCAAAAATAGATGCAGCATCCACTACCAATATTAAGGAGCGGGGAATTGAAGACATATTTAATATGTCATTGGCAGATGGTCATGATATTGACAATATTAACGAAACAATAATTCCTCGGCTGGCAAATTGTTTTGGGAAATATATGGATTATCGTGACCTTCTTAAGCAACTTGGCAGTCAAGGATCTGCATACAGACTCCTGAATATTCATATCATTAGGAACAAATTGGGGAACAAATTGGCTATAAAATATATTGCTCAACACATCAAGACAATCAAACAAACTCTTGAATTGGATTATTCCGAAATATTTTCTTGCTTTAATGAGTGGGAACCAGAGTGGAGTGATGAAGATGAAACAGCATATGCCTCATATTGTTTACAAGATTTATTTGAAATTTATAAAGAATATCCAGGACTGTTCACAAATGGTATAATAAATTTAGGGGTAAAGGCATTAAAGAATCAGCCTCAAGGCTTTTTATATAATCCAAACAGCACTCCTAACATCTATTGGAGCCAGTTTGTGCAATCTTTTTTAGGTACTGAGTTTTTGCCTGAATTTACCAATAACCTTTATGAAGAGCTGAAAAATCTTTTAGATAGAATAATAGCCACAAAGCATATCGAGCATCCAGATTTGTTAAATAAATTATTGTCCGCTTGTAAAAAAATATCATCATTAATTTCTTACTTGCATGATAAATTAAATGATTATTTTGTAAAAGAGATATGCCAGCCTACTGTTTTTAAGATATTTGGCAACTTATTGCCTCATCTAGGCCACGATATGGACGATAACACTGCAAGATCACTCATAAAGAATCTAATCAGTCCAATTATGAACGATACTGATTGCGCAAGAATTATTGTTGCCAATAAGGACTTTTATATGGGGATAATGGAACATGATAAAGAGATGTCTCAAGATATTCTAATAAATATGAAATCCAATACTGATATTAAAGACATTTATTCCAACATTATTACAGATATTGATAGACTAATCATTTTTGATAGTACAAATAAAGCTTAAAATTCTAAGATGAGAGATGTGTTCAAACAGCAAGTAAAGAAGTTTTCTTAATTGAACTGTACATAATATGCTTTACATATACGATCCATTGGTTGACAGAATCAGACGTCACCTAAAGAAAAAACATATTGATGCTAATGTCAATTCCTACATTGGCAGAACCTGGCATCAGTATAGATATGTTCAAGTTCTCCCCAAAGGCTTGGATTGTTGCGTCCATTACGAATACATAAACCACCATTGGGAACTGCATTTTGAAAAAACAGATTCGAATCTTGAGGCTGAAAAACTCAGACAAGTCATGATTAGTTCGATTGCAACATCAAACAACATAGGTTGGCACAATTGGTCTCATAGGCAACGAGGGCTTCTTCGACTGGAGGAGGAAGTGTATGATGGAACATTCGAGTCTCTTTTCGATAAATTATGGGAAGCCACCATATCCATCCTTCAAAACAACTACACTTCAAGCAAGCGTTATGCTCCAAAGGAGGAAGCTGTTGCCCTGTCGGAAACCCTTGCTCCTACCCATGAGTATCATGAGCCAGATGAACCACGCATAGTCAAGGTGGAAAACCTGGAGTATGACCGCCTTACCATTCCTTCATATCAGAGACCATATAAATGGGGCGTAAAGAACGTCAATCAGCTCATTGATGATGTTGTAACTTTTTGTGAACGAGGTACGCAGGAATATCGTTTGGGCACATTAGTGCTACATAAATTGTCAAAAGAGCCATCTTCTGAAATGGAGATTGTTGATGGACAGCAACGTTCTATCACATTGTTGCTCTTATTGAATGAACTTCATCAAAAAGAAGAGTTTACGGATCTTTTCTTGCCAGAGTTCCGTGACAGCATAAAACTGTTTCTTGCTAAGAAACAGTTTCATGATTCAATTTCAAAGCAACATATTCAAGAAAACATTAACGCCATACGGTTCCGTATTGTAGAACTTAAGAAAAAACATGTGCGTTTCTTGCTGTCCAATTGTAGCTTCGTGGTTATTGCACTTTATGATATTTCTGAAGCCTTCCAATTCTTTGATTCTCAGAATGCCAGAGGGAAGGAGCTAGAGCCACACGACCTACTCAAAGCCTATCATCTGAGAGAGATTCCTCAATTATCATATACAGATTTCCAGAATATCACTGGATGGGAGAAGATGGAGTCTCCATATCTATCATCTCTCTTTTTGTTGCTCTTCCGTATAAAGCGATGGATAGAAGCCCAAAATGGAAGATTCTTTACCTCAAACTCAATAGATACGTTCAAGGGGTATAGTACCCATCAATCTCAGCTTCCATATCAGAGGATTTTCCTTATGGCCGATTGTTATGCACAGATTTATAACAACGATATATCTCGTCGACTAGACAAGCAACACCTGGAGTATCCCCATCAGATAGATCAAGCTATTATCAATGGTTCCTTATTCTTTGATATGATCAGATATTACTCAGAAAAGCATAAGGAATTGCCAGATTTAGGTAAAAGATACTCAAATAAGATATGGAGCACATTAAATTCCTATCCGGAACATCACAGAGATGGTGACAAGTTCACCAGAATACTATTCGATGCAGCTCTTCTGTTCTATTACGACAAGTTCGGTACTGAAGGTATTGACAAAGCCATCACAAAGATTTTCTTGTGGTCATACGCGATGAGACTTACTCATGATTCTGTAAAAAGGACAACAATGGATAATTATGCTCGAGAAGAGAACAGTGCTTTCAGGACAATACACAGTGCTACAAAACCTTTTGATTTGCTGAATTGGGAATTACCTATAATCAAAGAAACTTCTATCAAGCAAAAAGGCATGGCATCTATTAAGGAAATCTTCCATAACCTCCATCAAATTGAATCAGAACAATGAATACTCCTAAGCCAGACATGTTGAGCATCAAGGAACTGCTCGGCAAGGATAAATATATCATACCAATGTACCAGCGCAACTATGCATGGGAAGAAAGTCATTTGAAACAACTGGTACAGGACGTATGGGACTGCGTTGATTCAGAGCGCCATTACTATATTGGCACTTTGGTGGTTCATATCAGGAAAGACGGAATGTTTGAGACTATTGATGGTCAGCAACGTCTTACCACATTGAACATCATGATGTGCGCCCTAAAGAATGAAATCTACAATAATTCTTCACTTTTTGATTGGTTTGGGAGTGTGAATATAGAATATGAGTTTCGAGAAAGATCTTCAAAAACTCTTACAGCACTCTATCTTCATGACAGTACAGCAGAGTTAAACGACTCCTCTATTGAGGCTATGTATGATGTCGTAAAGAGAACTATCGACAGCATTGTTCCAGAGGATTCTCTCGACAAATTCCTAGATTTCTTTTTCAACCAAGTAATGATAACCAGAGTCGTCTTACCTGAAGATACCGATTTGAATCATTACTTCGAGATTATGAATAGTCGCGGTGAACAACTTGAAAAGCCGGAGATTCTTAAAGCTAGAATAATGCGTCTATCCAAACGAGATAAACGCAAATGCTGGCTTATTGGGCTTATCTGGGACGCCTGCTCGGACATGGACAGTCACGTTCAAATGAATTTCTCATCTGATCTGCGCGATGCAATATTCGGAAAGAAATGGAACGAATGCAATTGGACGGATCTGAACGACCTAATCTGCAGGACACAGCATATCCAAATATCCCAGACTTTTGATGACTATTCAATCCTAGACGTTCTGAAAAAAACTCAAAACCAGTCTGGGAAAAAAACTGAGAATGAAAACGAGGATAGGTTCTCATCTGTGGTGAACTTTGCGAACTTCTTGCTACAAGTTCTTCGTGTCATCAAGAAGCAAGACATACCTCTTGATGACAAACGCCTCATCGACATATTTACAGAGGAAAGAATCACAGAAGACTTTGCGGATATCTTTATATCTGAGATGCTACGTTTACGTTTCCTTTTTGACAGATTCATCATCAAGAGAGATTTTTATGAGGATCGTGAAAATGGCAAACTATCAGTGAAATACCTGAAACATGAAAAAGATACTGAATATAGTTACAATCTCACCATCGATGATTCAACAAGCAAACGTATCATGATGGTAGAATCAATGTTCCATGCATCATTGCCTAGCCAGAACTACAAGCATTGGTTATGTGCTACGCTAAACTATCTATATGATAATCGCGATGGCAAAGGACTCGTTGAATATTTGGAGAAACTCGGAAAAGCGTATATGCTTGGTCGGTTTTTGACTGAAGATATTACTGCAGATTCGTTCTATTATGATCTTATATTCAATAAAGGAGGAAGATACACAGGAAACATTCCCAGTAAACTCTCTCTCCCTACATTTACGAAGCATATAGACTTCTTCATATTCAATTATATTGACTATTGTCTTTGGAAAGAAGGTCGTTGCCCAGATTTTGAGTTCACCTCAAGAAGTTCAATAGAACACTTCTATCCACAACATCCAATGGACAACTTTCCTACAATGGATGAGGAGCATCTACACAACATAGGAAACCTCTGCCTAATAAGTGCAAGCAAGAACTCAAAATTGAGCAATTATCAGCCTTTGTCCAAAACAGAGCACTATAAAAACAGCAAGAAGATAGACAGCGTCAAACAGAAAATTATGATGGATGTAGTAAACAAGAATAAGAATAAAGAACAACCATGGTGGACAGAAGAGGTTGAAGAGCAAGCCCAATACATACAAGAGGTTCTTCTTAGAAGTTTCAATTCTTAGAATCTTAACGCCATAAGGGCGAAAATAGCACCGGAACAAAAAAAGTTTCGGTGCTATTTTATATGGTTATATTTACATCAAACATTATCCAGAGCCGACACACAAATGGTTATATATGTCATTCCGAAGAGCATAGCGGCATTGGAATCTACCGGCTGTTTAATTCGGGTATTAGACTATAAATTGGATACGGTGCTTCGCGATGACGAAAATGTGATAATTCAGTGTGAAGTTATATATCGTAGCCAAAAACATTTGATTCGCAAGGAAAAGTGACGACTATGGACAATGGGAAGTATTCATTCCAAAAAGTGTAACGAAGCTGATTTATTCGTTTGAAAAAGTGTAGAACAAGACCTATTTGGCTTAGCATTTATGCTTCAAAAGCTCATAAATTATACCCCATATGGTATAATTATGCCGAAAAAGCAATTAATTATACCCCTTGTGGTATAATGTCAAATATTTGCATTAACTTTGTACCCGAAAAGGTATAAGATTGATCGATTATGAATACTCTCTCTACGACAGTCAAAATGTTGCGAAAGCAATATCATCTGACCCAAGAAGAACTTTCGTTGAAGTCTGGTGTAGGGCTGCGCTTTGTTCGTGACCTTGAACAAGGAAAGGAAACGTTACGCCTTGATAAAGTGAATCAGCTCCTTGATTTCTTCAATTATGAAATGATTGCCACTTTAAAAACGAATAATCAATGAAACAAGCCAACATATTTTACAAAGACCTACTAGCAGGAATTCTGACGGAGAGCGATTCAGGGTATGAGTTCCGTTATTTGCCTGAGTATCTATCTTTGGAAACAGCAAAGGCGGTTAGTTTGACATTGCCTTTGCAAGAAGAAGTCTATACAAGTCCTGTGCTGTTCCCCTTTTTCGACGGCTTGATTCCTGAAGGATGGTTACTGGATGTTGCATTGCGGAACACAGACATCAGCACACTCGACCGCATGTCGTTGCTATTGCTCTGTTGCAAGGATTGTATCGGCGCAATAAGTATTGTTCCTATTGAAGAAAAGGAGGAAAGCCATGTGTAACTGCTTATATTGCTATCGTCCGCTCCTAGAGGGAGAAAAGGACATGCACCCGACTTGTATCAAAAAGTTCTTCGGTACAATGGCATTGCCTATTCTTGATTATACAACGGAGCAACTTGACCAACTTGCCCTGCAAATCATTCAAGACCAAACCTCCTTGACAGGTGTTCAGCCGAAATTATCCTTGCATTTGAATGAATGTGAGGGTAGCAAACGGTTAACTATTGTCGGACTTTGGGGCAATTACATTTGTAAGCCACAGACCTCACTATATGAATTGATGCCAGAGGTGGAGGATTTGACTATGCACCTTGCAGAAGTGGCACGTATTGATGTAGTTCCTCACACATTGATGCGGATGGCAGACGATACGCTTTGCTATCTTACCCGTCGAATCGACAGAAGTCCTACCGGAGAGAAAATCGCAATGGAAGATATGTGTCAATTGACGGAAAGACCAACGGAACATAAATACAAAAGTAGTTATGAGCGAATCGGCAAGGCGGTTTTAAAATACTCGTCTTTGCCCAAAATGGATGTCACCAATTTTTTCGAGTTAGTGCTTTTCTCTTGGCTGACAGGGAACAACGATATGCACTTGAAAAATTTCTCTTTGTATGAAACAGCAGAGCGGATACGTCTGACACCCGCCTATGACTTGCTGAATGCAGCTATCATCAATCCGAAAGATGACGAAGAACTGGCCTTAACCTTGAACGGCCGGAAGAAGAACCTGCAAAAAGAGGATTTTATCAAATCGGCAACTATTCTAGGGATAGAGACTGTGATTGTAGAACGACTGATAAATAAGTATATGAAGCTATTGCCTAAGTTTGATGCTGTCATTCAAAACTCTTTTCTAAACACCGAACTAAAAGAAAAATACAATCATTTATTAAGAGAACGACTCGGCAGGCTTTCCCAAGAAGCCAATAAACAAACACCTTAACATATCATATAATAAACAAATCTATTATCTTTGCATTATCAACAGATATATTGAGAATAGCAAAGAACACCATAGGGACTAAATTGTCCCGTAAATTGGAACAGAAAATGACTCTAATGGGCGAACAAATCAGACTTGCTCGTCTACGTCGTAACCGATCAATAGCACAGGTTGCTGAACGTACTACCTGTTTCCCTCTTACGATTAATCGTATCGAAAAGGTTATCCGACCGGTTCTATCGGTATCTATGCCCGTGTTCTCTACGCCTTGCAATTGGATCGACCTACTGCTGATAGCAAAGGAAGACACCCTCGGACACACCTTGCAAGACCTTAATCTCAAACATCGTCAACGCGCATCAAAAAAGAATAATTGATAAAAAACATAATACGTTAATATGAATCATAAAACTACTATCACCCTCACCTCAACCTGTATAATAACAAGCATCACTTGTGTTGCATTGACATTCTGGGGACAAATAAAAAACAATGGAACCATAACAACTGATTCGTATATAGGAATCATAGCTTCATTGATTGGAGTATGTGCCACCATAATCGTAGGATTTCAAATTGTAAGTTTTTTTGAACTACGAGACTTAAAGCGACAAGTTGATCAAGTTAAAAGACAGCGTAAAGATTTAGATTCATATAAAGCCACAATTGCCAACGAAATACATTTATCTAAAACTGGCATATCAAATGCATTTGGAATATTATCTGTTGTAGAAAAAAGATCTCTGTTAGGATTTTCAGCACGTGTAAGTTCTATTGTATGCGATGATCTTCAAACTACTCCTGGCACAATTCTATTAAGCAGATACAAACAATTATACGAAGAAACTTCTTTTTTCTTAAAAACCAACGATTATATAGATGCAATGCATCCCATGATAGAAAATCTTAAATATATTCATATTCCTCAAAATAAAGAATATTACTATGAAATCATGAAATTGCATTTTGACATTATCACAATGATGGAAAAGGCGAAACAAGAATCAACAAAACAATAAATAATCATAGCTAAAAATACAATACATCAAACTCCATGCTAATGACTATCTTCGAAAAAAAGCTCAGAATGTAATAGAGAGCAACTAAAGCATTGATTTACATACTATATTCCGGATAGTTGCCGACTCCGTCAATTCGTTGTCGCTATATATCTTTTGTATATGCTCATTAATTGTACGCACGTCAACGCCATACAACTCAGCCATCATACGCTGGGTAAGCCATACATTCTCATCCTCGTAGCGTAACTCCACAGCCACGGGAGAAAATTCCGTGGCTGTGATAAATGTCAAGTAATTCGGCCGCTGAGTTGAAAAGCGTTATCTCTTTATTCTTCATAGCTTTTACAGATTTAAACCATTGCAGCACGAATCAAAACAACTCCGCAGGGAAGAGGTTTCTTAGAATGTTTCTACCCTCTTCACTATCTTTTAGATAATGTAAAGCCTTTTCTATATAGTCTTTCTTGGTCTTATATTTCAAGTACTGAGACACACAACTTGTTAATCCCTTATTATTAACAATCTTGATAAGTTCATTGTAGTTTTTCTCATCTATTAGTCTTTCTATTTTACCTTTTTGTACTGTATATAAATCGTCAATCTTTATATTATCTATAAAAGACATGAAATTCTCTGCAACCTTCTCTTTTGTGTCAGCACGCTGCACATGGCTTTCCGTGAAAGTATAATTGATAGCGCTTGTAATATATGCCGCCAATTGATTTTCTAAATCTCTTGCAATTGACATATAAACATTTGACTTAATATCGTCAATGTTTATCACCTCGTTTTTATACTCTGCAAATTTAACTATGAAATCTTCTACAAGGAACAAGTTCTCTATTTCAGATACGGAATAGGAATAAATCGATTCCTTTTCTAATTTCTTCAATTGCTCATCATTGCGGAAATCTCGATCTATTAATCCGCATGCTTTAACAGGTGCATGTATTAAAGTATTGAAGGCCTTTGTATATGTAATAACAGATTTGCATGACTCAACCGGTTGTATAGTATAATTTGGAAAAAGAATCTCAAACACACTTCTATCGATACTATTTTGTACATTCCCTTCACAAAATAGTATTTTTTTGCGACTGCCTAATAGTTTAAGTTGTAATTCTTCAGGGATAACGCTTTCTTTCAATAATTCTATATCCCAACTATTAGGATATTGAAACTCTTTAATCCATCCTTTTTGCGCTATGCGAGAAGATGCAAAATCTAAATCGTGGGTAAAATAAATAAAAGTACAATCTTTTCGTCTTGACTCAAGTTTATCCCATAATTTATTTGCTATTGATTTATGCAAATGCACTTCCGGCTCATCTACTATTATAAGTGATTTCTCAGGCGCAAGCAAGACTCTACCCGTGTGGTAAATAATCACTCGTTCACCGTCACTCATTTCATGTGCATCATATGATGATTCCCCATAATTGATTCGCAGGCAGTTATTTTCATCACACTCCAATTGCCTATGCTCAATTAGCTCATTCCATATTACCATTATTTCATCAAGCGTGCTTTTAATATCATCGAATACAACAGTTTGACCATCTTTAATCCTTGTAGCACCTCGATTAATTAGGACTTGTCGCTCTCCAAGTAAGATTCCTATAACTTTCACCATTTCCGAGCCATATTTTCTTGTCAAATTATACTCGAAGGCGTCCATCTCTTTTGCATCGAATGTAACTTTATCTGTTAAAATATCCATTTGATATTGTTCAAACGCAGTTTTTGCGCTAGCAAGATTAGGAGTATTGGAGAATTTAGGTATAATTAGAAGTTTTTGTGCTGGTATTACGATGCCATCTCGGACATCTAATGTCTTTTTAAGCAGATTTGCCAATGATGTTTTTCCACAACCATTAGCACCAACTAAGACAGTGTTTTTCTGCGCAAACCCCAATTTTTCATAAAAGGAATATGTTTTACTTAACCTGTTTATATCAATAATTTGATCAGCAATAGTTTTATATGCCAATGTTTTTGACACACCTGGTCTAAATGATGTCGGGACTTTTGCGGGGAGATATTTTTCTATATCATGTTGAAGATGTTCATAGAAACTTACCGGCACAAGATCATTCATGACGTCATCCGTAATTTCTTCTATTAATCTGTCAGCATATGATATGGATTGTTTTAATGCCTCCATATCAATATCAGCTGCCACGATAGAGTCTTTTTCACACTCCGTATAAAAATAATGTGTTGTGTCACGATATTGCGCCAAATTAGCTTGTAATTCTGCCTGATTCATGAAATTATAGTTTTTAATGATCAATCTATTACTTTGTACCGGATTGAAAAAGTGGAGACGGAAAATTTTTTAGTTAAACATTTTTTCCCAAAGTAGGCAATCGCGATATTTTTGTCTGATTTTGTTCTCCGAAAGTAGACATTTTCTACAATTTTACGTCATTTTCGTTTTCAAAAGTGGACTTATTTTTCCAAGTTCTTGTCAGAAAGCGCCTCGGCGCGTCTTTTCTATACGAACTTTGGTTCTGTGGAAAGCTTTCTTTTTTCAAACGTCTTTTTACATATTATTTCTCCTTGGTTGTAGAGTCTTCTGTTGTTCGAAGGCTGTCATAGCCGATGGCAAAACAAGGACGCTGTTCGTTGTAGAACCTGACATACCTATCCATCACCTGCAATAAAAGTTTCGAGTTGTATCAGTATAAAAGAAGTGAAGAATAGTGTTGTATAATTATATCACCTCTATTCCGATGGATTTCAGATACTCGAAAGTGCCGTCGTAAATACTTGGCTTACGTGTCTCATCTTCTATATCTCCGTAAGGGACCAACAGAACCATTCCCTGACGAGCTCGTGTCAGTAATACGCGATATGCATTGAGTTGGTAAGCTCGATTCACTTCTTGATTGTTATGCATCCATCTGTTGCGGGAGAATTTATAATAATCCCAAACCCTATCAACATAACGTAAATCGCCATCCCAAGCAACACAAGTCCAATCCAGCTCAAGCCCCTGGATATCAAATTCTGTGGCCACATCTTCAAGGAAAAACGACGATTGCAAATCCTTTTTATCCTCGAGAAACCAGTGTTCTACATCTATCTTTCGTTTGACATCAATTGCCAATGGGCGAAGTCTTTCAGCGCGTGAGGATACAATCATACCGTATCGCTCTGATCCACGAGCTTTAGTTTTAAGCCATTGTTTTGCCTTTTGATGATCGCGTGTAAGGGCTATTGGATAATTGTCTTTGATTTCGCGATAAATAGTCCGAGCACCGTCTGCGTCCAGATTTAGCAGTTTATGTACGAACAACGAAAGTTTCTCAGCTCTGAATGAGCGCATAGATGCCGACAGATGCAAACATGAATCATTTACTACGTACGGATTTGCAGCTAACAGTCCATGTACATTACCTTCTGCATATTCTTTATCTTCGAGACGGTCGGATACATAGATATGCCAGTCAGGGAAAGCTTCGTTGACGGCACGCAGCCATTCTCCGATACCTGCCTCACCGGTATGAATCTCCTGACCTCCACCGACAAGACAGATGATGACCGCCCAGTCTTTGCGAAGATTCAACGACCATATCAAAAATTCTGCTTCCGAAACGGGAAAGTCCGGCACTTTCCTTTTATTGCCATAACTACCACCACGAGCCAGCCAATCGGCTAACTTTTTATGATTCCACGAACGCTGAGCCTCGTCAAAAATGGCAATATGCTCAATTTCGGCATGTCCGGCTCGTTTTTCAGCCAACGACAAATTTTCGTCAATCTCCAACTTGCCATTTTGAATCGGCAATTTAATCTTCCCGAGCATCTGCTCGCGGTAATTATATATTTCCTGGATAAATTGGCTTACTTCTCGTTTTGCATCACTTCGCTTGCAATTCTCTCGTTCGGCTTTATCCTTTGCAAGTGCAGCAGTCAGCACTTTTACCAGTGGACCGTTGCCGGAAAGATATATAGCCATATCTTCTCTACAACGCTTTGATTGTTCGATAGCAACGTTCAGCCCGACTAACGTTTTGCCTGCACCGGGAACACCTGTAACGAAGCAAATACTTTTCTGATTATTTTGTCGGCTACGCTCTATCACATCGAGCAAAAAATTAGTGGTATTGCGCAGCGACTCTCCCGATGCATCGCTGCGGGTTATCTCCTCGACAGTATGGTTGAGGTAAAGTGCGCTTGCCGCTTCAATGATAGTTGGCGTCGGCTCATACCGACTCTTATGCCAACGGTCGATATCTTCAATAGAGAATATGGCTGCCTGTTCACGTTCAACAATATGTGCTATTAGCGGCCCAAGACCATCTGCATCGACCAGAAGCGGATTATAAATGGAATCGTGGTATACAGACGTTCGGAGGCTGGTTGACTTATACTTTGCTTCGGTGGCAATAAGTATCGGAACAATTGTGCGCTTATGACTCTCTTTGTGAAAATTTTTTAAGTCAAGCGCATAATCCATCACCTGTTCAATATCGGCTTGATGAAATTCTTTTTCGCCAACTTTGAACTCTAATACGAAGACAAGACCTTTGAGCAGCAACACAACGTCCACACGTTTGGCAAGACGAGGAATCGTATATTCGAAAAGGACCTCTACATTTTCATCACGATATGGATATAGAACATCTCGCATAATCGAGATTTCCCCACTCCAAGCCTCCATTTGTCTTGGATCATTGCCTCCTTTACAAGCCAATGTTCCAAGAATTGTATTTGCATCCTTGATGAGAAAATCTTTGATATGATCTTTGTAGTAACAGTTCATTTTTTCTGCTTATCCTCGTTGCTGATGCAAAGGTAAGAATATATTAATTATCAGATGCAGTCTACACTATATCAATGTTAGATATTTTAATTCTTGCAAAATCTTTGTTTGTTATTTATTGATCTTCAAATAATATTTAAAGAGTATAAACCGAATGTCCAACTTTAGATTTCATGAAGAATGAGTACAGATAAAGACTATACGATCAGTATAAATGACAATAAATATCTTATTAGAGTAACGATTGGTATAATGAGAATGTCATCATACCAATCTATATGACTTAGTCCACTATATACGACATCTACGCCAACTCACACCCTCAGTTCCTCCAACCCCAACGCATAATTGGCACAAGGTTCATTTTGTATACACTTCAGTCCGAGTGTCTGGTAATACTTGTAATCATCACCTTCTGAACAGAGATATTTGTAACCGTAGCGAGGCATATACTCCTTGAAGAAGCGAGCCAAATCTTTTAAGTTTTCTTCTTGATTCTTTTTAAAATTGCTATGCACAATGATGATGCTCCAATCAGGGAAATTCCCCCTTCCCCTGCTATACTCCCAAAAACGGATATACAAATCCAAATCCCGCTCACGCACATTTACGCAAAAGCCATTGGCAGTTGCAATCGCACTGCAAGCATTCCTGTAACCAAACCTCTCACATAAATAGAGGTCGAAATCAAAAACCAGTTCTTTGTTCACCATAATCATTAAGATTTATAAGTTAATCGTAAATTATAAATGAAAGCCTCGCCTGCGCTTGGCCTTTTTCTTTTTCATCAAACGCCTGAACTCGGCTTCTTCCGCAACAGTGGCATCGTATGACGAATCACTGCTGAACAGACCGAGCCCAAAGCTTACTCCCCTATCGAATTGAGACACGCTCCGTTCCAAGTCGTCATCTTTATGTCCGGTTTCTTGTCGAGGGCATTCCAACGAAGGACTGAAAGCATTTCGTTCCAATCGTTTGTTGATATTCAAGTAACTGAACTCCCGGCTGATTTTTGAGCCGGAGAAAGAAAAACCGTTATGCTCAAATTTGACTCCCTGTACCTCCTGCGTGGTCCGGCTGACTTTGAATTTCATATCAATATCCCGGACGACAAGAGCATCTTTCAGTTCCTGCCAATCCCGAGCTTTGGGCAATTCCTCTTTCAACGCCTTGTATATCTCGTGCTTTGCCCTGTCGTATGGGCGCAAACATTCCTCCTTGACCTGGTCTTTTCCATTGGCAAAATGCAAACGGTATTTTGCCGTCAACATTTTACATACCTTTTCATTGCGATAGCGGTCATTCTTGTCGCTAATCGCACGCCCGTCATTATCCACCCGATTGAAAACAATGTGGCAATGCGGATGCTCCCGGTCAAGATGTCGGGCAATGATGTATTGCGTATTCCGGATACCCATTAATTCCATATAATCGTGGGCTATCCTCAGCATTAACTCATCGTCGGACTTCAGCCTTTCGCTATCCTCGGGTGAAAAGTTAAGCGAAGTATGTCCGACGACATTTTTTACCCTGTCATTGAGCAATGCCTGTAACCCGAATTGCACGGCCATTTGTTCGGGCAATCCCTCCACTCCCACCGCTTCCAACAACCTGGATTTCTCCTCTTTCAGCACATAGCGAACACAGCCGTCAAACGATGTCCCTTTCGTTTGCTTACCTATCATCTTTCAACTGTTTTATGAGTTGGCTTATATATTGAGCCAGCTCCTGACACTTGTCGGAAACGGCCAGAAAGCCGTACGTGTTTGCCTGCTTCGCCAATTGGTTGAGATTGGTGCTTTCACCTATCAACTGCCGGATAACGTGAATATGCTCTTTTGAAATTCGTTCACGCACCGCCCCATTTTCAATGAGTGAACGAATAACCGCACTTTGATTCCGCTTGCTCCGTCGACACAGGGCACCGAGCCAACCGTATTGACTGTCCGATAGGCGGAGGGTAATCGTATGTTTCTTTTCCATTGGGAATTGTTTTTTGGTGAATAAATTGTGACCACCGGGAGCGACCTCCTCAGATTTTTTGAGGAGCAAGTGGTCGGAGAATGTAATACGCCGACATAAACTTGCTACCGAAAAAAAGTCTCTGTTTCAGACACTCCCTGAAACTTCGTCTTTTAAAAGAAAAATCTTCAACTATTAGAAACCTGCTAACGATTTAGGCTTATGGCGGACATCCCTTTGCATATTGGCAAGCATTTCTTCATAGGTCTGTTCAACACCCTTTTTTCGTCCGTTCTCAATCCAAGCAAGCAATTCATCTTCATAGAAATAGAGTTTCTTGCCTTTCTTGTAAGCCGGGAGCAGTCCTTTACGCACCAACGTGTATATAGTGGGTTTGGCTTTCTTGACGATACGACAAGCCTCCCCAATTTCAACCAATACGTGTTTATCCGATGATTGCGGTCGGAGTTCCGACACCATTCTTTTCAACTCGATGACCTGTTCGGTCAGATAACTTACCGCTTCTGGCAACTTATCAAATGTTACTGTTTCTTTGTACATACGTCGATTGTTTTTAATATTTCGACAGCAAAGGAAACAGGTGATTCAATGGTGGAATCAATCACCGAGATATAACCTACCAATCCTCACTTTACAAGCCAACAATTGATCATCAATAAATAATTCTTACAATTCCCTGTCAATGATTTTTAACTTGTATTGCTATTGTTGGCAAGTTGCAGGCAAGTTAAATTATGCCCACAACAACATTATACACATTGCCCAGACCTTGCCTGTCATTCAGGCAATTGCTTTTGGGAATTCATTAAAAAGCTCCCCAAATTTCAAGGTATAGCCACAAATCCTCCAAGCGAAAAATCCCTACGGATGAGTATCATTAATATGAATTGGGATTGACAAATCGCTATTCCTTCAAGGTCAGAACCAAATCAGCCAAGAGAACAGCAGTTTCTGGTTCGTCCTTCGGAGCATCTTTGGACTTCCACGCCACCACAAACCGAACAGATGCAGATTTTACTTCATAGCCTCTTTCTTGCCACTCCGATAATTTTTTCTGCATATCCTGCGATAACTTCGCAACCGGTTTATTAGTTAAATCATACAAAATAAAATTCTTATAATTCAAGGCATCCCCACTCCTTAACGCTAAAACCTCTCGCTTGAGTTCTTTGAAAAAATCCAGATAAACATCACTATGGGAAAGTTGCAGGACAATTTCTTCGGGCATAGCGTATTCTTGGAGATTGCGAGAATGCCGGTCTGCACTTAAACGACTAAAGCAATCACCATTCGTATGTATAAACAACCGATTCTTAGCACGGGTCATTCCCACATAGAACCGTCGCATTAAATCAGCATCTTTTTTATAATCGTCAGATATGAGCATATACACGTCATCAAACTCCCTGCCCTTGGCCTTATGAATAGTCGATATCACAACATCCGCCCCCGAAACGTCGCAGAAATCTTCCACCTGTGATTCAAAAACAAATTCTTTGAAGTCGCTAATGTACTTCGCTTTGTTCGTTTGCTCAAACAATTCCACGCAACGCTTTATGTACACCAAACTTTGACTTGTTGCATAAGTAGAAAAAGTGGCACGTTTTGCATTTTTCCATACTTCTTCCGGAATCAGAGGTGTCTTCACCCGTTTGTCAATGTACCTCAGGAAATACCTCACTTCAACCATATTACAGAAACGAATGCCTCCCATTGACTGTATCAACTTGCCATTTATGCCTTGTCTTCGCAAAAGAGCCATCAAAATGACCGTTTCTTCGTTTGTCTGGGCAAGAATACACGAATTGCCCTCCCCTCGACGGTGAATTAATTCTTCAACAAGTGGTTGATACATATACTTGGATTGATGACGTGTCACCCCTACCCAGCCATTCTCTTTTCTCATCGAAACAATTGGCGTACTTTTCATCCTCTTACCAATGACTTTCACGAATTCGTTGGCAAACTTCACAGGATGATGCGCACTGCGATAATTCTCGGTCATTTCAACAAACCTGCTTCCTGTCTCCTGTGTCAACTGATACATATAGCCGGAATTCGAGCCCCGGAAGCCATAAATATTTTGGTCATCATCCCCCACGGCTATCACACGCATTTCCTCATTATTTGTCATAAGCGCCTTCACAAGTGCATATTCCGCAGTGCCCATATCCTGGGCTTCATCAATGACCAACACCGTTTTCCCGATTCTATTTGGCTCCACTTCGCCTTGATTTATCATCTCGGCAGCCTTGGCAACAACATCTTTGGCATCTGCCAGATTTCCTATCCGTCCCAAAAGGTCAAAGCAATAAGAGTGAAAAGTCTTTATCTCGACAAAATGAGCAGCATTGCCTATCAGTTTCAAGAGCCTCTGCTTGAATTCAGTAGCAGCAGCCCTTGAAAATGTCAGCATCAGAAGTTGTTCGTGTTTCACATCCTCAAGCAACAGAAGAGAGGCTAATTTATGAACCAGCACACGTGTCTTTCCGCTACCAGGACCTGCCGCAACAACGATACACCGCGATTCCTTGTCAGAAATAATTTCCAACTGACGTTCGGACAACTGCCCAAACAATTGTTCGTATTTCTTAGGCGTCACATTGCGTTGAATTTCACTTACCCTATCGCCTTTGAAATATTTTGCGACAAACTTTTTGTAATCCATTCGGAAATAATCTTGGACATATCGCAAGGCCGCATCATAATCTCTCACCATTAAATTAGCATATTCGCCAACGATGTGAACTTGCTGTATCTTCTGCTTATAAAATTCATTCAGCATCCGATAATCATCCTGCTTGTATCTCGACTTATTGTCCCTTATTCTTTGAATGTCCATAGCATTATAAAGAACAAGGAATCCGCCTTCAAGTTTGAGCGCTCCGATTTTCGATAAATATAGAAGCGCTTCCTCCACCTCCTCCAACTGCAAATTGTCAAGTTTACTAAAAAGGGAGCGAGGAGCAGCCTTTATTTGATTGAGAAGTTCTACTACAGAGAATTGAACAGCCTGCTTTTCTGAATCTCCTTTTCCTGCATTGGAGACTAAATTGTACAACCATTCCACAGCAAACCGACAAATTTCCAAACGCTTTTCAAAACGACTAATGGTTGTTGTCAAATCTGCCTGACGGCTGATTTTCATATTGTGTGCCGCATCTTCTTGCTTATGGGTATATCCTTTGATTGCAAGGAAATAGAGCAATGTTCGGATATCCTTTTCCTTGGATGTTTCTACTCCGTCGTTCACGGCATCGTCATTCAGTTGCTTGCAGGATATCCGCAAAGATTCATCGGGAATACGGTTGAGTATGTATTGCTCCAGTTTTGCAAAACGTTCGAGAAGCGCCTGTGACTTTTTTTCCGAATCACCGGCATCCAGCAGATAGGCAGAGATATCTTTACTGTCTGCCAATATGCCCTCCTGACGCATTCGCTCCACAACAGATACAACTTCCTGCTTGTGTAATCCCAGAATATCTGCCAGATAATCGACTCGCGACTCTGCTTCAGAATCTTGAGCTTTTGCAATATACTTTTGCGAAATCAGGGACTTGATGATTCGGACAGCCTTTTCTGTTTCATCACTGCCAAAGAGTAACGATTTTGATATGCGCTCTCTTGCTTCATCCATATTTTTTACCGTAATACCTGTGGCATATATATGAGGCACATTGTTTCCTCTCACCAAATACCCACTTTGTTCCAAAGCTGCCAAAGCTGTCCGCACACGAGTTTCAATATCGAATACCGAATCGTCCCAACCTGCTTGCCGAGCAATTTCCAATGCGGAACAACAAACCCTCATACGCTGTCTGGTAAGGTCTTTGACAGCCTTCCATACCTGCTGAATTTCACTGATGCTCAGCTTTGTCTGGTTTAGCAAAATAAAATGCTTGTCCAAATCATTGTCGCCATAAAGTACATAGCAACGTGCACTGAGAACAGGATCACGACCGGCTCTGCCAGCTTCCTGTACATAATTCTCTAATGAGTCGGAAATATCATAATGCACGACCAGTCCGACATCCTTCTTGTCGACTCCCATACCAAAAGCCGATGTAGCCACAATGATGCGAACCTGGTCATTCATAAAAGCCTCCTGGTTGGCAATTTTTTCATCGGCATCCATTTTGCCATTGAAAGGCAGTGCCTCATAACCGTCACGAGTTAATTTGATTGCCAATTCTTTTGTACGTCTGGTATGTGATACATAAACAATTGTAGGACAATCAGATTCAGCCACCAGATCTCTCAACTTTAAATATTTATCATCATCCGTTTCTGAATGAATGACAGAATAACGCAGATTAGTCCTTGAAGCCGTCGAGGCAAACAATCTTAAATCCAGATTCAATGTCTGCCGGAAATAGTCACAGATATCCTGTACGACTTTCTGTTTCGCCGTAGCAGTAAAACAGGAAACCGGTATCGGAGTTTTGCATCCCTTTTTTTGCTGGTATTCCTGAATAAATTTGCCAATGTAGAGATAATCCACCCGAAAATCCTGTCCCCAAGAAGAAAAGCAATGCGCTTCGTCTATTACAAATCTCACAACATGGCGCACCATTAGTATTCTCTCGATAGTTTTTGAACGAAGCATTTCGGGAGATATATACAACAGGGAGGCTTCCCCGTCCCGTACTCTTTGTATCGCCAACGCCCTTGTAATCGGGTCCAGCAATCCGTTAATGGTCACAGCATCGGCAATTCCTCTATCGGCAAGGTTATCCACCTGGTCTTTCATCAACGACTGCAATGGCGAAATGACAACCGTAAGTCCGTGAACAGAACGACCTGCCATAAGTGCAGGCAATTGAAAAGTAAGCGATTTACCTCCACCGGTAGGAAATATCGCCAGCAACGAATCACCTTTCACCGCCGCCAGGGCAGCTCGTTCTTGGAGTGGTTCACCATCGTATGTCCGAAAATGCTCATATCCAAAGAACACCTTTAAATTATGCAACACATCCAGTTGAGTATTGCAGTATGCACAACCTTCCTTGCAATTTGTATGACGCAGAAGTTTTACAACAAACTCCACTTCAGGATAATTGTGAAGCACCCAACCAGGAGTAACGGAACGATAATCGGCCGTGTCTATTAGAGCCAATGCGTATGCCAATTCACACGGATACTGCCTGATTAACATTTCAATCTCTGTATGTTGGCATATTTTTCCCGCATAAAGACTTGTTATTAATTCAGCCAAGCCTTTTGTAACATACTCCGCCCTCACCATACCGAGAAATCCCTCAAACTCTTTTTGGCCTTTTAACAATGATGCGAACAGTTTGCGCTTTTCATTCGGCAACGCATTCCAATGTGCTATCTCATCCAGCAATAAATCTTTTGCTTTTTCGCAATCATTCACCGGATTATTCATCTGTTCGCTTATCAGCTTGTCATCTTTCAAAAGCCTATGATAAGGGCGTTCCGGAAACAACAAAGGCGAAATATAAAGCGTATCGACAAAAAGCCATTGACACGTTTCTTTTGCAAACAGATATTTGGCATCGTGATGAATGATATTATGGCCACAGAGATAATCCACGCCATTAAGGAATTCGAGCAATTCCCTTTTCGATGCCTTATGAAATGTCGCCCCATCATAACGGAACGCTCCGATGTCGTGGATTTTATGATCTTTCAAACCAATCTCAACATCCACAATGGCATAGCGAGAAGCATCATAGAGCGAAGGTGCCATTTCATTACCGACACTATCGTTTATTTCCTCAACATCCCTGTTTCTTATGAGTCTGCTCCATATAGACATCTATTCAAACATAACAATGAGTCGTTTTACAATTTGGCATTACTATACATCCATAACATTTTCCTTGTTGTTACTTAGGCATAATAATTCCTTATCACTTGCAAAGATAAGTGATAAAACCTAAAAGTTTAAACTGCAACTCATTTCGCTTTTCAATTTATAAACCACGGTCTTCTAATATCATTGTAAACAGTCTCACTATTCGCATAATCCGCCCATGCCTTAACAGCATCTACTATCGCAGCATCTGTTGCCACCCTCTTCAATGAAACTGCTAAACGTACACCAGCATGCATAATGTCTACTTTTTGCTCTTCTCGGATGCTTTGTTTGGGTATACGCTCCAAGACATTCAGCATCATATTAGCCAACTGTTCTCGTGTAGCTTTCGACATTTTTTCATAAGGTATCAATATTAATGTTTGAAGGTAGAGTCGCATCTTATCCGTTACTGCATAGTTACAATAGAAAATAAGATTCTGTAATACTTTTTGTATTGATCCCCCGCTATCAGCATGAGCAATCAATGCCTCGCAGGAATCTATTATATCTGCTTCGTTCTCAGAAAAAAGTTGAGCAGTAACAATTTCTCTCATCTTATTTAGACTTAATTTTCGCAACACATTATTCAATCTTTCCAGCGTTGTCCTTACCGGCAAATGTGAAGATAAATCTTTCTCTAGAACTGCAAATAGCTTTTGACAAGGCTTTTTATTAGAATATCCCTTTCTTATAATGATACAGACGAATTCTTCCATTTTTTTATATACAGGAACAATGAAGTGACGCAATCCACCCAACAGCTCATTCGAATCATCAATAGAAGATTGGGCATAGTTGTTGTCCAATATATCTGCTAATTTCTCAAGAATTGCACTTATTTGTTCTTCCTCAAGAAAAGAAACAAGCAGTACCAGATGATGAAGAGCTTCTTTTAAGGACGATATTGGCGAAGACGATCCAGCATACTTATAGTCTCCATTAAAAAATAAGGACAGATCTTCTTCCACTCGTTTTTTCAACATTGGCCATTCTTTATTCGATGGTGAGACAAGTGTATAGGAATGACGCGTAAAAATAGATGATGCTTCTTTCACACGCCATGCTCTTATCGCAGAAACAAGCTCTTCCTTATTTTCATCTATCTGAGCTTGTAATAAATACATTGCCCTGCAATAGGCTGAGTCTCGAATATTCTTTCTTGAAGAAGATAATCCTTCTCGCACTATAGCAATCTCAACCTTTCCCGGCTTATAATATTTATATCCATCATCAGGCAAGGGAATGTCACGCCTCCTTATATCTTCGAATAGAGCAGAGCTAAATGCTTCTGTAAAAACCTCCTGGACACAAGCTGGCAGTACATTGGAATAAATAATGTTCAAGTCTTCTTGATCACAAAAACGAGCTTTACGATAAGCTTGCAAACAAAACTTATAAATGTTCGACACAATCTCTTCTGAACACAAAGAAGACAAACGTGACAAAAATGGCAGTAGCACCCTAGTTTCTTTTTGTTTTCTTACCTTTTCGCAAACTGTCTGTGTTGTTGTTTTTAGTAACTGCGTTGCTAGTTTATCCGCACATTCTCGTGTTAAAGTATTGAGAGTTGAACGATTTGCATAGGAGATGGTCACCTTGCGACTGCTACTACGCAAGACTACACCTAAAGAATAAGGAATACCAAAACTTGTCATCTGAGGCAATAGTTGAGTGAGTATTTTCTCATTAACCACATCACCTTCAATTGAATAAGGTACGCCATAAGCTTCACAAAGCAATAAATAACGATAAGGATACAAAATCCTCGTATTCGTTCCGGAGTCTAAGTGCCAATATCGGCTTTCCGCATCTACTCCAAAGCCGTGTTTAACTTCAAATGAGTCATGCACAGACATACTTATATTCCGCAAAATGGAATCACGGATTTCAATAAACGAAGAAGCGGAGCCACCTCTACCCATTGACTTTTTGTTATATAAGTCAAGTAATTCTTCCATCACACTACGTAGAGAGAGTTCTTCCGAAGTGGTAGTCTGTGTCAGCGATTGAGTAATACGCTCAAGGGCTTCGCTCAGAAGCTCCGTAGCACAAGAAAGCTCTCGACTTTCTGCCAATACAAGAGCTTTGTAGATGATACCTTCATAGCAGGATGGTGTCGGTTGCCATTCAGCAAGAATTTCTGTCACGGTATCATAATCCAATATTGATAAAGCATTACATGCAGCTATATAGTAAAAACGACTAGTCTGATAACTTGTCATACGAGACTTTTCATTTTTCAGTTGCTCATAAAGGACCTTGGCTTTATCGTTCTTATCCGGATGGTGACGATAAAGCCGCAGCAGAGATAAGGCCAAAGTGATAGCTTCGTTAGAAAGAGGGGCATCGCCATAACTGTGAATTATGGTCTCTAAGTTTTCTCTGTACCAATCAAAATCTTTGAAAGAAAGGGAAATGTCTGCTCGCCAATCTAATTCAAACAGCAAAGGCTCACGATATTGCTTGTCAATGTTCTTAAAGACTGGCTCCAAATACGGAAACTGGTAAACGGTATCTTTCAAATTATCATAATACTTCTTGGGAAGAATAAACCATCCCGGATAAGAGAGCCGAACACTTTTCATCTGCTCTATCAACTGCTCGGCATCAATATTTTTTTCGTCATATTTCACATAACCAGTCCACTCGGATTCTCTTACTGATAGGTAAGTAAAGAAGAAATCAAGGGCTGTTTTATAATCGTCCAAATCTTTCACCATAGAAAAATTTAGCACTTCTATACCCCTATGCTCCATCAGCGTTTTGAAAGAGTCATCATAACCTCTATCGCAAGTAATCAAATAGGAGGGACCGGCATAGTCACCCATCACATCGCGCAACCACCCCTGCCACGAAATAAAGTTGGGATCATCACCAGAAAAGCCCACCAAACAAAAAACACTTTCCACCAATGCCTGACGCACAGTGTTAACAAATTCTGGATGGTCTACCGGATAGTTTTTGTAGTCTTCCTCTGTCATCAAAAAAGGTGTCTTATCCGGAAAACTACCATGCAGTTTGATTATACGTGGACTTTTCTTATAGAGGAGCATTTCTTTAGAGGTAACCACAGAGTATGTACGCACCAAACCCTCACGAGCACGTTCCAGCAATGTATCATAGTTCGTGGTAAAGACATCCCGCCAAGGCAGATTAAGAAGTGCTTTATGAAGTTCTCCAGGATTCATTCTGTCATCTGGAATAGCATCCCTAATAAGGTTATCCAACTCATTACGCCCAAAAGATGCCGTAAACTGCGAAGCAAGTCGCATCGGTGTTTTAAACACCAAATCGCTCAGCACCGGTTTTTCAACATTCTTTAAGCGACAATAAATATCCTTACCTACATCATTCCATTGCTTCACCATAATGTATGAAGGCACATCCGCATTACAGCTAAACCCCGCACCTACCATAACGGAAGCCTTGCCCAACTGAAGATACCTCCGGATCCTGTCAATTTTCGACTTAAAGGAACATGGTACATTCTCTAATATTTCTTCAAATGCCTTTTTCTCCATTTATTAAGATCTTCAAATTACACTCAGATAAAATTAAAAAATAAATAAAAATTTATTAAAACACATAAATCACTTAGAATCAATAGATTTACTACGACATATTATATTCACATACTCACCACATTATCAGAAGATACAAAATTATTAACACTAATAAACAACGACAAGTTATCAAAAAATATGATGAACAAAAATATAAACAATTACTTTATAAAATTTTTCCATTCAACTTAATCCGGCACTCCGTTTCGGTGTGGGACATTTTGCGTTCAATAGTTGATATTTCTGAGTCACGCAGGGTGTGGGCGAAGACTTTTTTGATAAATGCAGCGGTTTGCAAGCGGGGTTTGCCGAATGCCTTGCCGATATTCCAGCCGAAGTGCATTATATCAATGGATTTCAATTGCGCATCCGTTTTTAAGGGAGCATATTCTGACAGTGTATCTCTCAGACTATATTCGGTAATGTAACCGCACAGGCATTCGAGGTCTTCTTCGCTCATATAAGCCACCATTGTCTGCCTTGTATAATCGAGCACCCTATCTAATTTCGCCTGTGATGCCCGTTCCTGTTCGGCAAGAACGTTAGCCCGTAATACCTCGTACTCCAATGGCCGGGGTGTGGATTCGACAAGGGCAACATTTTCTTCTTCAACAACTTCCGTTTGCTGAAATGTCCGGAAACGCAACAAGAACTTCTGCAAAGGCTGCAATAAAAACTCATTGAGTATCATTTGAAAACTGATATAAAGTGCAGACAGCACCACGACTGTTGCAAAAAATGCAACCGTCGCACTGAATTCGTCCATTCCCCCAAGCAACACAAGCCAACGCACCAATATGCCCAAAAGCAAAATCGCTCCAAACACCAAAAGATAAAGTGCAATGTATTCCGTTTTCTTCCGATTCATCATACTATTTGTTAATCATTCCTGCACAAATATATATGACAAATCCCACGCAAAAAATGGCAAATTTCATTATTGAAGGGATTTCCACAGATTTATTCTCCTCTCATATCATACTATATACCTAAAAAACAATACTTTAACATTTTTCCCAATTCTGATAAAAATTAATCAAGATAATGAAATAATGAACTAATTTTTAGTAATAGAAATAATCCGTCGTATGATTAAGAATCATATTTGTGCTTGTCGCAGAATATCAGGATTCCTTACTATATTTGCAATAAATTACTTATAAAACATAAACAGGAAGAGATATGAAACTACACCATATAATCAAATCATCTCTTATAACATTTATATTATTCTTCGTTATAAACTCTAATGCCTAAACAATTGGTTATACATATAAGGCATTAGCGGCGGAAGGGTGCAGCGTAAAATATAGTGTGTCAAAACACAATGGTCGATTTTATATCATCACAACAGTATCGTCTGATAGAATGAGATTTCTAAAAGAACCAATAATGATGGTAAAAACAACAAAAGGAGATATCCTAAAATTTTCAGGAGAATTCCTAGACAATGGAACTCAATCTGCAGGTATTGTTACTGGCAATATTATTATTCCTGTTACATCTATCATCTCAACAGCTCAATTTGAAGTTTCCGCTGAACAATTTGAACAACTGAGAAATGGCATCACAAAAGTAAAACTTTCAACTACACCTATAGAACACGAGCGTACATTCAAGAAAGACAAAATAGGTAAAAAACTTTACGAATACTATGTTAATGCTAGAGATAAAGAGGAGTATTTTTAGTGTTCCTATGTCATTCTCAGACTCTCCCATACTTTAATCTTAAATTAATATGTCTGCATTAATAGCAGATTATCATTCTTCAAAAGAATAACACTCCCAATAAAATACTAAAATAGTGATATAAGGCTTATAAAAATCAAGGCGGTAACTTTATATATTGAGTTACCGCCTACTTCTTACCTTAATGATATTTTATTCACTGTCTCGCGCTTCTTGGCACTTACCAAATCGGCGTAAATCTGGGTGGTGGTTACGTTTTTGTGGGTCAGCATCTTTGAAACGGTGTAAATATCTGTGCCCGAAGCGATTTGCAGGGTTGCATAGGTATGACGGAAGCAATGAAAGGTTATGTGTTTTGTGATTCCCGCCTTTTCAAGCCAGTTTTTCAGCGGATAATTTATCATACTGCGTTGCAAGTCCTTAAACACCTTGCCTGTTCCGGGCGTACCGCACAATTCGTAGGCTTCGTAACTAATGGGAAGCGTCGCTTCCGTCTGGGTTTTCTGCGTCCTGATGCGTAAGCAATAGCCTTGGTCGGGAGCAATGGAAAAATCCTCCCATTGCAAGTTCAGGATGTCGCTTATCCGCAAACCGGTCAGACAGGCAAACAACGAAGCCGCCTTTAAGACAGGAATATCGCAAGGCGTGGCTGCCAACTGCTTCACCTCATCCAAGGTCAGATACTCTTTCTTCACATCCTGCGGTTCTATCTTATCAAGGTAATCATTGATGTTTTCCCGAAACCATTTGTCCCGATAGGCAATCTTCAACAGTCCTCTGAACGTGGAGTAATAGCCGGATGCGGAATTGAGCGATACGGGACGGTGATTCCGCCGGAGCTGTTTGGCATTCAGCAGGTATTCACGAAATCTCTTGCACAAATCCACATTCACGTCTCCAAACGTACACTGCCCTTTGACAAAATTGTAGAAATGCTGATAGACAAACGTCCATTTCTGGTCTTTGCTCCGGCACATCTTCTTGAAATAGGCCAGAAAATCGGCTTTCATCTTGGTCTTGTCCAAGAAGCCGAACTCCTCGTTGACCAGCGACTGCACCCGGATACAACGAATCGCCTCCGCCTTGTTCAGCATATCGTTGTTAAACTGACGTTCCATTTCGTTTTTCGGGTGTGCATAGATGTAAATCCCGAGATATTCCCGACGGCTCATCTGCATCGTTTCGGGGTTACGGACTGCCGGATAATAATCCAGATACAAAGAGATGCGGTCATTCCGAATCGCTCTCTGACGAACGGTTACTTTTGTACAAGTGTGTTGCATACTGTTTTTATTTAGGTTTTACAATGGTTTGGTGCAAAGAAAAATGGTTATTCAACGGTGGACACGTTCACCGCCAAATAACTGACATCGGCTTATTCTATCCTCGGAGCCTCAAACAGCTTGTCCAATTCCGGCTTGGAGATAAGCGTGTATTTGCCCTTCTTGACCCTCGGTATATGATGATATTTTACATAATGGTAAAGCTGGTCACGGGTAAGGCTGAATTTTTCCATAGCTTCGGCTACGGTGTAATGGGACGGCTCTTCCGGCACGGCGATACCTTTGGCAATATCCACGTGCTTCTTGGAATAGTACACCACAATCCCTTCCTTCTTCTTCGGAATGGCATTCTTGGAAACAAAAGTATAGATAGCACTCAACGTCATACCGAACTTTTCCTGCATTTCCTGCGTGCTATACCATTCCGTAATATCGGGATTCGGCGCTTTTCTAGCAAAGTAAGCATCCATATGTTTCTTGCTCCAGTAGGTTTTGCCACGGCAAAAAGTGCGGGGGATATTCTGCTCTTTCGCCATATGAAATATCCACGATTCCTTAACGCCATACTTTTCTTTGATTTCCGCAGTAGTGTAGAAATCTGTAATAGAAGCGTCCTTTATGGGTAGGCGTTTCTTATATTCCACAGCCTTTTCAAACATAAGGTCAATGTCCTTTCTTCTGACCAATGTTTTTCCTTTAAATTGGACAACTTTAATCATATTGTCCGCCATATAGCGGTAAATACTGGCTCGACTAATTCCTAAGAGTTTTGCGACTTCAGACGGAGTATAAAACTCTTTGTCCTCAATAGGGCTTTCTTTTGGATTTGTTGCGAACTCTTTTTGATAAGCAACGATTCGCTCCTGCCGGATTCGCTCTTTGTAAGCTGCGCTATTGCATTTATGAGAACAATAATTTGTACTCATCTTGCGAGCTGTAAAAATACGTCCACACCATTTACATTGCTTTTGAATTTCGATATTACTACTCATTATTTCTCTGTTTATTTCTCCTATTTTGCATCAATGCGTCTCACTATGTCTCACGGTGTCTCAAATCTCCACCACCTTTCCACCCCAAAATCTCGAGTAACAAGCGAGTAACAAATACGGTACAAAAATGAGCTGAAAAAGCCTCACGAACGATGATTATCGCTCACAAGACCAAAAAGAAAGGCGTTCAAAATGAACGCCTTAGTAATCAATAATGGGTTATGCTAATCGTTGGTAATCACCACTTATTTTCCGATGCAGAAGTTTTTAAAGATATTCCCCAATACCTCGTCGGTGGTGATTTCACCGGTGATTTCACCGAGGTAATGCAAGCATTCACGGATGTCCTGGGAAATAAATTCTGCACTGATACCGGATTGAAGACCGGAACCTACCCGCTGAACAGCGGCAAGGGCATGCTTCAAGGCCTCATAATGCCGGATATTATTGACAATCACGTCAGAAGAGTTCAGTTCTCCCCCATTCACCGCATCCAACAATTCCTTTACCAGCAAATCCAGGTTCGTACCAGTATACGCGGATATCGGAATAATTTTCTCTCCAGCGGTAAAAAGGCGTATTGTTTCCTGAGGGGTCAATACATCTTCCACCTGATCCGTCTTATTCAGCACGATAATCAACCGGGCTTCCGGTGAAATATGCTCCTTCACCTGTCGGTAATATTCCTCAAAACTCTCCTCTCCCCGACTTAAATCCGTCAGCAGCAAGACGATGCTGGCTTGTTCCATTTTGGCAAAAGTACGCTCAATCCCCATACTTTCCACCCGGTCTTCGGTATACCGGATACCTGCCGTATCGATAAAACGGAACAGGACTCCTTCCAAATGCACCATGTCTTCAATCACATCTCGCGTAGTACCCGCCACATCCGAAACAATCGCCTTCTCCTCACGAAGCAAGGCGTTCAACAGGGTACTTTTCCCGACATTGGTATTTCCCACAATCGCCACGGGTACCCCGTTTTTGATAACATTGCCCAAGGAAAAAGAACGGCACAGACGCTCCAGCAAATCTTCTATGTATCCAGCAATCCTACGCAATTCCGTCCGGTCAGCAAACTCAACATCCTCCTCCGAAAAATCCAGTTCCAATTCCAACAGCGAAGTAATCCGCAACAGCTCGGTTCGCAGTTTCATCAGCTCGGCAGAAAAACCGCCTTTCATCTGATTGATTGCCATACGGTGAGCCGCAGAAGAAGAAGAGGCTATCAAATCGGCAACAGCCTCCGCCTGCGACAAATCCATTTTCCCGTTCAGAAAAGCCCGCTGGGTAAACTCGCCCGGCATCGCCAGACGCGCACCGGCATCTACCAGCAACTTCAACAACTGCTGCTGGATGTAAACGGAACCGTGACAGGCTATTTCCACGGACTCCTCACCGGTAAAAGAATGCGGCGCACGAAACACGGTCACCAACACCTCATCCACCATCTCCCCTTTCTCCACAATCCGCCCGTAATGCACCGTATTGGCAGCAGCCTCCTGCAACTGCTTTCCCGACGGCGATTCATACACTCGGTTCGCCAAAGCGATACACCCCTCACCGGAAAGCCTAATCACAGCAATCGCCCCCATTCCCGGAGCCGTAGAAACCGCACAAATAATATCTCCCTTTACCATATCTCATAACATCCTTTTGACAAAATTACGACTTTAGCCCAAAATAAGAAATAAATCTCCTCAAAACTCTTATTTACAACAGTCTAAATTTTATACTTTTTTAAATAATACTCACTAACTTACGGCTTTATTTTTGCGTACACAATTATAAAAATTAATATCCCAAAAATAACAGAGTATTTATTAACTAAATAAAACGACCTACTATGAAAAAGCTACTTTTTTTACTTATGCTGGGATTATTCGCTTTTCCCGCCTCCGAAATTCTTGCACAAACGCAGACTCAGACGCAAACACAACAATTAACTAAGAAGCAACTAAGACAAATGAAGCGCGATCAAAGAAAACATGCGCGTCAAATCATGAATCAAGCTGCTCACGAAGCTGCCTTGACTGCTCTTAAAGACAACAATTGGGTATTAATGGCCACCACTTTATACGGCCCAAGAGGACAAGCCATTCCAGTTTCCGACAACACCAATTTCATCCAATTTAAAGACAATACTGTGTATGTACAGTTGGCATTCAACGGTATCGCAGGCCCCAATGGTTTAGGAGGAATCACGGTACAAGGTACCCCCAGCAATATCAGTTCCCAAACAGATAAATACGGAAACCTTACTTACTCGTTTTATGTGAACGGAACTGCTATAACCGCTCAAATTATCATCAATCTGAACAATGGAGATAACTATGCACAAGCAACCGTATACCCGATGATGAACAATAATAATCTTACATTCTCCGGTACATTGGTTCCAACCTCCCAATCCGGTATTTTCAGAAGCGGATTTATCAGCTACTAACTATTACTTATAAAAGAAAAAGGGAGCTTTCAATGGAAGCTCCCTTTTTTCTTACTATCTCACCCATTATTATTGATCATTCATCGAAATCAAAAACTCTTCATTTGAGTGTGTTTTTTCCAAACGATCCTTAACAAACTCCATGGCTTCAATAGAATTCATATCCGTCAGATAATTTCGAAGAATCCAAATACGATTCAACATGTTATCATCTAACAACAAATCTTCCCGTCGTGTACTGGATGCCGTAATATCAACAGCCGGATAAATACGTTTATTCGCCAACTTACGGTCAAGCTGCAACTCCATGTTACCCGTTCCCTTAAACTCCTCAAAAATCACATCATCCATCTTAGAACCAGTCTCTGTCAAAGCCGTTGATAATATCGTCAATGAACCTCCATCCTCAATATTTCGTGCAGCACCAAAAAAGCGTTTGGGCTTATGCAAAGCATTCGCATCTACACCACCGGAAAGCACTTTCCCCGAAGCCGGTGATACCGTATTATACGCACGTGCAAGCCGCGTAATGGAATCCAGCAGTATCACAACATCATGACCGCATTCCACCATACGTTTAGCCTTCTCCAAAACAATATTGGCTACTTTCACATGCCGTTCCGCCGGCTCGTCAAATGTCGAAGAAATCACTTCAGCATTCACACTACGCGCCATATCCGTCACCTCTTCCGGACGTTCGTCAATCAACAAAATAATCAAATACACCTCCGGATGATTGGCAGCAATCGCATTCGCAATCTCCTTCAATAAAACCGTCTTACCAGTTTTAGGCGGTGCTACAATCAAACCGCGTTGTCCTTTTCCTATCGGAGCAAACATATCTACCACTCGGGTAGAAATTGTTGCCTTACCATTGCCTGTAATATTGAATTTTTCATCCGGAAACAATGGTGTCAAATGATCAAAAGGAATCCGGTCACGTACAGCTTCCGGTGACTTTCCATTAATTCTCTCTACTTTTATCAACGGAAAATACTTCTCCCCTTCTTTCGGAGGACGTACCGTCCCCTCCACAATATCCCCCGTTTGTAAACCAAACAACTTAATCTGGCTTTGGGAGACATAAATATCATCCGGAGAATTCAAATAATTATAATCAGAAGAGCGAAGAAACCCGTAACCATCAGGCATAATCTCCAAAACTCCCGAATTATTGATTATCCCCTCAAATTCATAATACTTATCCCTTTTATCAAATTTCAATTTACCGGATGCTTCATTTCCATTACCATTACCCATCAAATTTCCGAACTCCCTCTCTTGAGAAACAGTCATTTGACTTTCAGGCATCTCCGAAGCAGACTCGAATACTATCTGTTCCGGTTGTTCAACTGAAATTTCCGATTGATAATCGTAATCATCATTCTCTCCAAAATCAAACTCTTTCTCGATGACATCCTGATGATTTATAGGATGTGTTCTTACCTCACCCGCATTCTCTTTAAAAGAATAACGATTAAACTCCCCCCGTGCCGGACGCTCCTCTTGTCGGTTATTATTATTGTTTCTTACCTCTGTCACCTGTTTCTCTTCCCGCTTGGGTTCTTCCTTTCTCATGAATTTCTGCATTCTTCCCCCCTTAGAGTCTCCTACTTTCTCCACTCCTGACCTCATAACCCTTACCCGAGGCTTACGCTCCCTCTTTTCTTCCGTTTCAAAAGACTCTTCATTCTTCTTTTCCGCAAGTATCGGATGAACAACCTCTGTGGCAACCACCGCCTGCTGATCCAATATCTTATAAATCAACTCCTGTTTTTTAAAAGCCTCTACCCGCTTAATATTTAAATCCTTTGCAATTTGCCGTAACTCCGTCAGCAATTTGTCATTTAATTCTAAAATGTCGTACATATAACGATTTTAATGGATATTTATTTTGTAGAAAAATCACCTGAACAGAATCAGGCGGAAATGAATCTAATGCAAAAATACAAATAAAAATCTTTAAGACAAAATTGTTTAAAAATAATTACCCCTGCATATAAATTATTTTTTTCGTCTCAAAAAAATCTTCCGCAAAAAAGTCTCTGATAGAATAAATACGCACCCTACTCCGATAAGGTTTAATCTCTTCTTCAAAATCGCCGCCTTTCAAATACAATACACCATTCGGCAACTCATTCTCTCCTCCCCTGCGAATTTTATTTTTAATCAATTTTAAAAAATCCGGAAACGCCGTCACGGCTCTGCTGACAATAAAATCAAAACTCTCCGGAACCGTCTCCACCCGCTTTTGTTCTGCAATCACATTCGATAAGCCTAAAGAAGAAGCCACACCGTTTACCACCTTTATTTTTTTGGCAATGGAATCTATTAAATAAAACTTCACTTCCGGAAACAGAATAGCCAGCGGAATCCCCGGAAATCCCCCTCCTGTCCCCACATCCATAACGTGAGTACCCGGCAGGAAATCAATCACCTTAGCTATCGCCAATGAATGCAACACATGATGCACATATAAAGCATCAATATCCTTTCGGGAAACTACATTTATTTTCTCATTCCAATCCCTATACAATTCTCCCAACAAGGCAAAACGTCTCTTCTGGTCCGCATTCAAATCCGGAAAATACGAAGTAATCAATTCCACACTCATACGCTCTTTTTTCTCAACGTATTATACAAAGGCAAAGCAATCACACAAAGCATTCCGACTATAATATACACAAGTGTCATCGTCCCATGCGTCAATAAAGCAAATGTTTTTGCCATACTCTCCAACTCCGGTGTATGCGGAATATAAAGCATCAATGCGGATATGACCATAAAATGCCAGGCCCCGATACCTCCCTGCACGGGTGCCACCATACCGAAACTCCCGAATACAAAGCCTGTCATTCCCGCCATAATCCCCAAATGGGAGGTAAATTCAAAACAGAAAAAACACAAGTAAAACATCAGGAAAAAACATCCCCAAATCAAAAAAGAATACAACACAAACAACCATTTATGCTTCACCTTACGCACCGCAAACACCCCCTCTTTCAATCCGGTAAGAAAACCTTTCATCCGTTGTTGAAAACAAGTACCCCGAAGCAATCTCCAAATACCTACCACCAAAACCAACATGCCAGCGAGCAACACCCAAAGCTTCCACGAACCTGCCAATCCCCGCATTCTCTCTCCTATACCACTATTCGTTTCTAAAAAATAGAGCACTTTATTAAACTGAAAAACAATGACAATCACCGTGTATCCCAACAGAAAAAACATATCGATAATCCGCTCGGTCACGACTGTACCCAACAAATTGGAGAAAGGAACATGTTCATATTTACTGACCACCCCGCAACGAGTAAACTCCCCCATCCTCGGCATGGCCAAATTCGCAAAATACCCAATCATCACACCGAAAAAACTATTCATCAGCGTTATCGGATACCCCATGGACCCTGTCAGCAATTGCCAACGCAATGCCCGAATCACATGACTTAATATTCCCACTACACAAACAACCGCCACCCACGTGTAATTCACATCCTCCCGCAATACTTTCATCAAATCCCCCCAAGCCTGATCCCGATACACTAGCCAAAACAACAAAACGGAAATACACAAAAAAAACAAAAACTTCAAAAGCTGCTTACACCGATTAGACATACCTCCCTAAATTTCAAATTAGCTTCTACAAGCGCAAAAGTAAATAAATAAATGAATTTACAAGATATAACTTTCCAGCTATTTATATACTTTTGCACCATGAATACTGTTAGAGCGAAGAAAAACCTCGGGCAACACTTTTTAAAAGACCAAAACATTGCCAAGAAGATTACCGACAGTCTGTTAGCTGTCACAGAACAGATTTTGGAAATCGGTCCGGGAATGGGTGTTCTTACCGGCTACCTGTTCGAGAATAAAAATTTTTATGTAAAAGCGCTTGACGTAGATTGGGAATCCATTGAATATTTACATGACAAATTTCCCGACCACCAGCAACAAATTCTTTACGGTGATTTTTTAAAAACAGATTTATCCGAACTCTACAATACCCCTTTTTCCATCATAGGGAATTTACCATACAACATTTCTTCGCAAATCTTTTTCCGTATCATAGAAAATCGTCAATATATCCCGCAGGTTGTATGTATGATTCAGAAAGAAGTAGCCGAACGAATCAGCGCTTCCTACGGCAACAAAACCTACGGCATACTAAGCGTATTCCTGCAGGCATTTTATGACATCGACTATCTCTTTACGGTAAGCGAAAAAGTATTCGACCCGCCCCCAAAAGTAAAATCCGCCGTCATCCGGCTTGTCCGCAACAACCGGCAACAACTCGACTGTGATGAAAAATTATTTTTTCAAGTCGTGAAAACCGGATTCAACCAACGAAGAAAAACATTAAGAAATTCAATTCGTTCCATTCTTCCGGCGGAATTTGATTCAAATTATTTAAATTTGAGACCGGAACAACTCAGTGTAGATGATTTCATCCGACTTTGTCAGGAAATAAGCGCTAATTTTTAACCGTTATCTGTCAGTTATGCAGCAATTTGAACTCACCCATAATTTTCTCAGTCGACTTGAAGAACTTATTGATGCCGGAGAAAAACAAGAAATTATACAACAGCTCCAAGACCTGCATTCTGCCGATATTGCCGAAATCCTGACCGAACTAAATAACGAAAGAGCACAATACGTCTTTTTGCTGCTGGACAATGAAACAGCCAGTGACGTGTTGGCGGAAATCGACGAAGAAGAACGGACTCATTTTCTAGAATCCTTTCCGGCTGAAATCATCGCCAAACGTTTCATCGACCACATGGAATCGGACGATGCCGCCGATATTGTCGGCAGTCTGCCCGATGAGCAACAACACGAAGTCCTTGCACATATCGACGATATGGAACAAGCCGGCGATATTGTTGATTTGCTGCATTACGACGAAGACACGGCGGGTGGTCTGATGGCAAAAGAATTAGTCGTTGTCAATGAAAACTGGACTGTCCTTACCTGTTTGAGAGAACTTGGACGCCAGGCAGAAAACATCGACGAAATCTATAATGTATACGTGGTGGATGATGACAACAAACTGAAAGGACGGCTGTCCCTGAAAAAAATGATTCTCTCCCCCACATCTGCCAAAATCAGCAACCTTTACTACGAAGACATAACCTCCGTAAAAACCGACGAACCGGCAGAATCCGTAGCACGCATCATGCAAAAATACGACCTGGTCGCCATTCCCGTCGTTGATTCCATCGGGCGCCTTGTCGGCAGAATCACCATTGACGACGTCGTAGACGTCATCCGGGAAGAAGCCGAAAAAGACTACCAGATGATGTCCGGTATCTCTCAAGACGTCGAAACATCCGACAGCATCTGGGCACAAGCCAAAGCCCGCCTGCCGTGGCTTATCATAGCCCTGTTCGGAGGAATGGTTTCCGCCTACATGATTTCCCTATATCAGGAAGAAATATCCCTATTTCCCGTAACCGCCATGTTCATTCCCGTCATCACGGCAATGGGCGGAAATGTCGGCATCCAGTCATCCGCTATCGTCGTCCAGGGACTGGCATCCAACTCTCTGGGGATGAAAAACGGATTAAAAAACATACTGAAAGAAATAGGCGTCGCTTTGCTCAATGCGAGTATCTGCTCTTCCATTATATTCCTGCTGACCCTGTTTTTCGGATTAGAAACCCTGGCAATGCCCATTACGGTAACCTTATCCCTATTCATCGTCATCCTCTTCGCCTCCATTTTCGGCACGGCATTCCCGCTCCTCCTGCACAAAATAAAAATCGACCCTGCATTAGCCACCGGCCCTTTCATCACGCTGACCAATGATATCATCGGACTCAACATTTACCTCATCGCAGGACGAATCATCCTAAGCTGTTTCTAACCCAAATCATTGCATAATTATTTTTACATTTTGCATAATTATAAGCGATAATTATAAGGTTATTAGGTGTTTATAGTCTAATTTTGTATAAAACTCAAAACAAAACAACCTTCAAACACTATAACCTATGAATCCAATTGTTGAAGTAAACATCCAATCGGAAATCGGGAAACTAAACGGAGTCATCATTCATACCCCCGGAGAGGAAGTTGAAAACATGACCCCCGAAACAGCGGAAAGAGCTTTATATAGCGACATCATCAATCTCTCCATTGCGCGGGAAGAATACAAACAAGTCAAAGGCGTACTCTCAAAACTGACACATACATTTGAAGTACGCGACCTGCTATGCAACATTCTTCGGAACGAAGACACCAAACTCGAAGTACTAAACCGCATTGAAAAAATCGAACCGTTCATCGGGGAAAAATCCCCGCGGGGCAGTCTCAAAGAACATTTAGCGGAAGAGAGTGCGGAAAACTTGTCCCGCCTACTCATCGAAGGTGTAGAAATGATAAAAGACAACGTGACCAAATTCCTTTGCAAAGACTGGTTTGCCTTGCGTCCCATGCACAACCTCCTGTTCACGAGAGACGCCTCCATGAGTATAAACAACGAAGTACTCATCGGATGTATGGCAAATTCCATCAGAGACAGGGAATCCGTCATCATGCGTTCCATTTTTGACTTCACGCCGGAATTCAAAACCAAAACATTAAACCTCCCTTCCCCGGTTAATAGCCCAAAACGCACACACACCATAGAAGGAGGCGACGTACTCATTGCCCGGGACGACATTCTTTTAATCGGGAACGGTGCACGCACCAGTACACAAGCCATTGACCAATTGATAGACGAATACATCAGCCGGGAAAGCGAAAAGGCACAACACATCATTGTACAGCAACTGCCTCATACTCCCGAATCATTCATTCATCTTGACATGGTATTCACACTCCTTGACAGGGATAAATGTATGGTCTTCGCCCCTATCATCCTAAACCCGGGCAACTATCAGACAGTTCACATTAAGATTCAGAACGGCAAACTGCAAAGCATCCGCAGCGAAAAAAATCTTATCAGCGCCTTGAAAAAATTAGGAATGGACCTCGAACCCATTTTATGCGGAGGTACGGACGAATGGAACCAAGAGCGCGAGCAATGGCACAGCGGAGCGAACTTCTTTGCTGTCGGTCCCGGTCAGGTATTGGGATACGCCCGCAACAACTATACCATTGAAGCCATGAATAATGCCGGATTTGAAATCATTAAAGCCAATGACTTCATCGAAAACAAAATAAACATCTCCGAACACTCCAAATACGTCATAACCATTGACGGTTCCGAACTGCCGCGAGGCGGAGGCGGGGCACGCTGTATGACCATGCCGGTCAACCGGACCAATCTCGATTAAAACAACCAGCCGAAAAGAAATTTACTTTTCGGCTGATTTTTTACCACTCTCCGTTACAATATAAAAAATGGGAAACTGAAAATACGAATACTTTCAATTTCCCGTCAATAACTCTCATCAACCTCTTTAATCCTGGGGCAGCTTTCCGTTAAGAGCGTCCCGAACCACGGAAATAGCTTCTGCCAATCCTTCCGAAAATTTCTCAAAATCTTCTTTGTACAAGAAAATTTTATGCTTATCGAAATTGGCATTACCATCCGCATCAAATCTCTTTTTACTCTCGGTAATCGTCAGATAATAATCATTATTACGAGTAGCCCTCACATCCATAAAATAAGTACGCTTCCCCGCTTTTACCGCTTTAGAATAGACCTCCTCCCGGTCTTCATTCAAACCAAAATTTTCATTTTTATCAAAATCTTGCATAATACGCATATTTATATTGTAGCACATCACTACGTTAATAATCTGCAAATGTAGAAAAAAGCAAATAAATAATTACCTTTGAGTGAAAATTAATTAAAAATGCTATGATAACTTTTTTTATTATCGTTCTGTTTTTAATAGGAATCGCTCTAATCGCCCTCGGTATCGGATTGTTTTTTCACCGTGATTTTCCGGATACACATATCAGCCGCAACAAGCACATGCGCGACAGAGGCATAACATGCGCCAACAGTACCGATGCCAACGAACGCCAAAACTACAAACCCATCGACAACCGATAAAATTATCCCTGGGGATACACCATATTTTTCTCCTCTATTACCTCCAGCACTTCCCTCAAATATTTGTCCGCCTCATACTTTGCCATTGGCAGATTATGCAACAGATAGTTACCGCAATCCCGCGGAGCAACTCCCGGTACCTCCCCTTCAAAATCACGAATAAACCGAAACGTCTCCCGCATCAATTCCACGATATCCTTCGCTTCCAAATCCCCCTGCATCAGGAAATAATTTCCCGTACAGCACCCCATCGGTCCCCAGAACACAATCTTATCCCCCCACACAGGATGATTACGCAAAAAAGTCGCCGCCAAATGCTCTATCGTATGCAACTCCCCGTAACCCAATGCCGGTTCGCGATTAGGTTCTTTCATCCGGATATCAAATGTCGTCACGACATCCCCCCCGATATAATCCTTGCGGGACACATATATCCCCCTCAACAAATGAATATGGTCAATACTAAAACTCGGTATCTTTTTCATATCACACACCTTTGATTAATTGTTTAAATACTTGAAAAGACCGCTGGGGCGCCAGCGTCCAAAAATCCCGGTATTGCTCTATATGTCTTTCCACGCCGGGCGTATCGCTGATAATCCGGAAACTCAAAAAAGGCACACTGTACATATAACATACCTGTGCAATGGAGCACGATTCCATATCTACCGCCAGCCCCTTCGGGAAACGAACCTTTATCTCATGCAATTCCTGCCGGGAAGTAACAAAACGGTCTCCGCTGCAAATCATCCCCCCATGCACAGGCACTTCCGACTCTATTTTCAAGGCCTGTTCATACAATCTCCCGTCCGGTTCATAATAGGCCGGCATACCCTGCACCTGCCCATATTCATTCTCATCCCCGCACCAGACATCATGATATACAATCTTGTTGCCAACGACCACATCCATAATTTGCAATTCCGAATCAATCCCCCCGGCAACTCCTGTATTTATGATACAATCCGGCTGAAAATTCTTTATCATCTCCAATGTTCCCACAGCCGAAAAAACCTTTCCGATACCGCTCTGCAACAAAACAATCTCCTTATCTTCCAAACACCCTTCCACGAAAAAGTTATTACCCGCCTTCTGTTCCTTCTTATCTGTCAAAAGAGCCTCAATTTGCTTAAATTCGGCTCCCATAGCAACAATCACACCTATCTTCATACGTTTATCTAAAAAAAGGATTGTGTCTTTTCTCCCCACCGATAGTCGTCATCGGCCCATGTCCCGGAATTACTTTCACATCATCTTCCAATACAAACAAACGCTCCCGAATACCCGACAACAATTTTTCACCGTCACCGCCCGGAAAATCCGAACGCCCCACACTTCCCGCAAACAACACATCTCCCGTTACCAATATCTTATCCTTTCGGTTATAAAAACAAAGTCCGCCCGGAGAATGCCCCGGTATGGCTATCACTTCCAGGCTTGTATTCCCAAAAACAACCACATCCCCATCCTGCAAATACGTCCCGACTGCCGGAGGCTGGGCTATTCCGGAAATCCCTAGCATCGCGGCAAAACTAACCGCATGTTCTATCAGGAAATCATCTTCCCGGCTGGCCTGTGTCTCCAAATGATACGTATCTTTCATAAACTCATTTCCGAAAATATGGTCGGGATGCAAATGAGTATTCAACAACACCTTCGGTACCAACCCCCTCTTCTCCAAGAAAGAAACCAACATCTCCCGCTCCTTTTCGGTAAAACAACCGCAATCAACCACAGCCGCTTCCCGGGTATCATCATACAAGACAACCGTATTCTCCTCCCACGGATTATTCACAAAAATCTGCACCTCCATATTTCATCATTTTCTTTATCTGCAAAAATCGCTAAGAAATTCCACATTTTCAACTTTTCTCCTCTCTAACTTTCCGGGCCTTTTCTCCTTTTAGAACTTTTTTCTTTATATTTGTCCTGTTGTGGCAGAGAGACCTGCCGTAATTGAAATATTATTTTGAAGCGTTTAGCTTTATCCTTATTCAGGAAATCGCCAATTTTCAGCATAGTAGGGATAATCAGTACAAACGCTCACGTTTGCCGTATATATGTAATGTATATAATGGTTAGGCGTGGGTAACTGTTTATTTACTATGCGGGTGTTTGGCGATACCTCTGAATAGATAAACTAAAGTTCCCACGCTTTCTTTTTGTTATAAACCTACCTTTCCGGGGACTTTCAAGGTGCTAAGTAATTTCTTGATATGAAAAAATTAATCAAGTGTGCCGGATTACGGGTGTCGTTTCTGCTTC
>NZ_CALPCZ010000005.1 GCF_943193135.1 Odoribacter lunatus
TATGTAAAGAAGCCGGGAGAAGCGAAATTTGATATAATTCCCGATGCCAACGGGGAGTCATTGGTGTATAATAATTTCGTAAATACCGGAAGCTCTTTTGTGACATACCAATTTAAACGGACAGGCATTTGTGCTGTGGGCATGGCGGAAACAGTGACGAATGTGTATGTGGCACCTCTTCCGTGGACAAATTCATTGGACACGTATACCAATGTTTACCCCTCTTTTACCGTAAATTCAACATGGGGAAATATGCCGCAGGCACATTGGAAATTGGAAACACCTCCCGCAGGGATATCAATTTCTAATCATGGTGTCGTAGCGGGTTTGACTTCCAATTCTGTATTTTGGGCAGATGTGACGGTTTCATCGGATAAATGCCCGGGGCAATCGTGGACGAAGAAGCTGGAAGTAAGAAGAGAGTTTTACTATACGGGAAGTTCACAATCTATTACGCTGGCACCGGGTAAATACAAAATGGAGTGTTGGGGGGCAGAAGGAGGAATCGGTTATATAAATCAAGCGTATCCGGGTAATCCCGGAAACGGGGGATACAGCTATGGAGAACTGCAGCTTACTTCTTCAACTGCTTTTTATATATATGTCGGAGGTCGGGGAGGTAATGCAAAGAAAAATTGTAAAAGCTATTGTGGAGGAGGTGCTGCGGGTTGGAATGGTGGTGGTAGGGGAGGACATGATGATAACGATGATAATGGAGGAGGTGGTGGTGGAGCCAGTGACATCCGTTTGGTTTCCGGTAATCTTTATTCCCGAATCATGGTTGCCGGAGGAGGTGGTGGAGCACGGGGGGGTACGAGTACTTACGGGGGCTCTGGAGGAGGTGTATGGGGAGGCGGAACAACAGGTGCCGGCCAGACCGGCAATTCTGCTTATTTTGGACAAGGGGCTGCAGGAGGGAAAGGAGGATCTGCTACCGGTGTTTATGGCGGCGGTGGCGGTGGTGGAGGCTACTATGGAGCAGCTTCTAATGGCAGGGATGTAGGATGTGGTGGTTCCGGCTTTGTATCCGGTATGTCCGGATGTAATGCCATTACGGGTGACGGGAATTTAGCCCCGACAGGACAACCTAATCACTACAGCGGACTCGTCTTCCAGAACGCCAGTATGTCAAGTGGAACACGCATAGGAAACGGATTGGTACGGATTAGTCCGGTGATACCCTAATTGTGGCGGAAGGGCGGAATGTTTGTAACTTGTTGGCGGGAAGTCCGTATGTATGAATAAATGAAATATGGATAAGATGAATAGAAAACGATGGATGACAGTGATAGGTTTGTTAGGATGCCTGCTTTGTTTTTGGGTCGGAGAGGTGTTCGGATATGAGTTCAAGCTTCCGCCTTTGCCCTATGAGAAGAGTGCGTTGGCTCCGGTAATCAGCCGGGAGACGATGGAGTTTCATTACGGTAAGCATTTGAAAGGATATTTGGATAATTTGAACAGTCTGGTTCCGGGAACTCCGTTTGAGGGGGCGGATTTGCCGACAATTGTCAAGTATGCGACCGGCCCGATTTATGATAATGGCGCCCAAGCGTTAAATCATATTCTTTATTTCAATACGTTTTCCGCAGAACCGGCACATGAGCCTACGGGTGCTTTGGCAGAGGCGATAGCCCGTAAGTGGTCTACTTTCGAGGATTTCAAAAAGGCTTTTTCGGAAGCCGGAGTTTCGCTGTTCGGCTCGGGATGGGTATGGCTGGTGAAAGATAGGAATGGCGATTTGTTTATTTTGCAGGAGAGTAATGCTGGGAATCCGTTGTCCAAAGGATATACACCGTTGTTGGGTATTGATGTCTGGGAGCATGCTTACTATTTGGATTACAGGAATAAACGGGCGGATTATATGGAGAATATCTGGAAGATTATTGATTGGGATACTGTGGAAGCCCGTTATTAAAAATTGATTTTTTAGCGGTTGGTATATCAAAATGTAGTATATTTGCATGTGATATCTGATCGTGCGAATGGATTTTAAGGTTTTCTTATATAAACATAATGGAAGACGCTTGTTTTTTGAGTATGGTTTTGCTCAAAAAGCGGATGATATAATGATTGGGATTGAAGGAGGATGCCGTAAGGCATCCTTTTTTTGTATTTGTTGATTAAAACAAGCAGATGATATGAGTGATGCAATAAAACATGAATGCGGAATCGCAATGGTGCGGCTGTTGAAGCCGTTGGCTTTTTACCGGGAGAAGTACGGGAGTTTCACGTATGGTTTGAATACGTTGTATTTGCTGATGGAGAAGCAGCATAACCGGGGACAGGAGGGTGCCGGTATGGCTTGCGTGAAGTTGGATGCCCGGCCAGGAGAGGAGTATATTTTTCGGGAGAGGGCGCTGGGTAGCGGAGCTATCAGTGAGGTTTTTGAGGCTTTGGGAAAACAGATGAGTGAGGCCCGCCGGGAGGGGGTAAGCGATGAGCGGTTGCCTTTTATGGGAGAACTTTATTTGGGGCATTTGCGGTATAGTACGACGGGGAAGTCGGGGATTTCGTATCTGCATCCGTTTTTACGTCGGAATAATTGGAGGAGTCGGAATCTTTGTCTGGCTGGTAATTTCAATTTGACGAATGTGGATGAGATTTTGGCGGATATTGTGGCGAAGGGGCAGCATCCCCGGCATAACGCCGATACGTTTATTATGTTGGAACAAATAGGCTATCTGCTCGACCGCGAGGTGGAGAAGTTGTATGAACAGTATAGTGTGACCGGTTTGTCGGGCTTGGAGTTGAATGAGGTGATAGAAGAGCATTTGGATATAGAAGCGATTGTCCGGACGGCTTCGGAGAGGTGGGATGGCGGTTTTGTGATTTGCGGGCTGACGGGAAGCGGGGATGCGTTTGTGTTTCGGGATAAGTGGGGAATACGCCCGGCTTTTTATTATTCGGATGATGAGATTATTGTTGTGGCTTCGGAAAGACCTGTGATACAGACGATTTTGAATGTTTCGACGGAGAGTGTGTGGGAGTTGTGTGCGGGGCAGGGGCTGGTGATTAAGAAGAACGGGGCGATGCAGGTGTCGCAGATTCAGCCGGTGGGAAAGATTACTCCCTGTTCGTTTGAGCGGATTTATTTTTCGAGGGGGAGCGACCGGGATATTTATAAGGAGCGGAAGATGCTGGGGCGATTGCTGACTGACCAGATTTTGCGGGCGGTGCATTATGATACGGACCATACGGTGTTTTCTTTTATCCCGAATACGGCGGAAGTGGCTTATTACGGGATGATGGAGGGATTGGAAGAGTATTTGAATTCTAAGAAGAGTGTGGAGTTGTTGGGAACGACGGACAAGATTTCTTCGTATCGGGCGGAACAGATTCTGTCCCGGCGCATCCGGACGGAGAAGTTGGCGATAAAGGATATTAAGCTCCGTACATTTATTGCGGAGAATAACAGCCGGAATGATTTGGCGACGCATGTGTATGATATTACATACGGTTCGATTGTCGAGGGGGAGGATACGATTGTGGTGATGGATGACAGTATTGTGAGGGGGACGACGTTGAAGCAGAGTATTATTAAGATTTTATGCCGTTTGAAACCGAAGAAGATTGTGATAGTTTCCTCTTCTCCTCAGATTCGCTATCCCGATTATTATGGGATTGATATGTCCCGGATGGAAGAATTTATTGCGTTTAATGCGGCGATAGAGTTGTTGAAGGAGACGGGAAAGAAAGAGGTGATAGAGGAGGTTTACCGGAAGTGTAAGGCGCAGCAGGGGAAGCCGAAGGAAGAGATTGTGAATTATGTGAAGGAGATTTACGCTTCGTTTACCGACGGGGATATTTCAAAGCGGATTGCCTTGATGGTGACGCCTCCCGATTGCGAAACGGAAGTCGAAATTGTTTATCAGACGATAAAGAATATGCACGAGGCGTGCGGAAGCCATAACGGTGACTGGTATTTTTCCGGGGATTATCCGACCCCCGGAGGGAACCGCCTCGTGAATGAGTCGTTTATCAATTATTACGAAAAGATTTATATTTCCTGATCGATTTGATATACGTTGCGATCGACTGCCGAGCGGGATACCAGTTCGGCGATGAACCCCGCAAGGAATAGTTGCGTACCCAATATCATGCTGGTCAGAGCAATATAGAAAGAGGGCGTGTTTGTGATTAGCGGAGCTTTGATACCGTGCACGAGGCAGAGGTATTTGTTTACGGCAATCCAGCCGATGGCAAAGAGTCCGATAATAAATAGCAGGGTGCCGATAGTACCGAATAAGTGCATGGGTTTTTTGGCAAACCGCGTGATGAAGGTGACGGACAATAAGTCTAACATTCCGTTGATAAAGCGGTTCCATCCGCCGAATTTGGTTACCCCGTATTTTCTGGCCTGATGCTGTACGACTTTTTCCCCGATGCGGGAGAAACCGGCTTCTTTGGCAAGGATAGGAATGTAGCGGTGCATTTCGCCGTATACTTCGATGCTTTTGACTACAGTGTTTTTGTATGCTTTCAGACCGCAGTTGAAATCATGCAGTTTGATGCCGGAGAATTTGCGTGCCGTGGCGTTGAATAGTTTCGTGGGAAGGGTTTTGCTAAGTGGGTCGTAGCGTTTTTTCTTCCACCCGGATACCATGTCGTAGTTTTCTTCCAGTATCATTTTGAATAAAGCCGGTATTTCGTCAGGGCTGTCCTGCATGTCTGCGTCCATTGTGATGACGACATTACCCTGTGCCGCATGGAATCCGCAGTGCAGGGCTGCCGATTTTCCGTAATTGCGTCTGAATTTGATAGCGCGTATATGGGAATTATTGCCGGACAGCGTACGGATAATTTCCCAGGACCGGTCTTTGCTGCCGTCATCAATCATGATGATTTCATAGCTGAAGTGGTTTTCATTCATGACTTTTTCAATCCATGCCGTGAGTTCGGGCAGGGATTCTTCTTCGTTGTACAAAGGTATGATGACGGATATATCCATGATGCTGTAATTTGAGTTTTTATATAAGTTTTATCGGTTGTTTCCGGATGAAAACGGCTATAATGAGCGAAAATATCAATCCGTGGATAAATTTACCGAATAATTCGGATAAACCGATAGAAAAGGGGGTTGTAAAGGTGGTGATAATTTGAGCCATCATGTCGTTTAACGCATGTTCTCCATATATTTGTTTTATCATGTCTTGCATGATATTCAGGTAACTGGTGATGAGTTCCGGATGAGATGAATAGAGAATGATGGTGTAAAGACTGTAGACAAGTCCGGCAATGAAAGAGAGCCATATTCCGGTAAGGAGTGCTTTCCCGTATGTGATGTATCCCTGCCGGGCGTCGCTGTCCCGGTATTGGCGGATGCGCATGAACAGGCCGATAATCAACAGGAAGTTGAGGGTACGGTCGAGTACCGGATTGTTGAATATGTGCCCCGTGTTGAGAAAGCAGATGTAGGAGGCGATTGCCAAACATCCTCCCATGAGTAAGGCAAAGGGGGTGGTCAGTTTATAAAATAGTTGTTTTTCCGTTTGCATGGTTATTTTCCCGCCCTTTTTCTTAAATATATTTTTTCACCTTCTTTCAACGGGGAGGTCGCCTGAGTGTTGTTGAAGTATGTCAGACTTTTGAGTCTGACACCGTACGTTTGGGATATGGTGTACAGGTTTTCCCCTGCTTTTACCCTATGGAAGTCATATCCTGGTGCTGCCCGCAGTCTTTTGTGTTTAAGAAATACGTATTCTCCTTTTGTGAGAGAGGCATCTTTCTTTTCGTTGTAGGCGAGCAGGCGTTTGAGTTTGATGCCATAGTATTTGGCGATGCTTTCAAAGCTGTCGCCTGTTTGGGCTTCGATACATAGGATGCCGTTTTTGATTTCTTCCCGTTTGTGGTAGTTTACCGACGCGGTACGTTGGGTCGTGATGGGTTTGGCGACGGTCGGTTGCTGCTGTATGGTCGGTGTTTCAGCCGGCGCTTTGGTCGGATGTTTGATTTTCCGGTCGTACAGGTATAGTTCTTCTTCTTCTATGATTTGTATCAGTTTGTCTGCATATTGGGGATTGGTGGCATAGCCGGCGGCTTTCAGGCCTTTTGCCCAGCCTTTGTAATCGGTACTTGAAAGTTCAAATAGTCCGGCGTACCGGGGGCGCGAGGTGAGAAATTCGCTGTGGTCTATCCATGATTGTTCGGGATTGTCGTATTTGCGGAAACATTCGTCTTTGGCGTCATCGTCTTTGTGGTAGGTGGGGCCGTCCCAGTCATGGCATTTGATGCCGAAGTGGTTGTTGGCTTCTGTGGATAGGTCCGACATGCCGCAGCCGGATTCAAATATGCCCTGTGCAAGCGTGATGCTGGCAGGAATACCGGTGCGTTCCATTTCTTTGATGGCGATGTGTTTGTATTTCCGAATGAATTCTTTGCGGGATTGTCCTTGTGTTGTCGAAACTGTCAGACAAAGTATGAGAATGATAAAAATTCCGGGAGTGTGTTTCATTTGCTTTTTTTATTCTGTTTTTTTGCGAACTTTACCTTTCTTTTCCGGCGTAAAAATAATAAAAAAGTCATGGAGAAAAAAGAGCTGAAAATAGATTATCACGTTTATAGGAAAACATATCCTGAAAAGTATGGCGATTTGTGCCGTAAGGTGTTTGAGGTAATCCCTCATGCTTATAGTGTTTATTCGGGTTTTTCGGTGGGTGCCGCTCTGTTGTTGGATAACGGGGTGGTGGTGACGGGTACGAATCAGGAGAATGCGGCTTATCCGAGCGGTATTTGTGCCGAACGGACGGCGTTGTTTTATGCAGGTTCGCGTTATCCGGAGGCGAGGGTGGAGGCGCTTGCTATCGCTGCTTTTGACAAGGGGGTGCAACCGGAACATTTTGTGGCTCCCTGCGGGGCTTGCCGGCAGGTGATGGCGGAAACGATAAAGAGGACGGGGGATTTTGATGTGATTATGCTGGGAGGGGAAGAGACGGTTATGCTCAAAGCGTCTGCTTTGCTTCCGTTTGTGTTTGATCTGCTATAGTTTTATTCTCCGAAAGCGATGCGGTTAAGGATGGAGCGTCCTAAGGTGAGTTCGTCGGTATATTCCAGGTCGTTGCCGACGGAGATTCCTTTGGCGATGGTGCTGATTGTCAGATTTTCGTGGTTTTTGAGTCTTTTGTAAATGAAGTATCCGGTGGTATCTCCTTCGATGGTGGCGCTCAAGGCGAAAATGATTTCTTGGATGTCTTCGTTTTCTATCCGTTGCAGGAGGCTGTCAATGTGAAGGTCGGAGGGACCGATGCCGTCGATGGGTGAGATGATGCCCCCTAGAACGTGATATAGTCCGTGGTATTGTCCGGTTGCTTCGATGGAGAGAATGTCTTTCAGGTTCTCTACTACACAGATGGTATGGGGGTCTCTTTGAGGGTCTGTGCAGATTTCACATAGTTCGCTGTCTGCCATGTTGTGGCATTTCCGGCATTCTTTGATGTTTTTTTTCAGATCATCCAGACTCTGAATAAATGCGGTGACTTCCTCCGGGCTTTTTTTCAGCAGGTGAAGTACGAATTTTAAAGCTGTTTTACGCCCGATGCCCGGTAGGGAGGCGAATTGCTCTACGGCATTATCCAGTAGTTTTGAGGAATGGTTTTGCATCTTGGCGGGATGTTATTCGTCGAATCTGATGTCTTTTAATATCATTTGGATGTCCGTTTTTCCCATGAATTCGTTTTCCTGGAGGTTGTAACATATATCGAAACATTTCCTTGAAGTGATTTCATGGTATAATTTCCCCATGCCGAATCCGATGCCGCTTTTGTCATTGCATACACGCGTGTCGTCGACGACGACCAGTTTTAAGTGTTCGTTGTTGCGTCCCACTCGTTTACTTCCGATAAAGTTTGTGACATTTGGGGTCATAAATACGGGTATGGTATTGTTTGGGCCGAAAGGTGCGAATTTCTGGAGCATGCCGTACAGTTCGGGGGTGATGTCCGATAGCTTTATCTGGGCGTCTATGTTGATTTGGGGCGTCAGCATTTCTTCGGTGATTGTTTCACTGACGATTTGTTCAAATTTCTTTTTAAACGGTTCGATGTTTTCCAGTTTCATCGTGAGTCCCGCTGCGTATTTGTGTCCTCCGTAGTTTTCAAGATATTCACTGCATTGCGATATGGCGTAGTATAGGTCGAATCCTTCAACGGAGCGGGCGGAACCGGTAGCGAATCCGTTCGATTGAGTCAGTATGATTGTCGGACGGTAGAAGGTTTCTGTTAGTCTTGAGGCTACGATACCGATGACGCCTTTGTGCCAGTTGGGATTGTAGAGTACTGTTGTTTTTTGTGTGGGGGAGATTTCGGCTTGAAGAAGGTATTGGATGGCTTCTTCCGTAATGTCGTGGTCTAGTTTTTTGCGTTTGTCGTTGAAGGTGTTGATGTCGGAGGCTATGTTTTCGGCACAGTTTTCTTCGTCCGCCGTCAGTAGTTCTACTGCTTTGCGCCCCGATTCGATGCGTCCTGCCGCATTGATTCTCGGTCCGATACGAAAAACAATGTCGTTGATGGTGATTTCTTTGTCGATGTTGGAGGTTTCGATGATGGTTTTTAGTCCCAGGCCGGGCTGCGTGTTGAGTTGCTGGAGTCCGTAATAGGCCAGTATCCGGTTTTCTCCGGTGATGGGGACGATGTCGCTGGCAATGCTGACACATAGTAAGTCCAGCAGTTTGTAGAGTTCAGACATCGGCAGATTGTGTTTTATCGTGTGTGCCTGAACAAGTTTAAAGCTGACACCGCATCCGCTCAGCCATTTATAGGGATAATTGCAATCGTTGCGCTGGGGGTCCAGGACGGCTACTGCTTCCGGCAAGGATTCGCCGGGAGTATGGTGGTCACAGATGATGATATGGATACCTTTTTCTTTGGCATATTTTACTTTTTCGACGGCTTTTACGCCGCAATCCGTGACAATTATCAGTGAGAATCCGTTTTCGGCAGCATAATCGATGCCTTTTATGGAGATACCGTATCCTTCCATGTACCGGTCAGGAATGTAATATTCCAGATTGGAAGGATTGCATTTGTTTTTGAGGTATTTGTAAAGCAAGGCAACCGCTGTTGTTCCGTCGACGTCATAGTCTCCGTATATCATGACTTTTTCGTCTTCTGCAATGGCTTTGTCCAACCGTTCAACGGCTTTGTCCATGTCTTTCATCAGGAAAGGGTCATGAAGCATATTAAGGGACGGATGGAAAAAGGCCTGTACTTCTTCCGGTGTTTCAATCCCTCTTTGAAGCAAAAGATTTGCTATGATAGAGCAGCAGTTTGTTTTTTTTGATAGTTCTGATATTTTATTTTCCTCTGCGGGAGTGTTTAAAACCCATCTTTTTTTCATTATACTTTTTTCAATTCTGCTACAAAGTAGCGGAATTTCCGCGTGATTTCAAAGCTAATTATTTATAATTTTTCAATAGTTATGGTATGGTTTTATCTATCAAATAAATAGAGTCTGCTTTTTGAGATTCAATGGTTTATTTTATTATCTTTGTACCTTTAAAAGGGGAAATAATATATTAATTTATTGAAATTAAAGTATATAAAGAAATGAGTTTTACCGAGTTAAGTGAACAAGAAATTATCCGAAGGAATTCTTTGGCCGAATTGGAAAAATTGGGGATTGAGGCTTATCCGGCTCCGGAGTTTAAGGTGAATGCCCATGCGGCGGAAATAAAGGAAAGTTTTAAGGATGATGAGGCTCCGAGAGAAGTGGTGGTGGCAGGACGTATGATGAGCCGGAGAATAATGGGTAAAGCTTCGTTTTTTGAGTTGCAGGATGCTACGGGCAGGATTCAGGTGTATGTGAGCCGGGATGATATTGCTGTCGATGAGAATGCAACGGCTTATAATACGGTGTTTAAAAAGTTGATGGATATAGGGGATATTGTAGGGGTGAAAGGATTTGTATTCCGTACGCAGACGGGAGAGATTTCGGTACATGCCAAAGAGTTGGTTATGCTGTCGAAGTCGTTGCGTCCGCTTCCGGTGGTAAAGGAGAAGGACGGAAAGGTTTTTGATGCGTTTACGGATGCCGAGCAACGTTATCGTCAGCGTTATCTGGATTTGATTGTAAATCCGCAAGTGAAGGATGTGTTTGTGAAGCGGACGAAGATGATTAATGCTATCCGTGAGTTTTTTAACAGTAAAGGTTATTTGGAGGTAGAAACTCCCGTGTTGCAGTCTATTCCTGGAGGAGCATCTGCCAGACCGTTTATTACGCATCATAATGCGTTGGATATTCCGCTTTATTTGCGTATTGCGAATGAGCTTTATCTGAAGCGATTGATTGTGGGAGGTTTTGAAGGCGTGTATGAGTTTTCGCGTAATTTTCGTAATGAAGGCATGGACAGGACGCATAATCCGGAGTTTACTTGTATGGAGATTTATGTGGCTTACAAGGATTATTTGTGGATGATGAATTTTACGGAGGAGATGATTGAGCGTGCGGCGATGGCGATTAACGGAACAACGAAGGCGGTTATCGGAGAGAATGAGATTGATTTTAAGAGGCCTTTTAAGCGGGTACGGATGGCAGATGCGATTAAGGAGTATACAGGGTATGATATAGAAAAGATGTCGGAAGAGGAGTTGTATGATGCTTGTGTGAAGATGGGTATTGAGGTGGATAAGACGATGGGAAAGGGCAAGTTGATAGACGAGATTTTCGGAGAGAAATGTGAGGCTCATTATATTCAGCCTACGTTTATTTATGATTATCCGAAGGAGATGTCGCCTCTGACCAAAAAACATCGGGAGAATCCGGATTTAACGGAACGTTTTGAGTTGTTTGTGAATGGGAAGGAGGTTGCCAATGCTTATTCCGAGTTGAATGATCCGGTTGATCAGCTGGAGCGTTTTCAGGAGCAGTTGCGGTTACAGGAGCGGGGAGATGATGAGGCGATGTATATTGATTATGATTTTGTGCGTGCTTTGGAGTACGGAATGCCTCCGACGTCCGGTATGGGAATCGGTATAGACCGTCTTTGTATGTTTTTGACGAATAGTCCTTCTATTCAGGATGTTTTGTTTTTCCCACAGATGAAGCCGGAGAAGAAGATTGTGGCGGATGCCGATGATAAATTTGAAGCTTTGGGGGTTCCTCACGAATGGGTAGACGTTATCAGGAAGGCCGGCTATCAGACGGTAGAGGCATTGAAAGCTGTCGATAATTTCAATAAGTTGCACCAGCAGTTGTGCGGAATAAACAAGAAAGAGAAGTTGGGGCTGTCGGCACCGAGTCCGGAGCAGGTGAAGGAATGGATCGGATGATAAATAGAATGTTATGGAATTATCTCAAACACCAAGAATAGGGGTTGTCGGAGGCGGTAGTTGGGCAACGGCGATTGCAAGAATACTGACGGAGACTAATGGGCATATTACCTGGTTTATGCGTAATATCGATACGATTAATGCTTTTAAGTCTTTTAGTCATAATCCGCGTTATCTGACGGAAGTGGAGTTCGATTTATCCAGGATTACGTTTACGAATCGGCTGGATGAGTTGATTGATATGTGTGATGTGATTATATTTGCTATTCCGAGTGCTTTTTTGAAGAATGTGACTTCCCAGATTACCCGTCCGTTGGGAGGAAAGATTGTGGTTTCGGCAATTAAGGGATTGATTCCCGATGACAATTTGATTATTGCAGAGTTTTTCAATAATTATTTCAATGTTCCTTTGGAGCAGATTGTGGTGATTTCAGGACCGTGTCATGCGGAAGAGATTGCTTTGGAAAGGTTGTCTTATCTGACTTTTGCCAGCAATGATTTGAAGGTAGCGCGGTATGTGGCCCAGGCGTTTGATTGTCATTATGTGAAGACCAGTATATCGGATGATATATATGGTACGGAATATTCGGCCGTTTTGAAGAATGTGATTGCCATTGCTGCCGGGATTTGTCACGGTTTGAGATATGGGGATAATTTTCAGGCGGTGTTGATTGCAAATGCGATACAGGAGATCGAGCGTTTTGTGGCGACGGTTCATCCTATTCACCGGGATATAAAGAGCTCGGCTTATTTAGGAGATTTGTTGGTGACGGCTTATTCGCAGTTTAGCCGTAACAGGACTTTCGGAACGATGATAGGAAAGGGGTATTCGGTGAAGTCTGCGCAGATGGAGATGCTGATGATTGCGGAGGGGTATTTTGCCGTGAAGGGGATAAAGGAGATTAATGAACATTATAATGTACACATGCCGATAACGAATGCCGTATATAATATACTTTATGAACGTATAAGTCCGGCGATGGAAATCCGTTTGCTGACGGAAGAGTTGAGATAATAACAGGTATTGCCTATGTTTTATTTGGAAGAGATAAGAACGCAGAAGCAGGAGGAGGCGTTTATAGAACTCCCGGTTCGTTTATATAAGGATTGTCCTTATTGGATACGTCCTTTGAATCAGGATATACGGAATGTGTTTAATCCGGAAAAGAATCCGTGTTTCAAACAGGGTGAATGTGAGCGGTGGATGTTGAAGAATGAGGCGGGGGAGTATGTGGGAAGGGTGGCGGCTTTTGTTAATGGCAAGACTTGCGGACTGGATAAATATAAGGTGGGACAGATGGGTTTTTTTGAGTGTGTGGATGACCGGGAGGCTGCTTTTATGTTGTTTGATTGTTGCCGGAAGTGGCTTGAAGCAAGGGGAATGGAAGCAATGGAGGGACCTGTGAATTTTGGAGAGCGTATAGAATGGTGGGGATTGCTGATTGATGGTTTTGAGCAGTATCCGAATTATGCGATGCCTTATACTCACTCCTATTATGTGAAGTTTTTTGAAGAATACGGATTTCGTGATTTTTTTAAACAGTATACATATCGTACCAAGCTGGTGATGGATAGTTTGGCGCCGATTGTTGTGTGGAAGGCGGACCGATTGTTGAAGAATCCGGATTATTCGGTTTTTACTTATAGGGAAATTGGCATGCGGAAGGCGATAGATTCGTTGTTGGATGTATATAATAAGGCATGGAATCTGGAGGTGCACGGCGTTGACGGGATTACCCGGGAGCAAGTGGTGACTATTTATAAGAGTTTACGTCCGATAATTGATAAGGATTTGATTTATTTTGCTTATTATAAGGAGCAACCGATAGGTTTTTTCTTGATGTTTCCGGAGATTAACCAAGCGATAAGACATTTGAAAGGCAGGATGGATTTGTGTGGTATGCTGAAATTTTTGTATTATCGTCATGTAAAAAAAATAGATGTGGCGTTGGGGCAGTTGTTTGGCGTGGTGCCGGAGTTTCAGGGGAAAGGGGTGGAAGCTGCCATGATTAAGCGTTTTTGTGAAAAGATTGTAGAGAAGAATAGTTGTTATAAATATTTGGAAATGAATTGGGTGGGTGATTTTAATCCCCAAATGATGCATTTGATGGAATATTTGAGTGCAACAGCCGTAAAAACACATGTTACTTATCGTAAGCTTTTTCGAGATGACATAGAATTTGTCCGGTCAGTAGATAAATAATGATGAGATTATGCGTCTTTTTCTGTTTGTGTTATTGTTATTGCCGGTTTTTGTAGCTTGTAGTGATGATCCTTCAGAGCCACAAGAGGGTGTGGGGCGTACTGTCATTGTATATTTGGGCGTGGATAATAATTTTGCCGGTGAAGGCGCTGAAAAAATCAAGGTATTGACCGAGAACTGGAAGGGAAGTTATAATGGGAATCTGTTAGTATATGCTGATGCGGGGAGAGCGGTGTTGGTACATATTTATGAGAATAAGAGTGGTCGGAGGATGGCAGATACTATACAGGAATACGGCTCTGAAAATTCGGCAGATCCGGTTGTGTTAAAAAGAGTATTGTCTGAGGTGAAAGAGCAGTTTCCTGCCGATTCATATGGAATGATTGTGCTTTCGCATGGTTCCGGGTGGTTGCCCCAGGGGCAGTTGACGGCTCCGGCTTCTATTATTCAGGATCGTCGTAGCGAGATGGAATTGGGGGATTTTGTAGAGGCTATTCCGATGCCTTTGGACTTTATTATTTTTGATGCCTGTTTTATGGGGACGATAGAGGTTGCTTATGAGTTGAAAGAGAAGGTGAAATATGTGGTTGCTTCTCCGGCCGAAGTGTTGGCGCCGGGGTTTGTTTATGAGAATATAGTTGGGCATTTGATGAAGGATGAACCGGATTTAGTAGCTGTTGCGAAAGATTTTTATGAGTATTACGATGGATTGAGCGATTTTTGGAGGTCGGCTACCGTATCGGTTGTAAAGACGGAGGGCTTGGATGAGGTTGCTGCTTGTTTCAGGGAGATTGGAGATATGGAGGATGCGGAAGGGATGGATTTATCGCAGATACAGAATTATGGGTATGCTTCTCATATTTTATTTACAGATATAGGGGATTACGTTTCTCATTGGAGCCCGAAATGTTATGAGCAGTTTATGAAAAAGTTGAATGAGGCTGTTGTTTATAAAGCTCATACACCTGGGTATTATTCTTCAGGAAATATGGCTTATAATGCAATTAATGCATATAGCGGATTGGCGCTGTATGTTCCGCAAGTTTATTATCCATTTCTTAATGAGGAATTTCAAAAATTGAAATGGGTAAGGGCCATTAGTCGATAATCAGTCGTTTGATGACTTTGAGGTTGTGTGTATAACGTTTCAAGTCTTCGTTAAAAATGCCTTGGTGGTCTATTTTATCGATTCTAACTTTTCCGGAAGCGTGAATAATCCGGTTTTCCTGCCAGATGATGCCGACGTGTGTGATGGCTCCCAAGTCGTCTCCAAAAAAAGCTAAATCTCCGGGAAGAGCTTCTTCGACGAATGAAAAGTTTTGTCCGCAGAGTACCTGTTGTGAAGCGTCGCGAGGGATTTCCATACCGGCCATTCGATATACGATTTGAGTGAAGCCGGAGCAGTCGATACCGTATGGAGTCCGTCCTCCCCAAAGATAGGGCGTGTTGTGATACATGAGGGCGTATTCGATAATTAATTCCCGGAAACTGTCGATGCCGACATCTTTTAAACGGGTTACTAATGTGTATGTGTCGTTGCCGATAAGCATGGTGTTGTTGTCGGCGTTAAAAAAAGGTAGTACGCTTCCGGAAGTAATCAGATAGTTACCGTAGGCTCCTTCTTTGCGAACGATGTTAAATAGTTCGGTGGTCAGGACTGGAGTTTCTGCTTGATATTTTGCAGCGTATTCGTCCGTTACTTCCTGATACATTTTTTTATCAATCCATCCTTCGTATTGGTCGTGTAGTAATTTGATGTATACCCATTTGTCTGTTGTTTCCAAAATGGAAAAGAGTTCTCCGAACAGGACTTGGGAAACCATTTCGCTTCTTTCCGACTGCTCCTTCCGCATGGGGATAATGCTTAAATTGGCAATACCATACATAAGATGTTCTGTTTAGAATGATAAAACAGTAGTTATTTTGACAAAGATAATGTAAGTTGGATACAATGCCAAGTTTGTTTATATATAAAGTGATATAAAAGTAGTAATGGATTAAAGATACTCGGGGGCTTCCGGTCCCATGTTGAATAATAAATCTAAGATACTTAAGTTGGGTATAAAGGGGAATTTTTCTCCGAATGTCTGCGGGTAAGTTTGGAGTGCTTCAGGGAATACCGATGGTGATAATGCAGATTTTTTCGGATGAATGGTGTTTCTGTAGTCGATATAATTTTTGGTATTTTCCTGGATGTAATTTTCTGTCAGGCTTATATTAATATGTAATTTCAGTAATTCAGTTAGTGTATCAAGGATTTTTAGGTTTAAATCCAATAGATATTTTTCTTTGTTGTTAAAATAGGTTTTGAAATCTTCTTCGTAATAGTCATAAAAAGGAGAATTTCTGTAAGCTGACTCGATACCTTTGAAATGTAATTTTTGCCAAGGAGTTGAGTAATCGATTTCAGCATCTTTGGTGAAAAATTTGATTTGTCTGTTCTTTTTGATAGGAATAGTTAGGGATAATTTCCCGTTTGCAGACATGATTTCGCATCGGTTTCTGTAGGTTTGTTTCGGATAGTGCTCAAATTGCTCTATTAAAACGTTTGAATTGTGATTTAGCGCGTATATGTACCCGATGGGAGGGAAATAGGCTGTGCTTATTAAAAGAGTGTCCATTTTAAATAGTTTATGATAGCAAAATTATAAAATTACTTTTAAAAAGGAATAGAAGATTGTTTGGATGGCAATGTGTTGGTAATTAGTGTGTTGGTAAAATGTTTTCGTCGAATTATAAAAACAAAAACAGGAACTTCCAAAATAATTTACAGAAAAATTGTGAAATTTTATAATTATTATTTTTTTTATAATATAAAATTGATACCTTTAAAGATGAATTTTGGAGTGATTGAGGGACGGTATAATTTAGGCGCAGAAGGGGGTGTAACAGAGGGTGATTGCAAGGCGTATAATGTAGTTTAGGAAAATTGACAGATATAGATTTGGATAGGAAAGGGAGGTGGCTATGGAATTGAATTTGATACAGAAAGATCCATTGTTAGATGCGTTTCGCTATACAATAGAGCAACGTTATCGGAATTTTATTTTGAGGGAAGTCGGATTTACAGAGGAAAATAAGAGGTTGGCGGATGTTTTTAATTCGTATTTGTATTATGGAATGCACTATTCCAAGGAAAAATGGGTTTTTCGGGAATGGGCTCCTAATGCGACTGCAATTTATTTGATTGGAGATTTTTCCGGGTGGCGAAAGGAAGAGGGGTTTCGTTTGAAGAGTGTGGGGAATGGGAATTGGGAGTTGGTGGTGGCGTCAGAAAAAATAAGGCATGGTATGAAGTATCGCTTGTTGGTAGAATGGGAAGGTGGTTGTGGCGAACGACTTCCGAGTCATGCGAGACGGGTGATACAGAATGAAGAAACGAAGGCTTTTGATGCGGAAGTCTGGTTTCCGGAACAATATGTGTGGAAGCATAAGTGTCCTTCAAAGTTAAAGAATCCGTTAATATATGAAGCGCATGTAGGGATGAGTACGGAAGCGTGTCGGGTTTCTACTTTTGAGGAGTTTCGTACACAAGTATTGCCGCGTGTTGCGGACTTGGGATATAATGCGATTCAGTTGATGGGTATTCAAGAGCATCCTTATTATGGCTCTTTCGGCTATCAAGTGTCAAATTTTTTTGCTGTGAGTTCCAGATTCGGGACGCCGGAAGATTTGAAATGTTTGGTGGATGATGCCCATGGGCGAGGGATTGCTGTCGTGATGGATTTAGTACATTCGCATGCCGTAAAGAATGAACTTGAGGGATTGAGCCGTTTTGACGGGACGTATAATCAATATTTTTATCAGGGAGAGCGCGGTGAGCATAATTTGTGGAATTCAAGATGTTTTGATTACGGTAAAAATGAGGTCTTGAATTTTCTTTTATCTAATTGTAAGTATTGGCTAGAAGAGTTTCATTTTGACGGTTTCCGTTTTGATGGAATAACCAGTATGTTGTATTGGGATCACGGGCTTGGGCGTGATTTTACGGAATATAAGTTTTATTATGATGGGAATCAGGATGAAAATGCAATTATTTATTTGACGTTAGCCAATCGTTTGATTCATCAGATAAATAAAAATGCGATTACCATAGCAGAAGATATGAGCGGAATGCCGGGGCTTGCTGTGCCGATAGATGATGGAGGAATTGGTTTTGATTTTAGGTTGAGTATGGGAATTCCTGATTATTGGATAAAGTTGGTGAAAGAGAAGAAGGATGAGGAGTGGCATGTCGGGGATATGTTTTATGAATTGACTAATAAGCGGGAAGATGAGCATACTATTAGTTATGCGGAGAGTCATGATCAAGCGATGGTTGGAGACAAGACTTTGATATTTCGGATGGTAGATAAGGAAATGTATACTTCCATGAATGTGTTTGAACGGAATATGACAGTCGATCGTGGAATGGCTCTGCATAAGATGATTCGCCTTTTGACAATAATGACAGCGGGGGACGGGTATCTTAATTTTTTGGGTAATGAATGGGGACATCCCGAATGGATCGATTTTCCAAGAGAAGGGAATGGCTGGAGTTTTGAACATGCGCGGCGTTTATGGCATTTGGCAGAAGATACAAATTTGCGTTATCGTTATCTGAATGTGTTTGATAAGGATATGATTCATTTGGTGAAGTCGGAAAATATTTTTCAATTCCGTCCGGAGCCGATGGTAAGAGATAATGAACAGCAAGTGTTAATTTTTTCCAGAGGGGATTTGATATTGGCTTTTAATTTTAATCCTTTTAAATCTTTTTCTGATTATGCTTTTGGCGCAGCTCCCGGAAAATACAAGGAAGTATTGGGTACGGATGATAAAATATATGATGGGTTCGGACGTATGGATAAGTCTATAGAACATTTTACCTTATATGATGAAAAGACCGGAGATAATCGGATGAGTCTGTATCTGCCGGCACGTTCCGCTTTGGTCTTGAAATATGCAGATTGAATAAATTTATAGAAATTAATAATAAATATGGCTTATTTAAAGTTTAACAAAGATGAATTAGTGAATTTGGAGTATTCACTGAAACGTGAAATTTTAGCGACGAATAGAGCAGGAGGATATTTATCTTCTACTATTATTTGTTGTAATACACGAAAGTATCACGGATTATTGATTGTGCCGATTGAAGAATTTAATGGAGAACGGCATGTATTGTTATCTGCTCTTGATGAAACTGTTGTACAGCATGGCCAGGCATTTAATTTGGGTATTCATAAGTATCCGGGAAATTATGAGCCGCGGGGGCATAAGTATATTGTAGATTTTGAGTACGAACCGGTTTATACCTTGACTTATCGTGTCGGTGGGGTGGTTTTGAAGAAGGAGATTGTATTGGTGCATAATGAGGACCAGGTTGTAATTCGGTATACTTTGGTGGATGCTCATTCGGAGACGTTGTTGCGCTTGAAACCTTTCTTGGCTTATCGGAATGTGAATAGTCTTTGTAAGGCAAATATGATGGCTAATACAAAATATGAACCGATAGAGAATGGAATTCGCTCTAAATTGTATAATGGTTTTCCATTTTTAAATATGCAGTTGAGCAAGGCCAATGATTTTGTAGCAGTGCCGGATTGGTACAAGAATATCGAGTATATGGAAGAGGAAAGTCGGGGATATGATTTTCGGGAAGATTTGTTTGTTCCAGGGTATTTTGAAGTGCCGATTAAAAAGGGAGAGAGTATTATCTTTTCCGCTTCTACGACTCCCGCTGCTTCCGGACGTTTGAAAACGAAGTTTCAGAAATTAGTAGATGAACGCGGGCCTCGTAACAGTTTTGTGAATTGTTTGAAATATTCAGCTTCTCAATTTATTGTGAAAGAGGGGAAAGATTCTGAAGTAATTGCAGGGTATCCTTGGTTTGGAGCTTGGGGACGTGATACATTTATTGCTTTGCCAGGGGTAACACTTTCTGCTAATAATGATGTGAAGAGTTGTAAGGATGTATTGGATACGATGGTCCGTCAATTGAATAACGGCTTGTTCCCGAATGTGGGGAAAGGAAAGAATGCGGCATATAATTCCGTTGATGCCCCGATGTGGTTTTTCAAGGCTTTACAGGAGTATGGGGAAGCAGTTGGTGATGACGCATTGATTTGGAAGAGTTATGGCAGTAAGATGAAGTTGATATTAGCGGCTTATCGGAATGGTATTAATGCTTTTGTAAGAATGCATGATAACGGATTGATTTGGGCAGATGAGCCGGGGAAAGCACTTACTTGGATGGATGCTATTGTAAATGGTTGTCCGGTAACACCACGTGGAGGCTATCAGGTAGAAATAAATGCTTTGTGGTATAATGCCATTTGTTATAGTTTAAAGTTGGCACAGGCAGCAGGTGATACTAAGTTTGTGAAAGAATGGGAGGCAATGCCTGAGAGGATAAAGGATAATTTTGTTGATATTTTCTGGATTCGGGATAAGGAATATTTGGCAGATTATGTCGGACCGGAAGGACAAAATATTTTTGTTCGCCCCAATCAAATCATAGCTTGTTCTCTGGAGTATAGTCCATTGACAGATGAAATGAAAGGGAAAGTGTTGAGTGTTGTAAAGAGAGAATTATTAACTCCGAGAGGTTTACGAACGTTATCACCTAAAAATCCTTTATATAAGGGGCTTTACGGAGGAGATCAGGTTACTCGCGATGAAGCTTATCACCAAGGAACGGTATGGCCTTGGCTGACGGGACCTTATATTGAAGCTAATTTCCGTTTGTATGGTGCAGCTTTTGTTCCGAAGGCAAAAGAATTGGTTGCCGGGTTTGAAGAAGATATGACTTTGTATGGAGTATGTTCCATATCGGAAGTATATGATGGTAATCCGCCTTATCAGCCTAACGGTTGTATATCCCAGGCTTGGAGTGTCGGTGAAATTCTTAGAGCGCTTGCATTGACAGAAAAGTATGAAAATCTGGCTTCTCAGAAGAAAAAGAAATAAGGGTTGTAAATTATATTGAAATAAAATAATATGAAGACAAGAGTATTAATGTTCGGTTGGGAGTTTCCTCCCCATATTGCAGGAGGCTTGGGAACGGCTTGTCTTGGCTTAACAAAGGGGTTGGCCAAGCAGGGGGTGGAGGTCTTATTTGTGATGCCGAAAGCCAGTGGTGATGAAGATCAAAGTTCTGCCAAGATTATTAATGCGAGTGATGTTGAAGCGTTGTACAATCTTGCCGATATAGAGGAATATTGGAAGAATATCAATTTTATGGAAATAGGTTCCAATTTGATTCCTTATATGGATCCGGAGCAGTTCGAGCGGGAGGTGAGTGAGCAGAAAAAATACGGCACCCGTACAGAACGTATCGGTTTTAAGAATAAATATACGTTTTCCGGTAAGTATGGAGCAAACCTAATGGAAGAGGTGGCTCGTTATGCGATAGTTGCAGCAACGATAGCCCGTCAACAGAGTTTTGATGTTATTCATGCTCATGATTGGCTGACTTATGCTGCAGGAATTGCGGCAAAGAAAGCGACCGGTAAACCTTTAGTAATTCATGTACACGCAACAGAATTTGATAGAAGCGGGGAGAATGTAAACAGTTTGGTGTTTAATTTGGAACGCCAAGGAATGTTGGCTGCAGATAGGGTAATCACTGTAAGTAATTTGACCCGTAATATTGTGATTAATCGTTATGGTATAGATCCGGCTAAAGTTGTTACGGTTCACAATGCTGTAGATTTCCAGTCTTATTCCGAACTGAATGTGGAGCGGGGTGTGAAAGAGAAAGTAGTGACTTTCTTGGGACGAATTACTTATCAAAAAGGACCGGAATATTTTATCGAAGCCGCGAATAAGGTACTGAAAGCCTATCCAAATGTTCGTTTTGTAATGGCAGGTAGTGGTGATTTGATGAACCGTTCAATTCGTCGGGTTGCCCGTTTGAAAATAGCTACTCGTTTCCATTTTACGGGTTTTTTACGGGGACAAGATGTACAGAGAATGTTTGCACATAGTGATGTTTATGTGATGCCCTCTGTATCAGAACCATTCGGTATTTCCCCTTTGGAGGCTATGCGTTCGGGTGTGCCGACGATTATTTCTAAGCAATCAGGAGTCGCAGAAGTATTGAAGCATGCCATAAAAGTTGATTTTTGGGATGTGGATGCTTTGGCCGATTCGATTTACGGACTATTGAAGTATCCGGCATTGTCAGAAATGGCAGGTCGTTGTGGGTTGGATGAGGTAAATACCTTGAAATGGGAGAATGCCGCCTATAAACTGAAAAAAATATATGAAGAAGTGAAAAGATAGAGGGGTAAATAAAAGAAATAACAATAAAAAGATATATTATGGATAAGAAAACCTTATGTTTATATTTTCAGGTTCATCAACCGGTACGCCTCAGAAAATATCACTTTTTTGACTTGGGTAAAAGTCATGATTATTATGATGAGTTTGCTAATCGAACCATTACACAAAAAGTTGCCCGTCGCTGTTATTTACCGGCAAATCAATTGATGTTGGATTTGATAAAGAAATATGGGAAAAATTTTAAAGTAAGTTTCTCCATTTCAGGATTGGCAATAGAGCAATTTGAAAAGTATGCGCCGGAAGTTATAGAAAGTTTTAAAGCTTTGGCAAAGACTGGTTGTGTAGAATTCTTAGCAGAAACTTATTCACATTCTTTGGCATCATTAGTGGATGAAAAAGAATTTGATTTGCAGGTGAAACAGCATGCCGCTTTGATTAAAAAGCTGTTCGGGTATACACCTGTTACATTTAGAAACACAGAGCTGGTTTATTCAGACAAAATAGGTGAAATGGTAGCTCGTATGGGGTATAAGACGATGCTGACAGAGGGAGCGAAGCATGTATTGGGATGGAAGAGCCCTGATTTTGTTTATACAAACGCTTTAAATCCGAAATTAAAATTATTGCTGAAAAATTTCCGTTTGAGTGATGATATTGCTTTCCGTTTTTCCGATAAATCATGGGAAGGATGGCCGTTGACAGCTGAAAAATATGCTAATTGGTTGGCAGAGACAGTGAAGAATGAAGATATTATCAATCTGTTTATGGACTATGAGACTTTCGGTGAACATCAGGATTTTTCTACCGGAATTTTTTCTTTCATCGCTAATTTACCACAGCAGGTATTTGCAACGTCAGCTTTTGAATTTCTGACTCCTTCCGAGGCTACGGCAAAACATCAGCCGGTAGCTCCGTTGAATGTGCCTTACGCTATTTCCTGGGCAGATGAAGAGCGCGATTTGACGGCATGGTTAGGAAATGAATTGCAGTTGGAAGCTTTTGAAGAATTATATAAAGTAAGAGATAAAGTAAAAACAATAAATGATCCGGCATTAAACTACGATTATTGTTGTTTGCAGGCAAGTGACCATTTCTACTATATGTGTACAAAACTGTTTTCGGATGGGGCTGTTCATAAATATTTCACACCTTATGATTCTCCTTACGAAGCATTTATAAATTATATGAATGTATTGAGTGATTTTATTGCCCGTGTAGATGAAAAATATGCAGGGAAATCCAAAGTCACTAAAAAAGTGGAGAAAACAACTCAAGTAAAAGCAAGTGCAACAAAAGAAGAAAAAGTAAGTGTGAAAACAACAACTTCTCGGACTAAGAAAAAATAATTGTTTGATAAATGAGTTTTTAGAGTAGGATTTATAAAGTTTGGATTGTTTTTTAATGGTAAACTTAATGAATCCTACTTTTTTCTGTGATTTTTTTCTTATCTTTGCACACCTATATATTTAAATATTAAAATTTTATGGATAATAATAAAATGAAAAATCCCGCTTATTTATTTGAGGTTAGTTGGGAAGTCTGTAATAAAGTCGGTGGGATACATACAGTTATTTCGACAAAGGCATTAAATATGGTAAAAGAATATAGCAATAGCCATATTCTTATAGGGCCGGATGTATGGAGATATACGGAGCGAAATCCGGAATTTATTGATGATCCCCGTTTGTTCAAATCGTGGCGGATGAGAGCTGCACAAGAAGGTTTGCGCATCAAAGTCGGTCGTTGGAACGTTGCCGGACAGCCTATAGTCATACTTGTCGATTTTACGACTTTTATAGCACAAAAAGATGCCATTTTCGCTTCTTTTTGGGAAAAATATAAATTGGATTCTATTGGAGGACAGTGGGATTATGTAGAACCGGCGTTGTTTGGTTATGCATCCGGTAAAGTAATTGAAAGCTTTGTGCGTTTTAATACAACATTGCGTCAGAAAATCATAGCACAATTTCACGAATGGATGACCGGTACCGGATTGCTATATTTAAAACACGCTATGCCGCAAGTAGGTTGTGTATTTACGACTCATGCAACCGTATTAGGACGTTGTGTTGCCGGGAATAACTTGCCGCTTTACAGTGAGATGAAAAACTATGCCCCGGAAGAGCTTGCCCGTCGTTTTAACGTCGTATCAAAACAATCTTTGGAAAAAACAGCAGCATGTAATGCAGATTGTTTTACCACAGTGAGTGAAATTACAGCGACCGAATGTGCTCATTTCTTGGACAAAGAAGTGGATTTAGTCACACCAAACGGTTTTGAGCCGGTATTTACACCTAAAGAGGAACAGTTTGAAGCAAAACGTTTGGCAGGACGGGAAAAGTTTATGCAAGTAGCTCAAGCCTTATTGGGGCGTCCGGTAGATCAAGATGCTTTTATTGTTGGTATTAGCGGACGGTATGAATTCAAAAATAAAGGAATAGATGTATTTGTTGAAGCTTTAGGGCGTTTGAATAGGGCGAGTGGACTCAAAAAAGAAGTATTAGCCTTTATTCTTGTACCGGCAGGACAAAATGGTCCTAATAGTGAATTGGTACATAATCTGAACACTCCGAATCAGCCGACAACAGTTAGCAACAGCTATGTGACTCACAATTTATCCGATGTGGCACACGATCCGGTAATGAATAGTATTCGGGTACAAGAATTGGGTAATAGTGAGCAAGATCGTGTAAAAGTATTCTTTGTACCTTCTTATTTGAATGGAGACGATGGCGTTTTCAACATGCCTTACTACGATTTATTAATAGGTATGGACTTGACAATCTTCCCGTCTTACTATGAACCGTGGGGATACACACCGTTGGAAAGTTTGGCATTCAAAGTACCGACCATTACCACTACATTGGCAGGTTTTAGTGTATGGGTAAAGGAACATTACAATATGGAGCATCCGGGCATTGAAGTAATTCGGCGTGAAGATGGCAACGGAGATTACGTCATTAATTCAATCGTAGACCGGATTAAATATACCATGGAATTAAGCGGTACTGAGATGGTTAAAAACAAAGAAAATGCGAAAGACGTTTCTCGCATAGCTCTTTGGGACAACCTTCTGATATATTACAAAAAAGCTTATGAATTGGCATTAAATCGGGTTAATGACAGATTAAAAGACATATCTACAACAATCCGCGAACAAGATACCTATATTGAAAAACAATTATCTGTAAATAATCCTCATTGGATTAGCGTCATGATACATCGCTCCATTCCGGAGAAATTGAGCGGATTGGAAGAACTATCCAAGAATCTTTGGTGGTGTTGGAATGATGAAGCCAGAGAATTATTCCGGAGCATTGATATTGAACAATGGCGTGCATGCGGACACAACCCGATAGCTTTGCTTGATAAAATCTCTTTGAATCGTTATAAAGAATTGGAGAATGATGCTGCCTTTGTAAGTAAATTGGAAGCCGTATACAACCGCTTCAAAGAATATATGGCAGGAAAAGATAAAATGAGTGGAGCTGGAGTTGCTTATTTTAGTATGGAATACGGCTTGCATACATCTTTGAAGATATATTCCGGTGGACTGGGAATCTTGGCAGGGGACTATCTGAAAGAGGCCAGTGACAAAGGTACCAAAATAACGGCAGTCGGTCTGTTGTACCGTTACGGTTACTTCACACAGAAATTATCGGCAATGGGAGACCAGGAAGCTGAATACGAAGCACAAGACTTCATGAAAATTGCCGTAACTCCTGTACGTGATGAACAAGGAAACTGGCAGACCATCAGTTTAGTATTCCCAGGACGAAACGTATATGCCCGAATCTGGAGAGTTGATGTCGGTCGTATTGAACTTTATTTATTGGATACCGATTTTGAAGATAACTTACAAGAAGACCGTTCCATTACCCATCATCTTTACGGAGGAGATTGGGAAAACCGCTTGAAACAAGAATTACTTTTGGGATGTGGAGGTATACAGGCTCTGAGAAAATTAGGTATCGAAGCAGCCACCTATCATTGCAATGAAGGACACGCTGCATTCACGGGACTTGAGCGTTTGAAAGAATACATACAGGACGAACATCTAACCTTTGCAGAAGCATTGGAAGTTGTACGTTCCTCTTCTCTTTTCACGACCCATACGCCGGTACCTGCAGGACACGACGCATTCTCCGAAAATATGTTGCGTACATATATCGCTCATTATGCTGACCGGTTGAAGATTTCTTGGGAAAAACTTTTGGGATTAGGTAAAATAAACGTAGGTGACCCGAATGAGAAATTCTCCATGAGTTTCTTAGCTGCGAACTTGGCACAAGAAGTAAACGGAGTAAGTTGGTTGCATGGAGAAGTAAGCCGTGATATATTCAAAGGATTATGGCCGGGTTATCTTCCGGAAGAGTTACATATCAGTTACGTGACCAATGGTGTACATTATCCGACTTGGACGGCTCCGGAATGGAAAAAAGTAGAAGCTGCTATCTTCGGAAACGCTTTCCAATCCCATCATTACGATAAGAAATGCTTTGAAGAAATATACAAAGTACCTGACGAGACGGTATTTGAAATCCGCAACACCCTGCGTAAGCGTTTGATAGACCATATCAAAAAGATGCTGACCAGTGGCGTAGCTGCTTCTTATTTCACACCTCGGCAGGTTATTGAAATTCATGACACCTTGCGGGATGACATTTTGACCATTGGGTTTGCCCGTCGTTTTGCCACATACAAACGCGCACATCTGCTATTCCGCAACTTAGACCGTCTGGATGAAATCGTAAACAATCCAAAACATCCCGTACAGTTCATCTTTGCAGGAAAAGCCCATCCGGCAGATCGTGCAGGACAAGATTTAATCAAACGCATCGTTGAAGTATCCAAAGATCCTCGGTTCATTGGAAAAATCCTCTTCTTGCCGAACTACGACATGGATTTAGCGAAAAACTTAGTACGGGGCGTAGACGTATGGATGAATACACCGACCCGTCCGCAAGAGGCTTCCGGTACCAGTGGTGAAAAGGCTGCCATGAACGGCGTAATGCACTTCAGTGTATTGGATGGTTGGTGGGTAGAAGGCTATCGGCCGGATTCCGGATGGATGCTACCGATGGAGCGCACCTATGAAAATCAGTCTTATCAGGACGAACTGGACTCTGAAATGATTTACAACATCATTGACGATGACATTGCGCCCTTGTTCTATGACAAGAACGAAGCGGGTATCTCTCCGAAGTGGATAGGGTACATTAAAAATACCATAGCCAAAGTAGCTTCCAACTTCACAACAAACCGTATGTTGGAAGACTATGAGAACCAATATTACATTCCGATGGCAAAACGTTATCAAGGCATGATAGCAAACAACTATGCAGAAGCAACGGAAATTGCGGAATGGAAGAAAAAAGTAAGCCGTGAATGGGATAACATTGAGGTCGCAAACATACAGTTACCCAACCGCTCCAAACAGATTATCTCTTTAGGTAAATCTTATTGGGCAGAGGTAACATTGGAAATCGGCGATCTTTCCATAGAAGATGTCGGTGTAGAATTAGTAGCAGCGGAACAGCGTAACGGTAAGCTGGTAATTCGTGAGAAACATGACTTTGTCGCAGTTTCTCAGCAGGACTGCAAAGCAACCTATCGTCTGGATGTAACAGCCGATGCTCCGGGATTATTGAACTTAGCCATCCGGATTTATCCGAAAAACGCTTTGTTGCCTCACCGTCAGGATTTCGCACTGGTGAAATGGTTATAATAGAGAAGTTACACACTTCAACGAGAAAGGCTGCCATTCGGCAGCCTTTCTTCATATAGTTTATATTCCTTTATTTATTTAGCCCGGTATTTATTTGCTTGCAAAATAGCCAAGACCTTATCTTTAAACGCCCCTTGTATAATAATCTGTCCATCTTTCACGGAACCACCCACTCCGCACTTACTCTTAAGCAACTTTGCCAGCTCCTTCAAATCCTCTTCCGTTCCGACAAAACCGTCCACAAGAGTCACCGTCTTGCCTGCCCGTTGTTTGGAATCAAGCGTCACACGTAAAGACTGTTGCTCTGGAGGCAGCGTAGCTTGTGTCTCTTCCTCCTCGTACTCATAATTAAAATCTGGATTTGTCGAATAAACGACATTAATTCTTCCTTTTTTATCACTCATCATTTAATAACATTGGTTTCGCTGCAAATGTAAAATTTTTTAATCAAATCTTCTCTAAAGAATTGCAAGGAACGAAATACAGAGTATTTTTGTGTGTCGATTTGAAAATCAGCATCGGATAATGAATAAGATATTAAGCAAGACACACTTTTCTGAAAAAGTTGTGCAGTTGGAAGTTGAAGCACCCTTAATTGCCAAAGCGCGAAAACCGGGAAACTTCGTCATCGTGCGGGTAGGGGAACGGGGAGAAAGAATGCCTCTAACTATATCGGCAGCAGATATAGAGAGGGGTTCCATAACTCTCGTAGTACAGAAAATGGGAGTATCTTCCACTAAATTGTGTAATCTGAATGTCGGAGACTTTATAACCGATGTAGTCGGACCGTTGGGAAAACCTACACACATAGAGCAGGTCGGAACCGTATTGGCTTGTGGAGGTGGAGTCGGAGTTGCCCCCCTGCTACCCATTGTACAGGGTTTCAAAGAAGCCGGCAATCGGGTCATATCCGTATTAGCTGCCCGCAACAAGGAATTGGTCATACTTGAAGACAAAATCCGGCAATACTCCGATGAAGTAATCGTCATGACCGATGACGGAAGTTACGGTAGGAAAGGACTTGTTACCGAAGGTATGGAAGAAATCATCAAACGTGAAAAAATCGATATGGCAGTCACCATAGGGCCGGCCATCATGATGAAATTCTGTGCCTTATTGACGAGAAAATATGAAATATCCACTATAGCCAGCCTCAACGCTATCATGGTAGACGGCACGGGTATGTGTGGTGCGTGTCGGGTCACTGTCGGAGGGAAAACCAAATTTACCTGTATAGACGGACCGGAATTTGATGCACACCAAATAGACTTTGACGAAATGATGCTGCGGCTGGGAGGATATAAAAGCATCGAAACGGAAAGAATGAAAAATGCCACCCTCTAATCCGGTGAGACAATGAACAAAATGTGGGCAATAAGTCTGATAATAATAGGGCTGGCAACACTTAGCCTGTCAGTGGCCAGACATCTTGATATAGAACTTAGCGATACGGTGAAGAGAACTATCTGCATCATAGAGCTGATAGCTCTTCCCGTCTTGGCGTATTCGACAGTAAAGAAAATAAAGACAAAGGGCAAATAACGCAATAATGGAAGCAAGTGACAGAAATACAGAATGGAGAAAACAACTTCGGCAAGCGTTGAATGCAAAGGAGAGAACCGAAATTGAACGTGTAAAAATGCCGGAATTGCCTCCAAAAGAAAGAATAAAAAGCCAGCGTTTGGAAGTAAATACCGGCTTGACACCGGAAATGGCTCAACGGGAGGCAAAACGGTGTATGGACTGTGCAACCCCGACCTGTATGGAAGGGTGTCCGGTAGGAATAAACATTCCGGGGTTCATTAAGCAAATTGAGATCGGTGAGTTCAAGGGAGCGGCGGATATCTTAAAACAGACAAGTGCATTGCCTGCGGTATGCGGGAGGGTATGCCCGCAGGAAAAACAATGCGAGTCAAAATGTTTTTATCTGCAAAAATTAAAAAAAGCTCCTGTTGCTATTGGTTACTTAGAGCGTTTTGCATCTGATTATGCTTGGGAATCGGAGCGAACCAGTAAACCGAAAATAGAGAACTCCCTTGGGGGTATTGCTGTAGTGGGCTCCGGACCTTCCGGATTATCTTTTGCCGGTGACATGGCAAAAAAAGGATATGACGTAACCGTCTTTGAAGCATTGCATGAAATAGGCGGTGTATTAAAATACGGTATTCCGGAATTTCGTCTTCCGAACCGGATTGTAGACAAAGAAATCGAAAGTCTGCGAAAACTGGGCGTGAAATTTGAAACCAACTTTATAGTCGGAATGACCAAGAGCATTGAGGAACTGAAAGCGGAAGGCTTTCGGGCCTTCTATATCGCCTCTGGAGCGGGACTGCCTCGGTTCATGAACATTCCCGGCGAAAACCTGAACGGAGTCCTCTCTTCCAACGAATACCTGACCCGTGTCAATCTCATGGGAGCTGACGGAGCCGATTCCGATACACCCGTATTTTGCGGGAAAAATGTCGTCGTAGTCGGCGGGGGCAATACGGCTATGGACTCCGTGCGTACGGCTCGCCGGTTGGGGGCGGAGCGGGCGATGATAGTATACCGCCGTAGCGAAGCGGAAATGCCCGCACGGCTGGAAGAAGTAAAACACGCTAAAGAAGAAGGATGTGAATTCATCACCTTGGCGAATCCGGTTGAATACATCGCTGACGAACAAGGACGGGTAAAACAGGTGAAACTACAGAAAATGGAATTAGGCGAACCGGATGCCAGCGGGCGCAGAAGTCCCGTACCTGTGGCAGGGGCGGAATACTTAATAGATGCCGACGTCGTCATCGTCGCAGTAGGTGTTTCGCCTAATCCTATAATTCCGCATTCCGTTGCCGGACTGGAAGTATCCAAAAAAGGCACCATCGTCGTAGACGAAAAGACCATGCAATCCAATCTGCCCGAATTATATGCGGGTGGGGACATCGTGCGGGGAGGTGCCACCGTCATACTCGCGATGGGGGATGGACGCCGTGCCGCTGAATACATGCACCGGCAATTACAGCAGCAAACTTAAAGTAACTTAGCCGCCATAGCGTACGCAATATTACGGCAATTCTCCTCGTCAGAGGGGGAAAGGGCTCCCGTCGCTTCAGCATGGGGGCTGACCACTTCCCATTTGATTTTCTCTGCAAACTGGTTAAAGCGGGGAACGGCACCGCCTGCCCACGTCTTATTGGCAAAGAAACCAACAACGTGATTCTTGACACCCATATTCTCCAATTCACTCAACAAAGTTTCCATCGTCGGGAAAATACCGCCATTATAAGCGCAACTACCCAAGATAACCCCCTTGTATCGGAAAATATCATTGATAATATAAGACGGATGCGTCTTCGACGTATCGTGAATCCGGATTTTGCGGACCCCTTTTTTCGTCAGATAACGGGCAATGCAGTCCGCCATACGCTCCGTGTGGCCGTACATCGAGCTGAAAGCAATCACTACGCCGGGTTCCGTCTCATATTTACTCCATTTGTCATACTTCGCGATAATATCCTTGATGTGTGAGCGCCAAATTGGACCGTGCGTAGCACAAATCGTCTCCACTGGCAGTGCGCCCAGCTTCTTCAAAGCCGTTTGGGCGGGAACACCGTATTTTCCGACAATATTGGAATAATAGCGGCTGATATCTTCCTCTAAATATTCCAAATCAACCTGGTCGTCAAAAATACCGCCGTCCAGCGTACCGAATGCACCGAAAATATCGCCGCTGAACAGAACTTTGTCTTCGGGGACATAAGTAACCATCGTCTCCGGCCAATGCAGCATCGGCGCCATGTAAAACTGCAACTCCCGTTTCCCCAAAGAAAGCTTGTTTCCTTCCTTCACTTCCAACAAATGAGTGTGAATGCCATAGTAATTTTGAAGCATCGGGAACGTCTTGGCATTTCCGATAATGGTTATGTCAGGATAGTGGCACAACAGAGCTTTGATAGCCCCCGAATGGTCGGGCTCCATATGATTGATGACAAGGTAATCGACTTTCTTGCCTTGCAGAATATTTTCCAGATTTTCTATGTAATCTTCCATACGGCTTCTTTCCACCGTATCAATAACCGCTACTTTTTCATCTACGATGAGATAGGAGTTGTAAGCGACGCCTTTGGGTAACGGCCAGTAATTCTCAAACAAATGCGTTCTCCGGTCATTTACGCCAATCCAAAATATGTTTTCTTTGATTTCAATAGCTTGGTTCATGGTCATTTGTTTTTAATTTTTGAGTGCTGCAAATATAGAAAAGTAGATTTTTTTAAACAATTTCTTGCCGCAATTTGCAGCAGGAAGAAAATGAAAAGAGTTGAAAAGAGTCACAATCTTTTCAACTCTTCCTGTTAAAGTAGTTGGCTATTTTCGGACGTTTCTGCTTTTATTTTATGCCGAGTTTATCTTTCAGAGTTTGCGGAAGCGCGTCTTTGTGAATCATGACGGTTGTTGTCTTATAAGCTACGAAAGGATAGGAGGCATACAAGTAACCGTGGTACTTGTTGTAGTCACCCCAAGAGTTTTTCACTATGAAGTATTTGTTTCCGTTTTGGTCTACGGCTTTTCCAACAACGTGCATGCCGTGGTCGTCGGTAGTTTCGTAGTTATCGAATGCTTCTTGGCGCATTTCCTGAGTGATTTCTTTTTGTGCTATGGGCTTTTCAGCGAGTTTGGCTTGTTTGTCCGTTTTATTCATTTTTACCCATTTGGCAATTTCTGCGTCTTTGGTCTCTACGTTCTCGATGTCGGGAACGACAGCGATGCCTTCGCGCAGGAAGCCAATTTCAGAGACGTCGGAACCCCATGCGAAGGTGTATCCGTTGTCGATGGCTTTGTCAAGAATGTCCATGAGTTCGTCTAACGGCAGGTTGTAACTCATTTCACCAATCCAATTGTCCGGTATTTCCAAAGCGAATTGGGTGTAGAATGGGTGATGGGTGAAAGAAGTAAGGCTCACATAGTCGTTCATGTTGAGGCCGGTAGCTTCTTTGTAGAAGGACATGGGGGTGTATTCTTTTCCTTTGTAAGTGAATTTTTCGGGTTTTTCTCCGAGGTATGCGTCAAGTACGGCATCGTATCCTTTTCTCCAGGCGGTGCTGACTTTGCGGTTCGGGTTTTTTACGATGACGTCTACGTATGCTTTGAGTACGCCGTCTAGTTCTCCGTGTGCGTGTACTTTTTCTCCGTAGTTAAGTCCGCTGTATGTTTCCAGCGGTACGATTCCGTAGTTCTGGATTGCCCAGGTAACATCAGCGGATGCACCGCCTTGTCCGAAGTTGAGTTGCCCGTGCATGCGGACGTATTTGTCTGCTTTTCCGTCGTAGGTGTTCCAAACGACGTACATGGGTGACAGGCTGACGGAGTCTTTGCCGAGACGCATGATTTCCGATTCGAGGAAAGAGATGGTTGACCATGACCAGCAGGTACCGGCTCTGTCTTGGGATTTGACGGAAGTGGCAGGAAGGCGTTTCAGTTCGGTAAATACGTATTTTTCCTTTTCTTCTTCTTTTTTCTTTTTGCTTTCGGCCGTAGCGATGGTTGCTCCGATGAGCAGCAGGCCGAGTGTTAAGAGTGCGGTTCTTTTCATGTTTTTTATTTTTGGTTAAAAATGAATTTGCGTAAAGGTAATGATTTTATTTTAACTCGTCGTGCAGGAGCCGGTATTTGCGGTTGCAAATGGCAATGAACAGGATTCCTGCCATGATGAGTATAAGTGTGTCAAGATGGGATGCCGTAGGATTGAGGTCTTTGAACAGTGCGTTTGTCTGGAGTGCGGAGGCGTCGGATGTGAGTACGACGGAGGCAATGATGTTGTTTGCCGCATGCAGTCCGATGGCAAGTTCCAGTCCGTTGTCTTTATAAGCGATGTATCCGAGTAGCAGTCCCATGGCGATGTATTGCGGCAGGGCTATTTCCATGCCGAAGTTTTCGACTTCCGGATTGGCTCCGTGCATGAGTCCGAAGAGTATGGCCGTGAGGATGAGGGCGAGCCATTTGGATTTGAATAGGAGGAAGAGGCCTTGTTGCAGGTAGCCCCGGAACAGGATTTCTTCAAAAGCGGTTTGGAAGGGCAGGAGCAGGAGTGAGATGATGAGCAGCCCGGCGAATTTCGGGGCGTTGAATTGGAATACGACTTCTTTTTCGGTGTAGATAGAGATGAATATGATGACGAGGCTGATGGCAGCCCAGATACCTGCACCGAAGAAGAAACGTTGCCAGTTGAATGTGGGGCGGCCGGTGACGATGCTGAGGGGTTGTTTTTGCTGGAAGTATTGTATGCAGAAGAATATTGCGAAGAATCCGCAGAGGAAGGGTAGGAGTGTGAGTGCTAATCCCCAGTTGGTGTCGGTAAAATTGATGAGTCCATTTTGAAGGGCCTCCGGATTTGTATGCAAAAGGTATAGCATGAGGGGGAGGCTTCCTATTTGTGTAATGAAGAAAACAACGAGTATCGTGAAAAGGTACAGGTACCAATTGTTTTTTCCGGTGTAGGCTTGTTCAATGAACATGATGTGTGTGTTTAAAATTTGTCTCCTATGTTATTGAGTAATGATTCGAGGCTGTATTCGTCGGGTATGAGTACCTGACGCGCTTTGCTTCCTTCAAAGGGACCGACGATTCCGGCTGCTTCAAGTTGGTCGATGATTCGTCCGGCGCGGTTGTAGCCTATGGAGAAGCGGCGTTGTATGGAAGAGGTGGAGCCTTGCTGTGAATTGACGACCATGCGGGCGGCTTCTTCAAAGAGCGGGTCTTTGGTGCCGAGGTCTGCTTCGGAGATTCCGCCTCCGCCTTCTCCTTCGGGTATGTATTCCGGTAGTTCAAAGGCGCACGGGTAGGATTGTTGTTCGGCGATGTAATGTGTGATGGCGTCGATTTCGGGTGTGTCTACGAAGGCGCATTGTACGCGGGTCATTTCGCTTCCGACGGAGATGAGCATGTCTCCCCGCCCGATGAGCTGGTTAGCTCCGGGGGAGTCGAGGATAGTGCGGGAGTCTATCATGGAGGCAACTTTGAAGGCGATACGTGCCGGGAAGTTGGCTTTGATGACGCCGGTGATGATGTTGGTGGAGGGGCGCTGAGTGGCGATTATCATGTGGATGCCGACGGCTCGGGCGAGTTGGGCGATGCGGGCGATGGGTTGTTCAACTTCTTTTCCTGCGGTCATGATGAGGTCGGCAAATTCGTCTACGACAACGACGATGTAGGGCAGGTATTTATGCCCTTTGTTGGGATTGAGGTGCCGTTTGACGAATTTTTCGTTGTATTCTTTTATGTTTCTGACTTGTGCTTCTTTTAACAGGTCGTAGCGGCTGTCCATTTCGATGCACAGGGAGTTGAGTGTGTTGATGACTTTGGTAGTCTCGGTGATGATGGCTTCTTCGGCTTCCGGTATTTTGGCGAGGAAGTGTTTTTCAATGACGGAGTAGATGCTTAGTTCGACTTTTTTGGGGTCGACCATGACGAATTTGAGTTGTGACGGGTGCTTTTTGTAAAGCAGTGAGGTGATGATGGCATTTAGTCCGACGGATTTACCTTGCCCGGTGGCACCTGCAACGAGGAGGTGTGGCATTTTGGCGAGGTCGAAGGTGTATGTTTCGTTGGATATGGTGCGTCCGATGGCGACGGGCAGTGCGTATTTGGATTCCTGGAATTTTTTGGATGCGATGATGCCCCGCATGGATACGATTTCCGGATTTTGGTTGGGGACTTCGATTCCGATGGTTCCTGCGCCGGGTATGGGGGCGATGATACGGATTCCCAATGCCGCGAGGCTGAGGGCGATGTCGTCTTCGAGGTTTTTGATTTTGGATATTTTTACACCTGGTGCGGGTATGATTTCGTACAGGGTGACGGTAGGCCCGATGGTGGCTTTGATTTTAACGATTTCTATTTTATAGTTTCGGAGGGTTTCGACGATTTTGTTTTTGTTTTCGTCAAGTTCTTCCTGTGTCACTTTTGGGGTTCCGTTGGAGTGTTCTTCAAGGAGTTCTAATGCCGGATACTGGTAGTTGGAAAGGTCGAGAGTGGGGTCGTAGTCTCCTTCGGGTTCGAGGTTTTTTTGTAAGGTTTCTTCCGGATTTTCCGGATTGACGGTGATGAGGATTTCTTCGTTCTCCTCTTCTTCTACTGCTGCCTCTTCCTCCTCTTCTTCTTCGTTGGCGTGGTAGTTGAGAAGTTCCTCGGGTTCGTCTATGTCAAATTCGTGTTTTTCTTGCGGATTGAGATTTTCGCAGATGTTTTCGTCGTCGATGTCTTCGATGACGGGATTGAATTCTTCTTCGTCGGTGGTTGTGTCATATTCGTCATGAACGAAGGGATGTTCTTCTGTCTTTCCTTCCGTTGTTTCGATTTCGGCTTCCGAAGCGGTTTGCTGTATTGTTGTCTGTTTTTTCGGGAATAAGTTTTTGAAGAAGTTCAGGCACTGGGCGAATGTTTTTTCAAATCCGAAGAAGAGGATGGTTGCCAGTGTGAGCAACAGTATGAAAAATGTACCGATGGAACCGATGACGGAGTTTAACCATTGGGAGAGGAAGTAGCCGTGTGCTCCTCCCGGATAGAGGTAGTTTGGGGTGAGTTGGAAGAATGAGTATATTATGTCAGCGATGTAACCGAGAAAGAGAGAGAGCCAAAGTATGAGGAAAAAAGAGGTGATGATTTTTTTCCAAAAATTTGTAATGGTTCTGCCAGCGATTTTTATTCCGCATAGGATGAGTAAGTAGCAGAATAGGAAGGAGGAGATGCCGAACCAGCGGTTGATGAGTAGGTCGGATAACCAGGCTCCTAGTTTTCCCGCGGGGTTGTGTGCTGTTATTTCCGGGTTGGAGATGATGAGATGTGCTCCTTTGTCAACTAAACTTTGGTCTATTCCTCCGGTGAGGAAGAAGCCGCAAAGGGCGAAGAATGTGTAGCAGGCGAAAAGACATAATGCCAAGCCGGTTATGACACGTGTACGAGGTTCTTTTAAGAAAGAGAGTGCCGCTTCGGTTTGTTTTTTTTCAACCGGGCGGCGGTTTATGTTTTTTTTCATGAATGTTGCGCTTTTGAGCAGCGAAGATACGAAGTTTTCGCTAAAAAAGGCAAAATGTACGGCAATAAGTTTTTGTTACGGTTGTTGATAGAGGAAGCGTTTGATGCTGCGTTTGGGGGTCTTCTCAAATTCTTCGTTGTATATTTTTATTTGTGCGATTTGACTGTATGCGGGAAGTGTTTGGTTAAGGGCTTTGCGGTTTTCTTCCATGATGTTAGGGATTTGGTTTTCCGTGATTTTTTCAGCTTGCAGACTGTCGAAGTCGGGGTATATGAGAGCCACGAGTTTTCCCTGTTGTTCGATGACGATGGATTCGGTGACGTATTGCATGTTGTTGAGTCGGTCTTCTATTTCTTCGGGATAAATGTTTTGTCCGCTGGGGCCGAGTATCATGTTTTTGCTTCGTCCTTTGATGAACAGGTAGCCGTCGGCGTCAATGAGACCAAGGTCTCCGGTATGGAGCCATCCGTCTTTGTCTATGGCAGCGGCGGTAGCTTCCGGGTTTTGGAAGTAGCCGGTCATGACGCAGTCGCCTTTGGCAAGGATTTCACCGACGATGTTTTGTGGGTTGGGGGAGTCAATGCGCAATTGGACGCGGTTGGCTGCTTTCCCGCAAGAGCCTTGTTTGAAGGTTTTCCAACCGTCGTAACTGAGCAGGGGACCGCATTCGGTCATGCCGTATCCGACGGTGTAGGGGAAGTGTATGGTGCGTAGGAAATTTTCGACTTCTTTATTGAGGGCGGCGCCTCCGATGATGATTTCCTGGAAGTTTCCTCCGAGTGCGTCGATGAGTTTTTGCCGGATGGTGTCTTTGATTTTGTCGTTGATGATAGGGATGTTCATCAGGAGTTTCATGTGTGGCTTTTCGATGGCCGGAAATATTTTTTTGCGTATGATTTTTTCAAGGACTAAGGGGACGGTGACAATGAGTTCGGGTTTTACTTCGGCGAAAGCGTCGGCGATGATTTTTGGGGACGGTGTACGGGACAGAAAGTGGATGTGTGTGCCGTTGACGAATTGATAGATGAATTCAAAGGCGAGTCCATACATGTGTGCCATCGGCAGCATGCTGACGATTTGAATGCCGGGATTGAGTCCCAATACTTCGATTCCGAATTTCATGTTGGTCCAGAGGCTCCGGTAGGTGAGCATGACTCCTTTGGAGCTGCTGGTGGTTCCGGATGTGTAGTTGATGACGGCCAGTTCGTCCAATTGGTCGTAGGTGTATTGGACGTTGTCGGCAGTGAATCGGTCTGGGTATTTTTTCCCGAAGAGTTCGTTGAGGCGTTCGCGGGCTTGAGTGAGTTCGGTTTTGTTGGAGTGTCGTAGAGAGAAGTCCTCTATGCGTAGGATGCCGTCAAGGTCGGGCATGGCGGATTCATCGAGGTTTTCCCATACAACGTCGCCTACAAATAGGAGGTGCGCTTCGGAGTGGTTAACGATGTGGTGTATGTTGTCGGGTTTGAATTCGTTGAGGATGGGGACGGCTACTGCTCCATAAGTGAGGGTGGCGAGGAAAGCGATTCCCCAAGAGGACATGTTGCGGCTGCAAAGGGCTATTTTGTCTCCTTTCCGGATGCCGCTTTCTTCAAAGAGTATGTGTAGTTTTTCTATTTTTCGAGCAACGTCTTTGTAAGAAGAGGTGGCGCCTTTGAAGTCGGTGAGAGCAGGAAGATTCCAATTTTTTTTGATACTCTCTTCTATGTATTGTATGAAGCTTTCAGACATGATATGTAGTTATTTAGCTGTTCAAAGATAAGGGTTTCATTTTGAATGCCAAATGGTGCGGTTAAAAGTTTATTTTTGGTATAGGTAGCGTTTGATGCTTTTTTTAGGTGTTTTCTCAAATTCCTGCTGGCGTATGCGTATGCGGGTGATTTGGCTGTATGCGGGGAGGTGTTCGTTTAGTTGTTTGCGGTTATGGTCAAGTTGTTTGGCAAGGCTTTCTTGTGTGATCCTTGCGTTTTGGGCAGCTTCTAGGTCCGGGTAGATGAGGGCAATAAGTTTGCCGTCATGCTCGATGACGAGGGATTCGCTGACGTAGGGCATGGTGTTGAGTCGGTCTTCTATTTCTTCGGGATAGATGTTTTGTCCGCTAGGGCCGAGTATCATGTTTTTGCTTCGTCCTTTGATGTAGAGATATCCGTCGCTGTCGAGTATGCCGAGATCTCCGGTGTGTAACCAACCATCGGCGGTGAATGCGTTTTGGGTGGCTTGAATGTTTTTGTAGTAGCCTTTCATGAGGTTGGTGCCTTTGACCATTATTTCGCCGACGGTATTTTGCGGGTCAGGAGAATCTATGCGTATTTCGATGCGGTCGATGGCTTTTCCACAGGAACCGAGCCGGAATGTCTGCCAGTTGTCGAAAGAGATACCGGGTCCGCATTCGGTCATGCCGTATCCGACAGTGAAGGGGAAGCGAATGGAGGCGAGGAATGTCTCTATTTCAAGGTTGAGGGCGGCACCTCCGACGGCGAACAGTTTGAAGCGCCCACCGAAGGCGTCGAGTACTTTTTGTCGGATGCGTGCTTTGATTTTTTTATGTATGTAGGGGAGTTTCAATAGTAGTTTTATGTGAGGGCGGTTGATTTGGGGGAGTACGCGTTTGCGTATGATTTTTTCGATGATGAGGGGAACGGCGACGATGAGATGGGGACGAATGCGGGTGAATGCTTCCGAGATGATGCGTGGGGAAGGTGTTTTGTTGAGAAAATAGATTTGTGAGCCGCTGGCGAATGGGTAAATGAATTCAAAAGCGAGTCCGTACATGTGTGCCATCGTGAGGATTGCGATAAGTCTGTCGCCAGGGTGGTAGCCCATTTTGTCAAGGGCAAAGCGGAGGTTTGACCACATGCTGCGATAAGGAAGTATGACGCCTTTGGAGGCACTGGTAGTTCCGGAGGTGTAGTTGATGAGGGCGGTGTCTTCCGGATTTTCGCGTGGATAACGTATGTTTTGCCAGGTGAAATGGGTTGAGAATTTTTGTTCAAATAGTTCGTTTATTTTTTCTCTGGCGGTGATTAGTTCTGCTTTTTTTGTGTGCCTTATGGTGAAGTCTTCCATTCGGATGATGCTTTCGAGGGTGGGCATGTGTTGGTGGTCTAAAGTTGCCCAGTTGCCGTCTCCTACGAATAGAAGTCGTGCTTCGGAGTGGTTGATGATGTGGTGTATATTGTCGGATTTGAATTCATGCAGGATGGGTACGGCAATGGCTTTGTAGGTTAGGGCCGCGAGGAAAGCAATGGCCCAGTGTGAGCAATTGCGGCTGCAAAGTCCTATTTTATCGCCTTTTTTGATTCCGGAGTGTTCAAATAATAAATGCAGTTTTTCGATTTTAACGGCGACATCTTTATAGGTGTAACTGATGCCGTTGTAGTCGGTGAGGGATGATAGATCCCAATGCTTTTTTATGCTGTCTTCCAGTAGTGCGATAAAACTTTGTTCCATGTGGCGACAGGGGTTAGTTGGTATCGGTATGGTTGGGCTGGTTGTTTCTTTTGGCTTGAAATTTGGTGGTTACGTAGGCGGTGAATATGGGGAAGAATATCATGCCGGCGGCTGCGAGGAGTACGGCTAAGGATTGTCCGAGTTTGGTTACACCGAAGATATTGGAACCGACAGTGGTTACGTTCATGAGTGACCAATTGAAGGAATCCCAGTAATTTTTGACCATGGGATTGGGACCGTGTTCCATGAAGTAGAAGATGATGCTTGAGAAGTAGACGACGGTGCATAATATGGCGATGTAGGTGACGAAAAGGTTAGTTATCTTGCTATAGGTCATCCATGATACGATGATGGAAATACCGTAGATACCCCGGATGACAGGGAAAATGCGCAGAGCTATCCAAAGACTATGAGGGATGGTGTCGGAACAGGCGTACACGATATTGAGGTAGGGTATGGCTATGAGAAGGAGGAAGAGATTACCCCATGAGAATTTCCAGTTGTCGCTGTACCAGCGGAAAAAGAAGTCTGCCAGGAATACAGAGCAGAGGATGAGGTGGCTGATGAGAATGAATCGTTCGCTGAATACGGTGTGCGAGGAGAGCAGTTCGATGGAGAGGATAACGATGATGATTAAGCTGCTGGCAATGACCAGTATGTTCAGTAGGTCTTTGAGGTGTTTGTTGTTTTGTTTCATGAGATTTCTGTTTTCTATAATTGTTTGGGTAGTTACGGGAATGGGTGATGAAGGTTTTGAATCTGGTGTGATTTAACGTTAGATTGGTTTTTTATTATTATTTTCGGGCGCTAAAAATAGAGAATGAAAATTATGCAATTTAGAAGGTTTTATCTGGGAATGCTGTTGGTGTTTACGGTGTTCCTTTTTGGTTGTGGTGGAGCCTCTGATTCTACGGAGGTAGTTATTATTTCTACGAATGATATTCATGCGCAGATTGAACGGTTTCCGAAATTTGCGGCTTTTGTAGCGCAACAACGGGCTATCTATCCGAATCTGCTTGTGGTGGATGCCGGAGACCGAATTTCCGGGAATGTATATGTGGATAATGCGGTGGAGCGGGGTAAGCCGATGGTGATGCTGATGAATAAGGTGGGGTATGATGTGGCGACTTTCGGAAATCATGAGTTTGATTATGGGCAATCGATACTGAAAGAGCGTTTGGAGGAGATGGATTTTCCTGTGATTTGTGCTAATATGGAGACGGAGGGGAGTGTGTTGGAGAAACCGCAGGGACATTATGTATTGGAGAAGGCTGGGATTCGTTTTTGTTTTTTGAGTATGATTGAGATTAATGAGAAAAGGCGTATCCCTGCGACGAATCCGGCGAATGTGGAGAATGTTACGTTCCGTTATTTTGGAGATGTTGTGGAAGAGAATAGGGGATTGAAGGAGGGGTGCGACGTTTTTATTGCATTGACGCATTTAGGATATACGGCGGATTCGGTATTGGCGACGATTATGCCTGAGTTGGATGTGATTATCGGGGGACATTCCCATACATTGATACATGACTCGAAGGTTATTAATGACGTGTTGGTAAGTCAGACGGGATCTTATTTGAGATATGCAGGGGTGACGAAGTTGGATTTTAAGGGGAAGAAGTTGGTAAATAAGTCATTTCATATAGTGAAGTTGGATACAATTAGTGCTTCGGATGCGGAGGTGGAGAAAATGCTGGAGGAGATTTGCAATCGTCCGGAGTTTCGGGAGAAGATAGGTGAGACGTCAAAGGGGTTGAAGTATAAGGAGGATGTGGCTTCGATGGTGACGGATGCGATGTGTGATGCTGCCGGATGTGATTTTGTTTTTTATAATAAAGGAGGGGTGCGCTTGAATTCTATTCCTGCAGGTGATATAACGAGGGAGATGGTGTATCAGATAGAACCGTTTAGTAATTATATTGTAATGCACGATTTGACGTTGCAGGAGATGAAGGAGTTGGTTTTAAACCGTTTTAACGGGACGAAGAATCCGGAGAAGCGTTATCTTGATTTATTTGTGTCTGAAGGGCGGTATACGATTTTAAAGGATAAGGAGGGGAATGGCGTAGATGTGGTATTTGTGGACAGAAATGGGAAGAAGTTGAAGGATGGGCAGCGGAAGTATAAGGTGGGATTGAGTAATTATGTAAATAGTGCGTATGATTTTGTCGGGAAAGGGAAAGGAACGAATACGGGGATTATGATTACGGATGCGGTGCTTGATTTTATAAAGAAGCAGAAGGATGTCAATTATAATAAGCGGAGGACATTTATTGAACGGAAGTCGTAGCAGACAGAGGTCAGAGTTTTTCGCATACTAACAGAACACGTCGGGAATTGGCGATTGTCGTGGCAAACAGATAGAGGTGGCCACCGTCTCCGATTCCTGATGTTTTTCGTATTTGTTCAACGGTCATCGGAAAGTTGCGTACAGTGATGTTGGCTTGTGGAATATCGTGTTTTAGTTTCTTTAATAGTTTGCCGGTGAAAGGGAGAACGGCTGTGATTTTGAATTTTCTGCCGGGAAATTCGGGACAGGGCGTGTCAGAGGTGTAGAGGTGGCTGTGTTGATGTAGTTTTAAGAGCCGGAAGCGGGTGGCTATGCTTTTGAATGCTCCGCTTTTTAGAATGGCGGCATTGGGTTCGTAAAGGTAGCTATCAAGTGCTTCTGCCAGTTGCAGGGGTGTTTTTTTTTCTTCTTCCGGGTTGAAACTGAAGTACTGGTGTTCGTTTGTTTGGAATGATACGGTATGGATTTGTATTGTTCGGGGAGAGGGGTCCAGTACGAATAGTATTTCTTTGCATTCGTTTTTTATAGCAAGGATGTGTATCTCTGTTGTTTCGGGAAGTAGCCGCAGGGTTTCCGAGATATCTGCCATAGGGGATATTTTGATGATGAGGCGTTGGGTGTTGGTTAGCAGTGTTTGTTTGAGGGGGATTATATTGGGTTCGCAGTCAGCTAATGCGAACAGACGTTTGTTGCTGTCGGTGCGTCTTGCGGGGTCAATGTAGAACGTATCCGTCTGTAATGTGTGGGCGATGTCACGGCAGTCGGCGTGGAGGACAGTTATGTTATTGGTTCCCAATAGGTGAAAGTTGTGTGTGGCAGCCCGGCAATACTCAGGCATGCGTTCTATATAGGTGACATTCTGGGCTTTCTGTGCGAAAAACCAGCTATCGACGCCTAAGCCTCCCGTAAGGTCGCAGAGCGTATTACCTTTGAGAAGATTTTGTTTGTAAGTAGCGGTTGTTTCGGAGGAGCATTGTTCGGCGGCAAGGCGGCTGGGAAATACGATACCGCGGTTTTGATACCATAAGGGGAGCTTTTCTTTAATATGTTTGCGGGCAATGATTTGGTCTACGGCAAAGACAATATCGATGTCCGGATAGGAGCGGGCATGGAGTAGGAGTTTATCGGTGGATGCTGTTTCGTGCTGTGCGATGAAGTCTTGCAGTTGTTGGGAAAGAGGTATTTGCATGTTGTCGTGTTAATGCGACAAAGGTAATCAAATCTTTGTATCATATAAAGCTCTGCAAGTAGTAAATTCCGATGCCGGCCAGGAATCCGAGTATGGCGAGCGGGCTGATATGTTTGAGATACCAGAGGAAATTTATTTTTTCGATACTCATTGTAACGACTCCTGCTGCGGATCCGATGATGAGGATACTGCCTCCGGTTCCGGCGCAATAGGCAACTAAGTCCCAAAAAGTGCCGTTTTGTATAAAATTACTCATATAGAGAGCTTCGGGCAGGTGGGTGGCAACTTCGGGGGTGAGGACCGGATACATACCCATGGTTGCTGCTACTAACGGAACATTATCAATAACGGATGAAAGGAATCCGATAATGGTCGTAATGAAGTATACATTGTGGATTTTCACGTTCAGGAAGTTGGCAAGGTTAGTTAGAATACCGACGGCTTCTAGAGCGGCGACGGCCATGAGTATGCCGAAGAAAAAGAGTATGGTGGAGAGGTCTACTTTTTCCAGTACGCGGGGTATTCTGTATTGGTTGGAAATCGGTATTTCTGAGTGATGGTTATAATATATTTCAATGTAAATCCACATGAGTCCCAAAGCTAAAAGGATACCGGCAAAGGGGGGCAGTTGGGTAAGGGATTTAAAAACGGGTACGGCAAGGAGGCACAGTACTCCGAGTAAGAGAATAATATTTTGTTGCTTTTTGCTAATGGTAGCGTTGGAACTTGCTGATGGGGCGGTAACGATGCTTAGTTCGCCTTTTAAAGAGAAGGAGGCAATGAATACGGGTATCAGGCAGGATATGAGACTGGGGAGAAAAAGAGTTTGCATAATGTGTCCGGAGGTGATATTGTTGCCTATCCACAGCATGATTGTGGTGATGTCTCCGATAGGAGTCCAGGCTCCCCCGGCATTGGCGGCGATGACAATAATACTACCGAACAGCCATCTTTCTTTGGCAGAGTTGAGCATTTTACTTAATAGTGTGACCATGATGAGAGCGGTGGTCATGTTGTCCAATATGGCGGACAGAAAGAATGTGAGCAATGAAACCAGCCATAGTAATTTCTTTTTACTGCGGGTGTGTATTTTTTGTGTGATGTTGTTGAAACCGTGGTGTACGTCTATTAAGGAGACAATGGTCATGGCTCCCAGCAAGTAAAGCAGAATTTCGGAAATGTCTCCGAGATGATCAATTATCTGGTTATTTATAATGAAGTCCTGGGACTGGATTTGGAGTGATTCTTGTTTTAAAGAGGTTTTTTCGGTGATGTAATTTTGAAAATCGGTTTTGTCAGTGTTGATGATTTGGGCGGGAGGTAGGGAGATATAAAGAGTCCAAAGCAGAATGGACAGTATCAGTGCAATGGCGGTTTTGTTTATTCCGGTTTTGTTTTCGAGTGCGATAAGTACATACCCGATGATAAATAGGAGCATCATACTTGTAATCATTGTTTCGTGATTTTATTTCCAACATTTACGAGAAGCCCCTGAATTTGTTTTATTGGCTACCCACCTTAACTTGGGGAAAGAGAATTTTTATATCTATTGAGTTGGTGGTGTTGTTATTTTGTGAATCAGCATACTGATTTGTTGGTCTCGTTCTCGCATGCTTTCGGTAAGGCGGTCTAAAATAAGAATCAATTTTTCATTAACATGCTTGCCTTCCGGATCATAAAGTAATTTTGAGTAGTTCACTTCGTCTTCCTCAACAGAATATTTTGAACCTTCTCCGCTTTGAAGCCATTCTTTATTTACTCCTAAAAGTCTACTTAGTACTGTTAATTTTGTGGAATCTGGTTTTGTTTTTCCTTTGAGATAATTGGATACCGTACTTGCAGAAATGTCAATGGATTTAGCAATTTTGTATTTTGAAATTTGTCTTTCTTCGATAATGCTTTGTAATCTTTCAGGAAATTCCATAATTATTTTAGGTTTTTTATAAAAAATGAAAAATAATAAATAATATTCCAATTTTTACAGTGGGTAGCTTAAGTTTGGATGTTGTTTAAGTCTCCTTCTATACAAATATAATTAATAAACATTTAGATTTTCAAACGTGGGTATTTAGTGGAAAATAACAGGACAGGCAATTACTTCATTTTGAATTTATTTATGGGAAAATATTTATTTATATTTCTTGTGAATAGTCTTTCTTTTATTTGTATTTAATTGATTTTGGCGGAAAAACAAAAAGAATAGTAAATCGTTATACTGTTGCAAAATTGGAATAATGAATAGTTGAGTAAAAGAAGAACTTGTTTTTCTTTTTCTCTATATTTTAATAGATTTGCCGGAAATTAAAAAGTTAAGTTTATGCAAGGGGAAAATACAATAGAGAAAGTAAGGTGTTTGATTATAGGTTCCGGACCTGCCGGTTATACAGCGGCAATCTATGCATCTCGGGCAAACCTGCATCCCGTACTTTATACAGGATTACAGATGGGAGGACAATTGACCACGACAACCGAAGTGGAAAACTTTCCCGGCTATCCGGACGGCGTGACAGGCCCGGTATTAATGGAAGATATGAGGCGGCAGGCAGAGCGTTTTGGTACTGACATGCGTTTCGGAATAGTAACAGAAGTTGATTTTTCCGTAAAACCTCTTCGGGTGACGGTAGATGGAGAAAAGCAGTTGGAAGCGGATAGTATTATTATTGCGACGGGAGCGACGGCCCGTTATTTGGGACTTCCGTCAGAAGAACGTTTCAGAGGGCTTGGCGTCAGTGCATGTGCAACTTGCGATGGCTTCTTTTATAAAGGGAAAGACGTTGCGGTAGTCGGGGGAGGGGATACGGCTTGTGAAGAAGCAACTTATCTGGCGGGATTGTGTCGGAAAGTTTATCTGATAGTTCGGAAAAATTATCTGCGTGCTTCCAAAGCAATGCAGGACCGTGTATTTAATACTTCCAATATAGAGGTATTGTTTGAACATAATACGAAAGATTTATACGGTACGGATATGGGTTTGGAAGGAGCACATCTGCTGTATAAAATAGGTACTCCCGAAGAAAAAGAAATTGATATTAAAATTGACGGCTTCTTTTTAGCTATCGGGCATACACCTAATACCGAAGTTTTCAAGAAATACATAACAACCGATGAGCAAGGCTATATCGTAACGGAGGGGAAATCGACACGGACCAATGTTCCGGGGGTTTTTGCTGCGGGGGATGTCATGGACCCTGTGTATCGTCAGGGAATTACTTCCGCTGGTTCGGGATGTCGCGCTGCCATTGATGCGGAACATTACCTTGCTCAATTATAAAACAGCATAAAGAAGAAAATTTATTTGACGGTGACCATTGTTGCTCCGTAACCGTATTGTTTGAAAGATGCGTCTTGATGTTGGAAACGTTTATAGCGTGTCTGCAATTCCCATAGAATACGCTGGCGCAACACGCCGTCTCCTTTTCCGTGAATAAATACTATTTTCTGTCCTTTACGTAATTTGTATTCTTCCAATGTTTTCCGAAATACATCCAATTGGTATTCCAAAATATCCTTACTCTCCATACCGGAGGTAGAGTCCAGTAATTGTTGGATGTGCAAATCAATCTCTATAACATTCTTAACGGGTTGCTTGGAAGGTTGGACAGGCAGAGTCTTATCTTTTTGAGTCTTTGGTTCAGGGAACAAATGATATAATTTCCTTTCTGTTTCTTGGAATCCCTCTAATGGTCGAAGCAAAGCCATATTGTTAAACCATTTTACATGCTTATAGGCACCGTTCTTTTGCAAAGAGGCCGGAGCGATTTTTATTCGGCTTTCGACAGGGGCTTGATGTGAATATTTCCCTTTCCGATATAAAAGAGCTTGTATGGTTATGGCATTGATTCTGTCAATTTCTTTCCGGGAATAAGTACCGATGGACTGACAATGGTCGGAATCACAATTGCCGGCGGCTATACCGGAATATCCTTCTTCATAATCGAAGTTTATCGTATAAAGGCAAATAAGTGATGTATCATTTACCAGATGAAACTCATAACGGCAATCGGTGAGGTTTTGAAAATCTTCCGGAACAATTGCAAGATACAGCATATTGCTTGCCTCCGTAGGAATAGAGCTGGGCTCTGTGTTTTCTTTGTTAATGGCAGTTGTATTACTAAGTCCGGATTTAATAACAACCAAATCATGAATGTTTGCCGGAATCTCAAAACCATATTCTTCACAATACACATTTACCGTATCTCGGTCAATTAGGCTTGTCACCTTACCTTCCAGTTTTTCAGAAATGAATCTTACAAAATCTCCGATTTTTATATCCATGTCTATTATTTTTATTAAGACAAAAATAGGGGATTTTTTGATTCTTATTTCTGAAATCGGGGGAATATATTAAATTAGCGCAAAAATATATATTATGACATTACAGAAGTTTCAAGAGGCAATCAGAGAAGGAATACCGGCAGAACTTCCTCCTTTGAAACCGTATGATACGGAAATCAATCATGCGCCGAAACGCAAAGATATTTTAACCAAAGAAGAGAAAAAATTGGCATTACGCAATGCCTTACGGTACTTTAAGCCGGAGCATCATGCTGTCTTGGCACCGGAATTTGCGGAAGAACTGGAAAAGTACGGACGAATCTATATGTACCGTTTCCGTCCCGATTATGAAATGTATGCCCGTAACATACAGGACTATCCCCATAAGAGCTTACAGGCGGCAGCCATTATGCTTATGATTACGAACAATCTGGATAAAGCGGTAGCACAACATCCCCACGAATTGATTACTTACGGAGGAAATGGTGCCGTATTTCAGAATTGGGCACAATATCGCTTGACAATGAAATACTTGTCGGAAATGACAGATGAACAAACATTGGTCATGTATTCCGGACATCCGTTAGGCTTGTTTCCTTCCCACAAAGACGCACCGCGGGTAGTAGTAACCAATGGAATGGTCATACCGAATTATTCTAAACCGGATGACTGGGAACGCTTCAATGCATTGGGGGTATCCCAATACGGTCAAATGACAGCCGGCTCTTTTATGTACATCGGACCGCAAGGAATCGTACACGGGACGACAATTACGGTTTTGAATGCCGGACGTAAAATTTCCAAACATGGAGAAGGACTGGCTGGTAAGTTATTTGTAACAGCCGGATTGGGAGGAATGTCCGGGGCACAGCCTAAAGCGGGGAACATTGCTGGATGTGTAAGTATTACGGCGGAAATCAACCCCAAAGCAACACACACACGCTACTCACAAGGTTGGGTGGATGAGGTGATCGATGATTTGGATGTATTGATGAATCGGGTGCGGAAAGCTAAAGCCGGCAAAGAAGTCGTTTCCATCGCTTATCAGGGAAATGTCGTGGATTTGTGGGAACGTTTGGCAAAAGAAGATATTGCGGTGGAATTAGGCTCTGACCAGACCTCATTGCATAATCCGTGGGCTGGGGGATATTATCCTGTCGGAATGGATTTTGAAGAGAGCAAGCGGATGATGGCGGAAGAGCCGGAAAAATTTAAACAGAAAGTAAAAGACTCGTTAAAACGGCATGTGGCAGCGATTAATAAATGTGTAGAGCGTTTTGGAACTTATTTCTTTGATTACGGAAACGCCTTTTTGCTCGAATCTTCCCGGGCCGGGGCAGATATATTGAAACCGAACGGCAATTTCAAATACCCGTCGTATGTGCAGGACATCATGGGCCCCATGTGCTTCGATTACGGTTTTGGACCATTCCGTTGGGTATGTACCAGTGGTAATCCCCGGGATTTGGCAAAAACAGACGAACTGGCGACGCAGGTATTGGAAGAACTGGCAAGTACTTCACCGAAAGAAATACAGCAGCAGATGTATGACAACATCCGTTGGATTAAAGCTGCCGGAGAAAACCACTTGGTGGTAGGTTCACAGGCTCGCATCTTATATGCGGACGCTTTGGGGCGGATAAGGATAGCGGAAGCCTTTAATAAAGCTATTGCTTCGGGAGAATTGACCGCTCCGGTTGTTTTAGGACGTGATCATCATGATGTATCCGGCACGGATTCTCCCTATCGGGAAACGTCTAATATCTACGACGGGTCCAAATTTACTGCGGATATGGCAGTACAGAACGTTATCGGGGATTCTTTCCGCGGTGCTACATGGGTATCGCTTCACAATGGAGGGGGAGTAGGTTGGGGAGAAGTAATAAACGGCGGATTCGGAATGGTATTGGATGGAAGTGCAGATGCGGACAGAAGATTGAAAAACATGCTTTTCTGGGATGTGAACAACGGAATATCCCGGCGCAGTTGGGCACGCAATGAAGGGGCTGTATTTGCAATTAGACGGGCAATGGAATCCAATCCTGCATTAAAAGTGACATTACCGAATTTTGCAGATGATCGAGTGATAGAAACAGCGATTAAATTTTAAACCTATCGTTTCCGAATAAAAAAGGATAGGTTTTCTATTCAAAAAGAGTATGTTTTTGATGCAAAAAGAGCCTCTTTTTTTAAGGCTTTTTATGTTGCCTTATAAAATGCTTATTTATAATGATTTATAAACTTTGAAAAACACTGTCGGAAAATTTAGATTAAAAAGTAAAAAAGAAAGGAGACAAGCATTGATTGAATGACTTGGTTGATGATGATGCAAAAACAATCAAACTTGCTCCTTTCTGTATATTTTATACAGAGAATTTGACTAAAACCGTTTCCGGATTATGACCGATTCCATATAAAGTATTTTCATTCTTATCGTAACAAATATTACTTACCGGAATATCCAGCGTATATGTATCCATGAGGAGACCATTCCAGTCAAACACCAAGAGAGTCTGACAAAATCCGATATGATAACGGTCTTTCTTTTTACTTTTCCCGGAATACAGGACATAAATGCGATGATCTGATACTGCCATATCCATAAATCCGTGAATCGTACTTTTGTCATAAGCTACTTTTAGATTTTTGGGTGTATTTCCCGAAATATGCACTTTAGGGAAATAGAATGTCAATAATTTTATTCTCTCGATTTGGTCTCCGTTAATTCCGCAAATATCCAAAATACCGCTACGCATATCGGAACAAACAAACGCTTTGCCGTCCGGTCTTATTTTCAAAACACTGCTGGCGTACAAAACACTTTTACTGTATTCATCTAGTTGGGGATAATCGGGATGTCCGGGATAAGATAGAAAATAGCGGGCACTTCCGTTTTCCAAAGAATACAACATATAACGTCCCTTTTCATATAATCCGGTAGAAATAATAAAATCGTCATGTTTATCAGCAATCAGGTGTTGCACACCTTCCGGTAATTGTATGCTATATGTTTCCGACATACCGTTTTCTGTTTCGGGAGTAACAAACAATTGTCCTGTTTGAAAATTCAAAGCGGAGACCTCCGTGGCGGTACTGCTCAAGGCACTGGTATAAAATGCCTGTCCATTTGTGCGGCTTCGGGTAATGCGGTCGATTCTTGCATCTTGATGCAGCGAGAAAAGGCTGATATTATTTTGTCCGTTAGGAGTTGAAACAGCGAAAACGCCATTGCTTTTGGCAATTTCAGACGGATTACTGATTCCCCAATTCTCAAATGGTGCAACAACTTCCAAATGTTCCGTTTGAGCATTTTCGGAAAAATAAGAAACTTCCTGTTCTTCTGACGAACAAGCATATCCCAATCCTAAAATGAATGAAAGTAATATGTATGAAATATTTTTCATGTTTATTCTTTGTATGCAACTCCTATAACAGTTATGCCGTTATAAATACAAAATCCAGCAGTTCTTTCACAACCTGGTATAAGTTCTTCACTTCCCGCTAAAGCCTCTACAGTAAAAATATCAGAAGAGTTCAAAGAATTCTTGCTGTTAGAAAAAATGGCAGTAAGAATGATAATACTACTTAAAACGGCAAGTATACATACTATTTTTCTTTTGCTTTTTTTCATGCCTTTTGAATTATTGATTACTTTTAACTCGATGCAAATATATAGGGAAAAAATAGAAGCAATTGGCTTAGATTGTCATGAAAATGTCATGGTTTTTATTTTAAATTCTTAAAATCTATTAATTGGGGAGCCTTGGAAACTATATGAAAAAGAGAAAAGAATACACTTGGATTATTGCTATTGTGGGAATTGTGGGGGTGTTGTGTTTTCAACTCGTGTTGTTGGAAGGGTTGTATCAATCAGAGAAAGAGAGGTTTGAAGAAAAGATATTAGAGGATATAAAGCAAGGTATTCCTAAGTTGAATGTGAATTTAGGATTTATCTATACTAAAAGTAGAAATCTTATTTCATTTGAATCCGAAACTAGAAGATTGACGATTTTGGTAGAAGATAAAAAATATTGTTATTCGCTTGAAGAAGGGATAACAGAAAAGGAAATTTTTGAACGGGTATATTATGATGCTTCGAATACAAAGTGGAAAGCCTCTCACTTGGGCACATTGATACAAGATAGCCTTCGTGAACTTTATCATGCGGTACCGTTGAAGATAATTATCCGGGATTCCGTGGGGAACAGCATAGATGAGTCGGGGAATTTATCGGTGGCAAAATGCAAAGAAATTAGTTTTGGACCTGTTCCGTTGGGATATGTGACGGGACGTACCTTGGAAGCCTATTACTATTTCCCGTTTATTAATTTTCTGTATCATGAATTCGACCGTATTCTGATGACAGCAGTGTTATTCCTTTTGTTGGTATTCTTTATTGGCTTTTTAATTCATGCCGTACGGGTGGAAAGAGAAAACGCCAATGCGAGAGAAGAGTTCATGCACATCGTACTTCATAACCTGCAATCACCCGTTGATTTTGTTAGGCGTATGAGCTACGAAATCAAAAACCGTTCGGTTTCCGAGTATACCGAAGAACAGGAAAAACTATATACCGAATTAAAAAGAAGGTTGGATACCATGGGACAAGGTATTCGGCGTCTGTTGACTCATTCGGTCGGGGTGTACGGAATACATTTGGAAAAATCGGAGATAAATTTTCCGGAGATGATAGTGGGAATTATCAGGCAATATAAAAGTCTGAGCGGAAAACAGATAGACATGGAATGTGATAGTTCTGTATCCGGTTTCAAGGCAGATTCTGTACATTTGTCGGGTGCGATTGCCAATTTGGTGGAAAATGCTGTAAAATATACAGCGGAAGAGTGTCGGATAAAAATAACATGTAGATTGCACGGCAAAGATATACGGATTACCGTCGCGGATAATGGTCGCGGTATACCGAAAAAAGAACTGCGCCGAATTTTCCGGAAATATTATCAGGGAACAGGAGCACAAAAAGGATTCGGTTTGGGATTGCATTATGTGTGGAAAGTAGTAAAAGCCCATAAAGGAAAAATGGAGGTAAAAAGCGAAAACGGATGTGAGTTTATAATGGTACTGCCATGGAACAACCAATAAAGATATTGTATGCGGAAGATGAAGTGATGATAGCCGAATTAAATCGGGACATGCTCACGAGGGCGGGCTATGCCGTAGACATTGCATCCAATGGAAAAGAGGCTTGGGAGAAATATAAAACCTTTTCCTATGACATACTCCTGTTGGATATCATGATGCCCGGAATGAGTGGTTTTCAGTTACTCCAGGCTATACGGGAAGTAGACACGGCAATCCCGATTGTTATCTACACCTCAATATCGGGAAGTGGCTCTGTAGCAAAAGCCTTGGATATGGGTGCTGACGAATACATTCGTAAAGAATGCGAGCCGCCTGAGATTATCGCCAGATTAAATGTCATCGCCCGTCATATAGGAAAGGATTTACATCACATATTGTCCGAAATTACTTCTTTTTCCTATGCGGATTACTCCTTGACCTTGAATGGCAAAAAGATTAAATTGACACCGAGCGAAGCAAAATTGTTGAGATTCCTGTGTGAAAAACAGAATACTGTTGTATCTAAATCCTTTTTGTGCGAAAAATTGTGGGGAATAGCGACCTTCGGGAAAGAGAGAACAATAGACAATTACATGGTAAAATTGAGAAAATATCTAAAGCCCGATAAATCTTTGCAAATAGTTACAGGTTACGGAGAGGGATTCACTTTGGTGACGGAGGCGAACAAATAAAAAAACGGGAGATTTTATCTCCCGTTTTATATATCTGCAATAAAAGCTTAAGCCTCTACATTAGCATTTTTAATAGCAGCCCAACCCAACAAAATCATTACAAGAGCAACCAAGTTAATAATACCTGAAATGAATGAGGGTAAAAAGAAAGCAGCAATACTACCAACCAAATACAGTATATAAGCTAAAAATAATTTGTTAGCACCTGCTTTTGCCAAAGCCGGGAAAGTTGAAGAATTTTTTAATGCCATAAATCCTAAAAGATTCAAAACATAAGCGGCAATTGCAGCAATCGTACCGATAATTGCAACTCCCGGAATCAAAAAGGCAAGAACAGTGATAACAGATCCTGCAAGAGCCAGAATAGCAGCTAACCAAACTTTAGAAACAGCGGCAGCATCTTCACCGGCCAATATGTTTTTGAAATTTCCTAAGCCCAATACATACAAAACGTATCCCAAGATAGTTGCAATACCTGCAATCAAAACAATAATGCTGATCAAAGTCAGACTTTTAAGGATAAGTCCAAGAATAGCTGCAAGAATACCACCGGCAATACTAGACAAAGAAAAAAGTAATACACCTAAGAAAATCTTGGAAGTCGCATTCTTCCATGCTGAATTTGTAAGTTCCATAGAAATAAAATTTTAAGTTTATATGAAAATTAATTGTTAATGTTCAAACGCACTTTTATTTTTTTCGCGTGCAAAAGTATGAAAAAAATTATAGTAAATAAATAATTTGTTACTTTTTTTTACGTTGAAAAAATGGAAGACATTGGAAGGTCAGGAAGGAATCTTTTTTAAAAATCTGTTCCAGCGATAATTCCCCTCATTATCAATGGATTTTAGAATCAATAATGCTTTGCCAACAATGAATTCTTCGGGAACCAGTCCCCAGTAACGGGAATCTTCGGAATCTTCCACGTGATCGCCTCCCATAAAATAATAGTTTTTCATAAAACGATAGCCGACAATCTCTTCGTCTCCGAGAAATACTTTCTCATTGAAGTAATGCAAAGGCTTTTTTTGTTCCCACTCAATCAGACTTTTATAGAGTATATAATTAAGGGGAGTCAGTTGAACATAAGAATTATGGCCGGGAACAAACAGGGGGCCGAATTCCTTTATATTCCATTTCAAAAAAGCATTGTAAGGAAATGTATAATACTCGGAAAAATCGAACGACTCTTTTGAGCGCAGGGAAAGACGGAGTTGATTTTCCTGATGACCTACACCTTTTCTGTGATTGACAAAGTAGAAACCGTTCCGTATTTCGACAGTATCTCCGGGAACACCGATACAGCGCTTTATATAGTAAGTATTGAGATTCATGCGGATTTGCTGCCAGGAACTGGTAAAAGGGAAATTAAAAACGACTACCTCATTGTGTCTGATTTTCAATGGATTAATCCGCTCTCTTGTCTGGGCCTCTGCACCTTTCAAGGCGGCCAGCGGATTGGCAATCCGGCTGCCTAACACCGGATGGTCGATAATAATATTATCTCCCGTGTATAGTGTCGGCTCCATGGAACAGCCGGAAATATCGAAAAAACTGACGAAAAACAGTGTGGATATAAAATAGATAAACCACAACAGGCATGAAATCAAAAGAATATTAATTATTTTTTTATTCATACTCCTTTTCTTGACATTCGTACAATTTCGGATGGGTGAACGCAAGTAAGGGGGCGAATGTTCGGTTATTATATATTTTTTGTATTTTCTAAAAAAAAAGAACTTCCCGAATGGGAAGTTCTTCATATCGCATGTAATAAATATGTTATTATTTTTTAGCGTGCATGATAGCAGCCTGTGCGGCAGCTACGCGAGCGATGGGTACCCGGAAAGGTGAGCAGCTTACGTAATTCATTCCAACTGAATCGCAGAAAATAACAGAGGAAGGTTCTCCACCGTGTTCACCGCAGATACCTACTTTCAAATCCGGATTGGTCTTGCGTCCCAATTTGACACCCATTTCAACCAGACGGCCGACGCCTTCTTGGTCGAGTACGGCAAACGGATCGGTTTTTAAGATACCTTTTTTGATGTATTCCGGTAAGAATTTGCCGGCATCGTCACGAGAGTAACCGAAAGTCATCTGTGTCAAGTCGTTCGTACCGAAAGAGAAGAATTCAGCTACTTCTGCAATCTGGTCGGCCGTAATGGCGGCACGCGGGATTTCAATCATCGTACCCACTTTGTATTCCACTTTTACGCCTTTTTCTTCAAAAACCTGGGCTGCTACGCGGCGGATAATGTCAGCCTGCTGTTTCAACTCTTTGATAGTACCAACCAACGGAACCATGATTTCCGGACGGGGATCCAAACCGCGTTGTTTCAGATTACAAGCAGCTTCGATAATTGCACGGGCCTGCATTTCGGTGATTTCCGGATAGGTAACACCCAAACGGCAACCGCGGTGACCCAACATCGGGTTGAATTCATGCAAAGCATCTACTTTTTCTTTAATGCGTTCTACCGGCATACCCAATTTGTGTGCCATATATTGCTGTGAAGCCGGTTCGTTCGGCGTAAATTCATGCAAAGGCGGGTCAAGCAAACGGATGGTCACACCCAAACCGTTCATGGCTTCCAAAATACCTTCAAAATCCCCCCGTTGCATCGGTAAAATTTTGTTTAGTGCATCACGGCGTCCCTCTACGGTTTCGGAAAGAATCATTTCACGCATCGCATCGATACGATGTCCTTCAAAGAACATGTGTTCCGTACGGCAAAGGCCTACACCTTTCGCACCGAAATCGCGTGCTTTGCGGGCATCTTTCGGGGTATCGGCATTGGTGCGTACAAACATGCGCGTATATTTTTCTGCCAAATTCATGATGGTTGTGAAATCCTTATCCAAGGTAGCATCTTCTGTTTCCACTTTACCCAAATAAACTTCACCGGTAGAACCGTTCAAAGAAATCCAGTCACCTTCTTTTATCACAGTGTCGTTTACGCTGAATTTGCGTTTTGCATAATCAACCGTAATATCACCGGCCCCGGATACACAGCATTTACCCATACCGCGGGCAACAACAGCTGCGTGAGACGTCATACCGCCCCGGGCTGTCAAAATACCTTCGGCAACGTTCATACCGCGTAAATCTTCGGGAGAGGTTTCCAAACGAACCAACACCACTTTTTCGCCTCTGTTTTTCCATTCTTCAGCTTCATCGGCGAAGAATACGACACGACCGCAGGCTGCACCCGGAGAAGCCGGAAGACCTTTCGTAATCGTATGAGCCTTTTTCAAAGCTTCTTTGTTGAAAACTGGGTGAAGTAATTCATCCAATTTAGCCGGTTCCTGACGCAACAAAGCCGTTTTTTCGTCAATCATGCCTTGATTTAACATATCTACAGCCATCTTGACCATAGCAGCTCCCGTACGTTTACCGTTACGGGTTTGCAACATCCACAACTTACCGTCCTGAATGGTAAATTCCATATCCTGCATATCGCGGAAGTGGTCTTCCAACTTCTCTTGTACGGCATTCAATGCAGCATAAGCTTCCGGCATGGATTCCTCCAGAGACGGATATTTGGAAGCGCGTTCCTCTTCGGAAACACCCTGTAATTTAGCCCAACGGCGGGAACCTTCAATGGTAATTTCCTGCGGAGTACGGATACCAGCCACAACGTCTTCACCTTGTGCGTTAATCAAATACTCTCCGTTGAAAATATCTTCTCCCGTAGCGGCGTCACGGCTGAATGCCACACCGGTAGCGGAATTGTTACCCATATTACCGTAAACCATAGATTGAACGTTTACAGCGGTACCCCATTCTTCGGGAATCTGATTCAATTGGCGGTACAGAACGGCACGTTCCGTCATCCAGGAATCAAATACAGCACAGATAGCACCCCACAATTGCTCCCAGGGATTGGTCGGGAAATCCCTTCCGGTCTTCTTCTTAACGACATTTTTGAATTTTTCAACCAATACCTGCAAATCCTCTGCCGTAAACTCTGTATCTTGTTTGATATTTTTTGCTTCTTTCAGTTTGTCGATTTCTGCTTCGAACGGATTGTGTTCACCTTTACCGGCAGCCACACCCATTACCACATCTCCGTACATCTGTATGAAACGACGGTAAGAGTCCCATGCAAAACGAGCATTGCCTGACTTTTCTGCCAACAATTTTACAGCATCATCATTCAGACCCAAGTTCAACACAGTATCCATCATACCCGGCATGGAAACACGGGCTCCGGAACGTACGGATACCATCAACGGGAAAGCTTCTCCTTTAGAACCGAATTTCGCATTCATGAGTTTTTCCATGTGTGCGATACCGGCTTTAACATCGTTTTCAATTAATTTAACGACAGCCTCTTTACCTTCTTGATTGTAAAGTGTACAAACTTCAGTCGTGATTGTAAAACCTGCCGGTACAGGCAAGCCGATTAAATTCATTTCTGCCAGGTTGGCGCCTTTGCCGCCGAGCAGATTTTTCATGTCTGCCTTACCTTCTGCTTTTCCGTCTCCGAATGTGTAAACGTACTTAGTACTCATAGTATTAAATTTGATTTATAAATTGTTGAAATTATTTCTTTTCAATATCCTGATATTCAATGTGAATGATAAAGAAAGTAAATCATTTTTTCAATTTTGCAAACATAATAAAATTCTGTTACAATATGAAAAAAAACAACTTCGTTTTTTGTAGAAAATCCTCTCAAAAATAAAGGGGGATAAGTATATTTTAATAGAATGGTACCGTGAATGAAATAAATTTGAAACTGCATACGATTTGCGTTATCTTTGTTCACTATTTCGTCGCATGGTTATGAACGGTACAAAGGGTCAGAAAAGGTATAGGGATTTTCCCGCATTTTGTCGCAAGGTATTCGGGGTGAGAGTGCAGAAACTTTCCGTGGATGCCGGTTTTACCTGTCCCAACCGGGACGGGAAGAAGGGAACAGGCGGATGCACTTTTTGCAATAATGAGAGTTTTAATCCAGATTATTGCCGTTCGGTGGAAAGTATTTCCAGTCAGTTGGATGAAGGAATCCGTTTTTTTGACTCCAAATATAAAGGACAATGTTATCTGGCTTATTTTCAAGCGTATTCCAATACTTATGCGCCTTTGGACGTATTGCGGAAACGTTATGAGGAGGCGTTGGCACATTCCCAGGTGGCGGGTATCGTGATTGCGACACGCCCGGATGTGATGAATGAAGAGATTTTGGCGTACTTGGAGCAATTGGCGCGGGAATATTATGTATGTGTGGAATTCGGTATTGAATCGACGGACAATGCCGTGTTGGCAAAGGTAAACAGGGGACATACCTATGAGGAGGCCGAGCGGGCAATAATCAGTGCGGCGGATAGGGGTATTTACATCGGCGCGCATCTGATATTCGGGTTGCCGGGTGAGACACCCCAATCCATGCTGGATGGAGCGGTACGGGTGAGCCGATTGCCGATTCATATTTTAAAACTGCATCAACTGCAAATTATACGGGGGACGCGAATGGCGGATGAGTATCTGAATAATCCGCTGCTTTTCCGATTGTATACTCTGGAGGAATATTTGGACTTTATTGCGGATGTTATTGAAAGGATGAATCCGGAAGTGTATCTGGAGCGTTTTGTGAACCAGGCTCCTCCGGAGTATTTGATCGCTCCCAACTGGGGCGTGAAGAATTATGAGTTTGTTGCGAAGTTGGATAAGCGTTTGAAGGAGCGGGATAGTTGGCAAGGGAAATGGTGTGATATGAAACATTTTAATTTGGGATTCGATGATAGGACAGGAAAAAGTATATGAGACTTTGGAAAAGCTGGGGATAAAGTTTGATTATATTGAGCATCCGCCGGCTCCGACGATAGAGATTGCACGTCAATATTGGACACAATTGGACAGTACGCACTGCAAGAATTTGTTTTTTCGAAATCACAAGGGTAATCGCCACTATTTGGTAATTTTTCATTGTGATCGGAGTCTGGCAATTCATGATTTGGAGCAGTTGCTGAAACAGGGGAAGCTGAGTTTTGCATCGGAACAGAGAATGGTGAAGTATTTGGGTTTGTATCCTGGCTCTGTCAGCCCTTTCGGATTGGTGAATGATGCAGAGCATCATGTATATGTCTTTTGGGATGAGAATTTGAAGAAAGCGGAAAAACTCTCTTTTCATCCGAATGACAATCGGGCTTCGCTGGCGATAAAAACCGAAGATTTCATACGATACATGGAGGCGACGGGAAATGGATACGAGTGGATAAAATTGTATTGAGCGGTAGATTTGTGATGAGAAAGTATACAAAGTTTATAGAAATATTGTATGTTTGTTGAAATTTAAACAACAAGAGATATGGTAAGTATTTCACATGCTGTTGAAGATATCGTAAAACATCGTCCTTATTTGTCGGAGGCTTTGGCTGCCGGCATTATCAATGTGTCGGCATTGGCACGGCAGTTGCAGCCGGAGGTGGAAAGAATATTGCAAAAAGAGATTAATACGGGTGCAATCGTGATGTCTTTGAATCGTCTGGCACCTTATTTACAAGTTCGGGAACAGATGCAACTGAATAAGTTGCTGAATAATATGGGAGATATTATTTTGCGTAGTAATTTGTGCGACTATACGTTTAAAAATTCTGCGACGTTGCTGGAGTGCCATATAGAGGTATTGAAGAATTTGGTGAAGAATGAGGAGATTTTTTATACGTTGGTGCAAGGAGTGTTTGAGACGAATTTGGTGGTAAGTAATACGATGGAAGAGGTGATAGGAGACTATTTTAAAAATGAGGTGTGTCTGTTCAAGCAAAATGACTTGTCATCAGTGACGTTGAAGTTGCCTAAAGGAAATAGTTTGCAACCGGGATTTTATTATACTATCATGAAGGAGCTTTCGTGGGAAGGTATTAATCTGACTGAGGTTATTTCTTCTACCAATGAGTTTACGGTTGTGGTAGATAATTCGTTGATAGATAAAACGTTTGTTGTATTAAAGAACATAGGCAAGCGTTAAAGGGTATAAATGTAAATAGAGTTATAAATAAAAAATATATCGTATTATGTTTGAGAATTTATCGGACAAGCTGGAACGTTCGTTTAAGTTGTTAAAAGGGCAGGGAAAGATTACGGAGTTAAATGTGGCGGAAACACTGAAAGAAGTGAGACGCTCGTTGTTGGATGCCGACGTGAACTATAAGATTGCCAAGGATTTTACGAATAAGGTAAAAGAAAAGGCGTTGGGTATGAATGTGCTGACTGCTGTGAAACCGGGTCAGATGATGGTGAAAATCGTGCATGATGAATTGGCGGAATTGATGGGGGGGAAGAATGTGGATATTGATTTGAAGAAGAAACCGGCGGTTGTTTTGATGTCAGGCTTACAGGGATCGGGTAAGACGACTTTTTCTGGGAAACTGGCTAATTTACTAAAAAATAAGAGGGGAAAAAAGCCGTTGCTGGTAGCGGGCGATGTGTATCGTCCGGCAGCTATTGAGCAGTTGCGGGTGTTGGGGCAGCAAATCGATGTGCCTGTATATAGCGATGAGAATTGTAAAGACCCGGTGAAAATCGCTTTGGAGGCTATCAGGCAGGCGAAAACGGATGGAAATGATGTGGTGATTGTCGATACGGCGGGACGTTTGGCGGTGGATGAGGAAATGATGAATGAAATTGCTGCCCTGAAGAAGGCGGTGGAACCGGATGAAACGTTGTTTGTGGTTGATTCAATGACCGGGCAGGATGCGGTGAATACAGCGAAGGAGTTTAATGACCGTCTTGATTTTGACGGCGTGATATTGACCAAGTTGGATGGTGATACGCGAGGCGGTGCCGCTTTGTCTATCCGTACGGTGGTTAATAAACCGATTAAATTTGTCGGTACGGGAGAAAAAATGGAGGCGATAGATGCTTTCCATCCGGAGCGTATGGCGGACAGGATTTTGGGAATGGGTGATATTGTGTCGTTGGTGGAAAAAGCGCAGGAACAGTTTGATGCGGAGGAGGCGAAGAAGTTGCAACGGAAGTTGTCCAAGAATCAGTTTAATTTTAATGATTTCCTGTCGCAAATCCAGCAAATTAAGCGGATGGGTAATATTAAAGATTTGGCTTCGATGATTCCGGGAGTGGGGAAGGCACTGAAGAATGTGGATATAGATGACGACGCTTTTAAAGGCGTGGAAGCGATTATCCATTCGATGACACCAGCGGAACGTGAATCTCCAGAGATTATCAACGGTTCCCGGAGGAAACGTATTGCAGAAGGAAGTGGTACAACGGTGCAGGATGTTAATCGGTTGTTGAAGCAGTTTGAGGAATCGAAGAAGATGATGAAGATGTTATCGGGAGGGGGCAAGATGTTGCGAGGTATGAAAGGAATGAGAAGATAATACGAAAAAAGAGTTATGGATATATAAGGAAGGAGGCAATTATGGAGTTACTCGACGGAAAAAAGATAGCGGCGGAAATTAAGCAGGAACTTGCGGATAAAGTGGCGGAACTAAAACAGGCAGGGAAGAAAATTCCTCATTTGGTTGCTGTGTTGGTGGGAAATGACCCGGCAAGCGAGACGTATGTTGCAAGTAAGGTAAAATCGTGCAAGGAGGTCGGTTTCAAAAGTACGGAAATGCGTTTTTCTGCCGATATGACCGAAGAGCAATTGCTGGAAGTGGTAGATAAATTGAATGCGGATGCGGATGTAGACGGGTATATTGTGCAGTTGCCTTTGCCTACTCATATTTCGGAGGAACGGATTTTATTGGCGGTAGATCCGAATAAGGATGTGGATGGGTTCCATCCATTTAATGTCGGCAAGATGGTTGCCGGACTGCCTACTTATCTGCCGGCGACTCCGGCGGGAATTGTCGAATTGCTGACCCGTTATGATATAGAGACGAAGGGTAAGCATTGCGTGGTAATCGGGCGGAGCAATATTGTCGGTACGCCGATGGCGATACTGATGTCGCGTAAGGATGCGCATGCGGATTGTACTGTGACGATATGTCACAGCCGAACGCAGAATATACAGGAGATTACGCGCCAGGCAGATATATTAATTGTTGCTTTGGGAAAACCCCACTTCGTAACGGCGGATATGGTAAAAGAAGGAGCGGTGGTGGTTGATGTGGGGATTCACCGGGTACCTTCGGATAAAACGAAGTCGGGATTTAAGTTAGTCGGAGATGTGGATTTTGAACATGTTGCACCGAAATGTTCCTATATTACACCGGTGCCTGGTGGTGTGGGACCGATGACAATTGTCTCGTTGTTGCAAAATACGTTTAAAGCGGTTCTGTAACGTTTTGTGGTATGGTACTGAATTATATTTGGATATTTTTCTTTGGTGCCGCTTTTTTATTGGCATTGTTCAAATTGATTGTCGATGGGGATACGGAAGTTTTCAGTGCTATGATAAAATCGACATTTGATATGTCGAAAACCGGTTTTGAAATTTCTTTGGGCTTGACAGGGGTTTTGACGTTGTGGATGGGGATTATGAAAATCGGAGAGCGGGGTGGTGCTGTTCATGTGATGTCGAGATTGATACATCCTTTTTTTAAACGGCTTTTTCCGGAATTACCGACGGATAGTCCTGCTTACGGTTCTATTATGATGAATCTTGCCGCAAACATGTTAGGGTTGGATAATGCCGCTACGCCGATGGGGCTTAAGGCGATGGGGGAGATGCAGGAGTATAACCGTCACAAGGATACAGCCAGCAATGCGCAGATTATGTTTCTTGTGCTGAATACTTCGGGGCTGACGTTGGTTCCGGTTTCGATTATGGTGTACCGGGCGCAATTGGGGGCGCTGAATCCGACGGATATATTTATCCCGATATTGTTGGCCACTTATTTTTCTACGTTAGCGGGTTTGATAGCGGTGGCTGTTTATCAGCGGATTAATTTGTGGGATAGAGTTATTCTGGCTTATTTAGGTGGCATGACGTTGCTGATTAGCGGGGTTATCTGGTATTTTTCGATGCTGGACAAGGAGATGGTAACGGTAGTTTCTGGTGTGGCAAGTCATATTATTCTCTTTTCGATTATAATTCTTTTTATCGCAATGGCGGCACTGAAAAGGATAAATGTGTACAATGCTTTTATTGACGGGGCGAAGGAGGGTTTCTCGGTAGCGGTCAGGATTATACCGTATCTTGTTGCCATATTAGTGGCGGTGGGTGTTTTCCGGGCTTCCGGGGGAATGGATGTATTGATATCCGGTATAGAGCATTTTGTTGCATTCTTGGGATTTGACGCAGAGTTTGTGAAGGCACTGCCGACCGCACTAATGAAGCCATTGAGCGGAAGCGGTGCCCGGGGAATGATGATAGATACTATGACTACTTACGGGGCGGATTCTTTTGTGGGGCGTTTGGCTTCTACATTTCAGGGAGCGACGGATACCACGTTTTATATTATTGCCGTTTATTTTGGGGCTGTAGGGATTAAAAATACGCGTTACGCCGTGCCTTGCGGCTTGATAGCTGATTTTGTCGGTATTGTTGCGGCCATTGTTATTGCTTATCTGTTTTTTGCCTGACATGTGTGAGACGGTTGCTGTCGGATTAAGCGGGGGAGTAGATAGTTTAGTTACTGCCTTGATGTTAAAGCAACAAGGGTATCGGGTGATAGGTGTGTACTTGCAATTGTGGAATAATGATAGTGGGGAAGAGGTTGCCCGATTGTGCCGTCAATTGAATATTGATTTTGTCACGTATGACGGGGAAAAAGTCTTTCGGAAAGAAGTGGTCACGCCTTTCGTAAATGAATACCTTATAGGGCGTACGCCTAATCCGTGTACGTTTTGTAATGCAACCGTCAAGTGGAATTTACTGGTTGCGGCAGCGGATAGTCTCGGCATACAAAGGGTGGCAACGGGACATTATGTGCATGTGGAACAAAAGGATACTGGTTGGTATATCCGAAAGGGCAGAGACTCGCAAAAGGACCAGTCTTATTTTTTATGGGGATTAAAACAGAACGTGTTGGCTCGTTCCTTGACGCCTTTGGGGGCTTGTACGAAAGCGGAGGTAAAGGCGTATGCAGAGTCAAACGGCTTCTCGGAGGTCAGTCGTAAAAAGGAGAGTATGGGCATCTGTTTTTTAGAAGGGAAAGATTATCGGGAATTTATAGGTCGGCATGTGGAAGAATCCACTATTGGAGGAATGGGTGATATTGTAGACCAGGCAGGGCATGTCATCGGGCGGCATGCGGGGCTTTTGAATTATACGGTGGGGCAGAAAAGAGATATGCCTTTGCGTAATGGGCATCCCCTTTATGTAAAGGCAATTGATGTGGAAAACAATTGTATCGTAGCGGCGGATAAATCGGATTTGTATGTGGATACTTTGTGCGTCATGCGGGTAAATATGGTAAATTGGAAAGATGTTGGAGCGCAAGATATATCTGTAAAAGTGCGGGGTTTGGGATTGAATCCGGAAGGCTTTGCCGTATTGGAACGCCAATCGGAAAATACGATATCTGTCCGTTTGCAGTCCCCTGCGTGGGCTGTTGCTTCCGGTCAGCCAGTGGCATTCTATCGGGGAGATTATTTGATAGGTGGGGGGATAAATAGATAATTGCGATTATTTTTGAAGTGAGAATAGTTTATTATTTAATTTTTTTCTATACATTTGCAGCCGTAAACTCACATCGGGGCGTAGCTCAGTCCGGTAGAGTACACGTCTGGGGGGCGTGTGGTCGCTGGTTCGAATCCAGTCACCCCGACAATTGAAAATCAAGAGGTTAGATAACAAGTCTAACCTCTTTTTTATTGCTTCGATTAAGGTTTTATTAAGGTTTTCGGGAAACTTAATGCGAATAAATCTCAATTTATAATGCGAAATTCATTTGGTATTTGTTTGTATGCTTACCCGGCTTTATGTAGTTTAGGGGTAATCAATGCTAATTTAAAGGCAGCTTCTTCTTTTCCTTGTTTCATTGCTTTTTCATACCACCGTGCCGCTTCCTCGTAGTTTTGTTCCACGCCTTGTCCATAATGATACAGGAATCCCACATTGAGCTGTGCCTCGGCAATACCTTGTTGTGCTGCCAAGTGGAAGTACTCAAATGCCTTTTGTAAGTCTTTTTTTATTCCGTATCCGTTATAGTAATGGATACCGATATTGAATAGGGCATATTCATCTCCTTTATCAGCAGCCAGCTTAAAATAATGGAATCCCCGTTTTTCATCTTTATTAATTCCCTGCCCTTTATTACACATGACCCCCAGCATAAACAAGGCATCTGTATATTGTGATTGTGCAGATTTAGAGAATAACGTGAATGCTTTTTTGTAGTCTTGTTGGAATAGTTCCCCCTCATAATATAGCCACCCCATAAAGTTTTGTGCTTTTGGATTATTGTTTTCAGCTAATTCATTGATTTGTTTTAATGCTTCGTTTACTTCTTCATCGGTTATAGCAGTCTCAAACATTCTTACAGCCGATGAAAATTGTAGCTGGTTATTATCTCCAGTTACAAGATTTTCCTGAGTGTTGGATTCATTATTCTGTTTCATAGCTCTAATTATTAATATTATAGAGCAAATTTACTCAATAGGGATATACCATCCTTTTTATACTTCCCTGTGTCTTTTTCTTTCCAAAAGAAAAGCCGGAACTAAGTCCGGCTAAACTTCAAGATTTTTAATTTATTTTTCAGACAATCAAGTAGACAGAATTAAGAAATTATTTTTGCCAATCTAATGTTCTACTATCCAATTTCTATCCGCAGATAGGGTAGGATGGTGTTATTTATAGGATAGGGGAATCCCCGGTTATCCCAGAGATACCCCTCTAAAAGTTATTCCGCTTTGCGGAAATCTATGGTAATGGTTTTGCCATTGTAATCCCAACTTTTTTTATTGTTTTTTATAGCTTTAGGAATATTATTATTATCAAACCATGCTGTTACGGGAAAAAGACTTATTTCGTCTCCGGGATTGTTATGGCACCATACCGTAGTCAACGCAGTACATCCACTTATATCTAAGAAGGTCAGTTGATTACTAGCGCAATCTAAATAGGTCAACGCTGTACATCTGCTTGCATCTAAGGAAGTCAGTTGATTATTAAAGCAAGACAAGTGAGTCAATGCAGTATTCTTACTTACATCCAAGTCGGTCAGTTGATTAAAAGAGCAAGTCAAGCTAGTCAACGTGGTACATTCATTTAGATTTAAGTTGGTCAGTTGATTAAAAGAGCAATTCAAGCCTGTCAACGCAGTACATCCATTTAGATTTAAGGAGGTCAGTTGATTATTATAGCAATTCAAGCTGGTCAACGTAGTATATCCACTTAGATTTAAGGAAGTCAGTTGATTAGTACCGAAATACAAGTAAGCCAACGCAGTACATCCATTTATATCTAAGAAGGTCAGTTGATTACTAGCGCAATCTAAATAGGTCAACGCAGTATATCCATTTACATCTAATGAGGTCAGTTGATTATTATAGCAAGACAAACTTGTCAACGCAGTATTCTTACTTACATCTAAGGAAGTCAGTTGATTATCATTGCAATTCAAATAGGTCAACGCTGTATTCTTACTTACGTCTAAGGAAGTCAATTGATTCACAGAGCAAGACAAGCCTGTCAACGCAGTACATTCACTTACATCTAAGGACGTCAATTGATTAAGAGAGCAACCTAAGTTTGTCAACGCTGTATTCTTACTTACATCTAAGGAAGTTAGTTGATTATCAGTGCACCATACCGTAGTCAACGCAGTACATCTATTTAGATTTAAGGATGTCAGTTGATTATTATCGCAAACCAATCTTGTCAACGCTGTACATCCGCTTACATTCAAGGACGCGAGTTGATTACAAGAACAATCCAAATTAGTTAAAGATTCAAAGTATTCTATTCCAGCCAGAGAGGTCAAACCTTTTCCTCCCGCATACCAACTATCATAACTTCCGTTTATACTCAATGTATTGATGTTTTTCACATCAGCCAATGTAATGTAAGAGGCGTCAGGAATATACCCTTTATTTTTCAATACTTTTGCAAATTCGGGGTCAAAATACTTTGTAATGTTTGGGTTATCGAAATTATTTGTATTAGATTGCTGAATATAGACCGTATCGGAGAGTATGCCGTTTTTATCCTGTACGGCAATCTTGGCACTGCGGAGGACGTCGGTGGTGTTTTCATCGATGTGAAACAGCAGGCGGTCTACGCGGCTGGCTCTCGTTTCTATCCGGCTAATCCACGAAATGTCATCTCCCACGATGCTGACTTCATAGTCTACGTTGGTTTTCAATTCCACTACGATGGTCGTATCGTTTGCAGACAGGTTATATTTCGTTTGCGTCAGCACCAATTGGTCTTTTTGCGTCTGATAGATGCGTACAGTGTCTTGCAGTGAAGCGGCGGAGAAGATGATGTATCCCGTTCGGGAGTCCTCGTCTTCATTCCCTGCGATGATGAAACGGTAGGTCGTATCGCTTATCTCTGACCGCGTTTCCGGAGCCGGCTGTATCCAGGAATTGCAAAATTCGGGGATAACCACTTCGTATGTCACATTGCTTCTCACCTTGATAGCCAAATCGCCCCCTCCTTGCGCAACCTCGAATTTCGCTTTATCGAGAATAATGGCATCCTTGCCTTTTTGTGTCACTTCCAGTACTTGGCTCTTATCACCTGCTTTGACGGTTAAATTCATGTTGCGGTCTTCCAATTCCCCGTAAGTTTGGGAAGTGACCGTCACCGTCCGGTTGCCCGTTCCGGAAGTAACATCCGTCGTACACCACTCGCTCTCGTTGGTAATCGTCCACTCCGCATTGCTCGTAATGGTAAATGTCTTCTGTCCGCCCTCCGCATCAAAAACCAAATCCGCGTCGGACAATTCCAGCGTGACAGCTACCGGCGTCACCGGAACATCTGGCTCGTCGGGCTCTTCTATGCTTTTGTCTTTGCTGCATCCTATTCCTGCCAATAACAACAATGGTAGGAAAATCAAAAAATAGATGTGTCTCATATCTAAAAATTAATTGTGATTGTTACTACTTGTTTTTTGACACTGTTTAGCACACTGTCTGACGTAATTTATAAATATGGACGCGTCTTCCGTAATTTCTCCATACCTTGTTTGTGCTTTTGGAATATTCGGACGAATATTTGCAGGCACCTCCAAAGAATCCGCAGCACCGAAATAGTAAAACTCTTCGCATACCAATACATATTCACCTCTCAAATCCTTGACTTTCTTCTCCTCGGTTTTATTGCTGCTATTGGGGTGTAAAATGAAAGTATTGGGTTGTTGCGGGTTGGGAATGCACCCATTGGTAGGCTCATAGATGTTGTCACCGTAATAAGCCTTATCATCGGTATTTTTCAAAACGGGACGTTTTTCTTTATAGTGTTCCCAATATTCCGCATAGGTCAGTTTCTTACTAACCTTAGCTAAATAGACTAATCGTTCTTTCCCGATGTCAGTAGAATACTTTTTAAGACTTTTAGACGTCCAGCCTGCAATCCAGTTTTCGGGTTGTATAATCCGTCTTAGATTCTCTTTGCACGTAGCCAGTGTCAGTACTCCAAAATAGGGATTGGGAGCAAAGCCAGTGTCACGTGCCATTTTGTAGCTGTAAAGTCTGTTTTCAGGCTTTTCCATATTTAATTATTTGGCATCCTCTGCAGCCAAAAAGGAAAAGTAATTAAATAAAAGAAGCGGGCTGCTGTCCGCATCTTAGTTAGGCATCGCCAAACGCCTGAATACACGCAAATAGACAACCCACAATAATATGGATTGACTTGTGCCTTGTATGTAGTTAAAATTGGCGACTTTAACAGGAAAAGGCACTTCTTTTCGATAAAAATTAGCCTTGAAAGGCTTGACAAATGTAGGGAATTCCCCTAATTAAAAAAAGGATACGGAAGAAAATCAGTGATATATGGGAATAGGGTTGATTTAGGGAGCTATGTTTGTAAAGATATGAGACATTAAGATTTGTCGTGTTTGTGAACACTGATTTTTTCTATTGGTAGTATGTTAAATCTTTATTTCTATCTCTTTTTTCTTTATTGTCATGTACCAATCATAATCTTATCATACGATGACATCATTGTTTATATTGCTATATACTCCCTATGCTCATTTCTTATGAGATAGGATAATTTTGATTATCGAACCGCCTCATCTTTCCTCATCACGTTTTTATCCTTCTATTGGCTTTTATAAGGCGATATATTTATTCAGTAATAAAAACTATTGGAGTGATGAGGTATAATCCCTATACGGCTCTATTTCACGGATTATTTTGTATATATAGATAGAGGGAGCCATTTCGACTCCCTCTATATGATTTTTTGATATTGTTATTTTGCTTCTTCACTATCTAAATCCACATCTTCCACTTCTCCGCTTTGTAATCCTAATATATCTTTTGCGTTTAGAGGAGTAACAACAGATTTCCCCGTCTCTTGTTCTAATTTTATTCGAGCTTCTTTTGCCACATTTCCGCCTCTACGAGCAACATCTATATGTTCATCAAAAGATTTTGGATTTTGTACTTCAGATATTTCTTTTGTAGAAAGTTCAGCGAGCATGTTTAATACTAATTCCTTATTAGTCATGTTATCGCGGAGATTTTCTTTCTTCAAGCCTTTGAACTGTTTGTATTCCTTTGCCGTTTTTCCAGCCCATGTTTTATAGATGATGTCTGTTAAGGTGGCAAATTGTACACCTTCCTGTAGCCCGTGCCGTGTTAAGTCCTTGCGGATTTCTATGCTTTTAATTCTTTGATTAATCCAATTGTCGGAATATCCCAACCGTTTGTAATCCATCATAGCCTGCTGAATAGACAATTCGGGGTCTTGCATTTGGTCAAGGCGTTCCTTGGTTACTTGCGCCATCCATAATTTAAAGGGCTCTGCTTTAGGAGAAGGGATGGATTGTATCAACCGAAATAACTGCTCTGTATCAGCGACATCTGTTTTGTAATATTTTCCATCCGAGGAAGGCATTTTCAGTTGACTACAATTTGTAGTCAACTCACTTCCTTCTTTTTTTAAGCGAGTTTTTAGCACACTCCAATATTTCCTTGGATTAGGACTATCAGTTAATACTGCTATCACATCCACAATAGAGAAATACCATTCTTCTTTATCACTATCCCATACGGTACGGACTTTCTTTTCTTCAAAGACTTTTATTGCATTCTGTTTTGTCATATCACCCGGCTTTTGATTGTTACAAATATACCTGTTAGGAATGAGTTATCCTAAATTTTACTCCTCGTTTGGCTTTCCTATAGCCATTGAAACTATACCTCTGAATGAGTTATGGTCTAATCGTTCTTTGGCTACTTGCGCCATCCATAAACGAAGCAGGTGTAGAAATCATGTCTCCGCACTATTTTGCCAAACGTGACGGAAGTGCCTCCACCATCCCGGAAGATTATCTGAAAAGCGAATCAATGAAGGGGGACATATATTTTTTCTTAAAGATATGCCAGCTATAAAAACGAATTACTTCCGTATTATCTCCGTTCCAGAACGGAGATAATACGGAGATGTAACGGAAGTATAACGGCAGTATCTATAAGAGGATGTGCCGTTCAATCTGCTGAAGTGCGGTGTCTTAATTTTTAAGACATCCTATCGGAACAACCTGTACATTATCGTGGGGGTACCGGCAGGTAGAATCTCACTTTCAGGTGTGCAATCAAAGTTTTCTATAATAATGGAAAAAGTGAAAAAGAGGTAATACTGTTTATCAGAAAAGATTATTTTTGCAAAATAAATTTAATCAGGGAAAAATAAACGGCTAAATGTAAAGATTGGGTATGTCACATCTTCCGACATTGATTTCAGACCTGGCTTTGATTCTGATTGCTGCCGGGCTAACTACACTCCTGTTCAAAAAATTAAAGCAACCGCTAGTATTGGGATACATTGTGGCGGGTTTCATTGCCGGACCGCATATTACATTGGTCCCGACGGTCATGGATACGGCCAATATTCAGACTTGGGCGGATATCGGGGTCGTCTTCCTGCTGTTTGCCCTGGGACTGGATTTCAGTTTCAAAAAGCTGATGAAAGTCGGAGGTCCCGCCGTCATTGCCGCGATAACCATCATCGTGGGCATGGTCATATTAGGGACGCTGGCCGGTTCCGTTATGGGCTGGAAACGGATGGATTGTATTTTTTTAGGTGGAATGCTTGCCATGTCTTCCACTTCCATAATCTACAAGGCGTTGGAGGATTTGGGGTTGAGGACGCAGCGGTTTTCTGGTTTGGTCTTGGGAATACTGGTTATTGAAGATCTGGTGGCCATCGTATTAATGGTGTTGCTTTCCACTATGGCGGTAAAAAACAATTTTGAAGGCACCGAGATGGTTTACAGCATCGCCAAGCTGGTTTTCTTCCTGATGCTGTGGTTCATCGTCGGAATATACGTGATACCGACTTTCTTTAAGCGCACTAAACTCCTGATGAACGATGAAACTATGCTGATCGTCGCTTTGGGATTGTGTCTGCTGATGGTGATACTGGCCACGCAGGTCGGCTTCTCTTCGGCATTGGGGGCTTTTGTCATGGGCTCCATATTGGCGGAAACCATAGAGGCGGAGAAAATCATTCATGTCGTAAAACCGGTAAAAGACCTGTTTGCCGCCATCTTTTTCGTATCGGTCGGGATGATGGTCGACCCGGAGATGATAGTGGAATATATCGGACCGATATTGCTGATTACTTTTACTATTTTGGCAGGTCAGACGTTTCTAGGGATGTTCGGTGTCGTTTTGTCCGGTCAGCCGCTGAAAGTGGCTATGCAATGTGGTTTTTGCCTACCTCAAATCGGTGAATTTGCTTTCATTATCGCCTCATTAGGGCTCTCTTTGCATGTGACGGAGGGATATTTGTATCCGATAGTGGTGGCGGTTTCGGTTATTACTACCTTTCTGACTCCTTACATGATACGTTTGGCGGAACCGGCTTATTCTTGTGTAGAAAAACATTTGCCTCCGATATGGAAAAAAATGTTGCAGCGCAATGCTTCGGGCGTACAGTTGATGAACCAGGAGAGCAACTGGCGGAAGTTATTATTGGCCTTGTTGCGTATTGTGGTGGTATATTCAGTCATTGTTGTCGCAGAATTAATATTGGCATTCAGTTTGCTGGTCCCTTTCCTGCGTCAGTATATCCCCGGAATATGGGGCTCTGTTGTCAGTGCCGTGATTATCCTGCTGGCCATTTCTCCTTTTCTGCGGGCTATTGTGGCGAAGAAAAACCATTCTGAAGAATTTCAGACGCTCTGGAATGACGGACGGTTTAACCGGGGCTATCTTATCTCGCTTATTGTGTTCCGTTTCGTATTGGCAGTTGTCTTCGTCATGTTCGTCATTTCGACATTATTAAAAATATCGGTGGGGCTTTTAATCGGGATTGCGGTGCTGATTGTGGGGGGAATGATTTATTCCCGCTATCTGAAAAAACAATCGATATTGATAGAACGCCGTTTTTTGAGGAATTTTAATATCCGGGACATTCAGGCTCATGAATCGCGGAAAATTGTACCCCGTTTTGTAACGAATCTGTTGGCACGAGACCTGCATATGGCGGATTTCGAAATACCCGTTGAATCTTTACTGGTGGGAAAAACATTGGCAGAACTGGCATTGAAAACTCAGTTCGATGTACATGTTGTAGCCATATTCAGGGGAAACTTGTGTCTGAACATTCCGGGAGGAGAAGAACGTTTGTATCCGTATGACCGGATACAGGTTATCGGTAGTGATGAACAATTGCTGGCTTTTACGAATTATCTGAAAGAGCAGATTATGTCTGTTGAAGACTCCGATCTCAGCCAAAGTGGAGTAAGTCTCCGGCAGTTCGTGATTGATGAAAACTCGGCGTTTAAAGGGAAGACAATCGGAGAATCGGGAATCAGAAAATGCTATAAGTGTCTTATTGTTGGATTGGAGCGGGGGGTGAACTCTTTGCGTAACCCGTGTGCCGATACCGTATTTGAGGTCGGGGACTTGGTGTGGATTGTTGGGGAGGAAGCCCATATTTACGAGTTGGTGAAAAATGAATAATCCTTTTATCAGCCTTTTCCTTTGAGCTTGGAGCGTTCCTGCAAGGAATCTATAGAGGGTTTGTGTTCCCGAAAACGCATATAAAGTTCCATCGGGTGTTCCGAACTACCTTTATATTGACAGTCTGTATGAATGGTTGCGGTGCTTTTGTCCGGTGTATAGGTCATAATTTCTTCTTCTTTCCAAGCACACTGGTGCATGTCTACGCACATTTCTGATTTGAAAAGCACGCCTTCTGCCAATAGAAGGTTCTTTTGTTGCGGCCAGAAGGGTGCGATACGACCGGTTGTGTTTACTACCCGATGACAAGGCAATTGTATTTCGGGGGGAACATCACGTAAAATATGCCCAACATGTCGAGCATGGTTGGGGTAACCGGTTAGTGCAGCAATCCGACCATAGGAAAGTACCCGACCGACAGGAATTTGTCGGACGATATAGTACACTAAATCACGAAAGTCTCTAGGGTTCATATTATTTCATTGTTTGTTTCTTTTGCTGTTGTATAGCGAAATCCATTGCAATGACAGCCAGTGTCAGAACTTCGGCGCAGGGGATGGCGAGCCATGCTCCTGTTTCGCCCCACAGCATGGGGAGTATGAGGAAAGCGGGTACAAGGAGTGCGATGCCGCGTAGGAGTGTGTAGATCGTGGCACGCATGGCACGTTCAGTACTTTGATAATAGCCGATAAAGGCAATGTTGAGGGCGAAGAACAGGGCGCATGAGGCGAATAGCGGTATGCCACGTGCTGCGATGTCGTGTGCCGGATATTCGGGAGTTAGAAAGAGATTGACGATGGGGGAGGTAAAGAAGCAGAGTAGTGTCGTGGCGAGTATGCCACACACAAGGCTTGCCAAAAGGCTTGTGCGTAGGGCTTTTCTGACGCGCAATACATTGCCTGCCCCATGATTGAAACTGATAATGGGCTGGGCGGATTGTGCTACGGCATTATTGATCATGAAGACCAGTGGAAAGAGGTAGCATGCGATGCTGAAAGCCGCTACTCCTTCTTCACCTAATAGTCCGATAAAAACGTAGTTGCCTGTGAGCATCATCACTGACATGGCAGCTTCGGTAAGAAAGGCTGAAGCGCCGATTTTCGTCATATAGCCTACATTGCGTACGGTCAGACGCAGGCTGGTTGGTGAAAATTTCAACCGATAGAGTTGTAGCGTTTGTGTACGGCGCAGGAAATACCATACAACCATTATTCCGCCCGCTACGCATCCCAGTGTCGTGGCCAATGCTGCACCTCCTACACCCCAGCCGAATGGAAATACGAAAAGATAATCGAGAATCAGGTTGAGCAATGCCGGTATGACGTTGCACATCATGGCATAGCGCGGCGAACCGTCGAGGCGGATTAGCATCAACCCGATGCTTTGGAGTAACAGGAAAGGAAAGCCGGGCAGCAGAAATAACAGATATTGCCTTGCGTAAGGCATAAGCACCTCCGTGCCGCCCAACAGGCGAATTGTCTGTGCATGAAAAATGCCTACGCTTGCGGTAATGAGCAGCAATAGCAACAGTGAAACGGTGAAGGCCTGCGTTATGTTGATATTGGCAGCTTTTACATTGCCGCGTGCGAGGTGGACGCTTGCTACTACTGATGCTCCGATGCCGAACATCAGCCCGATGCCTGTTGTTACCATGAAGAGGGGAGCGATGATATTTACTGCTGCCAGTCCGTCGCTGCCTACGCCACGGCCTACGAATATACCGTCTGCTATAGTCAGTAGGGCATTGAATATCATTCCTGTTAGAGTGGGAAAAAATAGTTTGCAAAACAGGGACGGAATGTGCATCCGTCCGAAATCAATGCTGTCACGTTCGAGGTTCTTCATATGTTCTTTTCATCTTATAAAAAAACAACCGGATAAGATGTGAATAACCGGGCGCACCCGACATCTTATCCGGCCGTGGCAGTTACGACTGCCAGCCCTCCGATGAGCACGACAAAAGTAGGCCTTTTATCCGAATCGTGCAAGCATTTGTTAATACTCCAGTTTCTCCAGCCATGCCGAGACGCTTTTCTGTGCCTCGTTACGGGAGTTCTGTGCTATTGAGCCTTTCAGGGCCAGCCCTTTGCCTACCGTTGCGCCTTTGCAGGTGGCGCTGATATTGCGCTCTGTACCTGAGAGACCGCTGCCTTCATGCGTACAGAAAGGAATGACGGTTTTACCTTGCCAATTGTGTTTTTCAAGGAACGTGTAGACAGCCATCGGCATGTCGCCCCACCAATTGGGGTAGCCTACGAAAATGACGTCGTAGTCTTCGGTCTTGACGTCGCCTTTCACCGCCGGCCGGGCACCGGCTTCCTTTTCTTTTTTAGCTACATCCACGCAGGCGTTATACGTTTTCGGGTATGTCTGTTCAGGTACGATTTCAAAGAGGTTGCCTCCTGTCGCTTCGGCTATCATTTCGGCTACGATGTGCGTGTTTCCCTTCGTGATGTTTCCTACGGCATAGTTTTCACCCGTGTGAGAGAAAAAGGTTACCAATACTTTTTTGTCTGTTTTCATGTTACGGTTTGTTTTGGAGTCGGCCTGTGCGAAAGTTGCCATGTGAAAGGAGGCGACGAACAGCAGGACGAATAGTGATACGATTTGTTTCATGATTACTTGTGTTTATTTGTTTGTTTTCGTGCGTTCAAGGCGATTGTATTCTTTGTCGCTGACAGGCTCCAGCCATACGTTGTCTGTGTTTTCACCCGGTACGCTGAAAGCCAAGTGGGCAAACCAGGAATCGGCAGCCGCTCCGTGCCAGTGTTTTACGTTCGCAGGGATGTGAATAACTGTTCCGGGCAGGATTTCAACTGCCGGTTTGCCTTCCTCCTGATACCAGCCGCGGCCGGCTACGCCGATAAGCATCTGTCCGCCGCCTTGGGTCGCTTTGTGTACGTGCCAGTTGTTGCGGCAGCGCGGCTCGAAAGTCACGTTGGAAACGATTACCTGCTCGGATGAAAGAGGAGCAAGATAACTGTTGCCGATGAAATATTGCGCATAGGCGGTATTCGGTTCGCCCACGGGGAATATCATCTCACGTTGGAACTGCTCGCGTGCGTTGGCGGCCTCGGTGTTATCTGTGTCTTCGTTCCACACCTCTTTGGCAAGGCGAAATGTTGCCCATGCTTTCGGCCAGCCTGCATAAAAGGCGGCGTGAGTGATGATTTCGGCAATCTCGGTGCGTGTGATGCCGTTTTTCTTTGCGGTCTGCAAGTGGTGTATCAGTGACGAGTCGGTGATACCCTGACTCATGAGGGCGACGACGGTGACGATGCTGCGGTCGCGCAAGGAAAGCAGATGGTTGCGGCTCCACACTTCGCCGAAAAGAACATCGTCGTTGAGACGTGCGAATTCGGGCGCGAACTCGCCCAAGGCTTCGCGTCCGGCGGTCTGAATGATTTTCTGTTGTGCCATACTCTGTGAGATTATTGTTACGGTAATTGCGAATAAAATTAGTTTTTTCATGCTGTCAATGTATGTAATTGTTCAACTTGTTGTCCGGATTGAGCGGGGTTTGGTCCGTCAGTTTGAGTTTTTTTACCATGTGAAGGGTGCCCTGCTTGTATTTTTGAAAATGGGCGGACGCGATGTGTGCTTCGTAGACCGCCTGGCTGGCATAGGTTTCGAGAATGGTGATGCGGCAGGGGTTTTCCTGCTCGGCCATGGCGTACATGGAGAGTACGCCCGGTTCGGTGCGTAACGACACCTCGCCGACTTCCGTGGCGTAGCGTTTGTATTGGTCGAGGTATTGCGGATAGACTTCAACGGTGGAAAGGCGGACGATGCCGTCGCTCTCCGTGGGGAGTTTGGCGCACATGGACGGCTGGCTGTCCAGTTTCAGACATCGGCCGATTATTTCGCCTGTGGCGAGATAGGAATAAGTGGGAAATTCAAACAACACCGGTTTCAGTTTGTCGTAGTCGAGTCTGCCGAGACTGTCGAGTACAGATTCGTCGGCGTAAGTGTTGGCGATGGTGCAGATGAAGTTGTCGAATCCGGGAGTTTTATAAATATCTTCCACATTGAGTTCAATGCTCAGCGGTGATTCGTCGATGACGGGCGTGCCGTTTTCTCCGGCATGCCAGGCGAAGACGTGTGACTTGTCCGTATTTTCGCCGCTAACGCTACCCACGTAATCCGCCCGCGGCAACATTTGCCGGCTGGTCAGGTTCAGGGAGAGTTTGCGCGTTTTCCGGATGCCCCGGTTTGTGTAATGTTTGTCGCTCATGCTCACCAAAATGCGGTCGTGTCCGATGATTCCGGTGTGCGCAACTAACAGCCAGTTCACTTTTCCCTCTACTTCCGCGCCGACAACGGTAACAGGCATCGGATAGAGGGACAGACGCTGACCGATGTTTTTTTTGCTTGTGATTTCCATATTCAGGTTGTTTGATGTTTTGTTGTTCGTCTGTCCGCATGCTGCGAGAATGAGGAGGCTGATGAGGACGGATAGCGTGATGAATAAGTGTTTCATATTTTTTGCTTTTATAATGATAGTTTCTATGACAAAGATACGGCGGATGAGGTATGTTTTATTATTCAAATTACGGTTTCCCTAACCATTTTTACGGTATTCGCTTGTTTTACCTTGCAGAAACAAAGATACAATGAAATATTGAACGGATGTTTTGTTTAGAGGCTCATTTTTCTTTGTCAAGAGGGGCGAGGGGTTTATGGATAGTAAGTGTACTATTCGTACATTTTTTTAATATATTTGTGTTCCAAAGTGTGAAAAGTGGTAAAATATGAATATAGAGGATTTTAGATTGTATTGTCTTTCATTGTCAGGAGTAGAGGAGGCGATGCCGTGGGCGACGGGTAGAAATGAGCATGATCGTGGACTACTTTGCTTCTCTGTGGCGGGGAAGTGGTTTTGTGTGGTGCATGTCGATTTGATTTCTGCCTGCTGAAATGTCCACCTGAACAGGCGGAGGAGTTGCGTGGGCGCTATGAGGGTGTCCGTCCCGGATGGCACATGAATAAGCGGCATTGGAATAGTGTTTATTTCGATAGTGATGTACCGGAGGAGGAAATCTGCCGGCAGGTACGGTTGGCGTATGATACAGTGGTGGCTTCGCTACCCCGCTGTACGCGTGAGGCGTTGAAAGTATTAAAGTAAATATACAGATATGAAGGAAAGAATTATTTCATTTTGTTGGCAGCATTTGTTATTGCTTGTTTCGTTGTTTGTGATGACAGTCGGTGTGGCTGTGTGTGTGCGCTCGATGTTGGGGTCGAGTGTGATAAGTGTGTTGCCGTATGTGTTTGAGACGGCGGGAGTGCAGAAATTAGTGCCCGCACTGACAATCGGTCAATATACTTATGTGATGAATTTTATTCTTGTGGGCGGACAAATAGGAGTATTGCGTCGGCGGTTTGAGTGGGTGCAGCTTTTCCAGCTGGTTATTGGTTTTGTATTCGGTACGCTTATTGATTTGAGTATGTCGCTGACGGGATGGCTTGCACCTGTGGGATTATGGCAGCAGATAGCGGCGCAATTGGCGGGGTGTATTATATTGGGTATCGGTATTGCGATGGAAGTGTGTTGTGGCAGTGTGACGATGCCTGGTGAAGGTTTTCCGGTAGCAGTCAGCCGAGTGACGGGTGTGGATTTCCCGAAGGTGAAGATTGTAGTGGATGTGACACTGGTAATGCTTGGCGTGGCGGCATGCTATGTGTTTTTCGGAGCTTGGCAGTGGCATATTATCGGTGTGGGGACGTTGTTGGCAATGTTCTTTGTGGGCGTTATGGTGCGTCTGGCAGGACGGCATATGGGCTGGTTTCGGCGTTTACTGGCTTATCGGCCGGGCTTCCGTCGGTATGTCTACGGGTTAGCAAGGTTTATTTACAATCGGAAGGAGGAGTAAAAGAGTCGTTTTACAGTTCTTTATTTCAAAGCGGGAAAGTTTTTTTCCTCTCTTGAGTTAATGTCAGTTGTTTTTTAATTAATACTTACCGAAATTCAGATAAAATTCCCCTGTTTACGTTTTTTTTAATTTAAGACGTCTTCAAGGGGAAAGATGTCGTATGTAGTAGCATCAAATGTTTTTTGTATCTGGGGAACATCGTAGTAGGGCGAGTTTTTTTCTTCACCGAATACCAAGCTATAGCTTAAGTACAAGACGAGGAAAAGTAGTAATATATTTGTAAGTAAAAGGTAGAAAGGAATGGGTTCTTTGAGTACGGAGAAATCGGATTTCTTTTTCATGTTTAGTGTATTTGGGTTAATAATATAGTGTTTGTTGTACGTCGGGGACATGTATAAAAAGGAAACGTGACCGCCGGTGAGCTTTAAACAGATGGCGTCCGCGCAGAGCCAGAAGTACAAAGATAAAACCGGAACGATCACGTTTTTATGTACGCAATACGTCTCTTTATTCTCCTGTACTTTTTTAAGTTTCGCGGACTTTTCTGTTTAGGATAATAAATAGTACGATTGATTGAATGGAATCAAAAAGGGCAACGCTTTACGCCTCTTTTGCAAAAGTATGAATTTTATCTGCGATTCATCGTTTTTTTGCGGGGATTTGTCGAGAAAAACTCCTTGTAGGTCTATAATAATTGTAGGTCTTTACATGGCATGCTACTTTTGAACTGTTAAAATAAAAACAGGTAAGTATGAAAAGTATTGCTATTTTAATTATATGGTGTACGAGTATAGGGCTGTACGGGCAAATACAGGATTCTCACCGGAACTGGACGTTGAAAAATTGTATAGACTATGCGTTGGAGCATAATATACAGGTGAAAAAGTCGAAAGTTTTGCTGGAGGAAAGCAAGGAGAATACCTTACGGGCGAAAGCGGAACTGTTTCCCTCTCTTTCTTTTTCGACGGGACATGATTTGGTGAACCGTCCTTTTTCAGACAAAGATGTGAACGGGGATAAGAACAGTTATGTCGGCAGTTACGGGTTAAATTCTTCGGTAGCGTTGTATAACGGGGGGAAGTTGCGGCTGAATATCCGGCAGCAGGAGTTATCGGATAAAATCCAGGAGTTGTATATTCGGCAGGCGGAGAATACTATTCAGCTGGCGATAACGGAGTCTTATCTTCAGATGCTTTATGCGGCGGAATCTGTTGCAATTAACCGGAATACGGTGGAAGTATCCGGGGCGCAGTATGAGCGGGGAGTACAGTTGTTGGAGGCGGGCTCTATTTCCCGCAGCGATTTGGCGCAATTACTTTCGCAATACAGCATGGATAAATATCAATTGGTTGCAGCCCAGTCGGCATTGGAGGAGCAGGAGTTGAATTTGAAACAGCTGTTGGAATTGGAGTTGAATGATAGGATTCAATTGGCAGTTCCGGCGTTGTCCGGGGAGGATGTGCGGTTTTCTTTGCCAACGAAAGCGGTGGTTTACGAAGCGGCTTTGGGTTTTATGCCTGAGATAGAAAGCGGGCGTCTGTCTGTTGAATCTTCGGAGTATGATGTAAGTATCGCGCGTTCCGGTTATCTACCGTCGTTGAATCTTACAGCGGGCATTGGGACCAGCCACATGTCGGGGACGGGAAATTCATTCGGGAGTCAGGTGAAACACAATTTTAATGAAAGCATCGGATTAAATCTGAGTGTTCCTATTTATAGCAAGCGGCAGAACAAATCGGCGGTGAAGATTGCCGAGGTGCAGGTGGAAAATGCGGAATTGGATTATCGGGAAGCACAGAAGGATTTACTGAAAACAGTGGAGACGGTTTATCTGAGTGCCCTGTCTTATCAAAATCGCTATCAGGCGGCTGAGGAAAGTGTAAATTCCGCCCGGGTCAGTTACGATTTGGTGCGCGAACAGTTTGATTTGGGAATGAAGAATACGGTGGAATTGCTGGCGGAAAAGAATACATACCTCTCGGCGCAGCAGGAGATGATACAGGCCAAATACATGGCGGTACTTAGTTATCAGTTATTGAATTTCTACCAGGGAAAGGGAATAGCGCTTCCGGATGAAAAAATGAAATAAAAATAAATTAAAATCCATAGTAATATGAAAAACAGCAAAGCAATAACAAGGGGGATTCTTTTACCGGTATTGGGAATATGCGGTTTAGTGTTCCTTCAGTGTTCCGGTAAGCGGGGAATTAACTGGGCAACTGAAGTGGTGGAACGGAGTTCTATGTCGAATATGGTGACGGCGACCGGGACGGTAGAGCCCGTGACACAGGTGGAAGTGGGTACGCAGGTATCGGGCATTATCGATAAAATATATGTGGATTATAACAGCGTGGTAAAGAAAGGGCAGTTGCTGGCGGAAATGGATAAAGTGACGTTACAGGCCGAATTGCAATCCAACGAGGCCCAGTTGGCAAGCGCGAAGGCGGAGTATGACTATCAGCAGAAAAATTATGCCCGCAGCCAGGTTCTTTTTGAGAAGAAACTGATAAGCGATACCGATTACGAAACGAGTCTTTATAACTATGAAAAGGCAAAAAGCGCTTACGAGAAATCGCAGGCGGATATTGTGAAAGTAAGACGGAATCTGGGGTATACCGTGATCACGAGTCCTATCGACGGGGTTGTGATCAGCCGGGAGGTGGAGGAAGGACAGACTGTGGCTGCCGGTTTTGAAACGCCGACGCTTTTTAATATTGCGAACGATTTGACGGAAATGCAGGTAATTGCAGACGTGGATGAAGCGGATATCGGTCAGGTAGCAGAAGGGCAGCGGGTGACCTTTGAGGTCGATGCTTATCCGAACGATGTATTTGAGGGAATCGTTACGCAAGTGCGTCTGGAGGCTACGGTAGAATCCAATGTCGTAACTTATGAAGTGGTTATCAGTGCTCCGAATCCGGATTTGAAACTGAAACCGGGACTGACGGCGACGGTTACCATTTATACCCTGGAGAAAGAGAATGTATTGGCCGTGTCTTCCAAAGCCTTGAAATTCATACCGGACGAGATAATGGCTGCGGAAAATAAAATAGACATTCGTTCTCTGCCGGAATCCGGCGAGAGTCTGCGAAAAACGCTTTGGATAAAGAAAGCCGGTTTGCTGGAGGAGAGGAAGGTAAAAACGGGTACGTCCAGCGGTTCTTTGGTGGAAATCATACAAGGGGTTTCTGAAGGGGAAGAGGTTGTTACGGGCATGGAAGTTGCGAAAAACGGCAACGGTGATATGAAACCGGGAGAGCAGGAAGGGGGAAGTCCGTTTATGCCGACCCCTCCGGGAAGAAAGAAGAAGAACTAACGGAATAATCTGTCACGAGTGATGAATGCAATCATAGAACTGAAAGATATAAAGAGGGATTTTCAGGTGGGGAGTGAAACCGTACATGCCTTGCGTGGCATCTCCTTTGCCATTTGGCCGGGGGAATTTGTTACGATTATGGGAACCAGCGGTTCCGGAAAATCGACGCTGCTGAATTTGTTGGGTTGTCTGGATACGCCTACTTCGGGCGAGTATTTGCTTGACGGTATATCTGTGCGGCAGATGGGAAAGAACGACCGGGCGGAGTTGCGTAATCACAAAATTGGTTTCATATTCCAATCTTACAACCTGTTGCCCAAAACGACGTCCATTGAAAACGTGGAGTTGCCTTTGATGTACAATCCTGACGTGTCGGCGAAGCAGCGGGAAGCCAAGGCGATTGCGGCACTGGAAGCGGTCGGGTTGAAAGAGCGCTTGTATCATAAATCCAACCAGATGTCCGGAGGACAGCAGCAGCGGGTGGCGATAGCCCGGGCGTTGGTCAATGATCCGGTGCTGATATTGGCGGACGAGGCGACGGGAAATCTGGATACGCGGACCTCATTTGAAATACTGGTCTTATTACAGGAGCTGCACGCCAAAGGCAGAACCATCGTTTTTGTCACCCATAATCCGGAACTTGCGGATTATAGCAGCCGGACGATTGTGTTAAAAGACGGGAAAGTGATACAGGACACGACCAACGACCATGTTGCTTCGGCGAAGGAGACGCTGGATAGACTGCCTGTGCCGGAAGATTGAGTTGATTATAAATAAACAGCGATGAACTTTACGAATTTGCTAAGAATAGCTCTTCGGGCTTTAAATAACAATAAAATGCGCGGATTCCTCACAATGCTGGGGATTATAATCGGGGTGGCATCCGTGATAACAATGCTTGCAATCGGGCAGGGCTCGAAACGAAGTATCCGGGCGCAAATCGCCGAAATGGGCTCTAATATGATTATGATTCATCCCGGAGCGGATATGCGGGGAGGGGTAAGACAGGATCCGGCGGCCATGCAGAGCCTTAAACTTGAAGATTTTAAATCCATACAGAATGAAACCCGTTATGTGGCGGCATGCTCGCCTTCCGTGAGCAGTAGCGGGCAGGTTATTTTCGGCTCCAATAACTATCCCTCTTCGATTTACGGCATAACGCAGGATTACCTCGACATCCGCAAGTATACCGTGCAGGAAGGCGATATATTTTCCGACCAGGACATAGTGACATCGGCCAAAGTCTGTATTATCGGTAAAACCGTCGCCGACAATCTTTTTACCAACGGAGAAAATCCGGTGGGGAAAATCATCCGTTTTAGTAAAATACCTTTTTTGGTTATCGGAGTACTTACCCCCAAAGGCTACAACACGATGGGCATGGACCAGGATGATTTGATACTGGCTCCTTATACCACGATTCAGAAAAGAGTATTAGCGATTACCCACTTGCAAAGCATTTTCTGTTCTGCGCTGAGCGAAGAGATGACGGAGCAGGCGGAAGAGGAGATTACTGCCATACTGCGGCGTAACCATAAACTGAAAGAAACCGCCGACGATGATTTCAATATCCGTTCCCAGCAGGAATTAAGCACGATGATGAATTCGACGACCGACATGATGACCATGCTTCTGGCGTGTATAGCCGGAATATCCCTGCTTGTCGGAGGTATCGGGATAATGAATATCATGTACGTATCGGTGACCGAACGGACGCGGGAAATCGGTTTGCGCATGTCAATCGGGGCGAAAGGACGGGATATACTGGCCCAGTTCCTGATAGAGGCGATACTGATCAGTGTTACCGGTGGTATTATCGGGGTCCTCTTCGGGATAGGCGCGGCGTGGCTGGTAAAAATAATAGCAGGGTGGCCTGTGTATATTCAACTTTATTCTGTTATTTTGTCTTTCGTCGTCTGTACGGTTACCGGCGTATTCTTTGGCTGGTATCCTGCACGAAAGGCCTCGAATTTAGACCCGATAGAAGCCATTCGTTATGAATAACATGATTAATAAGAATGTCTTACAGATACTGATACAAGTGATAGGATGGGGGATAATTTTTTGTTTTCCCTTATTCTTTGCTTCCAAAGAATGGATAAGCTGGCAGAGCTATTTGGGATATTTTTTTGTTCCGGTGGCATTCATGTTCGTATTCTATTCCAACTATTTCCTGTTGATAGACAGATTACTGTTTCGTAAGAAGCTGTGGCAGTTTATTCTGTTGAACATTCTTGTGATATTGTTGGTGGAGGTTGGTCTGGATGAATGGATGGATTATTATAATGCCCATTTCACATCCTGGAAACCAACCCGGCCGCATCCTCCGAAGTCCATGTTTGTCATTCGGGATTATGCATTGATGATACTGGTGGCGGCATTAAGCGTCGCCATAAAAATGACTGTCAATTGGTATCGGCTGGAAGCGGGACGGAAAGAATCGGAAAAAAGAAGGATAGAGGCGGAATTAAAGAACCTGAAAAGTCAATTGAATCCGCATTTCCTGTTCAACACCCTGAATAACATCTACTCTTTAATCTCCTTCAGTCCCGAAAAGGCGCAACACGCCGTGCACGACTTAAGCCGTTTGTTGCGTTATGTCCTGTATGAGGATAGTCAGCACAGTGTTCTGTTGATAAAGGAAATCGAATTTATAAATAATTACATCGCTCTGATGAAAATCCGCTTGTCTCAGCAAGTCAAAGTTGAGACGGATATTTCCATAGAGAGCAATATGACAGTGGCCCCGCTGCTGTTTATTACTCTGATTGAAAACGCATTTAAACATGGTGTGGATCCCATGGAGTCCTCCTTTATTCGGATACATTTGAGGACAGAACAACCGGGACGAATTATTTGTCGTATTGAGAACAGCTTTTTTCCGAAACGGCAAAATGATAAAAGCGGCTCGGGCATCGGACTGGAAAATTTAAGAAAGCGTCTTGAATTGCTCTATCCAGGGAGACACCGCTTGAAAACGGAGGTTACGGGGAATACCTATATCGCCGAATTGCAGATTGAAGGATGTGAAAAAAGCCTAATATGTAAGCCATGAATCTGACTTGTTGCATCATCGACGACGAGCCTTTAGCTCTTGACATGCTTGAAGTGTATGTGAAAAAAACACCCTTCCTTACTCTGTGCGGCAAATTTCCGAGCGCATTGCTCGCCATGCAGCAATGCGCTTTCGATTCGGTAGACCTCCTGTTTCTGGACATTCAGATGCCGGAATTGGACGGACTGGAATTTTCCAGGATAATCAATACTCGTACCCGTATCGTATTTACGACGGCATTCGAGCAATATGCTGTAGACAGTTATCGGGTGAACGCTTTGGACTACCTTTTGAAACCCATTAGTTATACCGAATTTCTTCAGGCGGCCAACAAAGCATTGCAATGGTATGAAATGTTACGTCAGACACCCGAACGCAACGAAAGGAGCAGTATATTTGTAAAAACCGATTACAAATTGATTCAGATAGAATTAAAAGACATCCTTTATATAGAAGGGCTTAAAGACTATGTGAAAATATACCTGGCGGGGACACCCCACCCCGTTGTTACCCTCATGAGCATAAAAGCGATAGAAGAATTATTGCCTGAATCGCAATTCATCCGGGTACATCGTTCCTACATCGTGCAGGGCAGTAAAATCAAAGTCGTAGAGCGCAACCGCATTGTCTTCGGTAAAGAATACATTCCCGTATCCGACTCTTACAAAGAAAAATTCCTTGCTTTTCTTGGCCAGAAAAGCCACTGACACGGCGAATCGCGGACTTACAATCCGCTTCGTTTGAGAAGCGCGTCTACCGTTGGCTTACGGCCACGGAAACGGACGTACAAATCCATCGGGTGCTCGGAGCCGCCTTTTTCCAAAATGTTTTTACGGAAAGACTGTGCCGTTTCCTTATCGAAAATTCCTTTTTCTTGAAATAGGGAAAACGCATCGGCATCCAATACTTCCGCCCATTTATAGCTGTAATAGCCTGCGGCATATCCTCCGTCGAAAATGTGTCCGAACGTCGGTGAAAAACAACTCCCGTCTACCGGTGGAAACAATTCCGTCGCCTGCATAGAGCGGTGCTCAAATTCACATACCGGCTCTTCTACAGGCTTCCGTATACAATGCCAGGCCATATCCAACATGCCGAAACTTAACTGGCGGTCGCATTGGGAGCCGCTTTGGAAATTAGCGGCATTCCGGATTTTATCGATATACTCTTGGGGAATCTTTTCTCCCGTTTGGTAATGAACAGCCCACAAGTCCAGCCATTCTTTTTCTAACGCCCAGTTCTCCATTAGCTGGGAGGGAAGTTCCACAAAATCCCGGTACACATTGGTCCCTGCAGTGGAGTTATAGGTGTTGCGGGATAACATTCCGTGCAGGGCATGCCCGAATTCGTGCAAAAAGGTGGTGACTTCATCAAATGTTAACAGAGAGGGCCTGTCCGGAGTGGGTTTGGTAAAATTCATGACTAAAGAGACTAAAGGCCGCACGTCTTTCCCGTTTTCTTCATGCTGTGTGCGGAATTCCGTCATCCATGCGCCGCCGCTCTTATTGTTGCGGGGGAAAAAATCCATATAAAGGACAGCCAAAAAGTAATGTTCTTCGTCATACACTTCAAATGTTTTTACGTCCGGATGATACTTCGGAATACGGTCGGTTTCCTGAAACGTCAGACCGTAGAGTCGATTAGCTAACTGGAACACGCCCTTCTGAACATTCTCCAGCAGGAAATAAGGTTTCAGCATTTCATCATCCAGCGTATACCTCGCTTGTTTCAATTTATTCGAGTAATAGGCCCAGTCCCAGCGTTGCAGGGTATCCGAAAATCCTGTTTCTCTGGCAAATTTTTCAACTTTTTCTTTTTCTCTCAATGCTGCGGGATGGGAGGAGAAAAAGAGATGCTGTAGGAATTGATTCACCTCTTGCGGAGACCTTGCCATGCGGTTCGACAACACATAATCGGCGTATGTGTCATAGCCGAGCAGACGGGCCTTTTCTAAGCGGAGTGCCGTGATTTTCCAGATAATTTCTGTATTGTTTTGAGAATTGTCATGGTTGCAGCGGGAAGTGTAAGCTTTGAACATTTTTTCCCGGAGTTGCCTGTTATCCGCATATTTCACAAAAGGAATGTAACTGGGGGCATGCAGCGTAAATACCCATCCTTCTTTATTTCTCTCTTTGGCAGTCAAAGCGGCAGCCTCAATCGCACTGTCGGGCAGGCCGGCAAGATCACTTGCTTCTGTCAAATGCAATTCGTACGCATTGGTTTCTGCCAGAAGATTCTCTTCAAATTGCAGGCTCAAACGAGATAATTCCGTCGTGATTTCCCGAAATCTCTCTTGTGCTTTCCCCTCTAAATCGGCTCCCCCGCGAATAAAAGATTTCCACGTATCCTCCAATAGTGTTTGCTCCTCTGCTGTCAGATTTGTACGCGGTGTATGCAGATACACACTTTTTACCCGTTGAAAAAGCATGGAATTCATGTAAATATTATTGGCAAAATCCGTTAGCAGCGGAGAAACCTCCTGCGCTGTTTTCTGCATATCGGGAGACGTGCATGCGGAATTAAGATTGAAAAAAATGGAGGAAATCGTATTCAGCGTAGAGCCCGCATAATCCAAAGCGGCAATGGTATTCTGGAAATCGGGTGCTTTGGTTGAATTGGCGATAGCCTCGATTTCCTGCAAAGCCTGAGCGATAGCCTTCTTGAAAGCAGGCTTGTAATCCGTCATTTGAATAGATTCAAAAGGCGGAGTCTGGTAAGGAGTATCAAATGATTTTAAAAGAGGATTGGTTATATTATTCATAGCAAACTGTATTTTCATTTATACCCCAAAATTACGACATTTTTTCGTATATCTCAATCCGGTTCAGAGCGAACGATTGCATATAAAATTAATGGGAAATAGGAAGATTGTGTGAATAACGTGACTTAAAAATATTATATCTTTGCAACACGTATGAATAATAAACCTAAATCATTGATAATCGCTGTGGACGGATATTCTTCCACGGGTAAAAGTACGGTAGCAAAACAGTTAGCTGCGCGTTTGGGATATGTGTATATAGATACGGGAGCTATGTATCGGACGGTAACACTTCATGCCATGCGGGAAGGTTGGATTGTAAACGGAGAAATAGACGAAAAAAGATTGCGTGAAGGCTTGCTGGGGCTTAACATCACCTTCCGTTACGACGAAGGGAAAAAACGATATGAAACTTATTTGAACGGGGAATATGTGGAAGAACAGATTCGGGGAATGGAAGTATCCGGAAACGTCAGTGCCGTGTCAAGTATCGGATTCGTTCGGGCGATGCTGGTAGAAAAACAGCGGGAAATGGGCAGACAAGGCGGGGTGGTCATGGATGGGAGAGATATAGGCAGTGTCGTATTTCCGGACGCGGAAATAAAATTCTTTATGACGGCGGCGCCGGAAGTACGGGCGAAAAGACGCTATGAAGAACTAAAGCAAAAAGGGCAGGAAGTACCTTACGAAGAAGTGGAAGCAAATGTGAAACAGAGGGACTACATGGATGAACACCGGAAAGAAAGCCCATTGAAAAAAACAGAAGACGCCATATTGATAGATAATAGCAACATGACGGTGGAGGAAGAGATAGACTATATGTTGGAAAAAATACGTGAAAAACAATAAGGGCGGGAGGTAAACGAAACTATGCGGGTTGAAATAGATGAAAATTCCGGTTTTTGTACAGGTGTAGTGAATGCCATTCGCAAAGCGGAGGAAGAACTGAGCAGAGGAGAACTGTACTGTATTGGGGACATCGTACACAATAGCCGCGAAGTCGAGCGGTTGCAGCGCAAAGGATTGAAAACAATCGACCACGGAAAATTCGCTTTATTGAAAAATTGTCGGGTACTCTTTCGTGCACATGGTGAGCCGCCCCTTTCTTACAAACAGGCGGAAGAAAACGGGATAGAAGTCATAGATGCCTCTTGTCCGGTAGTCTTGAACCTGCAGAAGCGAATTCGGGAAGCCTATGAGCAAGTGAAAAGAGAGCAAGGAAAAATTGTCATATACGGCAAAAGAGGGCATGCGGAAGTTATTGGATTGGTGGGACAGACAAACGGGGAGGCGGTAGTTGTGGAAAATGAAGCGGACATAGAGCAACTCAACTTCAGCCATCCGATTGTATTGTTTTCACAGACAACCAAAAGCCTGGAGGGATTTCAAAACATATCTGCATTAATTAAGGAGCGGGGAGGAGCGGGGGTTATCGTGCACGATACTATTTGCCGTAAAGTGGCCAATCGCATTCCTCAATTGAGAAATTTTGCAAAGATTCACGATGTTATTATTTTTGTGTGCGGAGAAAAAAGTTCTAACGGCAGACAGCTGTTTGCAATATGCCGGGAAGAAAACAAGCGGACTTACTTAGTGCAAAGTGTGGAAAACATACGTCCGGAAATGTTGGAGGGAGCGGAAAGCATAGGAATTAGCGGAGCCACTTCTACGCCGGCGTGGGTTATGGAAGAGATAAAGAAAAAATTAACGGAACAATAAATTTATACTACATTATTATGGCAAAAATTAAAAGAATCGGAGTTCTTACATCCGGTGGTGATGCGCCGGGAATGAATGCTGCTATTCGTGCAGTGGTTAGGGCTGCAATACATTACGGGTGTGAAGCCTATGGAGTGTATGGTGGTTATCAGGGATTGATAAACGGAGAGATTAAAAAATTGAAATCCAAAGATGTAAGTAATATTATACAGCGGGGAGGAACCATATTGAAATCGGCTCGTAGTACTGAATTCCGTACGCCGGAAGGAAGAACGAGAGCCGCTCAGGTATTGGCTGAACACAATATTGACGCATTAGTTGTCATTGGTGGTGATGGTTCATTTACGGGAGCTCGTTTACTAATTCAGGAACATAATATTCCTATTGTAGGAATACCGGGAACAATCGATAATGATTTATTCGGGACTGATTCAACCATCGGTTATGATACAGCTGTGAATACAGCAGTGGAAGCCGTGGACAAAATCAAAGATACCGCTAGTGCGCACAACCGTCTGTTTTTCATCGAAGTCATGGGACGGGATGCAGGATTTATTGCCTTACGTACAGCCATTGCAACAGGAGCAGAAGCCGTATTGGTACCGGAAATAGAGACCGACTTGACAGACCTTGAACGTTTCATTGAAAAAGATTACGATCCGACAAGATCCAGCGGTATCGTCATCGTGGCGGAAGGGGAAAAAGAAGGTGGTGCATACGGTGTGGCTAAAAAAGTATCCGAGGCTCACCCTGAATATGACATCCGTGTATCCGTATTGGGGCACATGCAACGGGGAGGTTCTCCGTCCGCATTTGATCGTGTGTTGGCAAGCCAGTTGGGCGTTGCTGCCGTTGATGCTTTGATGGACGACCAAAAGAGTATTATGGTGGGAATTGTAAACAAAGTAATCGTACACACACCTTTCAATAAAACAATCAAGACTTCCAAAGGACTGAATCCTGAATTATTGAAATTAGTACGTGTTTTGACCAGTCGGTAAATCTGAGAATATAAAGTAAAAAAATGAAAGAGAGGGTGCCAAAAACTTTTTGGTTACCCTCTTTTTGTATCTGTAAATTTCCTACTTTTGGAACGGTTGGAAAATATAGATTCGGGTGAAATTTGCAGATGTCATAGTACCTTTGGCCGTCGATGGATTTTTTACGTACGTTGTTCCCGCAGAACGGGAGGAGGAAATACGTGAAGGGAATTTGGTTATTGTGCCGTTTGCCGGTAATAAAAAATACACCGCACTTGTAGTCCGTTTGCATGAAAACCAGCCTTCCGGTTGTAGTTACAAAATAAAAGTTATTGAATCGGTGATAGAGCGGGAAATCCGCTTATCGGAAATTCATCTCCGCTTCTTATTATGGATAAGCGAATATTACATGGCAGCCACGGGCGACGTCTTGCGGGCGGCTTTGCCCGTATTCTTCCGCTTGGAGAGTTTTACTTGCATCACGAGAGAATTCGTTGAAATAGAAGAGGAACAATTGACGGAAAAAGAGCGGATACTGTTTCGATTCCTCCAGCCCGGACATTACACGGCACTGAAAGATATTGAAAAATACACAGGGATTAAAAACTGCATGGGTATGGTGCGTTCACTCCTTGCTCGTGGATACGTGCGGGTACAGGAAACTGTCGATGAAGTTTTCCGGGAAAAAACAGAGAAAATAATTCGGTGGACTCGTCCGTGGAGTGAAGAAGAACTGAACGGAATATTGGACGGATTGAAAAGGGCACCGGCACAATATACCCTACTGTGTCGCTGGATAGAACAGCAGGAGAATGAACGAAAAAAAGCCGATTTTCTCTCGGAAACGGGGGCATCTCCGGCAATATTGAAAGCCTTGTGCGACAAAGGAATCCTGGAAATCGTGGAAAGACAGGTCAGCCGCTTGGAAACAGACGGAGCCGTGTCAGGCGCTTGCTGCGAACTGTCCGATACACAAAAACGGGCATTCCGGTCCATACAAATCGAATTTGAGAACAAAGACTGCGTATTATTGCAGGGGGTTACTTCATCCGGTAAAACGGAAGTATACATTCACTTGATACAAGAAACGGTACGGCAGGGGAAACAGGTATTGTACATGTTGCCGGAAATAGCTTTGACCGTACAGATAATCCGACGCTTGCAACGCGTATTCGGAAACAACATCGGAATCTACCATTCGGGTATGCCCGATGCGATGAGGGCGGAATTATGGAAAAAACAGTGTAGCGACACCCCTTTCCACGTTCTTTTGGGAGTTCGCTCGTCAGTCTTCCTGCCTTTTCGGAATTTGGGATTGGTTATCGTTGATGAAGAACACGATGCCTCCTACAAACAGAAAGAGCCATCTCCCCGCTATCAGGCCCGGGATTCGGCCATTATGCTCGCCAAACAGTTCGGTGCCAAAATTGTCTTGGGGTCGGCGACCCCTTCTTTTGAAAGTTACGAAAACGCCAGCCGCGGTAAATATGGGCTTGTTACCATGACGGAACGATACGGTAACGTTCGGATGCCTGAACTGATATTGGCGGATGTGACGGAATATCGCAGGAAAAAACAAATGCAGGGCGTATTCACCCCCGTATTGTACGAAGAAATGAAAAAAGTATTGGAGGCGGGAATGCAAGTCATACTCTTTCAAAACCGGCGTGGATACTCTACCTATCTGCAATGTGACCGGTGTGGCACGGTTTTGACCTGTAAACATTGCGATGTAAGCATGACCTACTACAAACAGCGGGAACTGGTGGTTTGCCGCTACTGTGGAGCCATGAAGCCTCTGCCGCAGCATTGTGAATCCTGTGGTGCGGGACATTACAAAGTCTGCGCCCCCGGTACGGAAAAAATAGAAGAAGAAGTCGCCCGTCTCTTTCCCGGCGTGCGGGTCGCGCGGATCGACACAGATGCCATGAGCAGTAAAGCGAAATTTCATGCTGTCATAGATGATTTTGAACACGGTAGGACGCAAATATTGATAGGAACGCAAATGGTATCCAAAGGATTGGACTTTGATCGGGTAAAATTAGTCGGAGTCATCGACGCCGATAGCATGATAAACTTCCCTGATTTTAGAGCTGAAGAGAGGGCATACTGCATGCTGATGCAGGTAAGTGGGAGGAGCGGACGAAAAGGAGAACGGGGGAAAGTTGTCATTCAGACGGCGGATATCAAAAATCGGATATTTCCCCGTCTGCTGTCGGCAGATTATGATACCTTTTATCGGGAACTGGCGGAAGAGCGGCAGCACTTCTCTTATCCTCCTTTCTGTCGTTTGATACGGATAGAGTTACGCCATAAGGACGTAGTAACGGTAAGAAATGCTTCCAATCTGTTAGCGCGTATATTGCGGGAAAAATTAGGCAGGCGTGTATGCGGACCTGCCGTACCCGAAGTAGGCCGGATAAACAACCTCTATCGCATCCATATCCTGTTGAAAATAGAATCTGGCATATCCTTCTCTCAGGTAAAACAACTCTTGAAAAAAGAAACCGCCGTACTCTTACAAACCAAAGAACACACCGCACTGCGAATCATCTGCGACGTAGATGCCTAATCCGACGGGAAAGTTAAGTTCAAGTGAATATTCCCTGTTTTATGGAAAAAGTAATGTACGGCAAGTATTTTGTGGGGGAGTTGCATTATCTTTGTTACGGTTAAAATCTAAGATGTGTTTGTATGAGAGAGTTATTTATTCTGATTGGTTTTTGCGTGTTTACTTTTTTGTTGGGAGTGCGGTTGAAACAACGGTTGGTTAAAAAGAAACCTAATGAGGTGCCGATACGTATCCGTAAGAACCAACGCTCAAAGATGGCAGACTGTGGAGAGGAACCTCCTCTGGTAAAGGAAAGGAGGTTGAGAAGGGAGAGGCGTTCCCGCCGTTTTACGGTGGTTTTATTGTTTGCTCTGTTTGGGTTGATGATTTTTATGATTCCTTCGCTGGTATTCGATTTGTCGATGCCTGAAAGGATGGGAAATCTTCACTTTTTTTTACGTTGTTTTATTTTTGTATTTACTGTTTATGTTTTCGTTTTGGGTTATATTAAGGTGATGAAGCGTAAGAAAGAGGAATAAAGCCCATTGTTTTTTTGCAAAATCTTAAATGAATGCTTAACGTTTTTTAAGGTTGTAAATTTAACATTTAGAGTGATAGGCAATAATTTTGATTGCGTAATGAAGAATAATAATTAATTAATACATATTTATGATGGATACGGTTGATATAAAGGCTTTGAATGAGCGCATACAGCAGGAAAGCTCGTTTGTTGATATGATCAACATGGAGATGAACAAAGTGATTGTCGGACAGAAACATCTGGTTGAGGGACTTTTGATCGGTTTGTTGTCTGACGGGCATATTTTGTTGGAAGGTGTGCCGGGATTGGCAAAGACGTTGGCGATAAATACGCTGGCTACGACGATTGACGCTAAGTTTAGTCGTATACAGTTTACGCCGGATTTGTTGCCTGCGGATGTGCTGGGTACATTGATTTATTCACAGAAGAAAGAGGAGTTTGTTGTAAAGTACGGTCCTATTTTTGCTAATTTTATTTTGGCGGATGAAATTAACCGAGCCCCGGCAAAGGTACAATCGGCATTGTTGGAAGCGATGCAGGAACGGCAGGTAACTATCGGAGAGAATACATATCGTTTGCCTGAGCCTTTTTTGGTAATGGCTACGCAGAACCCGATTGAACAGGAGGGTACTTATCCGTTGCCGGAAGCGCAGGTAGACCGTTTTATGCTGAAAGTGGTTATCGATTATCCGAAAAAGGAGGAGGAGAAGTTGATTGTGCAACAGAATTTGCTGAAGTCATTCCCGAAATCCGGTACGATTCTGAAACCGGAAGATATTGTGAAAGCCCGAGAGGTGGTGAAGGATGTTTATATGGATGAGAAAATCGAGAAATATATTATCGATATTGTTTTTGCAACGCGTTTCCCTGCGGATAACGGGTTGGAGAAATTCCGGAATATGATTGCCTACGGCGGTTCACCCCGTGCTAGTATCAGTTTGGCGAAAGCGGCCAAAGCATATGCATTTATCAAGCGGAGGGGCTATGTGATTCCGGAGGACGTTCGGGCTGTCTGTCCGGATGTTATGCGCCATCGTATCGGTTTGACTTATGAGGCGGAAGCAAATAACATTACAAGCGAGGATATTGTGAGCGAGGTTTTGAATACGGTGGAAGTACCTTAATGGAAGATTGGGAGATTTATCATGGAAACATCGGAGTTATTAAAGCGGGTCAGAAAGATTGAGATTAAGACGAGGGGATTGTCCAGCAATATTTTTGCGGGTGAGTACCATTCGGCTTTTAAGGGGCGCGGTATGACGTTCAGCGAGGTGCGGGAGTACCAGTATGGGGATGATGTCCGCAATATAGACTGGAATGTGACCGCCCGGCACAATCGGCCGTATATCAAAGTGTTTGAGGAGGAACGGGAATTGACGGTGATGCTGTTGATAGATGTCAGCGGCTCCCGTAATTTCGGTACGGTGTCGAAGCTGAAAAAGAACCAGATTACGGAGATTGCTGCTGTGATTGCGTTTTCCGCCATTCAGAATAACGATAAAATCGGGGTTATCTTTTTCTCGGACAGGATTGAAAAATTTATTCCTCCGAAGAAGGGAAGGACGCATATTCTGCATATTATTCGGGAGTTGATTGATTTTTATCCGGAGGAGAAGCAGACGAATGTGGCCGTTGCGTTGGAGTATCTGACGAATTCCATTAAAAAGCGGTGTACATGTTTCGTATTGTCCGATTTTATTGATGATCATAATTTTGAACATGCACTGTCTATTGCCAACCGTAAACATGATGTGGTGGCTTTGCGGGTATATGACCGGAGGGAAGATGAGTTGCCCCCGGTGGGCTTGATGTATCTGACTGATGCGGAGACGGGAGAGAGTATGTGGGTGGATACTTCCGATAAGAATCTGCGGGAGAGTTATCGAAAGTATGCTTTTATGGAAGAAAAGCGCTTGATCGATGTATTTAAACGTTCCGGCGTGGATGTTGCCAATATCCGTTCGGATGAAGATTATGTCCGGGCGTTGATAACTTTGTTTAAAAAACGGGGATAAAGGAGGATACGTATGAAATATATACTATTGTTTGTCGTTTTGTTCGGATGGGCAACCGGTCGGCTGTCGGCTCAGGATTTGGAGTACGGGGTGGAACTGGATACGACGTATATGATGATAGGAGACCAGCAGCATTTGCGCTTAAAGGTCGTGAGTGACCGGGGGCTGATGGTGCGATTCCCGTTGTTGAAGGATACTGTTGTTGAAGGGGTGGAAATTATTGAAGGACCGGTACGCGATTCGGTGAAGGGGAAAGACGGGAAGTGGCTGTTTGAGGAGTCGTATGTGATTACGGCTTTTGATACGGGAGTGTATGTGGTTCCTTCTTTGATGCTGACGGTGGAGAATGAAGATTATAATAATGTGCTTCGGACGGAGCCAGTGGCTTTTGTCGTAAATACATACAAGGTAGATGAGCAGCAAGGCAACTATGATATAGTGTCGCCTTTGCATACTCCGGTGAATTTTGCGGAAATATTGCCGTGGATTTTGGGAATCGGAGGGGTATTGCTGTTGGTCGGGCTGATTGTATGGTATATCGTCTGGAAGAAGAAAAATAAGCCGTTGTTTGCAGCGGAGAAGAAAGTATATGTACCTCCTTATGTAGCTGCGATGAACGGGTTGAATCGTCTGAAAGAAGAGAAGTTGTGGCAGGCGGGGAGAGTGAAAGAATATTATACCCGTTTGACGGATATTGTGCGCCAGTATATGTCTGAGGAGCTGGATATTCCTGCGATGGAACAGACTTCTTATGAAACCGTGCGGGCATTGGAGCATAACGTTTCGGTGGATGCGTCCGATGTGGAGCAGGTAGCCGAAATGTTGCGTAGCGCCGATTTCGTGAAATTTGCCAAGTCAATGCCGTTGCCGGATGAGAATGTCAGGAATATGGATGTGGCGTATGATTTCCTGCGGCATACGGATGAGAGGTTAAAGAGTCAGCGGGAGGAGAAGAAGGAAGAGGAGTAATAAATTACCAAATTCAATTTTCAGTTATGTTTGGATACGAATTTGCTAACCCGAATTATTTTTGGATACTGGTTTTATTGGTTCCGATGATTTTATGGTATGTTTTCCGGGAGAAGCGTTCCCATGCGGATTTGCAATTTTCTTCTTTGAGAGCGTTCCGGGAGATGAAACATGCGGGGTATGTCTGGGTGCGCCACGTGCTGTTTGTCTTGAAAGTGCTGGCTATCGTGTTTTTGGTGGCGGCGTTGGCTCGTCCTCAGTCCAGTAACAGTTGGCAGACATATTCGAGTGAGGGAATAGATATTATGCTGGCATTGGATATTTCGGGCAGTATGCTGGCGCGGGATTTTTCTCCCGACCGTTTAGAAGCGGCGAAAGAGGTAGCTACCAAGTTCATCCTTGAAAGACCCCAAGACAAAATCGGTTTGGTTGTTTTTGCGGGAGAGAGTTTTACTCAGTGTCCTTTGACGACAGACCAAGCGGTATTGGTTAATTTGATGAGGGAGGTGCAGAGCGGTATGATAGAGGACGGTACGGCTATCGGTTTGGGATTGGCAAATGCTGTGAATCGTTTGAAAGACAGTCCCGCTAAGTCAAAGGTCGTTATTTTATTGACGGACGGAGTAAATAACCGCGGAAGCGTGGCACCGGTGACGGCTGCCGAATTGGCAAAGACTTATGGTATTCGCGTATATACGATAGGTGTCGGTACCTACGGTGAGGCGCCTTATCCCATTCAGACACCTTTCGGAACGCAGTTACAGAACGTGAAAGTAGAGATTGATGAAGATGTATTGCAGCAGATTGCGGCAATTACAGGCGGACGCTATTTCCGGGCGACTGATAATGATAAGCTGAAACAGATTTATCAGGAGATAGATCAATTGGAGAAGACCAAGATTGAAGTAAAGCATTTCAGCAAGAAGCAGGAGCATTATTTCTGGTTTGCTTTGATAGGGATGCTCTTGCTGATTTCCGAGGGAGTGCTGAGATATACATTGTTGAGAAAGATTCCGTAATTTTATAGATTGGCTTATGTTTAGATTTGCACATACAGAGCTGTTGTATTTGTTGGCGGTGATTCCGTTGCTGGTATTGTTTTACATCGTGATGCTGCGGCGGAAAAAGAAGGCTATTGCCGAGTTCGGAAATCCGGAGTTGTTGGCTCCTTTGATGCCGTTACTATCTTTTAAGAGGGGAGCATGGAAATTCATTATGGTATTGATTGCCCTGTTTTTCGTAATAATCGGGGCCGCAGGACCTCAGTTCGGTTCCAAGTTGCAGCAGGTAAAGAAGAAAGGCGTGGAGCTGATGCTAGTGTTGGATGTGTCCAATTCGATGATGGCGCAGGATATCAAACCGAGCCGTTTGGAAAAAGCGAAGCTGGCTATTTCCCGTATGATAGAAAAGTTGTCGGATGACAAGGTGGGGATGATTGTTTTTGCGGGGGATGCTTATGTGCAGTTGCCGATAACAACGGATTACTCTTCCGCCCGATTGTTTTTGTCGGGAATTAATACGGATATTGTTCCTGTACAGGGAACGGCTATTGGTGCGGCCATTAATACGGCGGTGAGGTCATTTACGCCGGAGACGGAGACATCCAAAGCGATTATAGTGATTACCGACGGGGAGAACCACCAGGACGATGCGGTGGCGGCGGCCAGAGCGGCCAGAGAGAAGGGTATTTTTGTACATACCATAGGCATGGGACTGGAACAGGGCGCACCTATCCCGCAGAAAGGAAGTCCGGGGCAGTTTATGAAGGATGGCTCGGGAAATGTCGTTGTTTCCAAACTGGATGAATCCACCTTGCGGGAGGTAGCTAAAGCGGGAGAGGGATTGTATATTCGTGCCAGCAATACGGATGTCGGGTTGAATACACTGCTGGATGAGGTGAACAGGATGGATAAATCGTTACTGGAGGAACGTGTTTACAGTGACTATGCGGAAAAGTACCAATACTTTTTACTGGCGGGGCTGTTTTTTGTTTTTGTGGAATTTATGATTTTGGGACGGAAAAACCGTCATTTCATGAAGATTAATATTTTTAAAGACAGGACGATTAATGAATGAGGTCATGAGATATACGTTAGTGATTATCGGTTTGTTGGTATGGATATTACCTGCCGCGGCTCAGCAGGAGAGGAAACTGATACGGGAAGGCAACAAATTGTATGAAGGGCAGGGATTTGAGAAAGCGGAAGTGGAATACCGGAAAGCATTGGATAAAAAGGCGGATTCGTTCGAGGCGGCTTTTAATCTGGGGGATGCATTGTATAAGCAGGAAAAGTATGACGAAGCCTTGCGGCAGTTTGCTGCATTAGCGGAAAAGACGACAGATAAGGAGCGTTTGGGGCAGTTGTATCACAATATTGGCAATACATTGTTGTCTATGCAGAAAACGGATGAGAGTATCGAGGCGTACAAAGAATCGTTGAGGAATCGCCCGTCATCGGAAGAAACAAAGTATAATTTGGAATTTGCCCGCCAGCGGAAGCAGCAGGAGCAGCAAAACCAGAATCAGGATAATAAGGACAACAAGGATAATAAAGATAATCAAAACCAGGATAAGCAGAATCAAAACCAAGATAAAAACCAAGACCAAAACAAGGATAATAAGGAGCAGGATAAACAAGATCAGAATAAGCAAGATCAAGACAAGCAGAATAATCAGGATCAGGATAAAAATCAGCAGAACCAGGACAAGCAGGAGCGCGATAAGGGACAACAACAGCCACAGGAGCAGCAGGGAAAAATTTCAAAGGAGGATGCGCAGCGCTTGTTGGAGGCTTTGCAAAATGACGAGAAGAAGGTACAGGAGAAGGTGAGGAAAGAAAAAGTACAACAACAGAAGGCTAAAAAACAGAAAATCGAAAAAGATTGGTAATTTTGCGCCATTTGATAAAAGGGTTATTAAATCGGAAAAAATGAGGTGGAGTATATTCTTATGGCTATTTCTGGCCGCCTTGACGGGGAAATCCCAATCTGTGGAATTCAAGGCGGAAGCTCCGGAAGTAGTGGAGATAGGTGAACAGTTTCGGCTGTCATACTCGTTGAATCAAAAGGGAACGAATTTGCAGGTGCCTACATTGGAAGGCTTTGATTTGCTTATGGGACCTCGTACGAGTACCTCGTCCAGTTTTTCAAGTATTAACGGGCAGGTATCTCAAAGTGTGTCATATACCTATACTTATGTATTGGAGGGTGTGAAAGAGGGGACGTTTCAGATTCCCGCGGCAAGAGTAACGGTAGACGGAAAGCAGTATAGTTCCAATACCTTGACGATACAGGTAGTAAAGGGAAACGGAAATGCGGCGCGGGGAAATGGGAACCGGGCGACACGTCCGGAGGCGGGAGCGAAAGTGTCGGATGAAAATCTTTTTGTAAAAGTGGATGTCAGCCGTAAGAGTCTGTTTATGGGAGAGAGTCTGGTGGCGACGATAAAGGTATATACAAGAGTAGATTTGATTAATTTCGGGCAGAGTAAGTTTCCTTCTTTTTCGGGCTTTTTGTCGGAGGAAGTGCCTACGCCGCAGCGGGTGGAGTTATCGAGAGAGAACTACGACGGAAAAGTTTATAATGTGGGGGTAATCCGGAAACTCTTGTTGTTTCCGCAACATACGGGGGATATTACGATTGAGCCGTTTGACCTGGAATGTATTGTCCGGCAGCAATTGACAAACTCCCGCAGTTTCTTTGATGATTTCTTCGGAAATTATAAGGATGTCCGTGTCAGACGCTCCAGCCGCCCGGTAACGATTCATGTAAAAGAATTGCCATTGGAAGGACGTCCGGCGGATTTTAGCGGAACAGTAGGGCATGTTACGATGCGGACGTCAATTTCAACCGATTCACTGAAGGCGAATGAGGCAATTACGTATAAGGTGATTTTTCAGGGAACGGGAAACTTGAAGTTGATAGAGGTTCCGAATGTTCATTTCCCTGCCGATTTCGAGAGTTATGAGCCTAAGGTGACGAAGGATGTGAATACGGGTGAAAACGGTATGGCGGGAACGGTTACCTATGAATATTTGTTGATTCCGCGTTATGCGGGAGATTATACGATTCCTCCCGTGCGTTTCTCTTATTATGACACACGTACGAATGCTTATAAGACACTGCGGGGAAATGAGTATAATATCCATGTAGAGAAAGGAGCGGGCGGAAATTCACCGGAGGGGAACGTGGCTTCCGTACAGTCATTTAAGAGAGAAGAAGTCCGTCAGTTGGGAAAGGATATACGCTATATCAAAACCGGTGATTTGGACTTATATGAGAAAGGAAGCGGGTTTTACGGAACAATGGCTTATTGGCTTGCTTTTGCGGTTCCTTTTGTATTGTTTGTCCTTGGTTCTTTGATAACCCGTCGCCGGATTAAAGCAAATGCCGATGTGGCACGGGTGAAAAATAAGGGAGCGAACAAGATGGCCAAGAAGCGCATGAAGATTGCCGCTGTGGCGATGAAAAACCGTAATCCGGAAGTCTTCTACGAGGAAGTACTGAAAGGCTTGTGGGGCTATGTAAGCGATAAACTCAATGTGGATAAAGCCGAGTTGAACAGGGATAATATAAGTGAGATTCTGCAATACAAATCGGTGAACAACGACATGATTCAAGAGTTTATAAATGTTCTGGATACGTGTGAATTTGCCCGTTACGCACCGGGTGGCAAGTCGGCACAAGAGATGGAGAAAGTGTACCGGGACAGTATAGATATAATAACCAGACTTGATAAGGTGATAAAATAATTAGGAATGAAAAAATTATTGCTCATATTACCGTTTATATTATGGACCTTGCTGGGAGCAGCCCAACCGTTGGATTTGCCACTGGAGGCGGAAGTTTTTTATCGTGAAGGGAAGTATGAAGATGCTGCCAATACGTATGCTAAAATTTTGTCCGCCGGAATGGAATCTGCCCGGTTGTATTATAATTTGGGAAACTGTTACTATAAGTTGGGAGAGAATACAAAAGCAATCTTGAATTATGAACGTTCGCTTTTGCTTAATCCGGGGGATGCCGATGCGCGCTATAATCTGAAAATGGCACAGGAACAGATTGTGGATAAAATCGAAGTACTTCCCGAAATCTTCTTTTTGCGGTGGTATAAAGCACTGGTGACTTATTTCTCCGCCGACCAGTGGGCTTATATCTCATTAGGGTGGTTTTTAGTCTTTTTGGGAATGCTTGCCCTGTTTTTTTATTCCGCCCGTTCCTTCTGGAAAAAAATCGGTTTCACGGTGGGGATTATCGCTTTGTTCTTCACGGTAATGTCCGTGATTTTTACCGTAAAGCAAAATCATAGATTTACGGAGAGAGAATACGGGATAATCATGACACCGAGCGTGACGGTGAAAGGAGCTCCTGATAATAGCGGCACGGATCTTTTCTTAATTCATGAAGGCTTGAAAGTACATATAGTGGGGACATTGGGTGATTGGGTAAACATTCGTCTGGTAGATGGCAATGAAGGGTGGATAGCGAAAAAAGATGTGGAGAAAATCTGATTATTTGCTATTGTGTTTGCTAAAACAACAAAAGCTTCTTACTTTTACGTGCTCGAATAGATTTATGTATGGATAATTTTATCGTTTCGGCAAGAAAATACCGTCCTGCCAGTTTTGATACCGTTGTGGGGCAATTGTCGATTACTTCGACGTTGAGAAATGCGATTGCGAATCATCAATTGGCACAGGCTTATCTGTTTTGCGGGCCTCGCGGAGTGGGTAAGACGACGTGTGCGCGTATTTTTGCCAAGACGATTAATTGCATGAACTTGCAGCCGAATGCGGAGCCTTGCAATGAGTGTGAATCCTGTCAGGCTTTTAATGCGGGACGCTCGTTGAATATCCATGAATTGGACGCAGCCTCCAACAACAGTGTGGATGATATACGCGGCTTGGTGGAACAGGTGCGTATATTGCCCCAGGTCGGGAAATACAGTGTGTATATCATTGACGAGGTACACATGTTGAGTACTTCGGCTTTCAATGCTTTTTTGAAGACATTGGAGGAACCTCCTGCCCATGCTATTTTTATATTGGCGACGACGGAAAAGCATAAGATTTTGCCGACCATCTTGTCGCGCTGTCAGATATACGACTTCAACCGGATGAAAGTGGGGGATACGGTGGAGCATTTGAAATATATAGCAGGAAAAGAAGGGGTTGTAGCAGAAGAAGAGGCGTTGGATGTGATAGCACAGAAAGCCGACGGGGCAATGCGTGATGCACTTTCCATATTTGACCAGGTAGTAAGCTTTTGCGGGAAGGAACTGACCTATGATAAGGTAATAGAGAACCTGAACGTATTGGATTATGATTATTATTTCCGTCTGACGGATTTATTTTATAACGGCAAAGTCTCGGAATCCTTGCTTCTTTTTAATGAAATACTGGAGAAAGGATTTGATGCGGGGCATTTGTTGGCGGGGTTGGGAAAGCATTTCCGGGATGTATTGGTATCCAAAGACCCGGCAACCGTACAATTGCTGGAGGTAAGTGCGAGCATCAAGGCGCGGTACGCCAAACAGGCGGAAATCTGTAGCGTCGATTTCCTGTATGATGCATTGAAGATTGTAGAGCAGTGTGAGATGCAATACAAAGTGCGCATCGAAAAGCGATTGTGTGTGGAGGTGGCCTTTATTCAATTATGCCAGATTAATGAGTTAAAAAAAAAAATCTGATTCTTCCCGATAAAAAGCTCTTGAAAATAGAAAGCTTTGCCGGTAAATTTCAAACCGCTGATACGCCGGTGGAAGTGAAACAGCCGGAACCGGTAGCCGCAATCAAAGTCCGTCAGGAAGAGAAATTAAAACCCTCTTCTTCTTTTAAACTCAAAGAGGCTTTTGCTGAATCTTCCCAATTATATGTTAATAAGAAAAATGTTGTTACGGAACAAAAAATTGTTCTGGAAGCTCGTGACCCGTTTGACGTAGAAAAAGTAGAGAAGGCCTACGACGATTACATCCGGATGCACAAACCGGAAACAACGGTCATGGTGGCATTGAAAGCGCACAGACCCATTATTTGCGGGGAAGAAATATGTATCGAAGTGGATAATCAATTGCAGCAGGAACGGTTGGAGGCGTTAAAAATCGGATTACAAAATGTGTTGATAAAAAGTTTGAATAACGGTGCGGTTTCTTTGACCTTGAAATTTTTTGACGACAAGAATGGTGTACAGGAAAAGAAGCTGATAACAGCACAGGATAAACTGGAGCATTTTATCCGGGAAAATCCGGTAGTAGGTAAAATGTGCGAAATGTTCGGGTTACAGATAGATTAAAGTATAAATATAATATATCAGGATGATGAGAAAGTTTGCTGTTTTTTTATGTCTCATAGTCTGCCTGTATATGGCGACGGAGGAAGGAAAGGCACAAAGAAAAGTGGTAACGGCGGCGGAAAAAGTGATGTTGTTTATTGACGGAGCCCAAGTAGTACGAACGAAACAGATTGAAATACCGGCAGGGAATTCATCTTTGCTGTTTACCGGACTTTCGCCTTATCTTGACGCCCGGAGTATGCAGGTCAGTGCGAAGGGAAAACTTACTATTACATCCGTGAATGCACAATATAACTATCTTGACAGCGTAGCAGTCAGCCGCCGGCTGGAGCAATTGCAACAAGAGTTGAAAAAAGTGGCGAAGCAGCGGGAAGAACAGGAGAAAGCGTTGGCTGTCGTGAAAGCGGAACAAGAAATGTTAAAAACCAATTGTACGTTGGGCGGTAAGGGATATACACCCTCATTGGGGGCAATTCGGGAAGCAACAACTTATTTTGCCGAACGTATGAAAGTACTTACAACCGAAGAACTTGCTATCCGTAATCGATTGGAGGAACTGGCCGGCCGTCAGCAGCAACTGACGCGTGAGCAAGCCCAGGTGAAGGGCAAGGACATGAAACGCAGCGGGGAAATTCTTGTTGGTGTTCATGCTCCTGCCGCTTGTACGGCAACATTTACCCTAAGCTATTACGTAAAGAACGCCGGATGGTTTCCGTCGTATGACATTCGGTCGGGCAGCCTCTCCGAACCGCTTACCATTATCTATAAAGCCAACATTTTTCAGCACACGGGAGAGGAATGGAAAGACGTTGCCTTGTCACTTTCATCCTCCAATCCTTCCACCGGCAATGTGGCGCCCCGTTTGATGCCTTACCGCTTGAACTACGGGTGGACAGCTCCGGTATACAGTCGTGAGTTGAATGGAAATATAGTGTCGGGCAGAATTTCGGATGCCGAAACGAATGAACCTTTAATCGGTGCGACAGTCCGGATACCGGGAACAACCGTGGGGTGTGCCACCGATGTGGACGGTCGTTATTCTCTTACATTGCCTGATGGACAAAACCGGTTGGAGGTTGCATACGTCGGCTATGCCTCGCAGACGGTTTATGCGCACAGCAGTACGCTTAACATCCGTTTGCGTCCGGACAAGGGAAATCTGGAGGAAGTAGTTGTCACCGGTTACGGAACGGCACGGAAAGCGCTGAATGGCCGGGTTGCCGGTGTGGCTGCGACTATGGCTGCTCGGATGGATGACATGGAAGAGGCGGAACTGGCGGATGAAAGCATAGCCATGGAGGTCGAACAGACCCGGCAGCCGACAGGGTTTGAATTTAGCATCAAAATGCCTTATACCGTTCTTTCGGACAATAAACCCGTTGTGGCTGAAATAGGCCGGTATGATTTGCCTGCTGTTTATGCTTACCAATCTACGCCGAAGATTGATAAAGACGCTTTTCTTATGGCACAGGTGACGGATTGGAATAAATTAAATCTGCTGGAAGGAGAAGCCAATATCTATTTTGAAGGCACATTTATAGGCAAATCCATACTTGATGTGAATACCTCCGGCGATACGCTTTCGTTTGCTTTGGGACGTGACCGGCAGATTGCTGTACAGCGTACGAAAGAAAATGAATATACGTCGCGTAAATTAATAGGCTCGACACAAACACAAACCATAGGTTGGAAAATATCTGTTCGTAACAACCGTTTACAGGCGGTAGAACTGACACTCTACGACCAATTGCCTGTTTCCGCAAACAGCAGCATTGTCGTAACGGCGGAAGAGGTGAGTGGTGCAAAGGTAAACAGTGATACAGGAATCGTTACCTGGTTATTGACACTGCAACCGGGAGAACAGCGAGACCTGACCTTGCGTTATAAAGTGAAATATCCGAAAGACCGGCGACTGCTAGTGGAATAAGCCTTTAAACTTCGCGGAGAATTTATATATTTGTGACGGAATAAAACTGAAGGGACAGCATTTATGCGGTTTATTTTTAAGTTATTGGCGATTACGGCATTGATTTTCTCATTGTCCTGCAAGGCAAAGGGGCAGGAAGTGTTGCGTAACACCAGTATACTTAACTATCAGCGGGGAGACCATACATTTATGCACTTCGGTTTTAATCTCGGCGTAAACTATATGGACTATCGGATGATATTTTCCGGCAAAAATCCATTGCGGGCAGAGGCGGGAAAATTGGAAGTGGGGTTTCTGGTCGGTATTATTTCCGAATTGCGGGTGACGGATGATTTGGGATTGCGTTTTTTGCCGGGCTTGGAATTTGCTACCCGAAGAACCATATTTACGCATGTTCCGGAAGTAGAGGAGAATAAAATGGAAAATTTTAACGAATCAGTCTACATCACGCTCCCTTTTATGATGAAATACAAGGCCAAGCGTATCAATAACTTCAGACCTTATATGGCGGCGGGGCCGAGTTTGAAATATGACTTTCACGGACATCGTACAATCGACCCCGAAAGAGGGGTATATCTGAGGACAAAACCGGTGGACGTATTTTTGGAAACCGCTCTGGGATGTGATTTTTACTTACCTTACTTTAAATTCGGGATGGAGCTTCGTTTTGCGTGGGGCTTGACGGACATACTGGTGAAGAAGCATGACTTAAAGAATCCGGGTTATGAAATGTACACGGACGCCTTGAAAAAAATGAAAGCCCGGATGTTTACCGTCTGTTTTAATTTTGAGTAGAAAATAGAAGGGAGATATTATCGGCGATGTATACGGAAATAACACTTAGGATAAGCCCGGAAGATGCTGTGCATGAAGAGGTGTTGAAAAAAGAGGTAGCGCGGAGTGTTAAAGTGGACATAGATAGGATAAAGCATCTTGAAATAATCCGGCGTTCGGTAGACGCCCGGCAGAGAACGGTATTTCTGAATCTATTTGTAGGCGTCTGGATAGATAGGGTAGAAGAAAGGGAAAAAGTATTCCTTCCGGCTTATAAAGACGTATTCGACAGGCCTCGTGTCATTGTCGTAGGAGCGGGCCCCGGAGGGCTTTTTTCCGCCTTGCGTCTGATAGAGAGGGGATATTGTCCTGTTGTGCTGGAGAGGGGGAAATGTGTAGACAAACGTAAGGGAGATTTGGGACGATTATATAAAACCGGCATAGTGGATGAAGATTCCAACTTCGGTTACGGCGAAGGGGGAGCGGGAACATTTTCAGACGGCAAACTGTTTACGCGCTCGCAGAAGCGGGGAAATGTGAGGCGGATATTGGAGATGTTGGTTTACTTCGGCGCCGATAAAAATATATTGATAGATGCCCATCCGCATATCGGGACGGATAAATTGCCGGGAGTCATTGTGAACATAAGGAAAGCCATCGAAGCGCACGGCGGGCAAGTGTACTTTGATACGCGGGTAACGGATTTGCTGATACGGGACAATCGGATAGAAGGCGTGATAGCCGGTAACCGGGAATTTTTGGCAAAGCATGTTATTTTGGCTACGGGACACTCCGCCCGGGATACCTATAAAATGTTGCATAACCGGAATGTGTACATGGAGCCGAAAGACTTTGCCGTCGGTTTCCGGGTAGAACATTCACAGTTCGACATAGATTGCATGCAATACCATACTCGTACGGGAAGGGGGGAATACCTGCCGGCTGCGGAATACAACTTTGTGACAAACATAGCCGGGAGGGGAGTATATTCCTTTTGTATGTGTCCGGGCGGAGTTGTCGTTCCGGCAGCTACGGCACCGGGACAGCAGGTTGTGAACGGTATGTCGGCTTCCGGACGCAATACGCCGTGGGCCAACTCCGCATTGGTTACTTCTGTGGGAGAAGCGGAATTAGCAGCCCTGAACCACCGGGGACTCTTTGCCGGTATTGAATTTCAGGAAGCATTGGAACGGAAAGCATGGGAAGAGGGAGGAGGCGGATTACATGCACCCGCTCAGGCTCTGACGGATTTTTTACGTGGGAAAATCACCCGGCATTTGCCTCGGACCTCCTATAAACCGGGCGTGACAACTTCGCCGATACATGCATGGTTTCCTGCCCTTCTTGCCGAACGTTTGCAGCAGGGAATAACCTATTTTGGTCGGTGCGCCAGAGGATTTGTTACGGAACAGGCTATTGTTCTGGGAGTAGAAACCCGTACTTCATCCCCCTTGCGGATAGTGCGCGAAAAAGAACGTTGTGTACATGTCGGGATAGCGGGATTGTACCCGTGCGGAGAAGGAGCGGGATATGCGGGAGGCATTGTATCGGCGGCAATGGACGGAGAAAAATGCGCGGAAAGTGTTTTTTAAGGTAAAAATTATTAAAATTCTTCTTTTTTTGAAGTAAAACTTTGTCGAAGTCAATAAAATCTATACATTTGCCCGAAGATAAACAGGTTATAAATTTTAACCCTAAATTTTAATATTATGAATAAAGCACAATTAATTGACGCTATTGCTGAAAAAGCAGGTTTAACAAAGGCAGATTCTAAAAAAGCATTGGAAGCTTTCGTAGAAACAGTAGGTGAAGCATTGAAAGGTGGTGACAAAGTTGCATTGGTAGGATTTGGTTCTTTCTCTGTATCTGAAAGAAGTGCAAGAAGTGGTAGAAATCCTCAGACAGGTAAAACTATTACTATTCCTGCAAAGAAAGTTGTTAAATTTAAAGCTGGCGCTGAATTGGCAGAAAAATGCTAATAAAGCAAAAGACAAGATAAGAAAGAGTGACCGGCAAGGTCACTCTTTTTTATTTCTTACCCCTTCCGCTTTCTTTTTACTCAAAAAGAGTATGTTTTGATGCAAAAAGAGCCTCTTTTTAGTACAAATGAAGTGCCCCCCAAAAGTTGGACAGGTTACACATTAACCAGTAATAGAAAGAGTTCGGTATTGCACCGGACTCTTTCCCTTTAACCGGGCTTTAATTCTTTTATTGTTGTAATAATCAATATATTCATCTAAAGCCTTTATAAAAGCTTCCGGCGACTCAAATTCCTCAGCATACAGAAGTTCAGATTTCATTATTCCAAAGAAGTTCTCCATCATAGAGTTGTCAAGGCAATTTCCTTTTCGTGACATACTTTGGATTATATGACGCTCTTCCAATCGTTTACGATAGCCAGCGTGCTGGTACTGCCAGCCTTGGTCAGAGTGGAGTATGAGACCATCAAGAC
>NZ_CALPCZ010000006.1 GCF_943193135.1 Odoribacter lunatus
GGAGTGGCTACGGATGTCAACGGTAAATTCGCCCTTCGTGTGAATGACGATGATGTGCTGGTATTCAGCTTTATCGGTATGAAACCGTTGGAAGTAGCTGTAAAAGGCCAGACGAATCTTAACGTAGAACTGGAGTCTGCCAGCGAAGCGTTGGATGAAGTTGTGGTTGTTGCTTACGGCACGGCAAAGAAAGAATCTTTGACAGGTTCTATTTCCGTTGTTGACAGCAAAGAGATTGAAAAACGTTTGACGACGAGTGTAACAGGAGCATTGGAAGGTTCCGCACCGGGTGTACAGGTAAACAACACTTACGGAGAGCCGGGTTCTGCACCTTCAATTCGTATCCGTGGTTTCGGTACGTTGGTTTCCGGAGCTTCCGATCCGTTGTATGTAGTAGACGGTGTTCCTTTTGACGGCAATATCGCCGAATTGAATTCCAATGATATTGAGAGCATGTCTATTTTGAAAGATGCTGCTTCTTCTGCATTGTACGGTAACCGTGCCGCTAACGGTGTTGTTCTTATCACAACCAAGAGCGGTCGCGGAGCAAGCAAGCCTTCCGTTACTTTACAGATTAATCAAGGTATCTATAACAGAGGTATCCCCGAATATGACCGTTTGGGCGCCAATGAATGGATGGAAGAGGCTTGGAGAGCTATGCGCAACTATGCTTCAAGCAATTTAAATTTAGATGCTTCCCAAGCCGCAGCCTATGCAACTCAGAATGTTATCAAATCTTATGCCCGTCGGAATATCTATGACCGCGCAGACAACGATTTGTTCGATGCTAACGGTAATCTGATTGCCAGCATATTGCCGGGCTATACGGATTTGGACTGGAACGACGATATCGAACGCAACGGTTACCGTCAGGAATACAACTTGTCCGCCAGTTCATCCGGAGAGAAATTAAACGTTTATTCTTCTATCGGTTATCTGGATGAAAAAGGATATGTCAAATCAACAGGCTACAACCGTTTTTCTGGTCGTATCAACACCACGTATACTCCCAACAAATGGTTGAAGGCAGGATTGAATTTAAGCGGGTCTACAACCAAACGTAATTACAATAGTAATGCTTCTGGTAATATGTATGCCAATCCGTTCTATGTTACCCGTTACATGGCCCCGATTTATCCGTTGTTCATGCACAACGCTGACGGTTCTTACGATTTGGACGAATTCGGAAACAAACAATATGACGTGACTTCTGCCTATCTGGATAACCGTAACATCGCTTACGAATTGCGCAACGACAAACAGGAAAGCCGCCGGAATGTATTGAACGGACAAGCTTTCGTAACGTTGTCATTGCCTTACGGATTCGGAGTTACTGTAAAGGGAGACATGAGCAACAGCACATCCAACAACAAGAATTTCAACAATCCGAACATCGGTGACGGTGCTACCAACAACGGACGTCTGACCAGCTATGCTTACCAATATACCAACTATACCATGCAGGAGTTGATTAACTGGAATCACAGTTACGGCGTGCATAACATTGATGTGATGTTGGGACATGAAAACTACAGCTGGGAACGTAAATACACCTACGGAATGAATACAGGTATGGCTATTGAGGGAATCCTGACCATGGGTAACTTCCTGACGAACTCTTATTATTCCGGATATGATGACGAATACAAAACGGAATCTTTCCTGACCCGTCTCCGTTACAACTACGATGAACGCTACTTCCTCGAAGGTTCTTACCGTCGGGACGGTTCTTCCCGTTTCCACAAAGACAACCGCTGGGGTAATTTCTTCTCTGTAGGAGCCAGCTGGAACATCAGCAAAGAATCTTTCATGAGCGATGTGCATTGGGTAAATAATCTGAAATTCCGTGCCGCTTACGGAGAAGTAGGTAATGATGCCGGTGTAGGCATGTACGGTCACATGGCATTGTATGAAATTGATAAAAACGGAGGGAATGCAAGTTTGATAAAAGCTTCTTTGGCTGCTCCCGATATCAGATGGGAAACGACTCAAACCCTGGATTTCGCTTTGGAAGGCAGATTGTTCGACCGGTTGAATGTTCAAATCGGTTATTTCGACAAACGTTCCAAAGACCTGTTGTTTGAAGTTCGGTTGCCACTGTCCGCAGGTTCATATCCGTGGCAAACTAGTACCAACAATATGACCCAATACAAAAACATTGGTACTATTTCCAATAAAGGTGTAGAAATCGCCTTGGATGTAGATGCTATCCGTAACAATGATTGGCGTTGGAACATCGGTTTGGACGCTACCATCATGAAAAATGAAATCATAAAATTACCGGACGGACAAGATATTTTGCACGGTATGCAAAACTATTCCGAAGGTCATTCCATTTATGAATTCTATACCTATCACTTTGAAGGGGTAGACCAGCTGACGGGACGTTCCCTTTACACGGTTGATGAGGAGAAAGCAGCAAGTGCTGCGGCAGCCGGCGAACTTGTAACCATCAACGGTAAAGATTACACAACCATTACCTCTTATGCCAAACGTGACTGGGCCGGTTCCGCTCTGCCGGATGTATACGGTTCTTTCCATACGTCATTATCCTGGAAAGATTTAAGCTTGAATATGTTGTTCACCTATTCTTTGGGTGGCAAAGTATATGACGGCAGCTACAAAACATTGATGGGTAATACGGCTATGTCCAGCGGAGAGGCTTGGCACAAGGATATATTGAAATCATGGAACGGTGCTCCGGAAGGCATGACGGAAACTTCTTCCAACCGTATCAAAAAGAACGGTACCCCGTCACATGACTTTAGTCTTATGGCTGACAACAATGCTGTCAGTGACCGTTGGCTGACCGATGCTTCTTACTTGGTATTCAAGAATTTGAATCTGTCTTACAGTTTGCCGAAACATATAACAAGCCGCTGGGGCATCGATGGATTGATGGTAAGCGCAGGTGTTGAAAACCTCTTTACGAAGACCGCCCGCAAGGGATTGAATCCGCAGTATTCATTCAGCGGAGGTTCGGATGATACCTATGTAACAGCCCGGGTTTACAACTTAGGACTTACGCTGAAATTCTAAATAGTTGAATATTAAAACGAAAAAACATGAGAAAATATATCAGTAAATTGTTTATCTGTAGTTTGGTTGCCGGCGCGTCATTTTTGACGCTTTCATGCAGCAACGACTATTTAGATACGAAACCTACTTCTTCCGTCGGAGCGACGGATGCTGTCGGGACCACAGATAATGCGTGGAAAACATTAAACGGAGTAGCTCAGCTCATGATTACCCAACATTCTTATTACGGTCAGGGTTTTAATGGAGAAGGCTACATCATGATAAGAATGGAAAGTTATCCAAGCCAAAACTATAACTACAACTATTACGCCAATGGCTGGATGCCTCTTTTCAATCAGACATTCCACAATCGGACAACTTCCCAATACAACTCTTACGCATGGTATTACTATTATTCTATCATCGGTAATTCCAATTCCATCATTTGCAACATTGACGCAGCAGAAGGAAGCGATAGTGAAAAGAAATTCCTCAAGGCTTCGGCATTGACATTCCGTGCCTATGCTTTCGAGAAATTGTTGCACTACTATAGCTGGCGGTGGAAAGATTCCAACAACGGAGCTTCACAAGGTGTTATCCTTCGCTTGGATGAATCCACTGACGGTATGCCTTTTTCTACGATGGCAGAATGCTATACCCAGATTTACAAAGACCTGGATGAAGCTATCGCTTTGTTTAATGAGAGCGGCATTGACCGTCCTTCCGGAGAAGTTTGGTTGCCGAATGTAAACGTAGCACACGCCGTTTATGCCCGTGCCGCATTATACAAAGAAGATTATGCCAAAGCCCTTTCCGAAGCCAAATTGGCCCGTCAAGGCTATCCGCTGATGAGCAATGCTGAATACCATGCCGGATTCTGCAACCCGACCAGCGAATGGATTTTCGGTAGTTTCGGCGGTTCGCAAGAAAATATATGGTATTATAGCCATGGTACCCAATATGCTTGTAACGGATATTACGCTTCAGTACAACCAACGGGAGCCGGTGCTATCGGCCGCGAACTGATCAACCGCATTCCCGACAACGATGCCCGTAAAGCGTTGTTCTTGACAGAAGACAAATTCCCCGGTTATGATTGGAATGATGAAGATGTTTTAGATCCGGATTATGCTATTTTCTGGGACGATGATTTAATTGCAGAGACAGAAGCCTATATCGACCAAGTTGCCGCTCCCGGTTTGGAAACTCCTTACCAGGCAGGTTACTACTATCTGGGCGCACAGTTGAAATTTTATGTATTCGACTTGCCGGGCGTAAGCTATCTGCCGTTTATCCGTTCTTCCGAGATGGTATTGGTTGAAGCGGAAGCCAACTACTTCCTGAACAACACTGCTGATGCACAGGCTGCTTTGGTTGAATTGAATGCCACCTCCGGCCGTAACCCGCAATATACTTGCTCTAAAACCGGCGATGATCTTTGGAATGAAATCATGGATTACCGCGAAGTAGAACTTTGGGGTGAAGGTTTTGCCTGGAGTGATTACAAACGCTGGAAACGTCCGATCGTTCGTAATACCGTAGCAAACGGCGGTAACGCTTATCCTACCGTTGCCATCACGATTCCTGTAGACGGAGTAAACAACTGGACGTGGGATGTACCGTTGAATGAAATAGATTACAACGACAAGTTAGATTAAAAACATCCTGTAGGATATAATATTTATTGAGCATCCCGAAAGTCTTGATGACATTCGGGATGCTTTTTATATGATTTTAAAAATAATTTTATCTTAAATAATTTTTTTAGTAAGTTTTGCTACTTTTGTAATGATGTAATACAGAAGAATAGATGCAAGCGACTAAAAATTCGTTACCCGGCTTAAAAGAAAAGCGATACCAGCAAAAAAAGGATATTATCGGTTTTCTGTATAAAATGGGGGAACTTTCCAAACCCGAAATTTGCCGGTTAACTAATATGACGACTCCAACCATCAGCCGGATGATTGATGAACTTATCACGGAAGGATGGGTCGCTGACCAGGGACAAGGAGCATCTATCGGCGGAAAAAGACCGCATATATTTTCAATAAATCCCGATGCCGCTTATATTATGGGCGTGGAGGTCGGACGAATCCATCTGAAGATAGCTATTTTCAATCTGCGGAAAGAAATCATCGGTGAAATCAAGGTTTATCCTTCCATTCTGGAAGAAAATACAAGCAACGAAGAGAATATCCTATATATCCGGAGAAAAATCAATCAGACTTTATCGGAATTAAATATTCCCTATTCAAAAATCAAAGTCGCAGGTTTCGCGATACCGGGATTGATTGACATTGACGGAACTTCATACACTTATTTCACGTATGAAGATACCAATATTAAAAAGGTATTGGAAAAAGAATTAAATATTCCTGTATTTATCGACAACGATTCTAAAATCATGGCTATGGCGGAACACACATTCGGTGTTGCCAAAGGCGTCCCTCATGTTTTATGTATCAGTGTCAATGAGTGCATAGGATTAGGAATGATTCTTAATTCCCAGCCGTACACGGGATATAAAGGTATGGCAGGAGAATTCGGCCATATCCGCATATCCGGATTAAACGAACAGTGTTACTGCGGAAAGATAGGCTGCCTGGAAACCGTCGCTTCCGGAAGAAGTATTATCAAGACAGCCCGGGAAGCGATTAAGAACCATACCCAAACAGCGATACAGACTCTGGCGGGAAAGGGTGAAATCACATTAACAACTATTATAAAAGCGGCCAAACAGGATGATATTTTCGCCATAGATTTGCTTCAACAAGCAGGTGAAAAAATCGGAGAGGGTATATCCACGTTAATCCACCTTTTTAACCCCCAAGTATTGGTAATCGGAGGCGAAATTGCGGAAGCGGAAGAATTAATTACCATGCCTATCCAGCAAATACTGAATAAGTATACGCTCACACGCCTCAAGAACCAGTGCGAAATCAAGCTGAGCAATTTGAATTCACATTCCACCATTATGGGAACTCTCATGGTGGTCATGAAAAATTTATATTACGATTCCGACAGTAAATTCTCTTTGTATTAAAACAATTCAATCTATCAATAAACAAAAACTTTATAGCTATGATGACAACTTACATCGCCCGCGGAGAAGGAGCTGACCGATATGAAAAGATTCCGGTCGAAATAACAGAGTCTCCGGAAACAGCCGTAAAAGCCGTTGCCAAAGAAATTGCAGAACTTATTCGCTCCAAAGCTGCAAAAAACGAAACATGCGTATTGGGACTGGCTACCGGTTCTTCCCCTATCAAGTTATATAAGGAACTGGTACGGATGCACAAAGAAGAAGGATTATCATTCAAGAATGTAATCACGTTCAATTTGGATGAATATTTCCCGATGGCAAAGGAGTCCGAACACAGCTATCACTATTTCATGCACCATCATCTGTTCGACCACATTGATATTGATCCGAAAAACATTCATATTCCGGACGGGACTTTGAAAGCGGACGAGGTGGAAAAATTCTGCAAAAGCTATGAACAGCAAATCGAAAATGCCGGCGGCATCGACCTTCAGATTTTAGGTATCGGACGCACGGGCCACATCGGATTCAACGAACCGGGTTCGCCTATTTCTTCCAAAACCAGAATGGTTTATTTAGACCGTCTGACCATGAAAGATGCAGCAGACGAATTCGATGGCATCGACAATGTGCCCACCCGGGCAATTACCATGGGCGTAGGAACTATCATGAAAGCCCAAAGAGTCATATTGCTGGCATGGGGAGAACCGAAAGCTCCTATCATTAAAGCAACGGTAGAGGGAGAAGTAACAGACAAGGTACCTGCTACCTTCCTGCAAATTCACCCCAATGTACAATTCTTCATTGACGAGAAAGCAGCGGAAGAACTGACCAGAGCCAACCTCCCGTGGTTGGTGAGCAAAGTGGAATGGAACGACAAACTTATCCGCAAAGCCGTTATCTGGTTGTGCCAGAAGGTCAATAAACCGATTTTGAAAGTAGAAGACAAAGACTATGCCGACTATGGCATGAGCGATTTGGTAAAAACTTTCGGTTCTTCCAACAAAGTGAATATTCAGGTGTTCAATGACCTGCAACACACTATTACCGGCTGGCCGGGCGGCAAACCCAATGCCGATGACAGCACCCGTCCGGAAAGAGCGAATCCGTATCCGAAAAGGGTTATCATTTTCAGCCCGCATCCGGATGATGACGTTATCTCTATGGGAGGTACGTTCGCCCGTCTGGTGGAACAAGGACACGATGTACATGTCGCCTATGAAACGTCCGGTAATATCGCCGTTTTGGACGACTATATCTACCAGCAAATGGATATCGCAGCATCTTTCACCCGTTTGGTAGGAGGCGATACCAAAGCTATGGATGCCGCTTTCGAGAAGGTAAAACAGCTGATAGCGAACCGCAAACCGGGAGACAGCGAGCCGAACGAACTGCTGCCGTTCAAAGGCGCCCTTCGCCGTGCCGAAGCACGCGGTGCCGACCGTTATCTGGGCGTTCCGGAGGACCATGTACACTTCCTGAACCTTCCGTTCTATGAAACCGGTACGGTTAAAAAGAACCCGTTGGGACAGGCCGATGTGGATATTATCGTAAAACTGTTGCGGGAAATCAAACCTCATCAGATCTATGCAGCCGGGGATTTGGCAGACCCGCACGGAACGCACGGCGTATGCCTGGATGCCATCCTGCGCGCTTACGATGTGGTATGCGACGACGAATGGTTCAAAGACTGCTATACTTGGTGGTACAGAGGTGCCTGGATGGAATGGGAAATCGAAAAGGTGGACATGGCAGTGCCCATCAGTCCGTCGGAATTGTCAATCAAACGGAAAGCCATCTACAAACACGGCTCGCAAAACAACGGTCCGGCCTTCCCGGGTGATGACCCCCGCGAATTCTGGCAAAGGGCCGAAGACCGCAACCGCAACACGGCAGACATTTATAATAAATTAGGTATGGCGGAATATGAAGCCATGGAAGTGTTCGCCCGCTATATTCACAAGAAGAAACAACACTAAAAACCAACATTATGAAGAATAAGACCACCCTTCTAATCATGGCCGCAGGCATGGGTTCCCGTTTCGGCAGTCTGAAACAGATTACCCCGCTCGGCCCTCACAAAAAGGCATTGTTGCACTATACCATTTACGACGCGGTTCATGCCGGTTTCGATAAAATCGTGTTCGTTATCCGGGAGAGCTTTGCCGAAGAATTTAAAAATTTCGTCGGAAAATATGCGGAAAGCCTGGTGGAAACCGCATACTGCTATCAAGATATGAACAAATTGCCGGGAGGCATGCCCCCGATTGAAAGAGAAAAACCCTGGGGAACCGCTCACGCTATCTGGTGTGCCAAAGACGCTATCCACGAACCGTTCGCCGCACTGAACGCCGACGATTTTTACGGAAGCGACGCTTTTGTCAAGGCTCACGATTTTCTGGCCAATAACCAAGATGAAAAAGAGTTCTGTCTGATCGGTTACCGTCTGGCAGCAACCCTTTCTGAAAACGGTACCGTTTCCAGAGGTATCTGCGAAGTGGATGCCAAGAATTACCTGACCGCTGTTACCGAATGCACCAAAATCGGCACGCAGGCAGACGGGAGCATCAAGGACGAGGAGCTGAACAAACCGTTAAGTCCCAACGATGTCGTATCCATGAATTTCTGGGGCTTTACCCCCGCTGTTTTCTCCGAAATAGAAAAACAGTTCGTTGAATTCTACCCCAAGAATAAGGATAACCTGAAATCGGAATTCTATATTCCCAAGGTAGTGGACCAGATGCTGAAAGACAAAGTCGCACAGGTGAAAGTCATCCCGACGGAAGCCAAATGGTTCGGAGTCACCTACAAAGAGGATACTCCGGGCGTAAATGCCGCTTTGGCCGCTTTCGACAAAGAAAGAAAGTACCTCGATTTATAAGAATCGGTTTTCTATCGGCCGGGGACGGGATAAGTTGCTTTCCGTTCCTGGCATTTTTTTTAAATGCTTAGTTCAATTCGATATGTTACGACGTATTATTGCCTTTGTGTTTTTCATTTCCACCGTGACAGCCGGCTATGCCCAGCTCGTCACCAAAAAGGACTATAAAGCGGCTATCGGCGTGCAGGCAGGTGCGGAATGCGGGATTTTTCCCTCGGCTGCCATTTCGCAAGTCAAGATTACCCCGACTGCCGGGCTGAAAATGACGTTCCCTTTCAACCGGAAGTGGTTCGTCGGAAGTGAAATCAATTACAGCCGTCTCCATACCCGTAACAAATACTCGGACGCACAAGGAGAAAACCGGATAGAACTCGACCTGCACCAGCTTATGGTACCCGTGTATGCCAAATACATGCTGAATTCCAACCGGGCGACCCTGCTGTTCGGCGGACACCTGACCTATCAGTTCGACAACAAATCCGATGTCTCCTCCCCAGTCGAGATTAAAAAATGGAACGGCGGAATCACCGCCGGTTACGAACAACTGATCACTTCCCGACTGCACCTCACATTCAAAATCGATTACGGTCTGTTATCCCAAATCGAATCCTCCGCGGACAAAAAGTTCACGCCATTGAAAGCCAGCCTCTCGCTAAGCTACGACCTGTTGCGCATCGGCGACTGCGGCTGCCATTAATGATTAAAAAAGGCTACAACTATTTTTTATATCTCAGATAATCCTTATCTTCGTCAAAATAGCTTAAAAACAATGTCAAAGGATGATATAAAATCCGATTTATTGAAAAAACTAAAACAAGAACATTGTTTTTGGTCTTTTCATGAAGATTCGATAAAAGATGTACCGGATAACATTCTAATCGAAAAAACATTGCTATACCTTGATATGGAGGAAATAAAACAACTTTTTGTTATTTATCCCTTCAAAAAAATCAAACGAGTTTGGTTAGAATTCCTTGTTCCGCAAGGAGTTTATTTATACACATTAAATCGCTTCTTAGCTTGGAAAAAACCAGACACTTATTTGAAAACCATGGAAACCCGTCATTTTAACACATTAGTACGATGAACGGTTTAGCGCCACATACGGGTGAAATCTTTGAAGCGATTCGCAATTATCTCAAATACTTCAATGCAGACTTCCCCGGAAGAGGATAAAAAAGAGGGAAAGCTATTGCCTTCCCTCTGTAGCTAAAAGATAAGATGTTCTATTATTTTTTATTATAAGTATAAGTTTCTTCCTCATCCTCAGAATACAATACAAGCTTAGAAGAAGAAATAGATTTAACCATATAAACCTCCTTTTCACCATCATCATACTCTTCATCCTCATCAAATATTAATGTTAATTTCGGATCTTTATAAATATAAGTCCCCATATTTCTAGTAGTTCCATACTTTTCTTCATACCAAGTCCAAGTAAATGAGCCATCCTTTTTAAAAGTCAATTCATCCCACTCGTCATCATAGGTATCATCCCGCCAAGTTCCAATAAGCAACGACTCTTTTTTGTCATCTTTATCGTCATCATCATCATCTTTACTACAGGAAGTAGCAACCATACTCATAGCAGCGACTAATAACATCGCTAATAACTTTAGAATTTTCATATACCAACAAAAATTAGAATTTATAACCTACCGTAACATAAAATGCACCATTCTTTATATCACTCTGCTCCTCTATACTCATAAAACCCAACTCGTATTCTGCACCAAATACAAAACGCTGATATTCAAAATCTACTCCAAAGTCAAGTCCAGCATCAAATCTTTTACCATACCCGTCTTTGCTAAAAACATTAAAACTTTCATCACCCTCTTTAATTTTTCCCGCAAAGGCATAAGCTAAATAAGGACCTGCTTTAAGCGTAAGATTCCATTTACTGGCAATATTGATTCTATAAGCAGCTACAACCGGAACTTGAAGATAATAGTAATCTACCGTAAAGCCCTTGTATACAGACGCACCATTTAGGCGTACGTCTATATCATATTTAGCCCCTTTCATCGCCAATTCCAAAGAAGGCATTAATGACCAATTAGAGGTAAAGGGCTTTTCAATACCAGCCCCAATCTTACCAACAAAATGGGAAGACAAATGCCCTGCATCTCCTCCATAGCAATTAGCCATACCAAATCCAGCTTTCATGTTCCATGTAATTTGTGCAGACACAGTAGTAGCAAATAAAGCCACACACACCAAAATAAATAGTTTTTTCATAGTAAAAAAATTTAAAGTGAATATTAAGTTATTTAAAATTGAAGTTCTTTCCATTTGTTTTTCAAGTTATCAGAGACGTTCACCGAAGGAGTCTGCAACTTATCATTCTCAAGCATCGAATTCTTTTTCACTTCCGAAGAGAGAGTTGTAAATAAATCACCGAAAGTAATTTTACCTTTCGTCTTCTTTAATTGATCTAACAAAAAATAAGTAAACATTCCATGCCGTTTTTCTTTATATGAAAGTGCCGTTTCATCATCTGATGCAGCTGTAAAAACAACCATATTACCACCAAGTACTTCATTCTTAGGTTTAATTGCAATACCACGTGCAGCAACTAAAGCCTGGCCATTTCCTCGCTTTACACCACTGAAACAAGCATCCAGTAATACAGTTATACTCTGAGTCTGCATTTTTGCTAAACGCCCATACAACTCACTCAATTTGAAACAAGTACTAATATCTTTAGGGAATCCATCTGTAGGTATGAGGTATGCCGTTTTATCTTTCTCATCCGGCATTCCGTGCCCCGCATAATAGAAAATTATTTTAGCTTTGCCTTCTGTCACATTCGCCATTGTTTCTGCCCAATTTAATGCCCGTTTTATATCCGTATATGAAGCATCCGGAAACATACGTATCTGTTTTTCCGGAATCCCAAAAGTTTTTACACAATATTCTTTAAATATTTCTCCATCACGCAAAGCATAATCTACTTCTGGTACATCTTTATAATTTTCATTCGCGATTATAACACAATATGTATCTCTGTTCTTGTCAGAAACAATTGTTGGAATATCCACATCCACGTCTACCGGAGGCAATACTGGTTTTTGAGCTGCAAGCTCTACTACCTCCTGTTGTGTTTTTGATTTTTTCTGTATTGTCTGGTTAGTATTATCATCAGATTTATCTGTTTTCCCTTTCGCCCAACCTAATAATCGATCCGTAAATCCGCCTTTGGATGAATTATCTTTTGCAACCTTCTCTGTCTGTTCTTTTTCCTTTTTATCTATTTCAATTTTTTTCACCTGTACTTGCCGAGGATCCTTAGCTGATGCAAATATTATTTCCCCTTGTCCAGTCGGCCAAATCTCCTTGCCTTGACGCAAAGAATTTTCATCTACACTTGCAGACATTGTAAAACCAAGTCCCGGATTATTTCTAAAGGCATTTTTTCCTACATGCCTAACAGACATCGGAAGTTGTACAGATATTAATCTTCGAAATTCATTAAAAGAAAATTTGTCAATATCTTCTATTCCCTCTTCCAATATCAAATTAACAGTAAGATAACTTGCACCATTCACAAACGTACTTATTTGCTTTACAGGGAAACTATTACCTTTATAAACAACTGTCGCTGGAATTATGACATCAGCAACACTCGAGTTGAAAGCTGTAATACACACCCCTCCATCAATCATTTTACATTTAAATTCAACACCTTTATAAGCATAATCAAAACGCTGAGCCATTATCTTCGACACAGAGATGATTAGTAAAAAAATTAATACTATTTTTTTCATCATACTTATTTTTTTCTAATTATTATTGATTTCCTCATCAATTGCATTTCAGTATCATGTTTACGACAATTTGCCAACCATTTTTGGAAATCATCATAAGACAAATCTCTCGGTAAGGCTATGTCTGTATTATTATCACTAGCTTTAATGAATGACCGAGGAGAAAAAATAATATAAAGAAGATTCTGTTCCAATTTCTCCGAACAAGTCATCACATATTCATCTACCAATGAACGTTCAAAAATTGGAGCTTCATCAATATGAAAAAAGAGATAACGTTGATTTGCCCTTATTTTATATATTCCTTCTGTTTGCTCCCGATAAGGCAAAAGACAATAAGCCCGCTTTTCCATATCCAACAAATAAACCGCAAGATAACCACTGACAGGTGATACAAAAGAAAGGTACATATCATCTCCATCATAAAATGTATCATCTTCATATTTATCATCGGTCGCATTGCGCAATATGCGCGCTTTAATGTTTATTTTTGCAGAAAGTACTTCACGAGCACGCCCTTTAACCTCAACCTTGATTATTAACATTCCTTGCTCATAATGAACATCATACACAGGACTACCGATAGTTTCTATCCACTCTCCTTTTACTTCACTACCACCTATCGAAAAGAAATCAATACCTGATTCGCCATTGCGATTTTCAACAAGGGTTGTATTAGTTTGCGAAACAATTGTACCAAAAGCATCTGCCAATGCCTGTATTTTCGCACGGTCAAGTGCTATCTGTTTGGCTTCTTCAAGTGTTATATTCTCAGGCGCATGATAAATATACTCAGCCGATAGTGTTTGTATCTTTTGCGCAAAAAGAGAAATAGCAAAAAAATTTAAAAGAATAAATAGAAATATTCTCATCCTCTTACCAACCTAAAATATTATCAAGTTTCTGATGTAAATCTTCAGATTTATCCTTCAACTGTTCACGTACAGCCTTTTTGGCTGCAGATTTTGCCATCGCTCCATTGTAAGCAATACGCACTAATACTTCTTTGTTTCTATTACGAAGAACTCTATAAACTTCCATTACAGTTATTACCCGACCTATACTTTGTGATATAAGATTTTTCGAAGCCATTACACTTTGAGTAACCGATTCTGCCTGTTCAGCCTCAAGTTGTTCATTGGCAACTGAATTTTCTACCAAAGCAGTAATTTCTGTCTGTATTTGTCCCGCAAGATTTTGTTTCGCTAATTCAATCGCTTGCATTTTAGCCGCATCATAATTGGTGCCTACACTCATAGCTTCCGCCATAAGATATTTTGGATACAGATCTTCGTCGTATTCCATTTGCATGAGATAAGACTTGTCAAGCTGTTTTTCCAAAGGAAGTGCACCTGGAGCAGCTTGCCATCCTTCACCAATTAATTTTTTACTTTCCCTGCGTGCTATTTTGGTCGCTTTCTCCTGAAGTTGAACTTTAGAGGCTTTGGTTATTTCCTTACGTTCTTTTAATTGTTCCTTAGTGATTTGAGCTGACACGGTAGAAACAAGCCCCATCAGCATGATAGACAATACGATTCTTACTGCTTTCATAATGATACTACTTATGTCCGCAGATCCCGAATCGGACGAATTTCTTATTTTCACAAAGTTATATTATAAAAAACGCGGGATTCTGTACTTGCCGCTCATCCCGCATACTAGGCCTTCGCATTGCCTTCGGTCAAGGATAAGCAACGCAGAAGCCCACGCTAATATGTTATACGTCTCTTGTAAGATACAAGATATTATAAACATACTCATGAACATCTACTATTGCTTTACCGTGTGACCTATATTGAAGTTGCGAAGTTCAGTATGCCACTGATAAAACGTTAAGTAAACGCCTTTATAATATAACGCATCCCCTTACCACCAGTCTACTAAAAGACTTTAGCGTGGGTTTGCATCCGCAAATATATATCAGAAAAATTTAAAAATATTGATTGGGGTAAATATTTTTTATAATTCTCCTCTCCGAAGAACAAATTACTATTGTAAATAGCAATCCCAATCAATTTTACGAAAAAAGAAAGATATATCTAAAAATATAAACGTGTAAAATAATTTAAAGAAGATACGAATTACTCGTTCATACAATTATTTTACACGTCTTTGCTATTTAATACCCAGCAGCCTCGGCTATTTTTCTCGGAATGTCAGTATTGTCCAGTTTGCCGCTGAACAAGTGGGAACCGGCACCAATGGCATATACCGGAACGACTCCGGCAGAGTGGCCTCCGCTCGTCCAACCCACTAAAGCAACAGCATCCAGAATCCTTATGGCTTCGGCAGCAAGCTGTTCATTTTCCGCATAAAGGTCTTTTTCTATTTTCGCACCACCTTTACCGAATGATTTAGCATAAATATCTTTCAAGCGGGCTTCCTGCTTTTCGCTTAATTTCACCTCTTTCCAAAAGCCCAAGTTTTCACTCAACAAGTTACGCACGTCGTCCCAGCTCACTTTGTTTCCCTTCGCCGTACGGAGTTCCTGTATCTTGTGGGTCAGTTCCTCTTTGGACAACGCCTGATGCTGCAATGCCTGCAAATTCAGCGCATATCTTCCCGTACCCAGTCCGATACCTCCCGTTTCGTGGTCCGCCGTAATCACGATAAGCGTTTCATCCGGATGCTGATTATAAAAATCCAATGCTTTCTGAACGGCTTCCGCCATGTCCACCACTTCCTCAAAAACTGTCGCCGCATCGTTTCCGTGACACGCCCAGTCGATTTTGCCGCCTTCCACCATCAGGAAAAATCCGTCATTCGGTTCTTTCATCAAAAAGCGGATGGCATTTTCCGTAATCTGCGCCAATGTCAAATCCCCTTCTTTCCGGTCAATGGCATAGGGCAGGCAGCTTTTTTCCGCCCCCTCTTTCTGGATAAACACCGCTTTTACGGCGTCCGCATATTCTTCTTCAAACGCTTCGCTTCCACGAATAATCTTATACCCCGCCCCTTCGATAAGACCGTACAGTTCCGGTGCAGCGGTATCTTTTTTACTCTTCGGTTGCAGGAATCCGGAACCGGCATAAAAATCAAATCCGGTTTTCGGTAAATCCGTACCTATCTCATAATACATCGAGCGACTCGGCTGATGTGCATAAAAAGCCGCCGGTGTCGCATGGTCCACGCTCACGCTGGTCGTAATGCCCACTCTTTTCCCGGCCTCTTTTGCCTTCACGGCAACACTATATAAAGGTGCCTCGTGCAAACTGTCCATGCCGATGGTACCGTTTTTCGTCTTCGTACCCGTAGCCAGCGCCGTACCTGCGGCAGCGGAACAAGTCACCGAATTGTACCTGGAATAGGTCGTGGCGAAATTCACTACCGGAAACTGCGTGAAGTTCAATGCTTCGATACCGATTCTGCCCTGCTTTTCCGCCAGATACATCTCGGTACCATTCACCTGATTCACACCCATACCGTCTCCGATGAAATAAAAGACGTATTTCGCTTTTTTCTCTCTGGAGACTTGCTGACACTGCGGCAACAACATCACAGCCACAGCAATAAAAATCATAAAAGATACTATCCGTTTCATGTATTTCATTTTTATTATAGACTTCAAAACTAATTATTCTCTTTTATATTTCTTCCATTCCTTTTAAGAAAAATTACAAACCGATTAAAATACTTCACTTCTTTTTTTATATCAAACAAACCTTTATCTTTGTACAAATTGTGCACGCGAAAGCGAGATGTAACAATATATTAATCAATAAAATTAATACTATGATTTATTCACAGGAAGTACAACACATGTGCGTTGTAAAAAAAGGACCGAACCACGGTCCGGCACCCATTCCCGAAGAAGGCAAATGGGTACGTTCTAAAGAAATCAAAGATATTTCAGGTCTGACCCACGGTATCGGCTGGTGCGCACCGCAACAGGGAGCCTGCAAGCTGACGCTTAACATCAAGGACGGTATCATCGAAGAAGCTTTGGTTGAAACCATCGGTTGCTCCGGTATGACCCACTCCGCCGCTATGGCCTCTGAAATCCTTCCGGGAAAAACCTTGTTGGAAGCCTTAAATACCGACTTGGTGTGTGACGCTATCAACACCGCCATGCGCGAGCTTTTCCTGCAAATCGTGTACGGTCGTACGCAAAGTGCTTTCTCCGAAGGCGGTCTGCCTATCGGCGCCAGCCTAGAAGACCTCGGTAAAGGTCTCCGCAGCCAGGTAGGAACGATGTTCGGTACCAAAGAAAAAGGAACCCGCTACCTGGAAATGGCAGAAGGTTACGTAACCCGCATGGGTCTGGATGCCGACGGCGAAGTTATCGGCTACGAATTCATCCACCTGGGTAAATTCACCGATTTCCTGAAAAAAGGCATCGAACCGAAAGAGGCTTTGGAAAAAGCAAAAGGAAACTATGGTCGTTTCGCAGAAGCAGTTAAATATATCGACCCTCGTCACGAATAAATTAAATTGAAAGAACTATGGCATTATTTGAAAGTTACGACCGTCGTATTAATCAGATTAACGCGACTCTGAATAAATATGGTATCAAAGACATCGACGAAGCAAAAGCTATCTGCGATGCAAAAGGCATCAATCCTTACGACATCTGTGAAAAAACACAGCCGATTTGTTTTGAAAATGCAAAATGGGCTTATGTGGTAGGTGCTGCGATCGCCATTAAAAAAGGATGTACCAAAGCTGCCGATGCGGCAGAAGCTATCGGTGAAGGCCTGCAGGCATTCTGTATCGCCGGCTCCGTTGCTGCCGACCGAAAAGTAGGTCTGGGACACGGAAATCTGGCAGCCATGCTGCTCCGCGAAGAAACCAAATGCTTCGCATTCCTGGCAGGACACGAATCTTTCGCCGCTGCCGAAGGAGCCATTGGTATTGCAAAATCAGCCAACAAAGTACGCAAAGAGCCGCTGCAGGTTATCCTGAACGGACTGGGTAAAGACGCTGCGATGATTATTTCCCGCATCAACGGATTCACCTATGTACAAACACAGTTCGACTACTACACCGGAGAATTGAAAATCGTAAAAGAAAAAGCATACTCCAACGGAGAACGCTCTAAAGTACGCTGCTACGGAGCTGACGACGTGCGTGAAGGCGTGGCTATCATGCGCCACGAGGGAGTGGACGTTTCCATCACCGGAAACTCAACCAACCCCACCCGCTTCCAGCACCCGGTAGCCGGAACCTACAAAAAAGAGTGCATGGAAACCGGTAAAAAATACTTCTCCGTAGCTTCCGGCGGCGGTACGGGACGTACCCTTCACCCGGACAACATGGCGGCAGGCCCCGCTTCCTACGGTTTCACCGACACGCTCGGCCGTATGCACGGAGATGCCCAGTTCGCCGGCTCTTCTTCTGTTCCCGCTCACGTAGAAATGATGGGATTCTTAGGTATGGGTAACAACCCGATGGTAGGTGCTACCGTTGCCGTTGCCGTTGCCGTAGAAGAAGCAAGCAAATAAAAACAGCAAGTCCCCGGACTTCATATAAATCCTGCAAGCGAAAACTTGCAGGATTTTTTGTAACCGAGTGTATCGGCTCAAAACAATGAATAATACACCCAAAATCGGCTCAACATGAGCCGATAAATCATTATTTTTCGTTATTTTTGAGCCGATAAAGCTGATTTAGTTATGACAAACGAGACCGAGATACTCCAATTCCTACATTACAATCCCCTTTCATCACGTACTGAAATTAACAGTGGTATCTCAAATACCCTCAGTCCGGCAACAATGAAAAGATTACTTGCAGACGCGATAAAAAAAGGAAACATTGAAGTTATCGGGAAAGGCCCATCTACCAAATACCGTCTTACACCACAGGCACAGGTAACTATGCCGCTAAATCTTGATACCTACTTTGACAAGGATATTGACCAACGTCAAGTGCACGAAAGTTTTAACTTTGAATTAATACGGGAGATTCTACCCGAAGTTCAACTCTTCACCTCCGTGGAAGCCAAAGAATTGGAAGATGCACAAAAACTGTTTCAGCAGCATATTGCGGAAATGTCCGAATTTGAATACCGTAAAGAAATGGAACGCCTCGGTATCGACCTGTCATGGAAATCATCCCAAATCGAAGGCAACACATATTCTCTGCTTGAAACTGAAAAACTACTTAAAGAAAAACAAACGGCAAACGGGAAAACCAAAGAAGAAGCTACAATGCTTCTAAACCACAAAAAAGCACTTGACTTCATACTCGACGCACCGGATTATATGAAAAACCTTTCAGTAAAGCGGATTGAAGACATCCATACCTTACTGACTCAAGAATTAGGGGTAGACCGGAACATCCGCCACCGTCGTATAGGCATTACCGGAACTAACTATATTCCACTTGACAATGAATTTCAAATACGAGAAGCATTGGAAGATTCTTGCCGGCTCATAAACAGCAAAAACAATGTATTTGAAAAAGCCCTCCTTGCATTAGTTTTATTATCATATATTCAAGCATTCACAGACGGGAATAAACGCACAGCACGCATTACCAGCAATGCAATATTGATAGCATACGGCTACTGCCCCATATCTTTCCGTACAGTAGATTCCATCGACTACAAAAAAGCAATGTTGATATTTTACGAACAAAACAACATAGCCTCTTTCAAAAAGATATTTATCGAACAGTTCTTATTTGCAGTAAAAACATATTTCTAACAAAAACTTATAATCTTATTCTCATTACCAGATTAACACATTCCCCTATTGCCCGGGTATTCCTTGAAGCAACTCCGTTCCAATTGGCTACCCCCTGCGTAGCAACCGTATTCGGGAGTAAAGTTGATACGCTTCTGCGTCGCCATTGCTACACGTTTGCCCCAGTGAATTTACAACGAATTCATCTTTTTATCTCTTTGATGTTTCATCATGAAATCATGTGTCTTTTTGGCTATAAATACCCCCTTTTCAGAAAACCTATCGTTTTCGTATAAAAAACCTATCGTTTTTGAGTAGAAAACCTATCGTTTTTTTTGAGTAAAAAAATCGGTAAAAACAAAGCAGTGGAAAAAACATTTTTCCACTGCTCCATTATCCCATTTCTCCACTTTTAGTTCAACGGAATCATCCGTATTTGACCGTTTCTTGAGTACACTCCGTTTTTCCCGCCGACAGTGGCTTAAATCAAGGAACAACCGGACTGATTTGTACTTGTCCGTCTCCGGAGTTTCCTGTCATTGTTCCAGTACCTGCTAAATTCGGCATACCGACATAACTGCCTTGTACTGTTGTCCATCGATAACCGGTACCGTCAATCATTGTCGTATTCGTGAAATATAAACCGGAATAATGAACAGACTGACCTGTAGGACTGCCAGAACTATTAATTGCATTACAACCGGTATGTCCGGAAACAAAGGAAGAACCTCCGAATGCTCCACGACCGACATTATACTGTCCTGTATAATATGATCCGTTTCTACTACCTCCATAATAGCCACCTCCACCACCTCCTCCGGCGGATTGGTTATTTACCCCATTCGTACCAATTCCCAAAGTTGTGTTGAATGTTCCACGACCACCGGCACCACCGGCACACCCATTCCATCCTCCGGCACCGCCACCACCACCGGCAACAATCAATCGGGAATATAAAGATGTCGTACCATCCCATGAACCTCCCGTCAAACGCACATCCGAAGCTCCCCCTCCGGCACCTCCATTTTCAACTCCGCCATAAGTATCTTTTCCACCTATCGCACCACCATTCCAGCTTGCTCGCCGTGAGTTATTATCGTTACCGATTTGTCCGACATAAACATATAAAGCGGTACTTTGGGCTAATGCTATTGTACCCCTCGCATAAGCTCCGTATCCTCCCTTTGAACGACCAGCAGCATTTCCTCCTCTTGCTCCCCAACATTCCATAACATACTCTCCCGGCACCAACGTAATATTCTGTTGGGAACCAGTGTAACCAAACCGTCTTTGTATTTTCAGCCTTTGGGTCCACGACTGTCCCGGACATTTATCCGATGAAACCGTCACATCTACCCAAAATACGGAATTGGAGGTCAAGCCGGACACCACGCCTTTGTCGGCTGCAATAGATATTCCTGCGGGAGCATTATCCAGTTTCCAGTGAGCCTGCGGCATGTTTCCCCAGGTTGAATTTACGGTAAAAGAGGGGTAAACATTGGTATACGTGTCCAATGAATTTGTCCACGGAAGAGGTGCCACATACACATTCGTCACTGTTTCCGCCATGCCGACGGCACAGATTCCCACACGTTTAAACTGATACCTTACAAAAGTGGTGCCGGTATTGACAAAATTATTGTACACCAATGACTCCCCGGTGGCATCGGGAATTATATCGAATTTCACTTCTCCCGGTTTCTTTACATACCAATTGTATTGAAAACGTACATCCGGAAAATCAGGACAGGAAGGCAATTGTATATTGACAATATGCAATTCATTCCCGGGACAGGTCGTATCGCCCTGAATTTCCCCGCCGTCTATTTCAATCCCTGAAAGATTATAAACGCCCCGGAATCCCACCGTGCTGTCCCGCTGGGTAACAGACGTGAAATAGTTCATCGCTTCCGTTCTGTCCGAAGTCCGCAACAATTCATCTGCACTATTAAAACCTCCGCCTCGCACTCCGTACCTGCTGGCTGTTTTATCCCACAGACTGGCATTATACACGCCCGTTCCGCAACTACCACCGTTTAGATTGGTATAATTTACATTGGCACATAACTCCTTTAAATTCCCGCTCATTTCCATCACTGCCCAATACGTGGCACCCGCCTGGGTTTGGTTGGTAGCCGACGTAGCAAACAAGCCGCACCGCACGGGGCCGTTAATACTGTTAGCAGTTCCACTGTTCACGTTCTTTAAGTAACTCAATGCCTGTTCCCGTTGTTCTCCCCGATAGTTTAAATCGCTAAGGAAGGAAATACGGTTGATGCCGTTATTCGTATTCCACGCATACTCTCCTTCATCGGGCTCTTGGGGATAAAACCGCCGGCAGGCCTTTTCATACTCCAATTCACTCATCGGGCGTAATCCACTCCAACTGCAATACGCTATCATATCCTCTATACTCATGTAATTGCACGCGAGTGTCTGTCCGTCGTCCGTACTAAAGAGGTCGTTACTTGGGTTCAGATTATTACCGAATACGGCGGGCGTATTTGGCTGCCGCTGTTCGATAAACACAATGCCGTTCCGGCAACTCGGTGTGTGGAGGTCTCCAAACACATAATCTCCTCGCTTCATATTGGCAAAATCATTATTCTCAACTCTCGCCTTTTGCTGTGCCAACGTCAAAGAGTTCAAAAACTCCGCGTACTGCTCTTGGCTTATCTCGTATTTCATGATATAGAAGCCCGCGTAGCCTTTTGGATAAGAAGCCGAAAGAGAAACGTTCGACATGCCGTCTTTGGCTGAAAGCGTCATTGCTGCCTCGGTATCTATCACCACGGCCTCCGTACCGCCTACCACAAAACTCTTGTTGGAATACGCATCCCCTAAGTAATACGCACCGTATGGAACATACACCATCTCTATGGCGTGAACGGCAACGTAGATTTCATTCAACGCTTCGCCAAAATCCGAGCGGGTCAATCCCGTGCCCTCTAATGGCCATTTCGCTTGCAGCCGCACACTTACATTCCCCTCTGAAATTCCCTCACGCATCACGTACAGACCGTTTACCTTGCTACTGTTCGTGCCGACCATGTACGCGTAACCGCCGTCCTCGTTGCCGGCAGCCCTACTTAATACATGTCCCGAAGAACCTAAATACGCATGCTGCCACGGATTCTCTAAGCCCCGCTTCTTGTACTTAAAGAACACCCACGCAGCATCCCAGTTGAAATCATCCCGCCACGAATTATCCCAGCGGAGATACACCTCAATAACCGCCGTATCGCCCGAAAAGTCGATAACGCGCGTTTTACCGTCTACCCGGATATTGTTACCGAACACGGGTGGAGAAAACAATCCGGAAAGAGTCACGACAAACAGCAACCCCAACGACATCCGAAGACGCCGCATTCCGGCACACTTGATTAATTTTTTCATACCAAGAAATACTTTACACCTTGAAAGTCCCCGGAAAGGTGGGTTTATAACAAAAGAAAAGCGTGGGAACTTTAGTTTTACCGAAACTGAGGATCTGGACTTCCCACTACACGATAAAACGACACCCCACGCTTAACCTATATATAACGTAAAGTGTATATATACGGCAAGCGAACGTTTGTACATTTTGCCTCGTGTAGTTGAAATTGTCCAGATTTCAGTTTCAAGGCAAAGCTAAACGCTTTAAAACAAAATATGTTGATCACGGCAGTTCTCTCTGCCACAACGGGACAAATATAAAGAAAAAAGATAGAAAAGTAAAAAGCGAAAAGAATCTAAATCAAGGAATTAAAATAAAGAATACCCTTATTCTCCGTCCCTGGATAGGCAGGAAAACGAAGAATAAAAGTATTTTCAGAAACAAGAACAGAATATTACTTTTTACCGGCAGGACTGACCAAGCCCACAAACCAAAGCAGGACAATGGCACCGAGTACCGAAGTAATAAGGCTTCCGATGATACCACCGGTGGAATAGAATCCGATAAGATTAAACAACCAACCGCCCAATACACCGCCGATGATACCGATAATAAGGTTAATCAAAATGCCGTAACCGCGTCCCCGCATAATTCTGCTTGCCACCCAACCGGCAATCAGTCCGATAAGTATGTACCAAATAAACATCATAACTGTAAAAATTTAATTCAACATAACTCCTGTTTAACTTATTTCCCCGGGAAATGGTTACAGTCAAACAGGCTATATACAATTTGCGTTTATTCCGGTTCTTTCCAGTCGCCACATTCCGCAATAAGGGATTTCAAAGCATCGATTGCCTCCTCTTCGGGCACAGCGGTCTTTACTCTCTGCTTGCCTTTGTACAGATTCACTTTCCCGTTGCCGGCACCTACATACCCATAGTCGGCATCCCCCATTTCACCCGGTCCATTGACTATACACCCCATTATCGCTATTTTCAATCGGGTCAAATGGGCAAAAGCCCGCTTCACTTTCGCCACGGCGTCTTCCAGATTATACAACGTGCGCCCGCAACCTGGACAACTGACAAACTCCGTTTTATACCGACGGACTCCCGCCGATTGCAAAATGTTCCGGCTTAATTCCAACGCCTGCTTCGCCTCTCCGATAAGTGTAATCCACAAGCCGTCCGCCCATTTATCCATAAAAATCCCCCCGACATGGGCGGCGATTTTCAGATGCACATTTTCTCTCACTGGTTCCTTGACCCGAATAATTACAGGACAAGCATATCCAAGCAGACGTATCATGCGGCGGTACGCATGATAATCCGTTTCTTGCGGCGAGAGCACAAAAGTAACCTCCCGCCCTTCCGAAGCCGCAAGCAAATCGGCATCTATCTGTTCTTCCCGGTTTACCTCCACAAAAATCCGTCCCTTCTCTCCGCATCCGGCACCCTTTTTAAATCCATCCGCAGGAATCAAAGGACAAACGGCAGCCCGATAGCGTCGGGCTTCCTCCCATTGCTCCCACGGCACAATAACCGTTACCCCGTCGGGCAGTACCCGCCATTTCGCATCGCCTGCCTCCGCAAAAATCATTTCGGGAGCAGCCTCTCCCACAAAGCAATCAGCTTCTCCCAACACATCACTATCCGCCACAATAAAAGGCTTTCCCGCCTTCCCCTCCTGCCAAGCGACACCCGCCTCAAAATCCGGACGACATAAAGCGACCAACTCTCTGGCTACAGGTATCTCCGCTTCCGGCGCCTCTGTCAGCGACACCCGTATCGTATCTCCGACACCTTCATTCAACAAACATCCGATACCCACCGCCGAGCGTATACGTCCGTCCTCCCCCTCGCCCGCCTCGGTAACCCCCAAATGCAACGGGTAATTCATTCCCTCCTTCTGCATCTGTTCCACCAACAAACGGACGGCCGTTATCATAATCCGGCAATCGCTGGATTTCAGAGAAATAACCACATCATTGAAATCCGTATCCCGGCACACCCGCAGGTATTCCATCGTCGCCTCCACCATACCGGCCGGCGTATTCCCGTAACGGCTCATTATCCGGTCAGAAAGAGAACCATGATTCGTACCGATGCGAACTGCCGTATGATATTGCCGGCAAATAGTCAGAAAATCGGTAAACTTACTTCTTAAATAAGCCAGCTCGGCCCGATACTCCTCTTCCGTATAAGTTAAATTTTGGAACGTAGCCCGCTTATCCACAAAATTCCCCGGATTAATCCGTACCTTTTCCACATACCGGGCAGCCACCGACGCCGCTTCGGGATTAAAGTGTATATCTGCGGAAAGCGGCGTTTCATAGCCCCGGCGGCGTAACTCTTCCCGTATATTCTTCAGATTCTCGGCCTCTTTCACCCCCTGGGCAGTTATCCGCACCAACTGTCCTCCCGCCTCAATAATCCGTATCGCTTGGTTCACACAAACCTCCGTATCCATTGTCGATGTATTCAGCATAGATTGCACAACCACGGGTTGTCCGGAAGAGATAACCGTATTTCCGACCCGTACCGATAAAGTTTTCCGGCGCATAATATTCCTTTTTAACAGTTTTCCCTCTTCTGCACATCTTTCCCCACTGTGCTGACAAAATTACAAAAAACTTGCGTTTGATTACAAGAACATCGTCATATACACGGGAATATAGTCTACCCCCTGTTCCCGTTTCAGGTCTTTGGTATAAATGACATATCTATTCTGCACCCGGTCGGAAAATTTCTCGCAAAAGGCATCCAACGATGTATGCGATTTGTAGCCGGAGGACTTCACCTCAATCGGCGACACCTTATGCCCATCCGATACCAAAAAATCTATTTCATAATATTTTTTCCCGTCCGCAAACGGAATCGTATGATAAAACAACTGTTTGCCTGCTGCCCGCAACATCTGGGCGACGACATTTTCATAAACATACCCCAAATTAGTGCTAAGTTTGTCATTCAGCAGTTTTTCATAAATGATGTTATCCGTGAAATCCTTGTCTTTGAAGGCCAGCGTAACAAACACTCCGGTATCGGATGTGTATATCTTAAAGCGCTCATTATCCATCGTAAGAGCCAGCCCGACATTCGGATCATTGGAATGATATGCCACATTAGCAGCCATACAATCATTCATCATTTTGACTACGCTTACAACCCGCTCTGCTCTTTCGCCGGGTATCGCCGCCGATATCTGATACCGCGAGGCATTCTTACTCAATTGTGCAGGTATGGCATCGTACAATGCGGCAGCCCTGCCCGTATTATCCAACTTCCCAAAATCCTCCCCGTACAACGAAACAATATCCCGTTTTATTAAATCAACCGCTCCGAGATTGTTCGTCTTTATATACTCTGCAACGGCTTGCGGCATACCTCCAACCAACATATACAAGCGAAAATCGCGCATCATTCTGCGATGAACGGTATCGCCTAACGGTACGCGTTTCTCAAATGCCGTACGCAACAACGGTATCGTGGCTGTATCACCCAAAGCCCAACGAAATTCCTCATAATCCATCGGGAACATATCGACTCGGGTCTCTTCACTTGGCAATAATAACGGCAAAGTCGATCAGAATGTAAGACTCATATTCATTCCGGGCGAACTCCTCCGCAAGCGTGGACTTGCCGATTCGTCTTGCCCCCTGTATAAGAATAGCCGATTCGCCGTTCCGCTCGTGCTTCCATTTGAGCAATCGGTCGTACATCTTGCGCTTAAACAACATTGCGTTCTTCCCCATATTCATTGACTTATAGTGCAAATATAATGCCTTTTACATTTTCCACCAATTTATTTTCGCTCATTTTGTCAATTTCCACTTATTTTATCATTATCAAAATGTCAATATCCACCAAATATTTTAATATTTACACGTCCATTTGATGATTACATATAGAGGTCGTTCTGAAACTTTCACCGCGGCGTTTACGTAAAATCCGGCTCACTATTTAATATTCGAGGCGATAAGACTGGTTATTGCGGGCATATGGACTCTTCTTATCCTGATTATGACTCCGGAAGAGAATCGTCCTGTCAGGGTCTGCGGTTTTGCGAAGGCAACGGATATTCTCCTGAAAATTTTTCCCGAAGAATTGTATCCCTGGCTCCACTTCCACGAACAGGTGAACATTCCGCTGCTCGGGAAATAACCTGCGTCTTTGTTTTTTCATTACATTTGAGGCCGCAATATTTTTCGGCATGACGACAAAAATAAACAAGACCAACGCGGCGCGCCTTTTGGACAAAGCGGCGATTCCGTACGAACTCATTCCTTACGAAGTGGACGAAAACGACCTGGCTGCCACCCATGTCGCTGAACAACTGGGAGAAGACATCCGCTGCGTATTCAAAACGTTGGTATTGCATGGAGACAAAACCGGGTATTTTATCTGCGTCATTCCCGGCGACCGGGAAGTGGACCTGAAACTGGCGGCCAAAGTCTCCGGCAATAAAAAGGCGGACCTAATCCCCATGAAAGAATTGCTCCCCGTCACCGGTTACATCCGGGGCGGCTGCTCACCGATCGGCATGAAAAAGAACTTCCCGACCTTCATTCACGAAACCTGCGCTGATTTCCCGCATATTTTCATCAGCGCCGGCATCCGGGGCCTGCAAATCAAAATCGCCCCCGACGCCCTCATCCGCTACACCTCCGCCCGTCCCTGCCGGCTGTTTTAGATTACCTCCACATTCGGTTACATAGGCAGACATCCTCGTTTACCCATCAATCGTCATTCTCCTGTTTGAGCTGAGCGGCCTTCTTCTCGGCCAGTATCTGCTGGGCATTTATCGGCGAGATAACCGAGTGTCCCAACTGGTTTTCCAATTGCTTGCGAGCTACCTTTGCCACACTGCCACCGCTCCTGGCAACACGCTTGCTTTGATCCAGTCCACGCGGTTGCTGCTGCCTGGATATTTCCGTAGTGGCAGCTCTTTGCGCACCTCGATGCTTTTCAGACGCTGGTTAATCCACTGCTCCGAATAGCCTAACCGTTTGTAGTCGGTCATTGCCTGCTGAATCGAGAGTTCAGGGTCTTGCATCTGGTCAATACGGTCGCTTGCCACCTGTGCCATCCACAGCTTGAACGGCTCGGCTTTGGGCGAGGGAATCGACTGAATCAGGCGGAACAACTGCTCAGTGTCAGCCACATCGGTCATACGCATCTTGCCGTCGGCAGCCTGCATCTTGAAAGCGTGACAATTTGTCACGGTTTCATTTCCTTCGGCTTTGAGGCGTTGTTTCAGTTTACGCCAATAGGCTGGGGCATCTACGCTGTCGGTCAGAACTCCGACAACATCAATCACTGAGAAATACCACTTCTCAGCCTCGTCATCCCACACGGTACGCACCTTGCGTTGCTCGAATATCTGTATGGACTGTTTCTGCGTCATCTTATATACTTTTATACAAAGATAAGAATTATAGACTCTTTATCCAAGCATACTTTAGGTGTGAATCGGCGAAATGGCAAAACAAATCAGGGGGAGTTGCACTCCCCCTGTCCCTTTCAATCACACAAACTCTACAAACCGGTCAGAAATTCATCAATCACCGGATGCCAGTTATCCCATGAAAAACCGATTGACGGATGCTGTATGGGCAATATATCCACTTTCTTGCCGTCACTCAACACATAGGTAATCGTTTCTATGTCCTCCCATTCGGCGTGTATCGTCCGACCTTTCTGCCCATGAGAGCGGAGAGCGTCGCGCAACAGATTGCCCCAGGCAATCACGCCGTCCGGACGATACGTCTCCAATAAGTTCAGGAAAGAGGGGTAAGACGCGATATACTGTCCCACTGTAGCCTGCTGACGAGGTTGCTCAAGGGGTTCCTGTATATAATTGCAGAAGAGGATGGAATTCCAGAATTCCACTCTCTCCTCCTGCGAAAGCTCACGTCCCGCCACCGCACGCTCGAATTTGGTGTACGTATTCATCCATCCTTCCCGCTCCGCCTCCGGATTCAGGAAAGCGTTTACCACATCGATGGTGATATTCTCCGTATAATCCTCCGGACGGGCAACATAATGACTATCCCCCAACGCTATGATTTTCTTGCCGCGGAATCCCTGCTCATACTGCTTGCCAACCCAGGGTTTCGCCATAATTTGTTCCATTCCTTCTGTTTTCATTTCATTTAAAATTTTAATTGTTAGATATAGTTATTTAGAACACTCTCCATTTAATATTTGCTCTTGGGTAGGGTTATATTTATTGCCGCTGACCTCATAAGTACCGTTAAAAGTTTGTAACGCATTTTTCAAAGCACAATAATTAGATAAACCCAGGCAATCTTCTATATTTACACCACCCAATATACTACCACCATTATTTATCTCTTTTAAATTGTCTAAGCCTACCAACGAGGTTAAGGCTGCACAACCGCGGATGGACAAACCTATTCCGACACTACTCAAATTGTCTAAGCTGCTCAACGAACTTAAGGCTACACAATTTTTGATCTCCAAAAAATTTCCGACACTACTCAAATTGTCTAAGCCGCTCAACGAACTTAAGGATGCACAATTGTAGATGAGCAAATTTCCGCTGACACTACTCAAATTGTCTAAGCCGCTCAACGAGCTTAAGGCTCCACAATCACCGATGGTCAAACTGTTGAGACTACTCAAATTTTCTAAGCCGCTCAACGAACTTAAGGCCATACAATTTTTGATGGATAAACCTCCGACACTATTCAAATTTTCTAAGCCGCTCAACGAGCTTAAGGCTCCACAATCGCTGATGGATAACCCTCCTCTACTCAAATTTTCTAAGCCGCTCAACGAGCTTAAGGATGCACAATTGTTGATGTACAAAGTCAGTCTAACATTACTCAATTTTTCTAAGCCGCTTAACGAGGTTAAGGCTGCACAATTGTTAATGTACAAACACCCTCCGACAATACTCAAATTTTCTAAGCCGCTCAACGAGCTTAAGGCTCCACAATAGCTGATGGTCAAATTTCCGACACTACTCAAATTGTCTAAGCCGCTCAACGAGGTTAATGCACTACAATAGGAGATAGACAATTCTCTGACACTACTCAAATTGTCTAAGCCACTCAACGAGGTTAAGGCTCCACAATAGCTGATGGTCAAAGTTCCGACACTACTCAAATTGTCTAAGCCGCTCAACGAGGTTAATGCACTACAATAGGAGATAGACAATTCTCTGACACTACTCAATTTTTCTAAACCTTTCAAAGTAGTCAAACTGGAACAATCAAGTCTCAGTGAACCGTCTATCTCAACAAGGTTGTTATTCAATTCCTGCAAAGTCTTTAATTCCTGTCCTGTTACGCTCACATTTCCGATAATTTTGGTATATTTGGAAAAATCTGCCAGGTCTTGCTTTGCTGACAACACAACATCACCGACATAGACACATCCCTCTTGCGTGATATAAACGGTAACTGTCTGCTCGCTATTTTTGTCCCGCACGATGATTTCCCCTCTACGGGCATCCACACCGTCGTATCTCGAAATGCGGAATCCTATTGTACTCGTGACCAAACCTCTGGTTGAGGGTATCTGCTGTATCCAACTCTGATCTTCCTGCGAAATAACAACCTCGTAATCCACATTGCTTTTTACCTCCACAGAAATATCTCCCCCTTCCATAGGTATTGTAAATTGTCTTTCAGATAAAAGAAGCACGCTTCCCGAATTCTGGATAACATGCAATGTGTCACTTAACTCTTTGCCCCGTGCCTTCACCACCACTTTCGCTTCGCGACTTTCGTAGTTACCATTTGCACCGATGTTAAAACGAATTTCATTCTCTCCGCCATTTACCCGGCTAATCCAGGTTGTTGCTTCTGCGGGAATAATCACGTCGTACTCCACATTCGCACTAACCGCGACACCAATCGTTCCTCCGGCAGCCGCCACCTCCACTTTCCGGAGGGTTAAAGTTAGATAAGGAACTTCCGGATTTTGTCCCTCTGAAGTACCTTTTTGAATCTGTAGAGTAATCAGTTTATTATTATATGTCCATTCTTTTGATTGATATTGAGGCATATTATTTTCATCAAACCAAGCCGTAAGCAGGAAAATCTCCCCATTGCCAGGATTGCTCCAACACTTCAATTCTGCTAATTCGGTGTTCTTGCTGACATTCAAGGTCGTTAATTGATTATCTGTACAAGCCAACGCCTTTAGTTTCGTGTTTTCCTCCACATTTAAAGTCGTTAATTGATTGCTACTGCAACACAACTTCGTCAACTCTGTATTTTTAGTCACATCCAAAGTCTGGAGTTTATTAACGTCGCAATTCAGTTCCACCAACGCCACATTCTTGCTTACATCCAAATTTGCAAGTTTGTTACTCCAGCAAATCAAGTGTGTCAATTTCATATTTTTACTCACATCCAAAACCGAGATTTCATTTTGAATACACTCTAATTTTGTCAATGCAGTAAAATATTCTATTCCCATCAGAGATGTTAATTGAGCTCCATTGACATTAACCTCCGTTATTTTATTTACTTCCCCACTTGTAATGTGCTTGGCATCCTCGACATACCCTTTTTCTTGCAACACCTGGGCAAATTTCGGATCGAACTTGTCCGTGATGTCCGTATTTTCATCGATACCCTGCATCACAGTCAGGCGCTGCTTTTTGTCGCCAAAATCGATATCTATGAATGCCTGCCGCAATGTTGATGTCGCATTTTGTGTCGCGGTTATGGTCAATCTCACCACACCTGCCTCTCCACTCTTCGCAGAGAGCGACAACCATCCGGAAATATCTCCATCATAACTTACGGAAGCCTGCCAAGCATCAGGAACAGCAAATTCTATGGTTTCAGAATCAGCCTCGCAATCCAGTAAATATTCGGTCTTCGGGAAGTTGCCGGTGGAAGCTATCGACTCTTGTTTCGCCTGCCGGACATGCAGCGTATCGGTCAGTTCGCCGTCCTGCTCCTTGATGATGACCACGGCGGAGCGGGCTGCGTCGCCCTCGTTTCCGTCAATGGAGAAATAGAGTTTGTCCGTGCGGAGAGCACGGGTGGAAAGATGGGATACCCACGTATTCACGCTGTCGGGAACGATGACTTCGTAGTCGATGTTGGTTTTCAGTTCCACAGTGATTTCCTGTGCCGCAGCAGAAAGGTTATACGTATCTTCGGAAAGAATCAGGTAACTTTCCCCCGCATTTCCGGACTGGTAAACATAAGCCGTGTCTTTCTTCGAACCGCCGGAGAAGACGATGTAGCCCTCGCGTTTTTGGCTGTCCTCGTTGGGCGAAACGGTGTAACGGAAAGACTGCGAGGTCATCGTTCTGGTGTCGGGAGCCTTTTTTATCCACGCCTGGAAAGCGGACGGAATCATGGAAGTGCATTCGACACTCGCCTGCAACGTCACGGTAAGGTCGCCTCCCTCGGCAGCCACCTCGAACTTGTCTTTGGCCAGCGTGAGGGCATTGACGCCTTTCTGGGTGACGGCAAGCACCTTGCTCTGCGAACCGCAGCGGACAGTGAGGTTCACATTGCGGTCGGACGTGAGCGTGGAGGCTTCCACCGTCACTCTCACCGGCAGCTGTCCCGATCCGGTGGTCACACTCGGCTGACACCACTCATTGCCGCCCGTCAGTGTCCATACACCGGAACCATTGACGGTAAACTCTTTCCAGCCGCCCGAGGCATCAAAAACAAGGTCTTCGGTCGAAAGGCTCAACGTCGTGCCTGCCGGATTATCCGGATTGTTCGGGTCATAAGGTTTATCAATATCCTCATGTTTACTGCAACTCAACAGGGCACACACCAGTGCCGCCAGAATAAAAAACGATTTTCTCATAGCTATTACTTTTAAAATCAAACAATTCTTGATTTAGCTACCTGAAATTCCCCAAAGGCAAGTCTATAACATACGAAAAGCGTGGGAATTTTTCCGTTCTATCGAACTTGAGGGTCTAGACTCCCTTATACTCAGATAAAACGACACCCCACGCTAACCCGCATATAGCTTAGAAAAGTATATATGGAAAGCATGAGCGTTTGTACCGCAATCCTTTGAGTATATGAAATTGTCTAGATTTCAAGTTCAGGATAAAGCAGAAACGCTTTCAAATAAAAAAAATATGTCCGTCCGTGCGGATACACCGCACAAGACTTGACAAATATAGTTTTTTTTTGTTTTTTATACAAACTGCCGGCCTGAACACCGTCTGTTTGTATATTGTCAGATGAAAATAAAAACTATATCTTTACGCATCCAATACAAAACGCAAAAACATGGAAAACAAACTGACGATATATAACACCATGAGCCGCCGGAAAGAAGAGTTTCAACCCCTGAATCCTCCTTTCGTAGGCCTCTATGTCTGCGGACCGACCGTTTACGGAGACGCCCACCTGGGACACGCGCGTCCGGCCATCACATTCGACGTACTTTTCAGATATCTGCAATACCTGGGATACAAAGTCAGATACATCCGCAATATCACGGACGTCGGGCATCTGACCAACGACAGCGATGACGGGGAAGACAAAATCGAAAAAAAGGCGAAGCTGGACCGGCTGGAACCGATGGAAATCGTTCAGTTCTACACCAACCGCTACCATAAAAACATGGAGCAGCTCAACACGCTTAGCCCAAGCATCGAGCCCCACGCGTCCGGTCATATCATCGAACAGCAGGAACTCATCAAAAAGATATTGGAAAACGGTTTCGCTTACGAAAGCGACGGAAGCGTCTACTTCGACGTAGAAGCCTACAACAAGAAATACCCGTACGGCAAACTCTCCGGCCGCAAGATCGAGGAACTGTTTGCCAACACCCGCCAGCTGGACGGACAGAGTGAAAAAAAGAATCCTTTCGACTTCGCCCTCTGGAAAAAAGCTTCGCCGGAACACATCATGCGCTGGCCGTCTCCGTGGAGCGACGGATTCCCCGGCTGGCATCTGGAATGCTCCTGCATGAGCCAGAAATATTTAGGCGACGTCTTCGACATCCACGGTGGCGGGCTGGATTTACAGTTCCCGCACCACGAATGCGAAATCGCCCAGAGCACGGCGGCTTACGGCCACGAAGCCGTACGCTACTGGATGCATAACAACATGATTACCATCAACGGACAGAAGATGGGCAAATCATTGGGCAATTTCATCACCCTCGACCAACTATTCTCCGGTGAAAACGACGTATTGGAACAACCTTACTCCCCGATGACCGTCAGATTCTTCATTCTCCAGGCTCATTACCGCAGTCCGCTCGACTTCTCAAACGAAGCCCTGCAAGCCGCCGAAAAAGGTTACGAACGTCTGATGGCAGCCATAGACGTATTGCAACACCTGAAACCAAGCGACAAAAACTCAGTGAACGTAGACGAACTAACCGCCAAATGTTTTCAGGCTCTAAACGACGACTTGAACACACCGATTCTCATCTCACACCTCTTCGACGGAGTACGCACAATTAATTCCATCGCTGCGGGGAACGCACAGATAGATACCGCCAATTTAGAAAAACTGCGAAAATTGTATAACGACTTCGTCTTCACCATTCTCGGTTTGAAAAAAGAAGGCGAATCGGCAGGAAAAGAACATGAAGTATTAGGCAAAGTCCTCGACATGGTCATGAGTATCCGGACAGAAGCCAAACAAAAGAAAGACTGGGCGACCTCCGACAAAATACGGGACGAACTGAAAAACGCAGGAGTAAACGTAAAAGACACGAAAGACGGTTATGAATGGTCAGTTGAATAAAAAAAACACATTCATGTTTCGTATGACATCTTATCTCTGTTATTTATTAGGTAGCCTGTTACTTCTTTCATGCAACAGCCACCCGGGAGCTTCGCAAAAAGAAACGGCAACCGTGACTCCCGCACCCTCCCCGAAAACCGATACGAAATACGTAAACGGCATACAACTTACATCCCCTGCACGGGATGCCATACTCAAATACAACGACCTTTTAAAAATCACATTCGATACGAAAAAAGGGCTCCCTGTAGACTCCGTTGAAATCTTCTGGAACAACCGGAAAATAACAACCATCCGGAACGGAAAAGAATACCAGATCCGTGTTCCGTCCACCCAAATAGGAAGAAACAACTTGAAACTAATGGCATTTCATCCGGGAGAAAAACGCAGCCTAAGCAGTGTGACAGTTACGGTCAAACCGGACAAAGCACCCGAAAAATTGCAATATAAAATCGTCAAAACCTATCCCCACGACACCAAAGCATACACACAGGGACTGGTTTATCAAGACGGAATACTATACGAAAGCACCGGACAATACGGAGAATCGGGAATCCGCAAACAAGAAATGAACAGCGGAAAAATACTTTCCGCCTTAAGCATCGACAACAAACTCTTCGGAGAAGGCATCGCCCTGTGCAACGGTAAAATATACCAATTGACGTGGACCTCCGGCAAAGGCTTCATCTACGACCTCCGGACATTCGCCCTGGAATCGACATTCACCTACAACACGCAAGGCTGGGGGCTTACAACCAAAGAAAACACGCTCATAATGAGCGACGGAAGCAACAAACTGTACCACATCGCCCCCTCCTCCTTCAACGTCATAAAAGAAATAGAAGTATACGACCACAACGGCCCCGTAAAAAACCTCAACGAACTGGAATACATCAACGGACTAATCTGGGCCAACGTATGGATGCAAGACCGCATCGTCATAATTGACCCCGAATCGGGCGAAGTAAAACAGGAATTAAACCTAAGCGGTATATTATCCCCGGCGGAACGACGCCAACTGAACGACAGCGACGACGTACTAAACGGTATCGCCTGGAATCCGGAAAAAGGAACAGTATACGTTACCGGCAAAAGATGGCCTAAATTATTTGAAATACAAACTTACACGCATGATTGACGTTAAAATTGAAGAATCGTGGAAAGAACTGCTGAAAGAAGAATTTGAAAAGCCTTACTTTGCAGAACTAATCTCCTTCGTAAAAAACGAATACAAAAGCAACCGCATATTTCCTCCCGGCAAACTCATTTTCAACGCCTTCGACCGCTGTCCGGTCAGCAAAACCAAAGTCGTCATACTCGGGCAAGACCCGTATCACGGACTCGGACAAGCGCATGGATTGTGTTTTTCAGTACCGGCAGGCATCGAACAACCGCCCTCCTTACAAAACATCTTCAAAGAAATCCATGACGACTTGGGAAAACCGATTCCTGCATCCGGCAACCTGGAACGCTGGGCAGACCAAGGAGTACTGCTTCTCAACGCAACCCTAACGGTAAGGGCCCATTGCGCCGGCTCCCATCAAAACAAAGGCTGGGAAACATTCACCGATGCCGTCATCCAACGGCTCACCCAAACAAAACACAACCTCGTCTTCCTGTTATGGGGTTCCTACGCCCAACGCAAAGGCGCCTTCATAGACACCAATTGCAACCTGGTCTTAAAATGCGTACATCCCTCACCCCTTTCCGCCAACCGGGGAGGATGGTTCGGCAACCACCAGTTCAGCCGGGCAAATCAATACTTAAAAGAACACGGAATAGAGGAAATCGACTGGTAAGTTTCCTATTTTATATTTTTATTTCTACTTTTGAGGCAGATTCTGTAAATTTTAAAAAATATACTATGGTAAATTACAAAGATTTAGGGCTGGTAAACAGCCGTGACATGTTCAAAAAAGCAATGGAAGGCAAATATGCCATCGCCGCTTTTAACTTCAACAACATGGAACAAATGCAGGCAATCATTCAGGCTGCCGTAGAATGCAAATCACCGGTAATCCTTCAGGTATCCAGCGGTGCCCGCAAGTATGCCAACCAAACCCTTTTGCGCTACATGGCTCAAGGAGCTGTCGAATACGCAAAAGAATTGGGATTGAACATTCCTATCGTACTCCACTTGGACCACGGTGATTCGTTTGAACTCTGCAAGAGCTGTATCGACATGGGCTTCTCTTCAGTTATGATTGACGGTTCCCATCTGCCTTACGACGAAAACGTAGCTCTCACCAAAAAAGTTGTGGAATACGCTCACAAATTCGACGTAACCGTAGAAGGTGAATTAGGCGTACTGGCCGGAGTAGAAGACGAAGTATCCGCAGAACACCACACATACACCCGTCCGGAAGAAGTAGAAGACTTCGTAAGCAAAACGGGCGTAGACTCACTGGCAATTTCCATCGGAACTTCTCACGGAGCCAACAAATTCAAACCGGAACAATGTACCCGCAACGCTGACGGCATCTTAGTTCCTCCCCCCTTGCGTTTCGACATCCTGAAAGAAGTAGAAAAACGCATCCCGGGCTTCCCGATTGTACTGCACGGTTCTTCTTCCGTACCCCAGGACAAAGTTGCCATCATCAACAAATACGGCGGTGCATTGAAAGATGCCATCGGAATTCCGGAAGACCAATTGCGTGAAGCAGCCAAATCCGCTGTTTGTAAAATCAACATCGACTCTGACGGTCGTTTGGCCATGACCGCAGCCGTAAGAGAAATCTTTGCCACCAAACCGGCAGAATTCGACCCGAGAAAGTATCTGGGACCGGCTCGCGACTCCTTGAAAGAACTTTACAAACACAAATTAGTGAATGTATTAGGAAGTGCAAACACGGTAAAATAACAAATCCGTATAAAAAAAACACCGGCGCTTGCCGGTGTTTTTTTATTTTGCCATCTTTCGTTCACTCTCCAACAAAGGCCAATTCGGGTCATACACATGCGCCCTCTCCATAATCGCCTTCAACTCTTCCACCCTTTTCGGTTCGGAAGCCAACAAATCAGTCGTTTCGGAAGGATCTGCCACCAAATTATACAACTCATACACCGACTTATCTCCCCGGGAAACATTCAGACGAATCAACTTCCAATCCCCTTTTCTCACAGCCTGGCGACCTCCCGCCTCCTGAAACTCAAAATAAAAATACTCATGCTCCTTCTGTTTCCCCTTGCCGGTCAATAAAGGCATCAGACTTATTCCATCAACAGAAGCCTGCGCCTTATTGCCTGTCATCTGTGCAAACGTCGGCAACATATCCCAGAAAGAACACATAAAATCAGTCCTCCCCTGCTTTACCACTCCCGGCCAGACAGCAATAAACGGCACCCGGATTCCGCCCTCGTACACATCCCTCTTATACCCGCGGAAAATACCATTGCTGTTAAAAAAATCGGGGTCTGCACCCCCTTCCAGATGCGGCCCGTTATCACTGGTAAAAATAACAATCGTATTCTCATCCAAACCCAACTCCTTCAATTTTGCCACCACTTGCCCCACATACACATCCAACCGGTAAATCATCGCGGCAAACGTCGCGTGAGGTTCGGGCTGCGAGCAATATCCCCCCTTCCGGAAATACTCACAATTCTCATCACACCCTTTAAAAGGCGTTTCCGGATACATCCCCCGGAACTTCTGTATAATACTGTCCTCCGGCACAATCAACTCGGCATGAGGAATCACATAAGGAAGAAACAGAAAGAAAGGCTTATCCTTATTATTATCCAAAAATCTCAACGCCATTTGCTGAATCGTATCCTGGGTATAAACTCCATATCCGCCGTTGTGATTTCCCGTCAATTCCACCCTCTTGTCATTGTGCCACAAATGGTCGGCATAATAATTGTGTGCCAGCAACTGGCAATTATAACCGAAAAACTCATCCACCCCCTGCTGGTTGGGGTCACCTACCGTCCCCGGAGCACCCAATCCCCACTTACCGAAAGCACCCGTTGTATATCCGGCACGCTTAAACACCTGGAATATCGATTCCATATTCTGCGGCAGAGACATCTGCCCTTCCGGCTGTACCTCTTTATTTCCCCGAATAGGAGCATGGCCTGAATGCAAGCCCGAAAGCAGGCAAGCCCGCGACGGAGCACTCACCGTCGTACCCGAATAACACTGTGTAAAGAGCAATCCCTGTTCCGCCAGCCGGTCGATATTGGGGGTCTGGAACTTCTGCTGTCCGTAGCAACTCACATCGCCATATCCCAAGTCATCGGCGATAATAAAAACGACATTCGGCACTTTCTTCGTCGGTTTAGTAGCATCAGCCTGCCCGTAAAAACATAATCCGGAAGCCAATCCGGAAAGTAACAAACCTTTATTCATAATTTATTTTCTAAATTTTATACAAGGATAGCAAAAACATTCACAAATACCAAATACGCAAATAAACTATAAAAATTACGGATAAAATCTGATATAAATACGAATTAACTACGTATAAAAGCTTATTAAAACCCTATTAAAAGCTTATTAAAAGCTTATTTAAAATAAGCTTTTAATAATATCTTAACTATGCTTATACAGTTTAGTTATATTAGTTGTATCAGATATACATCTTAATTGTAACTTTGTTGTATATAAGAAAAATACTTTCAACAACCGTTATGGACTATACAACGGATTATTATAAACCGGTATATGAATTCCCTTCATGAATTACATCATATAAATTTCCAAAATCATAATTTCACTTTCCGATGTTCTTTTTCTATTGTTTTTATTGTACCTTTGGGCGCTAATTTTATCAATACAACATGCAGAATTTAAGGAATATTGCCATTATTGCCCATGTGGACCATGGCAAAACGACCCTTGTAGATAAAATGATTTTACAGGGGAAACTATTCAGAGAGAACGAAAAACAGGGAGGCGACTTAATTCTTGACAACAATGACCTTGAACGCGAAAGAGGTATTACTATTCTTTCCAAAAATGTTTCCGTAAAATATAAGGACTACAAAATTAACATTATTGATACTCCGGGACACTCCGATTTCGGAGGAGAGGTGGAACGCGTGCTGAATATGGCCGACGGCGTACTGTTGCTGGTGGATGCTTTTGAAGGCACGATGCCTCAAACCCGTTTTGTTTTGCAAAAAGCCCTCGGATTAGGCAAGAAAGCCATTGTCGTGGTAAACAAAGTGGATAAGCCCAATTGTCGCCCGGACGAAGTGCAGGAAGAAGTATTCGACCTGATGTTTTCATTGGGCGCTTCGGAAGAACAATTGGATTTCGTGACTGTATACGGAAGTGCCAAACAGGGCTGGATGTCTACGGACTGGCGCAAGCCGACTTCCGACATTACCCCCCTGCTGGATGCCATTATCGAAAATATTCCTGCCCCACAAGCCGCTGAAGGTACCCCACAGATGCTGATTACTTCTTTGGAGTATTCCTCTTATATCGGACGAATTGCCGTTGGTAAGCTGACCCGCGGAATTTTAAAAGCAGGACAGGCGGTGACTCTCTGCAAACGCGACGGCGTGACGCTGGAGAAGACAAGAATCAAGGAACTCATGCTTTTCGAGGGATTGGAAAAGCAGAAAGCGGAAGAGGTGCAAGCCGGGGAAATCTGTGCTATTGTCGGTATCGAAGGATTTGAAATCGGAGATACGATTGCCGATTATGAAAATCCGGAAGCGCTGCCGCCAATTGCCATCGACGAACCGACCATGAGCATGTTGTTCACTATCAATAACTCGCCGTTTTTCGGAAAGGACGGGAAATACGTTACCTCCCGCCATATCAAAGAGCGTCTCGACAAAGAGCTGGAAAAGAATTTGGCTTTACGGGTTGAACCGGGCGCCAGTGCCGATTCTTTTGTCGTATTCGGACGCGGTGTACTCCATTTGAGCGTATTGATTGAGACCATGCGCCGGGAAGGCTATGAGTTGCAAGTAGGACAGCCGAAAGTTATTATTAAAGAAATCGACGGCAAAAAATGCGAGCCTATCGAAGAGCTTACTATTGATATTCCCGAAGAGTTCTCCGGGAAAGCCATTGAAATGGTGACCAAAAGGAAGGGGACGTTGAGCAATATGGAGACCCGCGGAGACCGCGTACATCTGGATTTTGAAATTCCCTCCAGGGGTATTATCGGTTTGCGCAGCAATTTGCTGACCGCCTCTGCCGGAGAAGCCATTATCGCTCACCGTCTGAAAGGATTTGAACCGTATAAAGGGGAAATCGAAATGCGTATCAACGGTTCGCTGATTGCCATGGAAACGGGCGATTCGTTCGCGTATGCCATCAATAAGTTGCAGGACCGCGGTAAGTTTTTTATCGAACCGGGCGAAACTGTATACGCCGGGCAGGTTATCGGTGAAAGTACCCGTCCCGACGATATTGTCATCAACGTCTGCAAGTCCAAGAAACTGACCAATATGCGCGCCAGCGGTTCCGATGATAAAGTTAATATCGCACCGCCCGTCAAATTCAGTCTGGAAGAAGCCTTGGAATATATACAGGAAGATGAATATGTTGAGGTTACGCCGCACTCTATGCGTCTTCGGAAAATCATTCTGGATGAAACCGAGCGCAAACGGCATGAAAAGTCCAAGAGCAGCGTTAGCGAATAAACAGCCCCAAAATTTATAACAGTTTTATTTTTTAGCAAGAATCGGACTGTTATCAGAAGAAATTTTATATATTTGTTCCTGTCTTTGGTGCCTTTTACCGATTACCGGGAAGGGTGAAAAGGGAATCGGGTGAGAATCCCGAACAGTACCCGCTGCTGTGAACTTCTTTATGGAAAAGCAACTTTGCCACTGTCGCATAGATCGATGGGAAGGCGCTTCACTCCGGAAGTAAGTCAGAAGACCTGCCAAATGATAATTTGCCAGCTTTCGGGATAAAAGCAAAGGAGCATATCTGACCTGCCATTCGGATATTTCCGATTTTCCCCGAAATTTTAATGAAGACCAAAGAAAAGATAAACTGTAACTGTTAGTATCTGTCTTTCTCTTTGGTCTTTTTTTAAGGTGTGTGTTTGTATTTCTTAATCAATGCGTATATCTCTTTTATCTCTTCCGGGGTTAATTGCCCGGCTTTATAGAATTCAATAACGCATTCCTTATTTATCCAGATAACGACAAATTTGTTATTGACGTTTCCCAGATTCCATGCCCTGCTCAATGTCCGGTCGGGGTCGTTGTATACGTACGCCTGCGTACCGGCTATTTCGTTCCGAATCATATACCGCAACAGGGAGTTTGCCAGCAACGGGGCGTCTTTCAGATTAACGATACCATAGGATTCTATATTTTCATCCGTAAAAGGATGTTTTTTCAATTCATTCCGGAATGCTTTATTCTGGCTGGGATGGTCCGGGTCTACATAAAAGAGGAGCAAATGTTTCTTGCCCAAAGAAGGCAATAGCAGAGGTTTGTTACGGGCATCATAAATGACAATGGGGCAGACTTTTTCCCCCACTTGCGCATACAATATCGCCTCTCCGGAGTATAAGACGAAGAACAGAAAAAAGAAGTATCTTTTTTTAATTTTTTTTCTGACAAATTCAAACATTGGCATCATTATTGCCGTAACTATTGCGATTGTATTATCAATGCTTGATTTTACAGCAAAATACGTGCTAAACACCAGTTAAAGGATTGTATTTTCATGGGTATCCGCTTTTTTTTCATATTATGCCTGCTTTGGAGTTTTTCTCCGACTGCTCAAGGGCGGTGTCATACGGAATTTCAGGATTCCCTGCCTGCAATTGCTCCCGATTCGGCGGTGAAAATAAATATTTTTCAACGTATTTATAAGTATTTCCAAGATTCAAATGAGCCGAAAGATTATAAGAAGTTTGATTTTTCGATTATAGGAGGCCCCCATTATTCAAGCGATACGAAATTTGGCCTGGGGGTGGTAGCTTCCGGTTTGTACCGAATTGATAAGGAGGATATGACGTTGTCGCCATCGAATATATCTCTTTACGGAGATGTTACTACTACCGGTTTTTATCTGCTGGGGATTAAGGGGAATACGATTTTCCCTCATGACCGTTACCGGCTGGATGTGAATCTTTATTTCTTTTCATTTCCCAGCAAGTACTGGGGAATAGGTTACGATAACGGCAGGCGGGATGATGATTATACGGACTATAAGAGGAAGGAAACGCAGATTAAAATAGATTTTCTTCGAAAGATTGCACCCAATACTTTTTTGGGTATTACGGGCATGTACCGGCATGTGAACGGAAAAGATTTCAAGAATCCGGCTTTCCTCTACGGGGAGAAGAAGAATATAAGCACTCTGGGGGGCGGAGTGATTGTTACGTATGATTCGAGAGATTTTATTCCTAATCCCTATAAGGGGATATATGCCAAGCTGGAACAAAAGTTTTTCCCCGGATTTTTAGGCAATTCGTATTCTTTTACCCGAACAGAAGCGTTGTTCAGGCATTATACCCGCTTGTGGAAAGGTGCTGTGCTGGCTTCTGATGTCGATGCGATATTCAATTACGGCGATACTCCCTGGAGTATGGTCGCCCTGCTCGGTAGTTCGCATCAAATGCGGGGGTATTACGAGGGACAGTACCGCGACAATGATTTGCTGGAGGCACAAATCGAGTTGCGGCAAAAGGTATATAACCGTCACGGTATTGCCGTCTGGGCGGGAGCCGGGAATGTATTTCCCAAGATTGATAAATTCCAATGGCGCGAAACGCTTCCCTCGTATGGTATCGGTTACCGCTGGGAGTTTAAGAATCGGGTGAATATCCGGCTGGATTATGGTATCGGCAAAGGCCAAAGTTCTTTTTATTTCAATATCAATGAAGCTTTTTGACACAAAATTTCTTTCCCAACCTAAGCGATTATTCTGGTTTTATGTGATGATGAATCTGATTCCCAGCATTTGTCTGGTGTTTACAGAGCCGTTTACTTTTACGGGGAAACTTGTTTTATTGATGTTCCCATTGGGATTGTATCTTATTTTGTTGTCTCTACTGAAGAATACGGGACGCTTACAGTTGTTTCTGTTTCCTCTTTTTATTCTGCATGCTTTTCAATTGGTTTTGTTTTACCTGTTCGGAGAAGCCGTCATTGCGGTGGATATGTTTCTGAATGTCGCCACCACGAATGTGAGTGAAGCCGGTGAATTGCTTGACAATATATGGCCTGCGATTATAGCTGTATGCGTGTTGTATCTTCCGACGACCGTTATTGCCTGCATTACCTGCCGACGCAAAATTTATCTGCCTGCATCGTTCCGGAAAAAGACTATCGTGGCAGGAATTGTCCTGCTGGCTGTTTCTTACGGCTTGACGTTTGTTGCCCGCAATAAGAATACGGAACGTTTCACGCTCCATGAAGATGTTTATCCCGCCAATGTGGTGTATAATCTGGGATTTGCCATTAATAAATGGCACAATAGCCGTCTTTATCCCGTTACTTCCCAGGATTTTAAATTTCATGCCGGCAAAAGCGCCTTTGCTCCTTCCCGGGAAGTTTATGTCCTTGTTGTAGGGGAAGCAAGCCGGGCTGAAAATTGGCAATTGTACGGTTATACCCGTCCGACAAATCCGCAGCTTTCCCAAGAAGCAGGGCTTATCTGGTTTGAAGATGCCATTACCCAGTCGAATACTACACACAAGAGTGTTCCGCTGATTTTGTCCGCCGCTTCGGCAGAGGATTACAGTGTTATCTATACGCACAAAAGTATTTTAAGCGCTTTTAAAGAGGCCGGATTTACCAGTGTATTTTTATCGAATCAGATTCCCAACCGGTCATTTACGGATTTTTACGCCGATGAGGCAGACTTTCACAGAAATATCCGTACGGCCGACGAGGGGGGATTGATTACTACCAATACTTTCGATGATGCGATGCTTCCTCTTTTGCAACATTATATCGATTCTATTCCCGGCAATCTTTTTATCGTGTTGCATACGTATGGCTCCCATTTTAATTATAAGGAAAGGTATCCGGAGAGTTTTTCCGTATTCCAACCCGATAATGCGACCAGCGTGAAGACAGAAAATAAGGAGCAATTAATTAATGCGTATGATAATAGTGTTTTATATACGGATGATTTCCTGCACCGGGTTATCGGTGTTTTAAATGATGCACAGGCGACTTCCGCTTTGTTTTATACTTCCGACCATGGGGAGGATTTGTTGGATGATGCAAGGAAGCGATTTTTACACGCTTCACCCAACCCGACGTTTTATCAACTCAAGATTCCCGTCTTTATGTGGTTTTCGGATAATTATCGCACGATTTTTCCCGATAAGGTGCAATATGCCTTAAACAACCGCACGAAACCTGTTGCCACGAATGCGGCATTTCATACGATGCTGGACGCGGCGTTTATTCAATCTCCTTATCTGCAAACGGATTTATCTTTAGTCAGTCCGGATTTTAAGGTTGCCCGCCGGATGTATTTAAATGACCATGATAAACCTGTCTTTTTTTATAAAGCAGGTCTTAAAAAGGAGGATAAGGAGATGATTGACAAAAGGGGTATGAATCATTAAAAGCGGATTCATGCTGGCGTTGTACTATATACGACTGTCTGAGTTTCCGGAGGATATGCCCGATTCTTCTACCTGCCCGAAGGTCCGCAGGGAAAAACGGGTCGGGAGACTGTTGCTCCGTTTTGTCTTGAAACGGTATTTTCATTTGGATTCGGAATGTGTGTCTTTGTATACCAATGAGCACGGGAAACCTTATTTAAAGGGATTTCCGCTTTTTTTCAATCTGTCCCATTCAGGGGATTGGCTGGTTTGCGCTTTTTCCGATACGGAAGTCGGAGCGGATATTGAGAAAATCGGAGTACCCCGCCTTGCCGTGGCAAAACGCTTTTTTCATCCACGAGAGTTTTTGGCGGTGTCGAATGCTCCGGAAGCGGAATGCGCGGAGTTGTTTTTTCGCTACTGGAGCGGTAAGGAAAGCGTACTAAAGTACACAGGAAGCGGTCTGGCAGGGTCTTTGAGTTCGTTTTACATCGAATGGGATGATAAGCCGGGTGTTGCCGTGTATAAAGAATCCGGCAAACTGCCGCTCTTTCTTCACAAGTGTGAAGTAGATGAAAATTACCAATGTTTTATCTGTTCACAACAAAATACAGTTCCGGAATTACATCTACTGACCCGCCGGGAGCTAGAAGAATTATTTCCGGCGAATCAAAGCAATTTGTTGTTATAAAGGTATTCGGCTATCTGAACGGCGTTTAATGCCGCTCCTTTTTTGATTTGGTCTCCCACAGTCCAAAAGGTTAATCCATTTTCAAAAGCGATGTCTTTTCTAATTCTTCCTACATATACCGGATCTTTACCCGATACGAACAAGGGCATGGGATATTCTTTCCGTTCGGGATTATCCTGAAGAACGATACCGTCAGCCTTTCGGAATGCCTCTTTGGCTTCCTCCACGGACAGAGGACGTTCGGTTTCCACCCATATACTTTCCGAGTGCGCCCGAAGTGCCGGCACACGTACGCACGTGGCGCTGACCCGAATATCGGAATGCATGATTTTACGGGTTTCATGAAACATTTTCATTTCCTCTTTGGTATAGCCGTTTTCGGTAAAAACATCAATATGGGGAATTAAGTTGTATGCCAATTGGTAAGCAAATTTTTCCACAACAGGTGTTTCCCCTGATGCAATTTGCGTATATTGGTTGCAAAGTTCCTGCATTGCAGCGGCACCCGCTCCGCTCGCCGCCTGGTATGTGGCGACTCTCACCCGCTTGATATGACTGATTTTTTCTATGGCTTGCAAGGCAACCACCATTTGTATGGTTGTACAGTTGGGATTGGCAATTATATTGCGGGGACGCCGTCCGGCATCTTGCGCATTGACTTCGGGTACAACCAAAGGTACATCCTCTTCCATACGGAATGCACTGGAGTTGTCTATCATCACGGCTCCGTATTTTGTGATAGTGTCCGCAAATTCCCTGGAGGTCCCGGCTCCCGCAGACACAAAAGCGATGTCCACCCCTTTGAAATCGTCATTGTGTTGCAAAAGCCTGACCTGGTATTTTTTCCCCCGGCAGGTATAGTAAGTTCCCGCACTTCGGGAAGACCCGAACAGTATTAATTCATCAAACGGGAAATTCCGTTCTTCCAGTACCCGTAAAAATTCCTGCCCGACGGCACCACTTGCACCAACAATCGCTATTTTCATGTTTTATTCTATTTTCCCGACAAAAGTAAAATAAGAAATGGCGGTATAACAAAAAAAACGTTTGAAATTTGTTTTTTTATATGAATTATTCTACTTTTACCCCGAAGAAAGCGAGTTGTAATAACTTATTAAAACGATATCATGGAAATAAAAAAGGCACCGAAAGTAGATCTGGAAGGAAAGAAAGGAATTTTCTTCGAGATTGGTCTTTTACTTGCTTTAGGAATCCTACTGTATGCTTTTGAATGGAAAACGGAAACCAAGAAAACGCAAGATATGCAGGGTGGTGAAGTTGAGCAAGTAGAAGAGGAAATTATTCCTGTTACAACACAGAATACGCCTCCCCCTCCTCCTCCTCCCCCCGCGCCCAAATTGACGGACTTGATTAATATCGTGGAGAATGACCAAGATATTGATGAGGATTTGGAGATTACAGACGCAGAAGATGAAACGGAAAATACTGTTGTTGATGTAACCCAGTTTAATGAATTGGAAGAAGAGGATACAGGTGAAGCTGAAATTTTCCGGGTTGTGGAAGAGCAACCGGGCTTTAACGGAAATATGAACAAGTGGTTAAAGGATAATTTGAAGTATCCGGTGATTGCACAGGAGAACGGAGTTTCCGGTAAAGTATATGTTGAATTTGTTGTGGAGAAAGACGGTAGCATCACGGACGTAAAAGTAGTTCGTTCTGTTGACCCTTCTTTGGATAAAGAAGCTGTTCGCGTGGTAAAATCCATGCCGAAATGGAAACCGGGAAAACAGAGAGGCAAACCGGTACGTGTAGCTTACACGATTCCCATTAATTTCACATTATCCAATTGATTTTTTTCATTTTTTAAATTTTAAGAGTTGATAAGAGGGTGTCCAAGTAAAATTGGCACCCTTAATTTATTCTTACTCTTTTTATTCTAAATTTTCATGGGTTATTATTATACTAAAAAAGAGGCGGAAAAGGCGATATTAGTAGGAGTTGCTCTCCAGGCAGAAGGCATTAGTTATGAACAAATGACCGAATATCTGGATGAATTGGCTTTTCTTGCCGAGACGGCAGGCGCCCAAACGGTAAAAATATTCACTCAAAATTTGGATAAAGCCGTACACAGTACGTTCATAGGAAAAGGGAAATTGGAAGAAATCAAACAATATATCGAAGAAAATGAAACCGATATGGTTATTTTCGACGATGAACTGACTCCTACACAACTCCGTAATATCGAAAATGAATTAAAGGGCGTAAAAGTACTCGACCGCACGAATCTGATTCTGGATATTTTCGCCAGCCGGGCACGTACTGCCCATGCCAAGACTCAAGTGGAACTGGCACAGTATCAATACCTGCTTCCCCGACTGACCGGTATGTGGACTCACCTTGAACGACAGAAGGGCGGTATCGGACTGCGAGGTCCCGGAGAGACGGAAATTGAAACCGACAGACGGGTTATCCGGGATAAAATTTCCCGTTTGAAGGAGCAATTAGAAAAAATAGACAAACAAAAAATTACGCAACGCAAGAACAGAGGCAAGCTGGTTCGTGTCGCTTTGGTGGGATATACGAATGTCGGCAAGTCCACGTTGATGAATCTGTTAAGCAAATCGGATGTTTTCGCCGAGAACAAATTATTTGCAACTCTGGATACAACCGTACGAAAAATCGCGATTAAGAATGTGCCTTTCCTGCTTGCCGATACTGTCGGATTTATCCGGAAATTACCGACGCATCTTATCGAATCTTTTAAGTCTACTCTGGATGAAGTGAGGGAAGCCGATGTGATTTTGCATGTAGTGGATATTTCTCATCCCCAATTTGAAGACCAGATGAAAACGGTTAATGAAACGTTAGCCGATTTAATCAAAGAGCCCAAACCGACGATTATCGTTTTCAATAAAATTGATGCTTTCACGTATGTAAAGAAGGAAGAGGATGATTTAACGCCTATACAGCGCTGCAATTATAGCCTGAACGATTTAAAACAAATGTGGATGTCGAAACAGGAGGTTGAAACGGTATATATTTCCGCCGCCCAAAAGGAAAATATCGAAGAGTTGAAAGATAAGCTCTACGCTATTGTGAGGGAGATTCATTCCGCCCGTTTCCCTTACAATGATTTCCTCTATGAAGAGACGCTTCCGGAATGAATCTCCTTTTGTTTATTTTACGATAACTAAAAAGTAGTTTTTCTTTCCGCTTTGAGCCAAGATGTATTTTCCATCTATCAAATCGGACGTTCTCACAACTGTGTCTTCTCCTACTTTTTCTTTATTAATACTAATGGAATTGGCTTTTAATGCCCGCCGCGCTTCTCCTTTGGAGGGCATAACGGCTGTTTGCGTTGCCAAAAAGTCCACTATCTGTATTCCCGCTTCCAAATCGGTTTTGCTTATCTCAAATTGCGGTACTCCTTCAAAGACGGCTAAAAATGTGGCTTCGTCTATTTTCCGCAATGTATCGGATGTGGCGTTGCCAAATAGTATTTGTGAGGCTTCCAGTGCCGAATCAAAGGCTTCCTGTCCATGAATGAGGCACGTTATTTCTTTTGCCAGTGTTTTTTGCAATTTCCGCAAATGAGGCGCTTCCGCATGTTCGGCTATCAAAGCGTTAATCTCTGCCGGAGGCAATATGGTGAAAATTTTGATATAGCGTGCAGCGTCCTCATCGGAAGTATTTAACCAGAATTGATAAAATTTGTATGGAGAGGTTCGTTGCGGGTCGAGCCAGATGTTACCGGATTCCGTTTTACCGAATTTTTTTCCGTCACTTTTGGTCATCAGCGGCCATGTCAGAGCATAAGCATCCAATCCTTCTTTCCGGCGAATCAGTTCCACTCCGGTGGTAATGTTTCCCCATTGGTCGGAGCCTCCCATCTGCAACATGCAGTCATGATTTTTACGCAAATGCAAAAAGTCATATCCCTGTACCAATTGGTAGGTAAATTCCGTGAATGACATTCCTTGTGCAGCTTCAGCTCCAAGACGTTTTTTCACAGAGTCTTTCGCCATCATGTAATTGACAGTGATGTGTTTTCCTATGTCCCGAATAAATCCCAAAAATGAAAACTCTTTCATCCAGTCGTAGTTATTAAGCATAACCGCTGCATTGGATGCCGAAGAATTGAAGTCAATAAAACGTGAAAGTTGTTTTTTTATGGCTTCCATGTTTTTATGTATCGTCTCTTCATCCAACAGATTTCGTTCCTGTGATTTACCGCTCGGGTCTCCAATCATGCCGGTTGCCCCGCCAATAATAAAAATCGGCTTGTGTCCCGCCAGTTGGAAATGTTTCATCATCATGACGGATACCAAATGTCCCACGTGCAATGAATCAGCAGTCGGGTCTATTCCGACATAAGCGGTTGTCTGTCCTTTTGCTAATTGTTCTTCGGTTCCGGGCATGATGTCATGAATCATACCTCTCCACTTTAACTCTTCTACAAAATTCATCGTTTTAAGATTTTATCATATCATACATTTGCCGGGCAAAGGTAAGAAAAGGATGATACAAAAGGCTATTCTCTTTTGTCTCATTTTTCATAAAATGAAATTTATCATCCAACGCATCTACCAGCAGCAATAATACACACAGAATAAGAAAATATTTCGCTATTCCCAGGATAGTACCCAAAAGTTTGTTTACCAATCCCAATGAGACCATGTCTATAATTTTCGTGAGCATTTTCCCCAATACGAAAATGAGGACCATTACGACCAAAAATGTTATACTCAAAGCAATATAAGAAAGATAGCCGGAGGTGATATTCAAGAAATCACGTAACAGTACTTCTGTCACGTCCGAATAATGAATGGCAATATAAACTCCCAGTATTACACCTACCAATGTCGCGATTTCCACTATCAGACCTTTGGAAAATCCTTTGTATGCACCATACACCAGAGGGAGCAAGAGTATAATATCTATGAGGTTCACGTCTATTTTTTAATTTTGGGAACCAAAGATAAGGTGAATTCTTTATTTTTCCCACAGATTTCAAGGTTTCTTCCGATATTGTTCGTATTTTCGTGGTTTGTTAAAATAATTATAAATTTTATCAAGAATATGTACAGAACACATACCTGCGGCCAACTCCGGTTAGAAAACAAAAATGAAGATGTATGCCTGAGCGGCTGGGTACAAAGAATCAGGAATCTCGGAGCGATGACGTTTATTGATTTACGTGACCGTTACGGTATTACGCAATTGACGATAGAGGAATCTGCCCCCGAAGATATAAAGAAACAAGTAGCATTATTGGGAAGGGAATTTGTTATTCAGGTGAAAGGGAAAGTGGTGGAAAGAAGCAGTAAAAACAATAAGATTCCTACGGGAGATATTGAAATTCTAATTTCGGAATTAACTATTCTCAGCCAGTCGGAAATTCCGCCATTCACGATTGAAGACAATACGGACGGAGGGGATGAGATACGCATGAAGTATCGTTATTTAGACTTGCGCCGTACTATGGTCAGAAAGAATCTGGAGTTGCGTCACAAGATGGCTCATCTAGTAAGAAATTATCTTGACGGACAACATTTCATGGAGGTTGAAACTCCGGTACTAATTAAAAGTACACCGGAAGGCGCCAGGGATTTTATAGTTCCTTCCCGCATGAATCAAGGACAGTTTTACGCTTTGCCCCAAAGTCCTCAAACCTTCAAACAGTTATTGATGGTAGCCGGCTTCGACCGATATTACCAAATTGTAAAATGTTTCCGAGATGAAGACTTACGTGCCGACCGCCAACCCGAATTTACCCAAATAGATTGTGAAATGTCTTTTGTGGAAAGGGACGATGTGCTGAATATTTTTGAAGGCATGATTCGCCATCTGTTTAAAGAACTCAAAGGTATTGATTTGCCTGCTTTACCCCGTATGAGCTGGCATGATGCAATGGAGCATTATGGTTGTGACAAACCGGATATCCGTTTTGGAATGGAGTTTGTGGATTTAAGCGAAGTAGCCAGAAATAAAGATTTTTCTGTTTTCAATACGGCCGAATACATCGGTGCTATTTGCGCTTCCGGATGTGCTTCTTATACCCGCAAACAATTGGATGAACTGACTGATTTTGTTAAACGTCCTCAGATCGGTGCCAAAGGGTTAGTTTATGTAAAATATAATGAAGACGGTAGTCTGAAATCTTCCGTCGATAAATTTTACAGCGAAGAAGATTTAAAAACCTGGAGTGCTATTTGCGGTGCCAAACCGGGAGATTTAATACTGATTCTTTGCGGTCCCAAGAATAAGACCCTGCCTCAATTATGCGAGTTACGTCTGGAGATGGGTGACCGGCTCGGTCTGCGCGACAAGAATGTCTTTAAACCGCTGTGGGTGGTTGATTTTCCCTTGTTGGAATGGGATGAAGAAACCCAACGTTTCTATGCTATGCACCATCCGTTTACATCCCCCAATACGGAGGATATCGAATTAATGGAAAGTAATCCGGGCGCCGTCCGAGCAAATGCTTACGATATGGTTATCAACGGTGTGGAAGTCGGCGGTGGTTCTATACGTATCCACAATACAGAGTTACAACAACGTATGTTCCGTTGCCTCGGCTTTACTCCTGAACAAGCAGACAAACAATTCGGATTTCTTCTAAATGCTTTCAAATACGGAGCCCCCCCTCACGGAGGTATTGCTTTCGGTTTCGACCGGTTGGTTTCTATGTTTGCAGGCCTCGACAGTATCCGCGATACGATTGCTTTCCCGAAAAACAATTCGGGACGTGATGTCATGATTGATTCTCCATCAGAAGTCAGTGAAGAACAGTTTAAGGAATTAGGAATAAAGTTAGTTTAATTCCCACCCTATGTTTAAAGACGTTATCGGTCATCGGGAGATTAAGCAACGATTGATTGCTTCCCTACAAACGGGACGGGTCAGTCATGCCCAACTCTTTACCGGTGATACCGGTTACGGTTCTTTAGCTTTAGCATTGGCTTTCGCCCAATATGTTCTGTGTACAGGTGCCAAGAAAGAAGATGCTTGCGGGGAATGTCCGGCCTGCAAGCAAATGCGAAAGTTTATTCATCCCGACCTTCATTTTGTGTTCCCGGTTGTGCGCAAGACAAAGTCTCCCGTCAGCGACGAATATATGAATGAATGGCGACATCTTCTGTCTCAAAGCGTTTATTTCAATTTGGAGGAATGGTATGCAGAGATGGGAGTGGAAGACAATGCCCAGGCAGCCATTTATACAGAGGAGAGCGGCAATATTCTCCGAAAACTCAATTTAAAGGCGTTTGAGTCGGATTATAAAATCATGATTGTATGGCTACCGGAAAAAATGAATCAGGAGTGTTCCAACAAACTTCTGAAAATTATCGAAGAGCCTTACGACAAGACGCTTTTTCTAATGGTATCGGAACATCCGGAACAAATTATTAATACCATTCAGTCACGTACGCAACGTATCCATATTCCCCCATTGGAGAAAGAAGAGATTAAACAACATTTGATTGCCGAACAGCATATTGCCCCGGAGAAGGCAGAGGAGTACGCCCACATTGCCGCCGGCAACTGGCATCGGGCATTATGCCTGTTACATGAATCGGAGGAACAAGTATATCATCAGGAAAAATTTGTCAGTCTGATGCGTTTATGCTGGGAAAGAAAAATGATTCCGGTCAATGAATGGGTAACGGAAATTACCGGAGCAGGACGGGAAAAGCAAAAAAATTTCTTAGCCCACGCCCTCCGGATGCTTCGGGAGAATTTTATAAAGAATTTCGGTATTAATAATTTAAATTATATGACCGAACGAGAAAAAAATTTTTCCGTAAAATTTTCTCCATACGTACACGAAGGTAATCTCATTGCCCTATTCGAGGAATTTGAGAGGGCATACAATGATATAAGCCGCAACGGCAATGCCAAAATTGTCTTTACGGACCTCTGCATTAAAGTCATGCAAAATATCCGTCCTTAAAGACAAAAACAAGTAAAAACAATGCATTATGAATGAAAACAATGATAATATAAATATACCGGTTATTGACCATCGTTTGCTGGCAGGTAAATTGTCTGTCTATAACTGGCTAAAAAAAATACCGACAAACAGTTGTATCTCTGAAATTGTAGAAGTCAGATTCAAAAATACCCGAAAGGCTTTTTTCTGTAATCCTTTAGGCCTTCACCTTGAAGAAGGTGATATTGTTGCCGTGGAAGCCGCTTTAGGACATGACATCGGAATTGTATCCCTCGCAGGAGAGTTGGTGAAGGAACAATTGCGTATGAAAAAAATAGATTTAGAAAAGAATCCGCTTAAAAAAGTATACCGGAAGGCTAAACCGCATGATATAGAGAAATGGCAACAGGCTATCGCACTCGAATATGAGACAATGATTCGCTCCCGAAAGATTGCAGCAGATCTGAAACTCAATATGAAAATCGGTGATGTCGAATATCAAGGAGATAAGACAAAAGCCATTTTTTATTATATTGCAGAGGATCGTGTTGATTTCCGCGCTTTGATTAAAGTATTAGCGGAAACATTTCATATCCGAATTGAGATGAAACAAATCGGAGCACGACAAGAAGCTGGAAGAATCGGAGGCATCGGGCCATGTGGTTTGCAATTATGTTGTTCGACTTATATCACCAATTTTATTTCCGTTTCTACTTCCGCCGCCCGCTATCAGGATATATCTTTGAATCCCCAAAAGCTTGCCGGACAATGTGGGAAACTGAAGTGTTGTCTGAATTATGAAGTTGATGCTTATATTGATGAACAGAAAGATTTTCCTGCCACCAATCTTACATTAAATACAGGCGAAGGGTTGCTTTATCACCAAAAGACTGACATTTTCGGCAGAACCATGTATTACGCTTTTGATAAGGAAGGAAAAGGAACTTTAATAAAATTATCCGTAAAACGGATTAAGGAAATCATTGCCATGAATCGTAAAGGCATTATTCCTCCCAAAGCCAATGATGTAGAAGAAGAGACGGAAGAAATTAAATACACTGACGGAGTGGGAGAAGAGAGTTTAAGCCGTTTTGATGAAAAGAAACAGAAAAAACGCCGTTCAAAAAACCGGAATAATAATAACCGTTCCCAAAACAATAATCCCCGGAATAATAAATCTCCCCGGCGCCAAGAATCAGAAAATACGCCCAAAGAGTAATGGATTTACCGATAGATTTGATTTATGAATAATTATCGTCCATATTCCGGTATTACACCCGCTGTCAAAGTACTTATCCTCATCAATGCGATAATGTATTTCCTGACTTTATTCATCGAACAAAAGACTCATATTCGATTATCAAATGTATTAGGGCTTCATTTACCTCAATCTGAATTTTGGACTCCTTATCAATACGTTACGCATCTATTTATGCACGGAGATTTAGGACATTTGTTTTTCAATATGTTCGCTCTTTTTATGTTTGGACGCGTACTGGAATCAATATGGGGTACGAAACGTTTTATTATCTATTACTTTGTTACCGGATTAGGTGCTGCTGCTTTACACAGCCTTGTCGGCTGGTGGGAATATCATCAAATGTATGAGCAGTTTTCAGCTTTTCAAAATACTCCGCAGCCGGAACTTCTTGCCGAATTTATCCGAGCCCATATATCCCAACCCGCACCTTGGGTATGGGAACTTGTCGATGATTGGACAAATAACCCCGATTCCATTCAATATATTCAAGCCGGAGAAGGACTTTTCAAAAGAGTCATTACCGAGGTTGTCAATATTCCCACCATCGGAGCCTCCGGGGCTATTTTCGGCATTTTGTTAGCTTTCGGTATGTTATTCCCGAATACGGAACTATTTATTATGTTTCTTCCCATCCCTATCAAAGCCAAGTATTTTGTAATAGGCTACGGTATTATAGAGTTTTTCCTCGGTATTCAAAACAGCGTAGGAGACAACGTCGCTCATTTCGCCCATTTGGGAGGAATGCTGTTCGGATTTTTCCTTATCAGACATTGGAACAAGAACCGCCGACAATTTTATTAAATTTAAGCCAAGATTATTCATGAATTACGGAACTAACGGATATTCTTTTTCAGACAATCTTTGGAACGGCATTAAACACTCATTCCGTCAAGGTTCTTCTTTAACCAAACTAATTTATATTAATATCGGTTTATTCCTGTTTATCAAAGTTGTTCATATGTTATTTATCCTGACCGGGGGAGCTCCAACTCTTTCTTACGGTATTTTTCTTGATAATTTAGGCTTACCCGCCTATTGGAATTTTTTTCTACACAAGCCGTGGACTATTGTCACCTATATGTTTACGCATTTCAGCTTTCTCCATCTCCTTTTTAATATGTTATGGCTCTATTGGTTTGGTAGTTTTTTCTTACAACACTTTACTCAATATGAGCTTACTGGGATGTATATTTTAGGAGGACTTTCCGGAGGATTATTTTACTTACTCTGTTATAATTTTCTACCGCTATTTGAAGCATCTTTATACAATACGTCTGCTATCGGAGCTTCCGCATCGGTTATGGCTATCGTATTTGCCGTATGCTGTTACTTACCTCATCGATATATCCATGTTTTTGTTATCGGTTCAGTCAAATTGATTTATATCGCTATTTTTATTGCTGCTATAGATATACTTAGCATCCCTTCGGCCAATGCCGGCGGACATATAGCCCATCTAGGCGGGGCTTTATTCGGTTATTTCTTTATTGTAGGCATCCGGCATAATATAAACTTAACAAGAGGTATTGTCTTCATTTTCTTTCAAATAAATAAATTATTTTCGGTATCTCCCCGTCCCCACTATAAGAAACACGTTGCCGAAATGAATGAGCGGGAATACAATGAATACAAAAAACGGAAAGAAGAACAAATTAATAAGATTTTAGATAAGATATCCAAATCCGGTTACGAAAGCCTGACCCGAAAAGAAAAAGAGATTCTATTCAAATCAGGTAAATAATTCCTACACATGGGCAGATTATTAGATAAAATCATATTCCTTATCAGTATTCCGTTTTGGATTGGCTTATTAGGAGCTTATACTGCCCGATATATCAATCCTAATTTATTCATTATTCCGTCTTTACTCGGTTTAGCTTATCCTTATTTATTGGTTGCCAATATTTTATTATTACTTTATTGGATTGCCCGATTGAAAAAAATGGTGATAGTCAGCTTAATCGTCCTCTGTTCAGGAATTCCCTTTTTTACCAGTTATTACGGTACAAATTCTTCCGATACAGAGGAGCATTCTTACGATATTTCGGTTTTATCCTATAATGTCCGTTTTTTCGATAAATACAAGTGGAGTCAAGATAAACGTACTTATAATAAACTGATTGATTACCTAAACCAATTTAAAGGTGATCTCATCTGCTTACAAGAATTCCCTATAACGAATCAAGATGCAAATACCCAACATATCATAAAACAACTATCCACGTATCCATTCCACTGCCATTATAGGGATATGGCTATTTTCTCCCGACTTCCCATACTCCACTCTGGGCAAATTCCAGCCGACAATACGAAGAACTGCGTTCCCGCCTTGTTTTGCAACATCCAGAAAGGAAAAGACACCCTCCGAATTTACAACGTACATCTGGAATCTTACAAACTCGGACAAGAGGAAAGAAAATTTGTAAAAAATATCACGTCCAGCAATACGGAAAAACTCTCAGATGGTATTAAAAATATTCTTTCCCATATTATCAAAGCCAATAAATTCAGAGCCAAACAAGCCATTTTAATACAAAAACATATCCAACAATCACCCTATAAAATAATCCTTTGCGGAGATTTCAACGACACTCCACTTTCCTATATTTACAAGACTATTAATACAGGATTAACCGATAGCTTCTTACAAAAGGGAAAAGGCTTAGGCAATACTTACATTGGCGAATTTCCCTCTTTTCGCATAGACTACATTCTTCATTCCTCCGATTTTATTACGCTTAGTTATACCCGTCAAAGTGTAAATCTATCAGACCATTACCCAATCAGTTGCAAACTAAAAATCAGACCATAGATTTGTCTTCTTACAAAATAAATCTTATTTTTGTCGTATAAATTCAGTAAGGGGAATTAGCTCAGTTGGCTAGAGCGCTTGCATGGCATGCAAGAGGTCGTCGGTTCGACTCCGATATTCTCCACCAACGGACAATCAAAAAATTGTCCGTTTTCTTTATTTTTGCTAATTTAGCATGTTCATCGAAACAAAATAATTATGGAGGGCGAACAACAAACCCTAACGAAAAAAATCAGTCCTTATAAAATTATTTATCCGATTTTTATCGGGCTAATCGTTGTGTCGTACATGCTCTATAAAGAATTTAATATAGAAGCTTTCGACGCTATCACCTTTACCTGGATTTCTGTTTTTTGGCTTTTTATTGCCCTTCTTTGCATGGCTATACGAGACATTGGCTATGCTATTAGAGTTCGAATCCTTTCCGGTCAGCGCTTAACCTGGAAACAAGCTTTCCGTATCATTTTCCTCTGGGAGTTTACCTCTGCCGTTACCCCTTCTGCCATTGGCGGTACAAGTATTGCCATTCTATTTGTAAACAAAGAAGGCGTAAAAGTTGGGCGAAGTTCTGCCATTGTTATGGCAACCTCTTTTTTGGATGAGCTCTATTTTATCATTATGTTTCCCATCATACTTCTCTGTGTCAATCATAATGCATTATGGAACATGCCGGGAAATAATGAGGCTGTTGTCAAAAGTCTGTATTGGTTTGCCATCGGAGGATATACAATTAAATTACTCTATCTTCTAGTCCTTAGTTACGGACTTTTCAGAAATCCACGCAGTTTAAAATATCTCATCCTAAAATGTTTTAAATTACGTATTTTACGTAAATGGCGACACAGTGCAAATGAAGCAGGATATGATATTATCCGTAATTCTAAGGAATTAAAACAGATGCCGTTCTCCTTTTGGCTTAAAACCTTCGGCGCCACTTTTTTTTCATGGACCGCCCGCTATTGGGTTGTAAATGCTATTCTTATGGCATTTTGGGCAGGGAAATACAATCTAATGGAACATTTTCTGATTTTTGCCCGCCAATTAATTATGTGGATTATGATGTTAATTAGTCCAACTCCTGGCGGAAGCGGTTTTGCAGAATACGTATTTTCCAAATACCTCGGAGAATTTTTACCGGGAGCAAGTGTTGCGGTCGCCATGGCTTTATTATGGAGACTTATTAGTTATTATCCCTATCTATTCATCGGCGCATTTTTAGTACCCAAATGGATAAATAAACACTTCGGACAGAAAAAATAAAAGTAAGCTATATGGGACGAATGTTTGAAAGAAAAGATACCCGAAAATTTGATTTAAAACCCCGCTACTGGGATCCAGAGAAAGAAGAGCGAGACGAAAGAGAGAAACGGGTAAAAGCTGAATTAGGCATACAAGAAGATGGAAAAGATGTTTATATACCCCATTTAGACGGGAAATTCAGAAGTCTGTACCAAGAAAGAAAAGCTAATCGAAAAGGATACAATGGCCAATATGCCGTACGCATGTTTTTAATTCTTATCGGAGTCTTTTTAATCGCTCTTTATTTAATTATGCGCCATTCCGAAAGTCTGTTCCATTTTTTCGGAATGTAATATTTAAGTTATAAAAATGGCTGACATTATTCAATTATTACCCGATTCGGTGGCCAATCAAATTGCAGCTGGTGAAGTTGTTCAACGACCTGCATCTGTTGTAAAAGAATTAATGGAGAATGCCGTCGACGCCGGAGCGACTCATATTCAAGTTATACTAAAAAACGTAGGAAAAGCAAGTATACAAGTTATTGACAATGGAAAAGGAATGTCCACCATAGATGCCCGTATGGCTTTTGAAAGACATGCCACATCCAAAATTTCTTCTGCTCAAGATTTATTTAACATTCACACTCTCGGCTTCCGTGGTGAAGCTCTTCCTTCCATTGCTTCCGTTGCGGAAGTGGAATTAAAAACCCGACGAGAAGAAGATGAGTTGGGAAATTTCTTATTCATTGCTGCTTCTGAAGTAAAACAACAGGAATCCGTAAATACCCCTAAAGGTACCAACATATGTGTCAAAAACCTTTTTTTTAACATACCAGCCCGAAGGAAATTTTTAAAATCCGATTCCACAGAACTTCGCAATATTATCAATGAATTCCTTCGAGTTGCCCTCACTCACACCGATATTGCCTTTAATCTTTGCAATAATGGAAATGATATTTATAATCTCCCCAGTTCCGGTATCAGACAACGAGTAGTTAACGTTTTTGGTAAAAATCTAAATAGTAAACTTATTCCTATTGAATGCACTACCGAATTAGTCTCTATAAAAGGATTTGTGTGTCACCCTCAACATGCCAAAAAAACATATGGTGAACAATACTTCTTTGTCAATAACCGGTTTATGAAGCACAATTTCTTTCATAAAGCCGTTATGGAAGCTTATTCCGGACTATTAGACAATGATTGTATTCCATCCTATTTTATCTATTTTTCTATAAATCCAGCTTTAATTGATGTCAATATACACCCAACCAAAACAGAAATCAAATTCCAAAATGAAACGGATTTCTTCCAGATTCTCATGGCTGGAATTAAAGAAGCACTAGGAAAATTCAATGTCACACCACCTTTAGATTTTGATACGGAAGGAAGTATTGAATACGAACCTTCTCAAACCTCTTCTATTCCTTATCTTCCAAAAATCAATTATAACCCGAATTACAATCCGTTTAATTATCGTTCGGCAGGTATCAGTAAGGCTGATTCCGATTTTGAAAAGAAAACAGAAAAAGTGCCGGCCAATTGGGAAGTTTTATTTAATGATTTAAAAGAAAAAAAACAACCGGAACAAACAGGATTTCCCGAAATTGAAGAATCTGTAAAAAATCAAGAACCTCACGCCCATTTTCTTCAAATGAAAGGGCGATATATTGTAACTCCCGTACATTCCGGTTTAATGTTTATTGACCAAAAAAGAGCACACGAGAGAATACTTTTTGAACAATATACACATACACTTTCTACACAAAAAATAATCGGTCAAAAAAGTCTATTCCCCGAAACACTGGAACTCTCCGCTTCCGATTTCATGTTAATAAAACAAATCCAACCAGATTTAGAGTTTTTAGGATTCGAACTCCAAGAATCAGGAAAGAACTGTTTTACTATCCAAACAACTCCTCCTGATTTATCTCAATCCCACGCTCAACAGATATTTATCCAACTCATTGAACACTATAAAAATACAGAAGGAGATATTAAAAGAAAAATGACAGAAAAAGTTGCTCTAGCCCTTGCTAAAGCAGCTGCGGTTAATTATAATACCCCTCTTGATGAACAAGAAATGAACGACTTAATAGATAATCTTTTTGCTTGTCAGCATCATAACTATACCGCAGACGGCAAAACGATTATCCATATATTAAACTTTGAAGAAGCAAACAATTGGTTTAAATAAATTAAATCCACCAATTATGTCTATTATAGTCGAAAATATCAGTAAATTTTACGGAAAACAAAAAGCGCTGAATAATATTAGTTTCTCATTGAAAAAAGGAGAAATATGCGGATTTTTGGGTCCCAATGGAGCAGGCAAATCGACTATGATGAAAATCATTACAGGTTATCTTACTGATTTTACAGGGACAGCTATCATTGAAAATTTCGATATAAAAAAAGCTCCTTTAGAAGCTAAAAAAAGAATTGGTTATCTACCCGAACACAATCCATTATATCCAGATATGTACATTCAAGAATATTTAATGTATGTTGCTCGTCTATACCATACCCTATATCCAGAAAATCGTACGAAAGAAATAATGGAACTAACAGGATTGTTACCAGAAACAGGTAAAAAAATAGGACAACTTTCTAAAGGTTATAAACAAAGGGTCGGATTAGCCCAAGCCTTAATACATAATCCCGATATATTAATATTAGATGAGCCAATGACAGGCTTAGACCCCAATCAATTGGAAGAGGTACGCCATTTAATCACCTACATTAGCAAAGAAAAAACAGTCATGTTATCGACACATGTCATGCAGGAAGTAAAAGCTATTTGTGACCGTATTATAATTATAAACAAAGGAAACTTAGTTGCAGACTACTACAAAAATCAATTAAATTTAAATAAACAAGAAAGTTTGTGTATCGAAATACGTTTTGCTCCGAATTGTAATACTCAATGGTTGGCCGATTTAGAAAACATGATTATACAACAAACCGAAATGAACACTTTCCGTATAGAAACAAGTTCAAATTACGATCCCCGCATTCTTCTATTTAATTTGGCAGCAGAACACCATTGCCCCATTATCGAATTAAAAATCAAAGAAAAAAATTTAGAAGAATTATTTCATTCCCTTACTTCTTCTTAATCTTTCACACTCTCATTTGCCTTATTAGTATGCCTTTCCGAATAACTAGAAACCTCTTTTAATAACAATTCTTCCAATCTCTCTTGAATCTTTGCCTTAAATAACGAATCATTCTGCTCCCCAAAATCCATGCAAGTCTTTAATTGTAAACGTTTTTGTCCTACAAATCTCCCAAAAGCAATTTCTTCAAGTCTAAAAACAGAATCCGGAAAAGGAGAAAAAAGTTCACTATTCCATATTTCATTTTTTAATGCACCTTCCCCATTAAACTCCGCTCCAAAATCATTAGAATCCAAATTTATAAACACCTCAAAACTCTGATTAGGTTCAAAAAATAAAGGCAATTCATACCGACCATGCCTCAACACACCTTCTGAAACCTCCGTTAGAAAAAACAAATCTATTTCAGCTTCCCCAATAGAATCCAAAACTAAAGAAAACGATCGTTCTCCCACCCGTAAAACTGTGGAAACCTGTTCTTCTCCTCCCACAATACGAACATATACTTTGGTGTTCTCTTCTTGACGACAAGTGCATAAAAACAAAGCACACAAAATACAAAAGACAATTCTATACATAGAATAATAGCTTTCGAAATAAAGACTAAATACTCACTGGTATTTTTTCCACCCTTCTTTGGTGCCTTCCTCCTTCAAATTCTGTTGTTAAAAAACGTGATACAATTTCCTCCGCTTCTTCATAAGCAATAAAACGGGCAGGTATCGCACAAACATTCGCATCATTATGCAAACGAGCTAACCAAGCAATCTCTACATTCCAACATAAAGCACAACGTATCCCCTGATGTTTATTAGCTGTCATCGAAACTCCATTTCCACTACCGCAAAGTACTATTCCTTTTTCAAATTCCCCTTTTTCTACCTCACCTGCCAAAGGATGCACCGTATCCGGATAATCCATACTTTCTGATGTATAAGTTCCGAAATCTTTCACTTCATTTCCAGAGTTTTCCAAATAACCTACCAGTTTTTCTTTATATTCAAATCCGGCATGGTCACAAGCTATTGCAATCTTCATAGTAATATATGTTATGATAAAACCGGAAGCTGTCAACAAGCAACACGCTTCCGATTTCTAATTAAAATATTGACAACCTTTTACTATATCAAAGTATCAATTTATACCCTTTTCCATGTACATTAATAATTTCCACCGAAGGATCTTTCTTCAAATGTTTACGCAATTTGGTTATATAAACATCCATGCTTCGTGCATTAAAATAATTATCGTCTGCCCAAATATTTTTTAATGCATAATTCCTTTCCAACACTTTGTTTACGTTCAAGCATAATAATCTTAATAATTCCGATTCTTTTGTTGTTAATTTCTGCTCATCCTCTCCATCAAACAAAGTTTGTTTTTTAGAATTAAATGTCAACTTTCCAATTTTAAAAACTTCTTGTTCATCCTCTGGCTTTAATCCTGCAGAACGACGCAAAACGGCCTCTATCCTTAACAACAATTCCTCCATACTAAAAGGCTTACTCATATAATCATCTGCTCCCAATTTAAAACCTTCCAAAACATCTTCCTTCATATTTTTCGCCGTAAGGAAAATAATCGGAATTTCGCTATTAATCTGCCGAACATCTTTCGCCAATGTAAAGCCATCTTTTTTAGGCATCATCACGTCGAAAATACATAAATCAAACGGCTGATTCAAAAAAGACTCATAAGCCACCTCCCCGTCTTCACAAAGAAAGGTATCAAATCCTTTCGCTCTCAAATACTCTTTCAAAAGCATGCCCAAATTTGTATCGTCTTCGGCTAATAAAATTTTAATTTTCTCATTCATAGCTATATAGTTTTAAATAATTTCTTTGAAAAAGATACGATTTTAAAAAAATAAAGTTCTCTTCACTTTTTGTTTTTTTGAAATCAATGGTAAAATAATATCAAAACGGCTTCCTTTATCCAATGCACTATCTACTTCTATACGCCCGCCATGAGCCTCGACAATCTTCTTTACATACGATAATCCCAAACCAAAACCTTTAACATCATGCAAATTACCTGTTGAAATACGATAAAATCGTTCAAAAATCAATTTCTGTTCTTTCGTTGCAATTCCTATGCCATTATCAATTACACTAACAATCATTTCATCCCCTTTATTTCGGGTATATACACTGATTTCCGGTATTTTTACACAATACTTAATCGCGTTATCCAATAAATTAGAAAATACATTTGTAATATGTACCTCATCCGCAAAGATTTCATCTCGCTCCGCATCCAAATGCCCCAACAATTTTCCCCCTTTATCCTGAATTCGCAAACTGAATTTCATTAATAAACCTTCGATAATCTCATTTAAATTAACATTCTTCAATTTCAACTTCATTCTGGTTTCTGTAAACAAAGCCGTCTGTAATACTTTTTCTACTTGAAATGTCAATCGTTTACTCTCATCGCGAATAATACCAGCAATATGCTCTATCGTATCAGGTGTCTGTTGTACAGCACCATCTTTCAGCATTTGCGCTGCTAAAGAAATCGTTGCAATAGGAGTTTTAAATTCATGAGTCATATTATTGATAAAATCATTCTTTATCGCTGATAATTTTTTCTGACGAATAATCACCACCAAACAGAAAACAAAACAAAGTACCAGCAACAACGTAATAATCAAACTAGGCAATAATAACAATATCGACGAAAAAGTATCATACATCCTATCTGCAAAAATTAAATAGAGAGTTGCCTGCCCTTGAGTACCACCAAAATACATTTTTCGGGTAAAAGTATAATCCGAATGTCTATTAAAAAAACATTGGGACATTACTATAAAATGGTCTTTCTCTTTAATGGCAAACTCAAAATCTATTTTTATTCCATTATTCCGCAAATGTTCTGAAAGTATATTCTTCAAATTCATCCCTTTAATACGTTCCTCCACCGTCCGTTCAGAATCTTGAAATTTCTTTGCCACCACCAAATCAAAATCAGTACCCAATTGCTCTTTTATCGCTTGCCGAAACTTTAATAAAGAAGTTTGGAAGCCTGTATTACTTTGTTTTCCCAAATAATCTCCCCCATCTATACTTCCCTCTTCATAATCAATTAAACTTAAAACTCGCCCTACAATAATTTCATTTCCCGTCCCTATTTGTTTATAACTCTCTTCTGCATTTATTTCATTTTCTTGAAACTCCTCCTCCTTCTCACTCATCTTATCTTTTTCCTCTATATAAGCAATGGCCTCTGTCAAAGAACGATTCACAGTATAATCAAACTGAGCTTTCCTTAGTCTAAATGCCGTCTGAAAATAATGTGCCTGCATAAATATCAATCCCAACAAAGACAAACCCAACACAATACCCAATACGATAATCTGCTTTTTTCTCATACCCCACAAATATTATCCGTTTTAATTCATAAACCACACAGTCTCACACCACCGATACCTCAGAATAAAGTCGGCTGTTCCCAGTCCGTCCGCCGGACATCTTTTCCCAGATGTTTGAATGCCAATTCCGTCACTTCCCGTCCCCGGGGCGTGCGTTTTATAAATCCTTCCTTGATTAAGAAAGGTTCATAAACTTCTTCCAGGGTACCGGCATCCTCTCCCACTGCTGTCGCAATGGTCGTCAATCCGACAGGTCCCCCTTTGAATTTCTCAATAATGGTCAGAAGAATCTTGTTGTCCATCTCATCCAGACCGTATTTATCGATATTCAAAGCCTCCAACGCGTAACGGGTAATATCCCTGTCGATCTGCCCCGACCCCTTCACCATCGCGAAATCACGCACTCTTCTCAATAATGCATTGGCAATACGCGGAGTGCCACGGCTCCGAGAGGCAATCTCCAACGCAGCCTGACTGGTTATCCCGATATTCAAAATAGCGGCCGAACGGTTGATGATTCCCGACAGCACATCCGTGTCATAATACTCTAGGTGGCAATTAATCCCGAAACGCGCACGCAAAGGAGCCGTCAGCAACCCACTCCGGGTCGTGGCACCGATCAAGGTAAAAGGATTAATCTGTATCTGGACGGAACGAGCCGCCGGTCCCTTGTCCAGCATTATATCTATCCGGTAATCCTCCATTGCAGAGTACAAATACTCCTCCACAATCGGACTCAGCCGGTGAATTTCATCTATAAAAAGGACATCGTTCTCCTCCAAGTTCGTCAACAGTCCCGCCAAATCCCCCGGCTTATCCAATACCGGCCCCGAGGTGATCTTTATACCGACCCCCAGCTCATTCGCGATAATAGCCGACAAGGTCGTCTTCCCCAATCCTGGAGGTCCGTGCAGAATCACATGATCCAGCGACTCCCCCCGCATCTTGGCAGCACTCACGAATATCCGCAAATTCTCCACAATCTTTTTCTGACCCTGAAAATCTTCGAAACTCAAAGGACGCAACGCACGCTCGAACTCCTTATCCGTCTCTTTCAGGCTGTTGTCTCTTATATCAAAATCACCCATATTTTATACATCTGCGTTCAAAAATATAAAAACAATGCCTCTCCTCAAAGTGTTAAAATCGAAAAGTAGCGGAATAATAAACAAATTAAGAGAAGATTAACATTTTACAATAGCTTCCGGATATCTTCCTCTATTTTCCGGATGGCCGCATATTCCCCGTAAGCGATGTTCTTTTTCAGTTGCGAATCCACATTGCGCCGGTTTTTATACAGCGCGGCGATGGCACTCCGGGTACGCCGGCTGCGCTTTTCCCCTTTCAGCAGCATCTTGCACACCTCCTGACACAGGCAGCTGACCATATCATACACATTATGCCCCCGCAGGAACAGATACGCCGTTTCCGGCACGACCCCCAGCTGCGCATATTTCTCCCGGACATGCTGCAGGTCTGCATTCGGATATTTCCGCTCAAAATACACCACCCTCCTCCTCACTTTCATCTCCAGCTCATCGAGTATCCGCTGTCCGTTATCCCCTACGGAAAGCAGCGACTTCCGGGAAGTCATGTTTATATACTGGTTGAAATCGTATTTATTAAAACGGGCCGGATCCGATTTCAGGAAATAAAGATGCCAAATGAAAAGTTCATAGACAATGCAGGAAAAACGGGTCAAAAACCTCCTGAAATCGAACACCCGGTTTGGCACACGGGCGATCCGGCTGCACACCTCGTTCAAACCGGCCGCATAGCAATGGTGGTTTTCAAAAGAATACGTGTATGTCTGCAAGATAAAATGTTCCACATCGATACCCCTTTCATGAAGCAGATAACGGTAATCGCTGTCGATGCAAATAAAAAACTCCCTGCTCAGCGCATGACGGTATTTCAGACACTGCGTCACGCCGCTCGTTTCATGCCCGAACTCATTACGTGATCCCGCCAAAAAATGGAAACGGTCATCGGGACGGAAATGCTTGAGCACCGTACTCCAAAAAATGATGTCGTCCTTATTTTCGACATGCACGGCCGCCCGGCACCGGAACATCTTCGCATCCGAAACAAAACGCCTTGCCAAGCCGGCAAAATACGCCTCTCTGTTTTCACTACCCGCACGTACACCAAACATACTTCAAAAGCTATAACACCTTCTATTTTCTGATTTTCACCAGATCCTCCACGAAAAACAGCTTGTCCCCCCATCCATCACCGAAAAGGCTGGGGGAATGCGTAGAGGTAATAATCTGGCAATACGGATTCAGCTTCCGGATTTCCTCGAACAAACGGTACTGCCATTCTATATGCAACGAAATCTCCGGTTCATCCATCAAAAGAATGTAGGGCTGCTCCTCCATCAGAAACACCCACAACAAGATAATCAACAATTGTTTCTCTCCGGAAGAGAGCTTGTACAGAGGAATAGACTCCTCCCCGTCTTTAAATATCAGGTGATTCGTATGAGGATCGATTTCAATGGTTTTCTGCGTTTTGGCGAACAGACGGTTAACGGTCTCATAAAACATTTTTATCCGTCCGTTGATTTTTCCCGCCTGCTCCGGGAAGTTCGTCGCCTTGAGGCGGTAATCCGAGAAAGAAGGCCGATCGCCGCCGATATTATAGACTATATCGTGAAGTTCATTGTAAAGCTGGCTGTACTCTTTGCCTGCCTTCGGCTTGTCCTTTATAGGAACGTCAAACGTACTGATTTTCAAATAGTGCAACGAAGACAGGCATTTTTTCAAATCAGCGGCCGTCGTTCCGGAGCCGTATTCCATCACAAAATCGTTTATCCCAACTTTCACATTCACCCCGTATGTCTTCAGACGTTTCACGTCTGCCGTAAAAATGGAATCAATGATATTGAAAAGCGTCGTTTTACCGCTGCCATTAATCCCGATCAGGATATTCACGTCCGGATTCAAATTCTCCCAACAAAAATCGTATCTCTTCCAGACATTGCAAATCTCTATGCTATGAATCAAATTCGTTTTCATACACAAGGTCTTTTTACAAAGATATAAAACTAAAAACGAAAAACAGAACGATAAAAACTATATTTTTGTAGTGATTTATCTTAAACACAACGTCTATGAAAGCGCTATACACGATCATATTGCTAATTTTCTCCAATATCTTCATGACCTTCGCTTGGTATGGCCACCTGAAGCTGCAAGAAATGAAGATTACCAACAACTGGCCGCTTATCGGTGTCATCCTGCTCTCGTGGTCCATGGCATTTTTTGAATATTCGCTCCAAATACCAGCCAATCGCATCGGATTTCAAAACAACGGAGGCCCTTTCTCCCTCGTCCAGCTAAAAGTCATACAGGAAGTCATCACCCTGATTATTTTTGCCGTCTTTACCATGATTTTCTTCCAAGGAGAAACCCTAAAATGGAATCACATTGCAGCGGCCATCTGTCTGATTCTCGCCGTATACTTCGTTTTTATGAAATAAAAATGCCCTGTTTCTACGTATGCGGAAACAGGACATTACATCACAAACCAAATAAAAGATTATTCTTCTTTTATCAAATTAAATTTCGTTGAAATCTCTTTTTGTTCAATAACTTGACGAAGATTAAAGCGCCGACGCTGTGTCACATATCCTGCCTTCTCACAAATAACCTCTATCTGAACATTACCCGAGTTATTAAAAGTCAACCCCTTGATATCAAACGTCTCCGTAGATTCATAAGGCGTAGAACCGATAAAATTCTGATTCGTATTTTTCACTTCCGGCGTAGACGACACGACACGAGTGTACACGTCTGCTCCCCGGGGTGTAGATTCCACGAACCAGCGGATAACCGTCGATTCTAATGCGGTATTGCCCTCTCCGGTCACTTGTTTATTCTTTTCAAGTTTCGGGGAAGAAGCCTTTTTCAGGAAAAAGGCAATCCTATCCCAATCCACGTCACGTAAAGCATTGGCATAAGCCGCATTCAATGTCTGTGCCGCCAATGTAAAATCACTGGCACTGCCGTTACGATTAGCTCGTCCGGCTACCAACACATTCGGATATACCAAGGTACGGTTATGGTCTTGAACCTCAACATTAAACTGAACGGTTGCCGACCACCCGATACCGGACAGATAGCTTACATTAAACTCTTTCAAAAGCATCGTCAGCATATAATCCGTTGAAACATCGGCATCCAGATTGAATCCCATAGTCCGCATATAGCGACGGACACTTTCCGGAATAAATGACATTACTTCCGGATTCACAGTCACCTGCGGCAGATAAATCGCACTGGCATCGTATTTCTGCAACACTTTCGTATTGGAACGACCATCTTTTACATAGAGACGAACGCCATAATCCAAATCGACATACTTGTTTGCATCAGCATCCGCCACCAAAGCCAAATTAATTACTTTAGGCGTTGGGCTGACTATTTTACTTGCACCACATGCCATTAAAGCTAACACAACACAGCACATGGTAACATATTTAATACAAAAAGATCGTTTCATAATTAATTATTTGTTTTGAGTTTAACAAGCTTTGCCGTAACCGTTGATTTATAAACGACAACTTTTTTATTAGTTTGTTCTACATTCGTAGTAATCGTAGGCGCTATAACAGCATCAGCCCCCTCTTGTTTTGCAGTATTGATAACCCGATAAATTGCCAATCCTCTAGCAACTTCCTCCGGAGAAAGCGCTGTTGAAACAAAAGGCGCATCCCCAGAAAGATAACCAGCCCTAAAAATTCCACTAAACTTACAATCCCAACCCATTTTGCCATAAGTATATGTTACAGAGAAATCGTCATCTGGACAACTTATTGTATAACTATTGGATTTTTGATAATACATAATAACCGCTTCTGCTGTAATCGTATTCAAAATCTCATAATCGTTCCTCTCAAGATTTAATACCTCCAATGAAGCTGTATTTATTGTATTTACAGCACGAGGAATCAATTTTTTCGTGGTCCACAAGAAGTCAAACATACGGCTGCAAGAATCGAAATAAAAATAATTTTTTTCATATCAATAATTTAAACTGTTATTAGATTAATTTAATTGTCCCAAAAAGTAATGTGCGGATATAAAAAAAGCGTGGACAAAACTTTGCTATCCGTTCTTGAGGTCTTCGACTACCTAGACAACTGAATAAAAAGTAAAGCCCACGCCTGTTGGCGTGAGCGCCTTGCTTTACTCTCAGTTGTCATTTGAAATTGTCGAAGTTTCAAGAACAAGAATACAAGCTAAACGCTTTTTCCAATATTTTAAAATATACGCACTCTCATGCTTTTATTATCCCATAGGCATATAGAATTTGATTTGTCTACAAAAATATAAATCTTAATTAAATTCAACAAACATCATATTTTATAAATACAAAACAAAAAAAGCAACCAGACAACTGATTGCTTTTTCTAACGGAAAATATTGCTTATCCTCGAATAGCTTCGATTCCCGGCAATTCTTTGCCTTCGATATATTCGAGCAAAGCGCCACCGCCGGTGGATACATAGCTTACTTTGTCGGCCAGATGGAACTGGTTGATAGCAGCCACCGAGTCACCGCCGCCGATTAATGAGAAAGCTCCCTTTTCCGTCGCTTTTACGATAGCTTCGGCTATGGCTTTCGTACCTTCGGCGAACTTCGGCATTTCGAACACGCCCACGGGACCGTTCCAGAGAATCGTTTTTGAATTTTCGATGACTTTGGCAAAACGCTCACGAGTTTCCGGACCGACATCCAGACCTTCCCAACCATCGGGAATATTCATCGGATCGCAAACCTGCACATTGGCATCGTTACTGAACGAGTCTCCGATGACAGCCTGGTTAGACAATACCAGATTCACACCTTTTTCCTTGGCAATCCGCAGAATATCCAGAGCCAGGTCGAATTTGTCGGTTTCGCAGATAGAACTGCCGACGTGTCCTCCCAATGCGGCTTTGAAAGTGTACGTCATACCTCCTCCCAAAATCAGATTGTCCACTTTGTCCATCAGGTTCATGATAATATCGATTTTGGAAGAAACCTTGGAACCTCCCATAATAGCCGTAAACGGACGTTTCGGATTCTTCATCACGCTGTCCACCGCTTTCAGTTCACCTTCCATCACATATCCGAACAGCTTGTCGTTCGGGAAATATTTTCCAATCAAGGCCGTAGAAGCATGAGCCCGATGCGCCGTACCGAAAGCATCATTAATCCAGCAATCACCCAAAGAAGCCAGCGTCTCTACAAACTTTTTCTGTGATTCTTTCACAGCAGCCTTCGCAGCTTTTTTCTCTTCATCCGAAGCATCTTCCTTCAATCCGCGCGGTTTGCCTTCTTCCTCCGCATAAAAACGAAGATTCTCCAACAACAACACTTCACCAGGTTTCAATTCGGCAGCTTGTTTCTTTGCGCTTTCGCCAACGCAATCATCGGCAAACTTCACCGGACATCCCAACAATTCTTCCAAATGTTTCAATATGTGTTTCAACGAAAATTTCACATCCACACCTTTGGGGCGTCCCAGGTGTGACATCAGAATCACAGCACCGCCTCCTGCCAAAACCTTTTTAATCGTCGGGACAGCGGCTCTCATACGAGTATCATCCGTAATCTCAAATTTGTCATTCAAAGGCACATTAAAATCTACGCGAATCAATGCTCTTTTACCTTTAAAATCATAAGTGTCAATTGTCTGCATAAAATTATTATTAATAGTAAATGAACTTCCAGAAACTCCTTTCATTCCAAATTTCACACAATAATAAAATATTCTGACGAAAGAGACAAATCCCGCTACGGATATTTTACGTTCAATCGGTAAAAGAGACCACCGTTATTCCGGCACATAAATAATCTCCCCGTTCTCCAGTTCGTAGGCGATGCCGACTTTTTTGCCCCGCTTGCTGGAAGTCTGCTGGTCTTCGGAAGGAGTGTAGCGGTTGATTTTCTCGCCTTCCTTGGTGATGATTTCCATATTTTCCTTGCCGGGGTTTTTCACCATTGTGAAGTCCTCTTTGGAAAACATTTCGGTCATATTGTAGCGGGTGACCAACGCCACCATTAACGCTACGGCAAAGACCATTGCCACGTCGAAGAGGTTGGACACGACGCTAATCGGGTCGCTGTCCTCCTCTTTTTTCAACAGATTACGTCTCATTCCCGGGTGTGTTTTTCGTTCAACAATGCAGCGAGGAACTCCAGGTTGGTCATATCCTGCAGGTACCAGCGCTGTTTTACCTGCTGGGTGAGGAAACCGATTGCCCCGGCAAACAGACCGATGACGGTGGTAGCAAATGCCACCTGCATATTGTAAGCCATTGAGGCAATGTCGCCGGTGGAAAGTCCCACAAGGGCAGGTCCCATAGGTATCAGCGTACCCATTAAGCCTAAAATAGGTCCCAGTTTGGTCAGCGTCTTGGAGGTCGCCAAGTCTTTGTCAGCGGCTATCTCGAAGTTGGCAAGCAAGCGTTGCACCTGTGCGCTACTGTGCCGTGCCTCCAATATGCGACGCATATAAACCACGACCAAAGACGTAGTCTTCGCAGGCAGTTTTTCTGCCAGTTCGTCAACCTTGTCAGGCGTCAGTCCTTCCATTTGCTCCCGGATGATTTTATCCGTCTTCCGAATCGCCATATATTGCCCGAAGAAGCTCCCGACCAGAAGCAGTGCCCGGAAGAAAAGGGCTATCAACAATACCACAACGGGAACGAGCAATCCCGTTGAAATCCAAAACATAATGTCAGAAATCGTATTCATATCGCATAATTGTTTAAAATATTCTTATATCCGTTTTCCTCTCCATTTGCGCCACAGCAGCCCGATAACCGCCCCTGCGGCAAAGATGCCCGCACAGCCGGCGAGCGCCGTCCAGTCCACCGTTGCCGTGCCCTCGATGGCAGTACGGCCGTTCACCGTCGCAATGACGCCCAATATCGCCACCAATGCGTTGGTCAGGAACAGCAGTTCCAGGCGCAGGTCTTCCTCCGGCACCAGCCATTTCACCAGCCATCGGCCTGCCGGCACCACCACCAGCACCACGCCTCCGAATCCCCACGCCACTTGCTGAAAGGAAATGCCCGGCAAGGCGAATATCAGTTGCGTCAGACTGAAAAACAGTACCGGGAATATCAGTATGCCGGGGAACCAGTAGAGCACCTTCCACGCCCACCATACCCGCTTCCCAAGAGGGGAGACGTTCATCGTGTGCACGGTCAGCAGGCAGAACGCCATTTGCAACGCCACTTCGACCGTCAGCACCACGGCGATGTCCAGCATCAGCGCGGAATCGGACAGCCAGTCGGCAATCTGCGTCTTGGACTGCTCGATGGCATACGGCCACGTCAGCACGACAAATACCGCTCCCGCCACCGCCGCCAGCCATACGCCTTTCGTCGGCCAGAAGGTCTGTTTCAACAGAAAGTTGAAAGCCGTCAACAAAATCAATATCCAGATAATCGTATCCATAGGCTTGCATTCGGTTTTATTCCCGGTTTCTCCGTCTTCTCCGCATCAGCAGCACCAGTCCCACCAGCGCAATCACCACTCCGGCGCCAATCCACGGTGCGCCTACCTGCGTCTTGTGCGCTTCCGGCGCCCGGTTCAGTTCCTCTTTTTTCATTACCACGCCTTTGTCGTTCACGGCAGACTCGCGGATTTTGGCAATGCTTTCCTTGTATTGCGCCGCGGTGGCCGGGTCGGTTTTCGAAGCGATGAAGTCGCGCAGTTTCGCATTGTCGCACACGAAGCCCGAGCAGGAGGGGCGGTATTTGTTCAGCAACTCGGTATGCAGGCGTACCAGTTCGGCAATCTGCTGTTCGCTGGCATTCCACATTCCTTTGCGGACGGTTTCAAGCATCACCGCCGTCATTTCCTCCAAGGCGGCAGGGTTCTTCTGCTCGAAGTATTTCTGCACACCCAAATTGAATTTGTCTTTGACATATACGTCATATATGTCGTCCCACAACTCCTTGTCGACCACTTGCGGCTTCATCACGTTCCACCCGTAGGTGTTGCGGACGGTTTCTGCAAATGTTCCCGCGGAAGATGCCTCGCCTTTCATCTTCTCGCGAATGTAGGCGGGGTTCAATATCGTGGTGCGCGATTCCACGCCGATGGATTCCTTCAGTTCCTGCATCCGGTTGTTGTTGCGGTTGCGGTAGTCGCTGAAATAGGCGTCGGGGTCCTTGCCGGTCACGTTGCGCACGGCAAGGTTCATACCGCCCATAAACTCGTACACGTGGTCGAGGCTCAGGGCGCCCCAGGTGTTGCTCTGCCGGGGCTGTACCACCACGTCCGTGCGGGTGAGCGCCGCCTCGAAGGCATATTTCCGGAAGGCTTCCCAGTTCTTCTCGCTGCCGTAGAAAGCCCCCATATTGTTCAGGTAGACCGAGGCGATTTCCGATTCGTCCTCCCAGCGGTCGCCGGCTTCCACCATCCCCTGGATGCCTGTTCCATAGCCGCCGTTCGCTCCGCCGAATACGCGGAAGGAAGCCATTTCGCGTGCCTCTTTCGGCGACAGTCCTTTCTCGGTCAGCGCCTTTTCCGCTTCGACCACGCCTGCTGCCACCTGATTTTCAAAGCGGTCGTCCTTTGCCGCAGCCGCCATTTCAACGGCACGGTTGACCAGAAACAGACGGGAAGCCGCCAAGTCGCGCAACTGGCCGGAGGTCTGCACCACCACGTCGATGCGCGGACGTCCCAATTCCGCCGACGGTATCAGCTTCAAGTCGCTCACCCGCCCGAAGGCATCGCGCACGGGTTCCACGCCCAGCATATAAAGCACCTGGGCTATCGTCGCTCCGCCCGTTTCGATGAATTCGCCGGACCAAAGGGTGTAGCTCACTTTCTTCGGGTATTCGCCATTGTGGCGTTTGCGATACATATCTATCGTGCTCTTCGCCAATTGCACGCCTTTTTCCCACGCCGCCTCAGTGGGCGTTTCCTCGGCATTGATGGCAAACATATTGCGTCCCGTGGGCAGCGTGTTCGGATTCACAATCGGATCACCGCCGGGCGAAGGTGCCGTGTAGCCGCCGTTCAGGGCGTTCAGCATCGAGGCCAGTTCGTTTTCGGGACTCGTCAGCAATTGTTTCCGGTAATTGCCGATGTTCCGCACGGTTCTTTCCACTTCGGATACAGCGAGGGCAAAATCGATTTCCTCTTTCGTATATTCTTTTTTATGTCCTGCCATAGCGGACATCATCGCAGACATACCTCCGCCACGTTGGTTTTCCGGTTGGCGGGCTTCCGGTTTTTTACCTTTCATCGCCGCTTCCATTCGCTTCAATGCCTCCGGATTGGCACCCATTTTCTTCGCCATTGCCAATGCCACCGACGGGTTCGTTTCGCCGTCCTTTTCTTTTGTCTTCGCTTGCATAGCGGCAGGCATTTTCGGTTGTTCCTTTCGAGGTGCGTTGTCCTCCTGCATTGCCAGCATCATCGCCAACATTCCTTTGGGGGCGTTGCGTTCGGCAACGATTTCCCGCGCCTTTGCCAGTTCCGTGGCGGTAATGCCGGCAATCCGGCAAATTTGTGCGTCCGTAACAGGCGCAGACTGCTTCAACTGCTGTCCCACCAACTCACGGGCAGGATTCAGGTAGCGCTGTGCGAACAACGATTTGTGTTTCAGCAAGCGTTCGTCTGCCTTGCCTCGCTGTTTGTCAAGCGTCAACAGACTGTAAGCTATCGGTTCCGTCGCCATAGAGTAAACGGACGAGGTAATTCGCTCCGGTTCGTAGGGCACGCCCATTGTGTACAACTGTCCGGTAATCTTTTCCGCCGCCAGTTCCTCCGCAAAGTTCTCGATGCGCAGGATGTCCTCCTCCGTATAAGGCACGGTCAGCACGCTGTCCAGTCCCAGTTCGCGGTGGATGCCCAGCTTCACCGTCGCCTCCTTGACCGCCAGCGACGCCTTTTCCAAGGCAGTGGCATTCACGCCTTCTTCCGCGCCCAAGCGGGTGTTGTAGACTTTCACCTTTTCCATAAGGTCGCGGTAAACGCCCCGCACACTACTCTCCAAGAAAGGTGGCGTCAAGTAGGACTGCAGACCAGCATAGGAGCGACGTTTGGCAATCATACCTTCTCCCACGTTGCCAATGGAGTAGATGTAGAAATGAGGCACAGCGCCCACCAGACGGTCAGACCAGTCGTTACTGCTCAGCGCCACCTGTTTCCGGGGCGTGAACTCCAGACTTCCGTGCGTTCCGAAATGAATCAGGGCATCCGCCTTGAAGCCGTGCTGCATCCACAGGTAGGAGGCGATGTAGGTGTGCGGGGGAGCCATATTCGTGCCGTGCACCACCTGGAAAGAGTTATCGCCTGCTCCGGCGGCATTCTGCGGCATCAACACCACGTTCCCGAATTGCAGGCGCGCCACGCCCAACCGTCCGTCAGGCGTCACCATATAGCTACCGGGGAACTCCCCGTTGGCAGCCACCACTTCCGCGTATTTCTCCGGCCGTAACGATACCTTCACCCAGCCCTCGTACTGCTCTTTCGTAATCAGTTCCGGATGACCGCTTTTCATAAATTCGTCGAAAGCCCCTTCGGCATAGGTGCCGAAAACGGCGCCCTGCGACATAATCATCTTTTCCAGTCCCTTGTAGTCGGCAGGCAGTCCGTCCACGCGGTAGCCCTCCGCCTTCATCCTGCGCAACAGGTTGTAGAGCGAGGGAGCCACTTCCATACCGCCCGCCGTCATCGCGTTCTGACCGGGACCCTTGTAGTAATAGATTGCCACCCGCTTTTCGCTATTGGGTTTCTTTTTCAGGTTCAGGTAATTGTTCACGTTCCGCACGAAAGTTTCCAGCCGTTCCGGCACGGCAAACGAGTGTCGCAACCCCTCTTTGTCCTTGTATTGCGCAAAGAGGGCAAACGTGCGGACGGCACCGTCGATTTCGGGCGTCACCACGCTTTGCGACAGGAATCCGCCCGACATTCCCATAGGATCCGCCTCCCATTCCTCCACGAGACTGTTGACCGTCAGCGGCGAGAAGAGCAGGATGTTTTTCCTTTTCAGAAATTCCACCATTCGGTCGCCCATACGTCCGTGCGCCATATTGATGACGGCATCGGGATTGATTTCTTCCAGAAAGCCCATAATTTTCCGCAGGGAGGAGACCGGATAAACGTTGTAACCCTCCGCCTCCAATGCCGCAATCAGTCCGGTGGCATCCGCCATTTGTCCGGTCACCGCGATGCGACGCGCGCCTTCCTTGTATAGTCCGTTTTCTTTCAAAAACCGCTCGTATTCCGCTACCGTCGTGAACTCTGCTTCTTCATCAGGGCGTTGCACGTCCACGTGATACAGGATGTCGGAAGCCCGCTCCACCGGTTCGCCGACTTCGGGCGTGTGCCCTATCTTGCCGTCTATCTCCTTGCGGATATAATTCAGCAGGTTCCGGTAATTCTTCCGTCCTCCTCCGCCGAGATAAGCTGCCAGCCGGGCGACGTGCAGGGAATCCGTGCTACAGATGTTATTAGCGGGATTCGTCGCCATAGTGGTATAGACCGGCACGCCGCGTTCGGCGGCACGCTGTATCTGCTCGCGCTGTTCGGCAACGATGCTCAGTCCCATACCGTTCACGAACACCATATCATACCCCGTCAGTTTGTCCAGTTCGTCCGTCCCCACCTCGTACACCTTCACCTTGGGGTTGTCGTTCGCCTTGGCGATGCTTCCCATAGAAATGGTCTGGAAGTTCACGAATGCCACCCGCGTCACGCCGAACCAGGTGTTGTATATCCATACGCCCAACAACACCGCCACGAGCACGACCGCAATCAATAGTCTCTCCTTTTTCATATTTATTCGTTTAAAGTTTCAACAAATCCGCCAGGTTGATGCCCAGCGTGCCCACCACCTCGATGCCCCGTTGCGGGATGACCGAGGAATCGGTAGCGGCGTTCTTCGCCTTGAAATTCATCAGGTTGTTCAATCCCAGCGCCAACCGGAATCCGCGGGGGAAGCGCGCCCCCAGGTTGAGGTCGACGGAAGTATAAGCGTAGTAGGGCGTCAGCACGTAATTGCCGTCGTCGTCCTTGTTCCATACGTCCACTTTCGACAGCCATCGGCCGTTCAGCGCCGCCGAAGTTCTCACCTTGCCCACCTGTCGCGCATAATTCGCCGTAAAGGTCAGGCTGTGGGGACGGAACACGGAAGTGTTATACCCTTCCCTGTCGGCGTGGGTGTTCACGTAGGAGTAGGAGGCGTTCAGTGTAAATCCGCCGTCCAGTCGCACCTGTCCCATAACGTCCACGCCGGTTTTCCGGCTGCTCTCGTGGTTATAATACTTTTGCGCCAGCGTGCCGTCTTCCTCCTCGTATGTTCCCAGGTAAATCTCGTTCCGGTATTTCGTGTAATAGCCCGATACCGAGCCGTTGAACACGCCTTTCGTGTATTCCACGGAGAGCGTCCCCTGGTGGCTCTCCTCGGGTTTCAAATCCTCGTTGCCGTAAATCATAAAGCCGAAGCCACCCATTGGGTAAGCGGAATGCAATTCTTTCAGCGTCGGCAGGCGGAAGCCCATACCGTAGCCACCACGCAACGACAGTCCCGCCCAACGGTACATCAGCGAAATGTTGGGGCTGGGGTGGAAGCCGTAATGGGAATGGCAGTCGGAACGCACGCCTGCCACCAGACTGAACGCCTCGTTCGCTTTCCACTCTTCCTGCACGTACAGCACGTAGTTTTGTTGCGTATAGTCCAATAATGAATTATCATCAAACCAATAATGGTGCATTTTTTGCGTATTCACCTCCACGCCCGCCGTCAGCGTATGGCGCTCCGCCAGTTTGCCGGAATAATTCAAACGTGCCGTATTCGTAAGGTCTTGCATTGTTTTCCGGTCGGGAAAGCCGTCCGAATAGACCTCTTTTTTCACGTAATTGTCCAGCATATAGGAAAATGTCAGCAAATGATTTTCATCCAATAAATAGTTCAATTTTGGATTAATTGTCAGCGTGGAAAAACGGTCCTGTATCCCGTCCAGCTCGTAAGGGTTCTGCAAGTTGTTGCGGTAATACCCCACGGACATTTCCGCTTTCAGCGCATCCGTGAACGAGTAACCGAGACGCTCGTTGAGCGACCACACGTCGTAGCCCAGCACCACGGACGAACCCCGCGCGGAGGTGTCCCGCCAGACGGAATCCCGTCCGTGTACCTCCTGCACCTGCCCCTCTTGGTCTTCTACCTCGTAAGGGTCGCTCTTGCGGTACGAAAAGGTCGTATAGGAAGAAAAACGGTTCAGTTTCGTCCCCACGGAAGCGGAATACTTCATCTCGTCCCTGCTGCCGACACGGGCGCTGAGGTCTGCCGTGAAAGGCCGGTCGGCGTTCTTCGTGATGATGTTCACCACGCCGCCCATCGCCTGCGCCCCATAGAGCGCGGACATTGCCCCCTTCACCACCTCGATGCGGGCAATGTTGTCCACGTCGATGCGCTCGAAGTCAATGTTGCCATTCGCCCCTTCTCCGCCAATCCGCTCCCCATCCACGAGGAACAGCACATAGCCGCCTTCCGCCCCCTGAAATTTCAGTGTCGGGAGGTTCGAGCCATGCGCCTTACCAAATTGCAGCCCTGGCAAGGCAAACTCCAGCAGGTTCCGAAAATCCAGCGGATTAATCTGCTTGATTTCCCGCTCGGAAACCACCCGTGTCAGCACGGGCACCTCCTTCAGCGGTTTCGGTGTCCGCGTGCCGGTAATCACCACCTCGTCCAGCGAATTGCGCGCCGGCTCCAGGCGAATCGTCAGGTCGGCATCCTCTTTCCCCTCCCACACGTATTCCTGCGGCTTGTAGCCCGTAAAGCTGAAACACAGTATCTGCTGTCCGCTTTTGCGCAACGCCAGCACGAATTCGCCCTTCGCATTCGTTCCTGCCCCGACGGTCGTTCCCTTCAACCAGACGGAAGCACCCGGCAAAGGTGCTCCCGTTTCGTCCAATACCACTCCCCGGACGGTGGCGACCGTCGCCGGAGCAATCTCTTCCTCCGCCCGGACGGACAACGTCGCCAAAGAAAATATGAACCACAACAGTCCGCGCATCGTCATTTCAATTCACCGTAAACAAATCTGGCAGCCGTCTTGCCTCCGTAGGTGTAGGCGGAGAACTGCATTTTCCACGTTTTGCCGTTCACCTTTACAACAAATACGTTGTCGTTCAATTCATAGGTATAGGGAGGCATCGTACCCGTAGGGGTGGCAATCACCCAACGCCCCAGTTCCTCGTTCAGCTTCACGTCCTGATACCCCACGAAACCGCTCATCATCTGGCTCATATCCGCCATAACGGAACCTTCCGCATCCGCCACCATTCCCCCGTCCGCCGGTACATCGGCAAGCGTAACGGCATCGAAATTCTTCGTGCTCAATTCTTTCACCAGACCGCCGTTTGTCCGCATATCGTATTTGTGCACGGCAATGTCCCACTTCAGCACCTTTTCCGCCTCGGCATCCACTTCGTAAACGTAGCCGTCGCCCTCCGCTTTCTTCTGTATCGTCAACACGACCGTATCTTCGGTGCTAAAATTGAAATAGGTCCATTCATTGTATTCATTCGCCATAACCGTCGCTTCTCCTTCGATTTTCTTGTCGTCGTCATCGCTACACCCTGTAAACGCCAGACCACCCAACAGCAGTCCGCACACTAAAACATTCAGCTTTTTCATTTTATCATTGATTTTAATAATTAATATTTCCTCGTTATTTAGAACGTGTCAAAAGTATATCGTCACCTAACCGCAAACAATCCCTAAAAATTGTGAATTCACATTCGGAGAGATACCAAAATATAATGAGATCAATAAAAAAGCTGTCCGGCACAGGAAAGCATATTTCTCTCCTACACCGGACAGCCTTTATTTTAAACAAGCCTTTGGGGCTATGTCTATTATTTACTTGTCAGTACTTTTATAAAATTAGTTGCATACAATAACGAATTATTCCGATGAAAGAGATAATTTACATGGGCAAAGAAGGCAGGGCATTGACAAAATGATACACCCGTTCGGAAATGCCGGCGACAATGGCTGCCGTGGCCTCAGGCGATTCGGAGGAGTCTTTGACAAAGACGGCGATGCTGTAAGAATGAAAGTTGGGAAGCCGCCATACATACCCTATGTCATTCACTGCAATAAGTAATCCCTGCGCATTACGGTCACCGGTTCCGGTTTTATGCCCGAATACCACCTGCGTATGAAGCAAAGGTGCTGCCAAGCGGTCACGCCCTGTTGCGCATGTTTCCATCAAACTGAAAATATATTCCAGATATTCCTGTTCCGGTAACTCATGAGTACGCACGTATTCAATGAGACCAACGGCATCAAGCGGCGACGTGCAATTGGCATAACAACGCATGATATTCCGATGCATCTGTTCTTCATTATAACGAATGACGACATCATTTATCCCCAGACTACGTATGTAACGTTCCGTTGCCCGTACTCCCCCGAAACGACGGAATAAAACATCGCAGGCATTGTTATCGCTCTGTTGCATCGTGTAACGCAACAATTCCCGTACGGGAAGCGTCACATCTCCTTCAGGAAAGCTATCGCGCAACGGGCTGTACGTATCCGGCAACAGCTCTTTCCGGCGAATATGAATCCGTTCATCAAGTGATATTCCCTTACGATGCAAGCGATTTATTACGGCAAGTGCCTGATGAAATTTAAAAACGCTCAACAACGGATAATCCGCCCGATTGTTTACGAGTACCGTATCCATGTGGTCTATAATAACCGCTATACCGATTTGCGCCCGATAATTTCCGGCAAATGCAGCCAATTCCTCCTGCAATTGGTCCGCTTGTGCCTCCACTGTCAAGGGAAGCAATAAAAGCAAGAAAACCGGTAAAAACAATTGTCTCATATCTATCAAATTAACGGAGACAAAGATAATCTATTCCTAGGATATTCCGCATGTTCAAAAGCATTTCCATCCTTGTTTTGTAGTAATCACTCCCTATTCATTTCCTGTTTATCTCGTGATTATTTCGTGTATTTACAGGTAATAATTATGATTTTATTAAAATAATAGTTAGTTTTGTCTGCCATAGATTAACTACAGAACAGCTATCGAATAAAAAGATTTATATGAAAGTACGCGATTTAAATGCAGGACTGGTCAGCGGCAAAATGGGGAATCTGATATATTATGTGATGGATGGCAAGCAGTATGTGCGCCGAGCGGCTCTTCCGGGTAAGAAACGGAAATCCGAGAAGGAAGGGTTTCATCCGGTACATCAGGAACAGATGAACCGTTTTTCTATTGTGCAGGCCTTTTATTCTTTTTTCAGGGAAAGGGTATGCGAAAGTATTTGGAAGACGGCGGCACGAAGTGCCCATTGCCGGGCAAATAATCTTTTTCACCGACTAAACAGTCCCTGTTTCAATGGTGCCGGAGAGCTGGTGGACTTTACAACATTCCGGTTTTCATATGGTGAGTTGCTGTTACCGAGGAATGTAAATATTACACAAGAAGGCGATGTCTATCGGGTGACATGGGAGGATGAACGAAGCGGTACGCTGACGGCAGCGGATGACAAATTGTGTGTCGGGGTCATTTATGAATCTTTAGCTTTAGGACCCAAATGGGTAAAAGAAGTCTGTGGACAGCGGGGTGATATGCAAGGGACGTTCCGGTTAGACAATCCGGCAGAAGGGGCAAAGCATATTTATTGTTTTTTCGGCAGAGAAGATGAAACGGCGTATTCCGAAAGTCTGCATTTTAAACTGGAGTGATATTTTTATATATGAATACCCACGAACAATATATGCACAAGGCGTTGGATGAGGCGGCTGCGGCCGCCGAAGAGGGAGAGATTCCGGTGGGGGCGGTGATGGTATGCAAGGGGAAAATCATTGCCCGCGCCCACAATGAGACGGAGAAACTGAATGATGTAACGGCTCATGCGGAAATGCTCGCCATTACGATGGCGACATCGGCATTAGGGGGCAAATATCTGAACGAATGTACGCTTTACGTGACACTGGAACCTTGCGTTATGTGTGCCGGCGCCCTGGCATGGGCGCAGCTCGGAGAACTTGTTTACGGTGCTTCCGACCCCAAACGCGGTTTCAGTCGGATCACGCCTTCTTTGCTGCATCCAAAGACAAAGGTTACGGCCGGTATTTTGGAAAAAAAGTGCAGCGAGCCTCTTTTGACATTTTTCAAAGAGAAACGATGATGGCTCCCGCTTTTTCAAGTTGTTCCCAATAACCGGGAAAAGATTTGGCTACCACTTCTTTGTCACGAATAATCAATCCGGGCATGTGCCATGCTGCCGGAGCAAATGCCATCGCCATCCGGTGGTCTTGATAAGTATTGATTTCTCTTTGCTTTACCTCTCCACAAGCACCATCCCATCTCAAGTTGTTGTCTCCTTCCGCTTGCAAATGATACCCCAATTTTTCCAGTTCCGTCGTTAATGCGGCTATCCGGTCGGTTTCTTTTATCCGCAAGGTACGAAGTCCGGTAAATTGAAATGGTATCTTTTTTAAACAACACGCTACCGTAAAGGACTGAACTAAGTCCGGCATATCAGTAAAATCATGCTCTAATGCGGGAGCTGCCGTTTCCCGGGCCTTCAGCCGAACGGCTTCTGTTCCAAAAAAAGTCTCCACGCCCAATTTATCCCACAGTCTGGTTTGTTGCGCATCCCCTTGCAGGCTGTCTGCCGTCAATCCGGGCAAGCGGAATTCGCCTTTACCTGCCACAGCGAGCAATTCGTAGAAGTAGGAAGCACTGCTCCAATCCGCTTCAACGGCAAAGGGATGCGGTGTATAAGAACAGGGAGGGATGATGATTGTATTTTCCCGAAGTTGCACGTCCGCTCCGAATTGCCGCATTATTGCAGCTGTCATCGTAATGTAAGCACGGGATACAACCTGCCCTTTCAATTGCAAGACCAATCCTTTTTCCATGTAAGGGGCTACCATCATCAGCGCCGATATGTATTGACTGCTTACCGATGCCGGGATTTCCATTTCTCCTCCTTGTAAATAAGAGCCTTGAATAATCAACGGGGGGAAACCTTCTTTTTCTTTGTATTCTATTCTTGCTCCCAAGCGGTTTAAGGCATCGACCAATACGGCAATAGGACGTTCTTTCATTCTTGCCGACCCGGTTATTTCCCATATCCCGACAATTCGTGCCAGATATGCCGTGAGAAAGCGCATTGCCGTACCCGCATGCCCGACATCAAAGCAGGAAGTATCCGAATTTAATATTTTCAACATGACCGCCGTATCATCGCAATCGGAGAGATTATGTACCGGTATCACACTATCGGCCAACGCATTAATTATCAACACCCGATTGGAGATACTTTTGGATGCGGGAAGTGTGATTGTTGTTCCGGCTGTATCCGCTGTGGCAAAAGAAAGCGTTATATCCATTTCTTCAATCCGTTTTCGGTAATACGCTTAACGCTGTCATTATTTCTTCCCGGGAGCAATAATTATCTATCACCGGTTTACCAATGTCTTCCAATAGAGTGAAATTAACTCCTTTGCCCTGGTTCTTTTTGTCATGAAGCATCCGTTCGTAGAGGAGTTCTGAAGAGAGCGAGAAGGTGTATTCCGGATATAAATCCAATATAAACTGTCTGACCCGATTATAAATATCGCGACTGAATCCCATTTTCAAGACCGAAAGATATAGTTCTGCGATTATTCCGTAAGCCACTGCATCTCCGTGATAAAATTCCGCCTGTTCCCGCATGGCAATACTTTCCAAAGCATGCCCTACCGTATGTCCGAAGTTCAGTATTTTACGCAATCCCCGCTCGGTCGGATCCGTCTTGACAACTCTTTCTTTAAAGTTTACGGATTCTTCCACCAGGCATAAAAATTCTCTGTCGGATGTATCTATTTCCCGGGATGTAAGAAGTTTTCTTAAATGCCGTCCGCCGGAAAGTAATCCGTGTTTTAACATTTCGGCAAAACCGGAAAGGAGTTGCCGGCGGGGCAATGTTTTCAAGAAACAAGGGGCAATGATAACTGCTTCCGGCAAGGAGAATGTGCCTATTTCATTTTTCAAGCCATTGAAGTCTATGCCGGTTTTCCCTCCAACGGATGCGTCAATCTGGGCTAATAAAGTGGTAGGTATGTTGATGAATTTTATCCCCCTTTTAAAGCAGGAGGCGGCAAATCCTCCCATGTCCGTAACCATTCCTCCACCAAGGTTTATCAACAGGGCGTCTCTCCGCGCTCCCTGCTCGGAAAGCCGCCGCCATATCATTTCCACACTTGCCAGTGATTTATGGTTTTCGCCCGCCGGAACGACGATAAGATGCTCCGGAGTTATTTTGTCATTATTTAGCACCGGCAAGCAATCATGGCTGGTATTTTCATCCATCAGGATGAAAATCTGTCCGGCTTCGCATTTTTCCAGCAGTCGAATTAATTCCGCCCGAATATCCGATGTGAATAAGACCAAACTCATTTTTCTAAATTTGAAACAAAGATAAAAGCGCCGTTCTTTTTTTCATCGATTTTCAGATATTTTTCCGTAAATTTGTTATATAACCTTAATTTTTCCGAACAATGAGCCATGAAAGTTCCCTCCATACGCAAGTAGGCGTTACATTTTTACCCAAACTGAATTCACGGGTGTACATTCCTTTATTCGAGGCTTGCGGAGGTTTTGAAGGATTCTTTCTGGAAAGTGATGCCGCCCTGAATGCGCTTTATCCGAAATTTCATCTTAAAAAGGATTGTTTTAACCGGAAGCAGGCTTTAGAAAGGGCGAAAAGAGAACTCGAATATATTGACCGTCTGGCCATTCGGGTTTGCAGTACAGAACATTACCAGTATCCTTTTTTATTAGGCCAATGCGAGGATGCCCCTTTGGTATTTTATTACAAAGGGGAATTATATACGGATGACAGGCAGTATATCGCAATAGTAGGTACCCGTAAAGCATCCGTACATTGCCGTTGCCGCGTGGAACGGATTATTGAAGAATTACATACCTTTTGTCCGTCTCTGGTTACGGTAAGCGGGCTGGCTTTCGGCATTGATATTACGGCTCACCAAGCGAGCCTGAAATACGATGTTCCCACGTATGCGGTTTTAGGGCACGGTTTGCACACCATCTACCCTGCCTCTCATAAAAATCTTGCGGAAAAGATTGTTGCCCAAAAGGGTGCGTTGATTACGGAGTTTCCTTGTCTCAGTTCTATTTTCCCTGCCAATTTTTTACAACGCAACCGGATTATTGCCGGACTTTGCCAAGCGACTTTTATCGCGGAGTCCGCCGTAAAAGGAGGTGCCATGGCTACCGCCCGGATTGCCCAATCGTATGCCCGGGAGGTTATGGCACTACCCGGCCGCCCGGAAGATAGCATGTCTGCCGGATGTAATTGGCTTATCAAGCAGAATATTGCCGCTTTAGTAGAGAACGGGAAGGATATTGCTCAAATCATGGGAATCAACACAGAACTCCCCGCTCTTTCACAAGATGAAAAACCGACGTTGTTTCCCGACGATTCTCCGGAAGCTATTGTCCTCCGTATCCTGACGGAACATCAAGGACTGGATATTGACCGGTTGAGTATATATAGTCAAATACCCATGGGTAAATTGTCCGCCCTTTTGACAAAGCTGGAACTGGAAGAACATATTCTTGCCCTGCCCGGGAAAAATTATATTATAAAGTAAATTAAAAAAATAGATGTAAATATTTTGGGATATTAAATAAATAGGTAATTTTGAAGCGCTGAAAACGTTTGTGTTTTCAATCCAAAAGTTAGTCGTTTATTACGCAAAGATTAAAGTTATACCACATGAGAGCAGAAATTAAAGAATTCATGGATGCCTTAAAGGCAAAGACTGTAGGTGAGACCGAATTTCACCAAGCTGTAGAAGAAGTTATTGAGACGGTATGGGATACCTATCAGGCTAATCCGAAATACAAGGCCAATAAGATTCTGGAAAAGATGGTTGAACCTGAAAGAGTAATCATGTTCAGAGTTCCATGGATTGACGATAAAGGTGAAGTACAAATCAACCGGGGCTATCGTGTACAATTCAACAGTGCTATCGGCCCGTACAAGGGAGGTTTACGTTTCCACCCGTCTGTAACGCTTGGTGGATTAAAATTCTTAGGTTTTGAACAAACTTTCAAAAATTCTTTGACTACTTTGCCGATGGGCGGTGGTAAAGGTGGTTCTGACTTCAATCCGAAAGGAAAATCAGACAATGAAGTAATGCGTTTCTGCCAAAGTTTTATGACGGAACTTTGCAAACATATCGGCGCCGATACGGATGTACCTGCCGGAGATATCGGGGTAGGTGGACGTGAAATCGGCTATTTGTTCGGCCAATACAAGAGAATCCGCAATGAGTTTGTCGGCGTATTGACAGGCAAGAACAGAGAGTTCGGCGGTTCCCGTGTTCGTCCGGAGGCTACGGGTTACGGTACGGTGTATTTCGCTCAACATATGTTGAAAGAAAAAGGACAGGAAATCAAAGGCAAGACGGTGGCTATCTCCGGTTTCGGTAATGTGGCTTGGGGTGCTGCACAGAAACTTGTTCAATTGGGAGCTAAATTAGTTACCATTTCCGGTCCGGACGGATATATTTATGACGAGAAAGGCATCACACAGGAAGGTGTTGATTATATGCTTGAATTACGTGCCAGCAACAATGATGTTGTTGAACCGTATGCAAAGAAATTCGGTGCCAAGTTCTTCGCTAAGAAGAAACCGTGGGAAGTAAAATGCGACATCGCTTTCCCATGCGCAATCCAGAACGAATTGAATGAAGAAGACGCAAAACAATTGGTTGCCAACGGTTGCCAAATGGTTGTAGAAACTTCCAATATGGGTTGCACGGCAGAAGCTGTAAAATACTTGAATTCCCACATCTCTTTTGCACCGGGTAAGGCTGCCAATGCGGGAGGTGTTGCCGTGTCCGGTTTGGAAATGAGCCAAAACTCCATGCGTTATAGTTGGACAGCAGAAGAAGTAGATCAAAAACTGTCCCAAATCATGAAAGACATTCATGATACTTGTGTTAAATTCGGCAAGACCGGAGATAAGATTGACTATGTAAAAGGAGCAAACATCGGCGGCTTTATCAAAGTTGCAGAAGCGATGTGCGCCCAAGGACATGTATAATAAACCATGTAAATTCCCATTAGATGGTAGAGACCTGTCTGACCGCGAGGTTGGGCGGGTCTCGTTTTTTTATTTCAGCTATGTTTATTGATACACATTCGCACATTTACGGCGAGGAATTCAAAGATGAGCGCAAAGAGGTAGTCGAACGGGCAAAAGCTGCCGGAGTAGAAAGGATTATCCTGCCCGATATTGACGAGACAACCCGTTCCGCGATGCTGGAGTTGTCGGAAGAATATCCGGGGATGATGTTTCCCACTATAGGACTACATCCCACATCAGTCAATGAAGATTATAAAACCGAATTAAAGAAAGTGGAGAAAGCATTAGGGGAACATCGATTTTACGGCATAGGAGAATGCGGTATTGATTTGTATTGGGATAAGACTTATTATAAAGAACAGTTTCATGCATTTTCTTATCAATTGGGCCTGGCAAAAGAGACCAATCTGCCTGTAATTATCCATTCCCGGGATTCCTTGAACGAGATCTTTAAAGCGTTAAAGCCGTATCCTTATATAAAAGGTGTTTTTCATTGCTTCCCAGGTAATGCAGAAGAGGCACGACGAGTTATCGGCGACGGTTTTATGCTGGGTATCGGAGGGGTAGTGACATTTAAAAACAGTCCTATGGCACAAGTTGTACAAGAAGTCGGTATCGGCTCTCTGCTTTTGGAAACCGATTCGCCTTATCTGACACCTGTACCTCATCGAGGAAAGAGAAATGAAAGTGCCTATATTCCCATTATCGCGCAAAAAATAGCCGAATTAACTCAAACCGATTTGAAAAAAGTTCAGGAGGTTACGAGTCAAAATGCGATGAATTTATTTACTTTGTGATACCAACAATAAGAATAAATGGAAAAATCAGTCCTTATCATATATACCGGCGGTACTATCGGAATGATTAATAATCCGGAGACGGGCGCATTGTCACCATTCAATTTTGAACAGATTGTTCAAGAGGTGCCGGAGATTAAAGAGTTCGGCTTTACTATAGACAGTTATACGTTACCGGAAATTATAGATTCTTCGGATGTCAGAACTTGTCTGTGGAAAGAGCTCTGCCAGATTATTATAAAACATTACGATGATTATTGCGGATTTGTTATTCTGCACGGTACGGACACAATGGCCTATTCCGCCTCGGCACTTAGTTTCATGCTATCCAACCTGACAAAACCTGTTGTTTTTACAGGTTCCCAATTACCTATCGGCACAATCCGGACAGATGGCCGGGAGAATTTGATTGCCGCTCTGGAGATTGCAGCCGCTTACAATAATGACAAGGCTATTGTTCCGGAAGTATGTATTCTTTTCGGTGATAAATTATTCCGAGGGAATCGCACGACTAAAATTAACTCGGAGAGTTTTGACGCTTTCCAATCAACCAATTATCCGCCGTTGGCAGAAATCGGCATTCACATCCATTACAATTACGACGCAATAGATTATTCGCCCCGGATGGCACCTGTTTCGGCTTTTTGCGAAATGGATACTCATATTGTCATCTTAAAATTGTTTCCGGGTATCCGTCCGGAGGTCATGGAGGCTATCCTCCGCATTCCCAATTTAAAAGGTGTAGTCTTAGAGAGTTACGGTGCCGGGAATGCTCCTTCCAATGCTCAATTTCTGACATTTATCCAAGAAGCTATTCAGAAAGGTATTATTATTTACAATGTGACCCAATGCCAGGGAGGAGCAGTTGAAATGGGACGCTATGAAACGAGCAGAAATTTATTAAACATCGGAGTTTCAAGCGGATATGACATTACCACAGAAGCTGCTGTCTGTAAAATGATGTATTTATTAGGACAAGGAAAAGACGCTAATGAAATTAAAAAAAGATTAAATTCTCCCCTGAAAGGAGAAATTACGATAAATCGTGTTGGGTTTTAACATTTTTTTTGTACCTTGCCCCCATTATTTGAAGTCTCCTGTATAGGAAACGTTGTAAATTTCAAAAGAGAGAATATATAGAGTTAAATTTTAATTTTTTATAAACTAAAAATCAGTTAAATTGATCATGAGAAAATTATTCGCACTCATAGCAGTTTTAGGAATGCTTACATTCGGAGCATCATCTATGCTTAAAGCACAAGAAGCAACAGAAGCTACGGAAACCGAACAGGTTGAAACAACAACCACGGTTATTAGTTCAAGCGACGAAGATGTTGTAGAAAGTACGAGTTTGCACGCAGCAATCAAACAGAAATTCATCGAAGGTGGTGCCGGATTTATGGCAGCCGTTATTCTTTGCTTGATTTTCGGTTTGGCTATTGCTATTGAAAGAGTTATTTATTTGAACTTGTCTGATACCAACACCAAGAAATTAGTTGCCGGTGTTGAAGACGCTTTGAACAATGGCGGTGTTGAAGCAGCAAAAGATTATTGCCGTAATCAAAGAGGTCCTGTTGCCAGCATTTTCTATCAAGGTTTGATGCGCTATGACCAAGGTGTAGACATGGTTGAAAAATCAGTTGTATCTTACGGTTCTGTACAGATGGGTCTTTTGGAAAAAGGTTTGACCTGGATTTCTTTGTTCATCGCTATCGCTCCGATGATGGGATTCTTGGGAACTGTAATCGGTATGATCGAAGCCTTCGATAATATTCAGGCAGCAGGTGATATGAGCCCGGCATTGGTTGCAGGAGGTATCAAGGTTGCTTTGATTACAACCGTAGGTGGTTTGATCGTAGCTATGATTCTTCAGGTATTCTTCAACTACTGTAATTCAAAAATCGAAGGCATTGTAAACAATATGGAAGATGCTTCCGTTAGTTTGTTGGATATCTTAGTAAAATACAATCAAAAAAATAAATAATAACCATGACTGAGAAAATTTTAAAAATCGTCACAATCGCAATGTTTGCCATTACGGTGGTTATTTTGGGTTTCTTTATCTTCGGAGGAGAGGTGCCCGATCAAATTTACACCACCCCCGTATATACGGCACCATTACTGAATTGGGCATATACTTTGTTTATCATTGCAGTTATTTCAGCATTGATATTCCCGATTGTACGTCTATTCACCCGCCCCAAACAGGCTGTAAGAAGCTTTATGGGATTGGCTGTTTTAGTCGTAGTGGTATTGATTGCTTATGCAATGGCTGACGGCACTCCGATGAATATTATCGGTTATACCGGTCCGGATAATGTACCTTCCCGTTTAATATTCTCGGATACGATTATTTATACAATGTATATTCTCTTCGGAGGTGCAATTATCTCAATTATTGCCACCGAATTTTTGAGAAAAATAAGATAATCATTCCCCTTCGGGGGATTAGATAAAAAATAATAATATGGCAAAAAAAACACCGGAAGTCAATGCGACTTCGACTGCAGACATCGCCTTCTTGTTGCTTGTATTCTTTTTGGCTACAACAACAATGAATGTAGACTCTGGTATGTTCCGAAGACTACCGCCATATCAGCCGGATAATACTGAAGCACCCAAAATTGCAAAGAGAAATATTTTGCAGATTTTGGTAAATAAAGATAATTTGCTTTCGGTGAATGGGGAGATTTTGGACGTAACCCGTCTGAAAAAAGAAGCTCTCGATTTTATCCTAAATCCGGCCAATGACGAGAATCTTCCGGAAAAATCAGTAAAAGAAATCGAAGGTTTGGGCAATGTTGAAGTTTCCAAAGGAGTAATTTCCCTGCAAAGTGACAAGGGTACTTCTTACGAAATGTATATTGCCGTACAAGACCAACTGGCAGCTGCATTTAATGAGGCAAGAGACCGCAAATCTGTATCTAAATGGGGTAAAAAATACAATGACTTGAACAGCGACCAACAGGAAGCAATTAAGAAATGGGTCCCCATGTCTATATCTGAAGCAGAACCTAAAAATATAGGAGGAAAGAAAAAGTAATGGCAAAGTTTAAAAAAGACAGTAAAAAGGAGACTCCGGCTATTTCTACCGCGTCACTACCTGATATTGTATTCATGCTGTTGTTCTTCTTCATGGTAAGTACTACTATGCGTGAAGTGACCCTCATGGTTCAAAACAATATGCCCCAGGCAACACAGATAGCAAAGCTAGAGAAGAAATCGTTGGTCAGCAATATCTATGTTGGAAAGCCGACACAGCAATACCAGAAGGCCTACGGAACGGAACCTCGTATTCAATTGAACGACCGTTTTGCTACTCTTCAGGAGTTGGGTTCGTTCATTGCAGCCGAGCGTGAAGCGCGTAAGGAAGAGGATAGAAATAGTATTACGAACAACCTGAAAATACAATCTCAAACAACGATGGGTATTGTGACTGATATTAAACAGGAATTACGTAAGGCTAATTCTTTAAGAATCAATTACGGTTCAAGACAAAAAGTCCAGAATTGATTTATATTTGAAATAAAAAAGAGGGGGATTTATCCCCCTTTTTTTATTTTAATTTATTATTTTTGCAACACATTTGGTTCCGTAGTTCAATGGATAGAATGAAGGATTCCGGTTCCTTTGATTGGGGTTCGAGTCCCCACGGGATCACAGAAAAAAACGCCAAACGGCGACCAAGTTAAGCCAAACCTTTCTAAACGAACGTTTTAGAAAGGTTTTTTCTTTTCAGATGTACCTTTTCGGAGACAAGAAAAAGCCACTTTAAGACAAAAAATCGTTACTGAATCGTTACGGTAAAAATCGTAACGATTTTAACACTAATTCATTGATTTGGCGTCGTTTGTCTCTTGTCTGTCTGCTTTTGTTTCACGGAATTACCATAGTTTTGTCAACCAAAAGTAGAGGCCATGAAAAGTACATTTAAGGTGTTGTTCTACCTCAAAAAGAACGAACCCAAGAAAAACGGTTGTGTCAGTATAATGATACGGGTGACGGTAAACGGCTCCAATACCCAATTCAGCAGCAAGCTCGACATACTCCCCGATGACTGGGATGCCTCCAGGAATCGGGCGAAAACGGGCAAGGGGTACAGCAGCGAAAACACAGCCCTGAACCGTCTTCTGGACAACATAAAATCGGAGCTGACGGTTCATTACAATCGCCTGCATGCCTTGAATGGCTATGTCTTTCCGGAACAGATCCGAAACGCTTTTCTGGGTTTGGAGGAAAAGGAGAAAACACTCATGACCTGTTTTGCTCAATTCAATGAACAATACGAGCGGAAAGTTGGAACCATTACAACCCATACGAGTTATACCCGGTACGAGCTAACGAGACAACGCCTGCTTGATTTTATGAAGGAGCATTATCATATATCCGATATGCCTCTCCGGAAGCTAAATGCCGCCTTTATAGAAAACTTTTACCTTTATTTACGCAAAACTTGTGGAATTGCCCATAATACCGCCCTGAAATTTTTACAGCGTTTTCATAGCATTCTGACTTATGCGAAAAATAGCGGTCTTGACTTCATAGACCCCTTTGTCCACTATAAATTCACCTTTGAGCGGGTGGACCGGGGTTATCTGGAGCAGTTTGAGATAGATAAGATTTACGACAAGGACCTAAGCTCCGAACGCTTGCGGAGAGTTAGGGACGTATTTATCTTCAGTTGTTATACGGGTCTGTCTTATATAGATATCCGCAATCTGAGGCAAGAACATATCAAGACCGGATTTGATGGTAAATTGTGGATTATGACCAAGAGGCAAAAGACGGGGACGGATTCCCGCATTCCTTTGCTTGAGATTCCCCGCCAAATTCTTCAGCGGTATGCGGGAGAAGCAAAAAACGGCAAACTTCTTCCGGTAATCAGCAATCAGAAGATGAATGATTATCTGAATGAGATAGCTGCGCTCTGTGGAATAGACAAGCACATAACCGTCCACCTTGCCAGACATAGCTATGCAACGACGATCTGTCTTGCCAACGGCGTCCCAATAGAAAGCGTATCGAAAATGCTGGGGCATACCAACATAAAAACGACGCAGATATATGCCCGCGTGATAGACCGCAAGGTCAGTCACGACATGACCGAATTGGAGCATAAACTTGATGCTCGCAGGAAATGCCTGGAATCCTATCCGATAAGCAAATAATAAAATCGTTGCATAAAGGCTTAGGAATATTCACAAAAATAGAGTTGCTCGAAATGAATCCCCTCAAGTTTTTAAGGTAGCAAGTTTGTGTTTCGGGTGCACCGAAACTTGGGGGGTACTTAGGGTATTATTACCCCCTAAGTTCGGCGGACGGCAAGAAGAACGTCAAACGTAACGACCTATGTTATCTATGCCCTGATTTCCACTCTTTTGCTACTTCGGCTAGCCGGTATTGCTGTTTAGGGTGGTTGGGTTGATCTGGATACAAGAGTTCTATTGCACCATCTGCCAATGCAGGAATAAAATAATTCTCTCGGAATGATGTGCGATGTTTCAGTCCGACATTTGCCATAATCTCATTCATAGTCATATATCCATCATTCATAGAGAGAATTACCTTTTGAACTTGGACGATAGTTGAGCGGTGTATCTTCAGATATTGCTTCAGATGCTTTTTTGTTAGGACGTTCGAATGTGACTGTCACAAAGCCCCCGTCCCATCTCCATGACGGTTCTTCTACGCCCTGCTCACGGCAGGCGTCCATAATGCGTTTAGCTCCTGAACCCCAGCTTTCCAGATATGTGGATTTGTAGAGAGCTTCTGCAATCTTCAAATTGTATGGATAGGACTCATGAGGCTCTTTTATGGATTCGGGTGTAATCTGAGAAGGGAATATTCCCGGATTGGCAATCTCTATGCGGTCATCATAAATTGCAATGCTGTTGGTCCACAAATTCCCCTCAAGGAAAAAGCTGCGCTTTATTCAGCGTGGAATAAACCGCAAAAATCACAGATTTTATGCGTCAGCAAGCTGTGAAAGTAGGAAGATTTTATGCCAACACGATCTGAAACGGACAAATAAGATATGAATTTATTCTCAAAAATACGACGCACCAACCACACGAAGTACCAATATACCATCACACAATTGTTCTTTTTGTTGGGCTGTTCACGCCATAAATACTAGTATATGCGACACCGAAAAGCTATCTGGACAATGCGGAATAGATTGCTTTTCTACAGGCAATAAGCGCTTGAATTAAAATATTTTATGAAACAAATACCGGGATAAATTTGTTAGATTCATGTAGAATTAGTAACTTCGTACCATAAAACAGTTCATCAACCACGCAGTTGAAGGAGTTACGGAGGCGGCTGTTAAGGTTAGCCTCTTGTTTTTTAATGGACTCCTGAATCATTGCAGTAAGCTCGTCGGGAACATTGATGTCAATGCCTTCTCCTTGTTACCGCGCCTCAAACTCCTTGAGTTCCTTTTGTGATTGGTGTCGAAATTCTGATAGAAATGCTGTCCAAAGCAGAACGTTTGTTTCCCTGTTCAAGAATAACAAAGTAATTTTCCTCATCGGTTTCAAAGGCTATACATGCGCGATTGCTCGACCGTTGATGTGATTGTCACCAGAATTTCAAGTGCCTTTCATCAACATTTTCAATCACAAGTCGTGCCCATGGCATACATTCACATCGGCGTAAATACACAAGTTCGAATAGCTATTCTTCGTAATAATAGGAGTAGTCGATGCCTTTCATGAACATCTCGCGGTCGTCAATCTTGTCGGTCAGCGCACCTTTCAGCAGAGACTTGATATGCGTTGAATCCACTACGCTTTCACGCATTGCCGTCAGATATTCATTCTTATCAATCTGGCTCCAGTCAACGCAAAGTTTCAATGAACTACGGAGCATAAGGTCAAGCCAGATTCGGGTGCTTCGTCCATTTCCTTCCATAAAAGGATGCACCACGTTCATCTCAACATACTTGTCTGCTATCTCGTCAAGTGTTGTTTCGGGCATTCGCTCAATGGTCGGTATGATCGTGGGGAAATGAAGACAGTTGGCAAATGTGAATCCACCCTTCGAGATATTCTTGTTTCTTATCTGTCCGGCAAATTCATATAAGCCTCCAAACAGGTAGGCATGTATCTGTTGCAGACATTTCATGCTGCCAGGTTCTAGAGAGTTGAGCAATCCGCTTTCAAATAAAGTGTATGCTTTCTTTCGGCTCTGACCGTCAATAGTATTATCGCTGTAAGTGAACCAGTCAAGGAACTTGCTCGCACGATTGTTGGGATAATGCTTGGCAAGAATGATAATGTCGTCTGCTGAAAGAGCGTCGCTATTATATTGCTTGCCATCGGCAGCGACAATTTTCAGTTTGTGAGTGGCACTCACAAACTGAACGCCATCCTGTTTTAACTTTCGCTTAAGCCAACGCCAATAGTTACCGGCTTTCGTATAGTCAGGCTCATCGTTGATAGCTCTCACGACGTCAGTCGCCGAGAACCACCAACAGTTGTTCTCGTCATCCCAGACCGCCCTCACCTCACGATCATTGAAAAACCGTATCGACTTCTTACTCATCTGTATGATGCTATATTATACAATTTGTTTATAGGTAATTTGAGACAACTCAGCCATCTGGTCGGCAGTAAGCCACACGGATTCATTAGTAAGCCGAATCTCAACTTCGTTTCGCATCCCTGCGTCTGAAATAATATTATCTGTCCGCTATCCATATTATATATTACTTATCTAACTTTATGGATGCAATCGTATCGATAGCTTTACTATATTCGTCCATAAGCTGCTCTAGGTTTAGTTGTATATATTTTTTTTCATTTCGAAGTCCCTGGATGATATCTAACATTGATTGTAGACAATTACGCAATTCTATGCGAGATAGTCTGTCACCTTTAGAATCAGCAAGTATATCAATGGATGGACGTACAAAGGAGTCTTCCAATTCTAATATATTGACATTTGGCATTTGCTTATTAATCTTTTCACTATAAAGATCTTGTAGTTTAGTCCCTGCGAGAGGTAATAGATTATCATCCAAACAAACAGTCAGTTTCCGATTATACTCTTGGGTGTATTCATTAAACTGATTAATCAGTTTGTTTGATTCAGACTTCATTTCAGAAATGACATCACTTAAATTATTTTGGCATGATTTAATTACAGATATTACCTGTATAACTTTATGGTATTCCTGAGTAGCAATATTATCGTTTTTGTGCAGTGATTGTACGTATTTATACAAATCCTCCTTATTTAGGGAATCAAAGATTTCACATTTCAATAACACCTGCGAGTCTATATACGGAATATCAAACCTATTTTTGACATTACAGTATTCATTAATGAAATTCCTAAATGTTTCTCCTTGTCGTTTTAATGGATCTAATAAACTATCCATCTCTGATTTCCATCGCAGCCCTTCTCTTTCTACACGTTTTTTTTCTGTATACCTCAACAATAGACGATCGATAACAACGCCAAGCAACAACATTATTATTGGGAATGCGTAATCTAAAAATAAGTTCAAATTAGTCTTATGTTCAGTATATATTATTTGTCCTATTGGAATAGGCTTGGATATGTTTATGGTGTCATTAAAAAACTCGGATTTTATTGTGTCCGGAGTATTCAGAATTTCTACAACTTTTATTGCTTTAGCCGTATCGGCCTTTAAGGTAGAATCAGACACTAAGGTGGCTGAAACCACAAAGGACGAGATGCCTAGGTATATAGCGAATAGAACGAGCCCGATCTTTCCTAATTTCATTATTTTTTGTAATTTACGTGAATGGTGAGTTTTTTTATTCATAAAACCTTATGTTTATATGTAGCATACAGAATGTTACACAAGTTATTTTTCAGTTTTGCTCCTATTTTTGTTCTTTTCGGAGGACACAAATCCGAAATCTGCGAAATCAGGGAACCAATCAGTTTGATAATGTATATGCGTTAGGTATTTAAGAAAATGATATGGTGTCCTATCCGTTTTAAGCTTAATTGGGGTATAATCCTTCTTTAAATATTGGGGAAGTTCTTTTAACTCTTTAGGTAACGAAATACTTGTCTCTACAGCCATCTCATTATATAGGCGCTTAGAAAATAAAAGTATCTCAAGATCAGGCAATTCGATAGGGTATGATACTTGTAAATTAGTGTCCTCTTTAATCACAAGTTCATAAAGTTTCTTATATAACTCATCAGCATTAATCCAATGTAATAATTCTGCCAAAATGGTTAAAAGCAGAGATGACTCATCGTGATAATTAGGGGATTTAACAAATACACTCTTCGCAAGTTCTCGTCTACTACCATATAATTCCGGGAACATATTGCTGTCTTGTTTACGAATTAAGACATTAACTACCATCCGAATAATCCATTCACCTATTTTTGTGTGCAGTTCTTCAGTAGGTTGTTGTATAGTCATTACATATTTTATTACAAGTAAGATAGGAATAGAGTGAGTATCTAATAATGGAATGTCAAAGCCTGAATTACAGCTTATGATTCGTAAAACTAATTCAATCCCAGATTGATCAAATTTTTGCTGTTTTTCGCAAGGCAAATATTCTCTAAATGCAAAATGATAATAGACTAGGTCGCTTATAAAATCAAAGCATCTAAGGGGATAAAGGACGTTCTCGGAATGAAGTCCATCAACCATATATAGTCCCTTGTATTGTGTTGCAAGTGGAATTAATTTATCTAAATATTCCGCATAAATATGTAGGTGCAGATTGACAAGTTTCCCGAATAAGCTCAAGATTTTTTGATTTGAAGTTTTATTGTTTTTAAGAATCCACGCCCATACTTTAAGCACCGCAATATCCGAGGCTCTTTTAGCTGGCATAAAATTATTAATCCGTTGACCTTCCTTTAATAAAATAGCCAACATGAGACTTATCGAGGAAAAGCATTTACTCAAGAGTCTTGGTTGAGACCGATTACTTGGACAATATGAAAGCTGAATATCAACCAGCTTTTCAAACTCACTGACATCCCAACCCGGAGCATCATACATGACTAAAATGCGTTTAACTAAACGATACGATTGTTCGTCACGATATAGGCACTCATCAAATAAATGCTTGGAGAAAAGATCAGTAAGCTTTTCTATTCCCCAACGTTCAAAGTTGTTATTAGGAAATTCTCTTTTGATTAACGCATGAAATTGGACGCGAGTATTCTCTTGTAGAATACCATTATGAACAAATACGACCTTAGTAGGTAAAGACCCCAAATCCGGGATTGAGGAGTCTTTAAACTCTACATCTTTTGCTGCTAATATAGATTCCCGCACTCCATCATGACAATTGAATGTATGGTCATTTATATCCTTAGCTGCATTTCCCTTTAACTCAAAATACCATTTGCATTTTCGCCCACTCTCATCTTTTCCAATTGCTATGACATCTTTCCCATATTGAGATTGTCCTTTAGAATTCTTAGGGGTAGATACTATTTGGAAGCCCATACTTTCTAAAAGAATGGGAAATATATAATCGAGTTCATCATCCTCTTTTAGAGATTCGAGGTACTCACTTATTACTCTATTATTCATTTTTACTTTTGTTTATTTCCCAATCTTTTAAGAGCATTTGAGAATATTCTCTTTGTTCTAAAGGAGTTTTGGATGCAAGCATCATTGGTGCTAACATAGAACTTGATATTTTAGCTAGAGGAGTAACTCGCCCTTCTCTTCTAAATCCACCTCCTCGTCCGAGGGCAAGGGGCTTGAATAATTCAAGCATATAGGATTTATGCGTTGATTCGTACTTTCGTAACTGTTCCTGAATGAACTCTTGCTCGCTTCGGCGAACAATTTCAAAAATATCCGGAAAAAAATTTTCTGATGAAAACTCGACACATTGATTAGCTAAATCAAATCGTTCACTAAACGTAGAAAGCAATTTCTTATACAAATTCAATTCATCACTTTCATTAAAATGCCCTTCTTCAATAATTGTCTTGAAAAAACCAAAATAATTTAAAGTATAGTCAATTATAACTTTGACAAGATACGCTCTAACGGCTGCAGAATCTGAATTAAAGACATGACACAAATGTCTTCCTCGATGTTCCGCTTCACCATAGTCTTGAGTAAGTGATACGACAAATCTGACTTGACTATCTTCGTCCAAACTCAAAATACGCATATCCTCGACTGAAGGTTTAAGAGTATCAAACAGCTTTCTGCCTAATAATCTTTTACCTCCACAATCGGATATAACTAATTCAATTATTAAACCGTTTATTGAATCTTGTATTTGTTCAAATATATTTGGAACTAGGGATACTATAGCATCTACTAATGCTATTAATTTATGCTGTTCATATAAATTGTTGATTAAATCATTAAGGAGATTAATGTCAAACAAATCACAAACTTCGTATCTAGACAGAATTAACGAAATTTCGTCTGGGGTGGTATCGACACTGAACAGAGCCTTTTTCGCAACGGTCGTAAATTCTTCCCTAGTGACAATTTTGTCTATGATATTTGTAAAATTATCAAAATCTCGCATCACTCATATAGTTATATTATATCGACGTTAATGTTTATTCCTATATGGGAGGCGATTGCGAGGATTTGTTTGCGTTTGGTAGCGGTGTCGGAGCATGTCATCAGAAGCCAGCCATTGCCGAGTGGCTTTTGAGCTGTCTGATATTTCTTATCTACAGTGTTGCTGACGAGGGGAATTTTGTTGGCTATTAAACCTACGGCTCGCACCTTGTCAACTCCGACCTTAAGCACAAATTTGTGCAATGATTCCCATGCAGTAGATTCTTCGATGATTGAGCCATCCGGCATAGTTATCTTTAAGCGAGTGCGTGGATTTGTAACAACTTTCTTGCCTCCTTTTTTCTTCTCTGTGTGCTCCACTTCGGGGTCGGGTTTAATCTCCACCACATCTTCGAGGGCATGGAATAGATTGCGCTTACGCGATAGACTGATTTTCAGGGGTGAGCCGGGCACATAGTCCACTACGAGCACAAGTTCACGCTCAACCTGAGACAAGGCCGGTTCGATACTTTTGGTAACAACAGGTAGCACCTCGTTTTTAATGAGATGTTCTTCCTCGGATTCAAGCTGACGTTCCTGTTTCTCAGTCCACTCCATACCGAACTCTTGTGAGAGGCGACGAAGTTCGTATAATTTGCTCAGTTTACTCATAAACTTCGTATTCTTCTCGTGTTATAGAAGTGCAAGGATTGATGACTTTAGTTTGCTCAAATGTGAAATGGAATGATTTAAGAATAATCATATCAATCTCATTAATAATATCTTCTATGTCGCAGGAGGGATCTGATTTTCTTCTTATAGAAGCCACCTTAGAAAGAACGATTAGTTTTTCTTTGTGGCTATCAGATAATTCAGGAACAGGCAGCGCATTTATCATTTCTTTGGTGAAGGTAATGCCTCCACAATAGCTACTTGATGAATATTTTGTTCTAACATAAAAAGAGGCGTAGGATGAATTAATCAAGGCTGATAAGAAAAATAAAATATTCTCATCAGATGAATTAATTACTAAAGTTGATTTCCCAGGGAGATAAAAGCCTTTTTCATCAACGAATGCATCTAACAAATTGAGCCCCTTTAAGATGATTTTGGGACCTTTAGCTTTGTTTTTATATGCATTGCCAAAAGAAGCTTCAAAATCCTCAACTGGTACCATTGGCTTCAGCGGGCAATAACCTAAATCTTTTTTTAGATAGACTATCTCTTTAATTCCCCATCTACAACCAAATTTATCAAGTGTACCTGTATTTACAAGGCGATACGACTTTTTAGCATCTGATTCAGAAATGAATGGCACTAATTTGTAAGCATCACTTGTAGAACATGCAGACTCACAGGTAGCATAGTCCCCAATATGAGTACTTATATGAGATTCAATATAAGATATTATTGACGCATTGGGCGAGAAAAGCGAGTCAATAAGAAACGGATTAACAAGCTTACTACCTTCAATTGAGCCTCTTAATTCAATTGTTTTCGCTTTATTGAATACTGCCGCCTGAATTAAATCAGATTTTTGAGCAAACAATGTTATAATAGCATCTACTGTTGCATTTTCAAATATTGAACTGCCACAGTGCACAATTGAGACTAATTGTTTGGTCATGCATTCTTTTCGGAATTTTTTTCCAAATGGCTTGGAAAGCCATTTGTCTGGCGTGATATAACACATAACGCCCTTACATATACTTAGACCTTTCTCCATAAAGGCCATGTATATATCCCAGTTACCTGAGATATATCTGAAATTTTGTGAGATATACTCTCGCAAATCTTCCTGACCTAATTGAGTCATTGTTTCAGAATCAATGTAGGGGGGATTTGCAATTACAATGTCGAAACCACCGTTTTTAAATACATCCGCAAACCAAGTATGCCAAAGGAAGAATTTGTCGGTTGAGGATGGATCAAGGCCAACAAGCTTTTCTTCTGCTATGCCGGCATTGAGCAGTTGACGCATAACACTATCGTGAATCTCACGAGCGATACGGTCGCGGTCGTGATGGTCGGTAGTGCCATAGTAGGCGGCAAGTCGATCTTGAAGCATTTGGGCTTCTGCCTCACTCCATATAAAATCAAGTCGATCGCCCGCAGGCTCAACAAGGGATGTCAAGTCAAAGCCTTCGTATGTTTCGAGCAGAGAATTGCCCTGCATTATTTTGAAATGAAGATTAGGCAGTGGTTCCGGCTCTTTTGCATCCACGATCATGGCTAACCAAAAACGCAGCCGAGCGATATCAACAGCACCTTTTTCGATGTCAACACCATAGATATTCTCCTCCATAATGTGTCGTTTCATTTTTGAACGGTCACGCACAAGTCCAAGAGCAAGATATATTTTTGATAGGATGTTTACAATTCCCATTGGGAAAGCACCGGAACCAATAGCCGGATCGCAGATTTTCACGTCAACAAGTTTTTTAGCAAGATATTTGCGTTGTTCATTGTTGAGTGAATCTGCGTCGAGTGTTTCAACGAAATTACGAATTAAGTTATGTGAGCGCTCCGGTATGCCGTTGAGAAGATATGCTATGATAGATTCACGGCACATGTATTCAACAATCTCTTTGGGCGTATAGAAAGCACCCTTGTCTTTGTTGTCTTCAAGAAGATTTTCAAAGATACGGCCCAACATTTCGGGGTCTATACCGACCTCTGCATCTTCGGGGTCGTTCTCGTCGATAGTGAAGTTATATTGATCGAAGAAGTCAAATAGACGTTTGAAATATTCAGCGGGGAGGATGCAGGTACGTTCGTCAATTTCGTCCTGCTGAAACAGGCCACCGTTAAGATATGGGATTTTATCCGAGTCCGGCAAGGAGGTGACATCTGCTAAACGATGTTCGGGACGAGTGTTCAAAACACCGAAAAAGAGTGGTTCGAGCACACTGTCAAGGAAATTGTCTTGCAATTCGGAGCTATAAAACAAGTGGTGCATGTATTGTCTGTTTCCTGCCAGCCAACCTTTGCGCTGAAGAAAGTACAGGAATACAATACGGCCAAACATCTTCTTTATATAATCTCGCACGAGTTTATCGTTTCCCTCAAAAGAAGTTTCAAGTTGCGGATTAGCATCATGGATTTTCTTTTCAACCCATTTGCCTGAGTCTTTGACATAGCGTTTGCCGGTAATGTATTGCACAAAATCTGCATAAAGCTCTCGGTATCTGTCAAAGAACTCATCGCTGAGTGTTTCGACGGAGAAGGCTTTGGCAAAATCTTCGTCGGTCTTAGGGCTTCGAGCAAGCTCAATAAAGCGCTCAACGGCGGTACGGCAACGATAGTCTTTACCAAAAACGTAGGTGTAGCGCTTTGCCACGGCGCGGGTGGCGGAAGTGGTACGCTCCTTGTAGACGTAAGAGAAACGCCAAGGACGTTCCGGCTCGTTGTCGTAATGGAACAGGATAAATGCGTGGGTAAAAGTCATTACCTCTGAGGCGATAAATTGCTTTATCGCCACACGTGAGTGTGCAATATTACTACCTGGACTTAGAGTTACATCGTATAAGGCTATCGGGTCGGAGTCAACACGATCAATGTCGGTGACGTGGATAGCAGAAAGGATATTGGCATTGTCAGCTCGCCGACGCTTTTCAGGAGAGTCAATGATGTCAATGTCAATATTTGTAATGACATCGTCAGAAAGCATTGGCTTTAGGATTTTTTCAATAAAGACATTTGAACCGGGGTAACCGTTTTGAAAAATATGTTGGAGTTGTTCTTTCATGAGATACAATGTTATTATTTAATGATTGCGATAGCTACACTTGACTGGCCACGGCGTTCCTGTGCTTGCGCGGCGATATGAGCGAACGTGGTCTGTAGCCAAGAGTTGATCTCAAAATCCGCACCAAACAAAGAAAGTTGACCGGAGGCGTCGCGTTTTTTCTGTTTTAAGAGAGTCTTGATAACAAAATTATTTTTGTTGCGCACAAGAGAGTTTACTTGTGCCAAAAGTTGCTTGGTTTCATCGGTAATGTCTTGACGCCCGCGAATCTCTCGAACATATTCTTGAGCGTCCTTGATTCGTTCATTGCTGTCGCGACCACCCAAACGATGGGTTACATGGTTTTGATATGCACGAAGCGCGTCTTTGAAATCAGCACCATCTTTATCGATTACATAGCTCGTAAAGCGAGCTTCGGGCGAGCAATGAAGGTATTGCATGGTAAGCAATGGCGAAATAACAGATGCTTTCGGAGTGGAATCATCAGTTATGAGTACTGAGACAAGTCCCTCGCTTTGGTCAGTAAAGACATAAAGACTGTCGGAGCATCCCTCTGTCGAATAGTAGCCACCGAGACTGTCGAGTGCGAGAGATTTGATGTAGTCAAATCTCTCCGGATGCTCAGAAGCAAAGTCTTTTAACTCGCGAATGTAGATGCCAAAAGGAGATTCATCGCCATCGACTGCATGAGAGAGGTCATTCTCTCGAACTTCCTCACGTTCGGAGAATACCTTGCTGTCTTCGCCAAACATTTCATGGAAAGATTGGAGTTTGGCGTAGGCTTTCTCGACAAGACGAATTTCTTTATTGCCCTCATCGGAGGGAAAGAAATTATAGACGTGTACAAAGTCCTCGACTGATCCGATGCGATTAACACGGCCAATACGTTGCATCAAACGAGTGGCATTCCATGGAGCATCGTAATTGAGAATTACATTAGCGCGGTGAAGATTGACACCCTCGGCAAGTACCTCAGTAGTTACGATTGCATCGTAATCATCGCGGCGTTTGTCGGGTGCGATGTTGGCATCGAAGTTTTCTGAAATGCGACGTGCCATCTCATCACGGTTCTCGGCGGTTATTGCCAAGGGGCGGTGCCCGGCATTCTTCAGAGCGCGCTCAATGGATTTGAGGGTATCAATAGCCTCGGAGAAGATAACTACGCGAGGTTTATTTTGGCCGCTCGAGTTATTGATTTTAGGATTGAAGAGTTCCGGAATGGCTTGTTTGAAACGTTCAAATTTAGGGTCGAAGTCATTTCGATTCCAACGGTCGAGTAAACGGCTAATGATTTTCCTGTCAGCGAGAAGTGAATCTCGGTAAGCAGCTCTAAAATCGGATGCACGGAAAAGCCTGTTATTTCCCGGCTTACCCTGGATTTTGCGTTCCATCGTGTTTTGGAATAAACCAAAATCTCCATCGACATCAAGAAAAGCCTTATTTACATCTACATCTGGGCAAATATAAACGGCATCGTGGTCAAGCATCGAAATCATTATGTCGAGATACTTCAACTGATTGTCAAGCGAAGACTTGAAGGCGACGATAGAACTTTCAAGACGCTTGACAAGCATTATCTTCATGATTTTCTGCAAACGTCTTGTGATAGACTCAACTGTCAAATTGCGTTTCTCGTAAAGCCTTTCGTTTTTCTTATCCTTAAAAAATGTAATGGCTGCATAGCGCGAGAACTGGATAGCATCAGGATGTGTGTCTGAGTCGGGATAAATAGCATTGATTGTGTCAAAGAACAGTTGTTGCAGTTCTTCGTCCATTTGGTATTCGAGTTTATGCGGACCTTTAATTGTTGGAAATTTGAGACTTGCGCTATCTTCGGGATAGAGCTTCTTAATATCAGTGCGAGTACGACGCACGACAAGTTCATTAAGGACTCGTTCACGAATTTCCTTTGAAACTTCTGCGATGATGGCTGCCGCTTCGGCACGTTGTTCGGGCGTATCTGCTGGCATATTACGAGCGTCCTTAAACCGGCACTTCATTGCATTGAAGAATGAATCAAGCTTACCACCCGGCACATTAGGAAGGTTGCAGTTATTAGCATCGCGCAAGAATAGGGAAATTTGATTGTAAAGATCTTCAGGGGTATTATTCTGCGGAGTCGCAGACAGCAAACAAAGATATGGCGTTGGATTGGACATGCCAATAAGCTCATCCAAAGCTTCGTATTTCTGAGTGCCGCGATTACGGAAATTGTGGCTCTCGTCAACCATGATTAACCCGTACTGGACTTTGTCGAGTTCCCCATCAAAATCTTCTCCACCGTCAGGTTCATCTTCACCATCGGTAAGATTACCGATTGAGCCGGTTGTGATAAAGTCGATGCACGGTTCAATCTTTGTAGTATGTTCGCGGTCAAAGTCGCGGATGGTATCTTCCCAGCCCCGACGAATAGACGGAGGAACAACAACAAGCACCTTGCGTGGTCGATTAAGAGCTTCTGCCTGATCAAGGAACATACGAATTAGCAAAAGCCCGACAACAGTCTTACCAAGTCCAACGACATCACCGAGCAAGAAACCGCCATAGCGTTTCATGATAGAGAATCCTTGCTTTACCGCGTCAAGCTGATAATCAAGCGGCTTGTAAGAGATAGGGAGATAGGTTTTGAGAATATTGGTAGTCTCTGCGTCAATTATATCCCCAAACTGAGTTTGAAGATATTTGATATAGATATCATAAGGAGTCAACAGCTTTGAAACCTCATCTTCTTCAATTTTCTTGCCAATGGGAGACGGTTTGAGAATGTTCTTAATAAACTTGCCAGACCACAATTCACTGTTCTGCCAAAGTTCCTCAAACCAAGCTTTGTGAGATTTCGAAGTTGAAAACTCAGTAAACTGCGCAGCAACGCTATTGCCATTCTCTTCAAGATAATTTAACTCAGCATTACCCTGTAGCCCTTTTAATGTGAAATTAGAGCTACCTACAATTCCTGTAGCAAGTGTATGGTTATTGCCAAGGAAGATATAGCACTTAGCATGAAGGAACTCCTTATGTTGGCCTTGACCGTACACGCGAATCTCAAACTTGCCATTGGGATTCTCTTCTGTCAAGGCATTATCAATAATCAACTTGCCGATAGGCTTATACTCATCAGTAAGAGATTCGACATCTCTTTGAATATAGAAATCCGGAAATTGATGCGCCTCACTGGACGCCTGATAATATTGCAATTGCGGTTCTTGACCTATAAGTAGATCTAGTTTACCCCCTCGCGCGAAAAAGTCTTTAAGTTCTTCATAGACCAAAGCCATGCCGGGCAAATCCCAATACCCAGTCGCAATCATAATGTGATTGCACTCAGGGCGTGAGACTAAGTCTTTTATATATTTGACGAGCTTAAATTGCTCGGAGTTATCAATTAGGGCATTTGCCATGGTTATTAATGTTTTATGCAACCTTACCGGTCTCGATTTCTGATTTGAGGAATTGGAAGATATAGACTACGCCCTGATAGTAAAGGCCGCATTCGGGGTCGTTGAGCTTAGCGAAGGTGGTTGATGAATAAAGCTCATCAAGGGCTCGGTGTATATCCCAGCCATATTCTGCCATAAGCATTTCAGCGAGTTCTGCCGCAAGGCATTCTATTTGAAACTGTATGTCTTGTGTCATAATTCGATGCGTTTTAAGAAGTTTACGGCTTTTGGTGTGCCGAAGAAGTATTGGACAGCATGGTCGCCCTTAAAGCTTAGTTCCTCAACCAATGCTGATGCCGACAGATAACCCATTATGAAACGGCGAATCTGAACGCCAACCGTATCATCGGCAATAGGTCCTATAACAATATCGTAGGGATGAGCCGGAACATCGGAATCATTTTTACGATTCATAACGACAAATTCTGCCCATTCCTCAGAGTAGTCAGGAAAAATCTTTATGTTTAGCCCATTCTTTGTAGCTTCGTCTTCATCAAACTCAAAGCAGGATAAAGTGGGAGTTCCTGCGTTTAGAAATCGAGTTGTTCGAGCTGCCATCTCCATAGCTTGGTCAGGATTTGCATTGAGATAGAAGCCCTGTCCGAAATCCTTCCCACGCTTACTGCGTGAAAGGTCAATTTGCTCAATAGCTACGTTTGATCCGTGATATAGTCGTATCATATCTTACCTCCTTCCCGTTGGCAAATGACTTGGAGGTCAGAAACCGCATCGTCAATGGATAGGGTATGCTCGGCAGCATAGCAGTCAAGAAGGAAATCTATGCCTGTGAAACGGCGTAAATATGCGTAGGCCTGCATGTTGGAGAGGTTATATCGCTGTGCGAAAGCCCCGACACACGCCACTACATATTCAATTCTGTCAAATATTTCTTTCTTGTCCATGACTATGCTTTATTGCTGACAATTAAGTCTTTAACATCAACATCAAGTAATTCTGAAATCCTCACAAGCGTATCAAGGGAGGGTTGCATCTTGTTGGAACACCATCGTGAAACCGTGGCTTCATTTTTACCGACCTGTTCGGCAAGCCATTTACCGGTTTTGCCGTTCTCAACTAACGCAACTTTTATCCTGTTTATCTTCTGTGATTCCATTTCACTTACTTTGCTTACTTATTACAATACTTTGATGCTTGATGCAAACTTACTAATAAAAATCTGAAAACTGTTTCTTTTTACATAATTATTTGGCATTAAATACCTCACTAGGAATCTCATAAATCATTTCCTTCTTATTTTTATATCTCTTTCTGTCACATCGGTCATTTCCGTTTCGGGTGCTAAAACAAGGTAGGGATTAGGGAATGCAAGGTTTTTCGGGAAAAATACTTACCTGCATAGGTGGAGATTTTTACCGGAAACAGGAGGCTTGACCTTGCGTTTCCGTATCATCCCGGAATTACTTTTGCGCCCAGAACGGGAATGACCGCCTGATGACCAAATACCCGAACCATTGAATTCCCATTTTTTCAATGATACACTGATTCACAGATTTCATGATGCAATGCCGTCATCCATTACATTTATGCAAAAGCCATTGGCGGTTACCATAGTGCCTCAACAAAACTTCTTGTATAAATGAGAAAAAACGATACTAGTCTTGGTTTCGTGAATAAATTGTGACCACCGGGAGCGAGCTCCTCTGCCTTTTGAAGAGCAAGTGGTTGGCGAATGTAATACG
>NZ_CALPCZ010000007.1 GCF_943193135.1 Odoribacter lunatus
ATGTGTTAAGCCTGTCGCTAGCGTTCATCCTGAGCCAGGATCAAACTCTTCATTGTATTAATATCAATTCTTTATTTTTTCCATGTGCTCAGTCATATGTCCCAAATATCATCTATATCCGGGTCGCACTTGCTGTCTCGTCACTACAATTTTTCTAAGAACTCTTTTTCTCCCCCCTTCAAGAGGAAAGCGACGACAAAAGTAATACTACTATACTTACTCTCCAAATTTTTTTGCAACTTTTTTTATGTTTTTTCCATTACACCTCTCAATAAACTACTAACCAAGCACATAAAAGATAAGACATATCAAGAAAGTATATAATCATCTAACTTAAATCCTCTCAACAACTCGGATACTTTCATACACCGTCTACCGGCAAGTTGTATTTCTTCCAAAAAAATTCGACCATTTGAAACTATTACTTCCCATCTTTTCTTGCCATCCGTATACATTTCCCCTGGCCTCTTTTCTGTCTCTCCCTTCTCCATTCGTACTGACACTACTTTCATTTGTATTATCTCTCCTGATACCTTATGCCGAATTTCCGTCCAGGCTGCAGGATAAGGTGACAATCCGCGAACATGATTGTATACAGTCTCTACATCCGCTGTCCAATCGATTTTCCTATTCTCTTTAAAAATCTTGGGTGCTAACTTAGGTTCCCTCCCATCTAACAAATGATTCTGATCTATTAACAAACATTGTTTTTGCTCTATCGCTTCCACCGTCTTCACCAACAAATCCGCCCCTTTCTCCATAAGAATATCATGCAAATCTCCTGCCGTCATATCCTCCTTGATAGCAACCTTTTCTTGAAAAATGATTTTACCCGTATCAATTTCATGACTCAATAAAAAAGTAGAAACTCCTGTACAAGTCTCCCCATTCATAATTGCCCAATTAATTGGAGCCGCACCACGATAATCCGGTAAAAGAGAAGCATGTAAGTTCACGGTACCTAAAGGAGGCATATTCCAAACCACTTCCGGCAACATTTTAAAAGCTACTACTAACTGCAAATCAGCTTTCCATGCAGCTAACTCATGCAAAAATCCCTCGTCTCTAAATCTTTCCGGTTGTAAAAATGGTATTCCCTGCTCCACTGCATATTTTTTCACTGCCGATTCTTGTATTCTCTGTCCTCTTCCCGAAGGCTTATCCGGATTCGTTACGACCCCCACGACCTCAAATCCGGCTTCTATGATTTTTTTCAATGGAAGTACAGCAAAATCAGGCGTCCCCATATATACAATTCTCAAACTATGCTTTTGCATTTCTTCCTTTTTTTAGCCAATAAGTTATTTTCTTGAAAAAATTAATATACGACTCTCCATTCATAATCTCAGAATCGGTAACAGACTTATAAGTCAAAAGCACACCTAAAGGCAACAACACCAACGAAGACAACCAACTTCCAAACCACATTGAAAGTACAGCTTCTTTCGCTGCCCGTTGTCCCATCATAGATATGACATAGTATATAATAAATAACAGTACCGATATTACAACCGGCATCCCCAATCCTCCTTTCCTAATAATTCCTCCCAAAGGTGCCCCTATGAAAAAGAAAATCAAACAGGCAAAAGGTAATGTAAATTTCTTATGCCATTCAATCTGATTCTTACGAATCTGGTCTTCTTGCCTTTTATAAAAACTCACATCTTTCATCGCATTTGTATTCACATCCCGGGCATATTGCAACGCATTCTCCATCGCCCTTTTTCTTTCATCAGGATCTAATTCCTTATATAAGGAATCTGCATCTCCTGTAAGCATGGCCGTTTCTTGTCGCAAGATACTGTCCCGTTGATTATTAGCATTTCGATTTTTCTCATAATTTGCCTTCAACATCCGTGTTGTTTCTTCTTTTTTACGAGAATCCAATCTATTTTGAAGAGAATCTATAGTATACTCCAATTGTTTTAAATTTAACATTACAGCCGTTATAAAATCTTCATCCCGTCTTTTAAATTCATTTCCTGGCAACTCTATTAACACGGACTGTTTTTCAAAACTTAGTCTTCTAAAAGGAAAAGTTTTTCTCCCATTCGGTTTCATACTTTCATCCGTATAAGTATTACCATGGAATAAAACCAACTCCATATGTGTACTATGCGAATCATTAACCATCATCCCGGAATCCGCACGGGTGACCTCATAATTCCCCGGAACATCCCTATGGTTATAAATCAACATATTATACATCATTCCGGTATTCTTGTTAATCTTGTCTATTTTTATGCTATATCCTTCCAAATCATTTGTAAATACACCTTCTTTGAAAGACAACTCCGGTTTATGTTTTTTTATATCATATAATAAATTACCCGCCCGCATATTGGCTATCGGTAATATATTATTAGAAAAGAAAAAAGTAAACACGCATAAACACAGTATCAATATTATCAAAGGATACATTATACGATACAACGAAATTCCTGCCGATTTCAATGCTATCAATTCATAATTCTCTCCCAACGTACCAAAAGTCATAATCGAAGAAAGCAATACAGCCAAAGGAAGAGCCATCGGTACCAACGAAAGAGAAAAATAGAATAATAATTCCACAATAACGGAAAAATCAAGCCCTTTCCCCACTAATTCATCAATATAACGCCACAACATTTGCATAAGCAATACAAACATGCTAATGAAAAACGTAGCGATGAAAGGCCCCGCGAAACTTTTCAACATAAAAACATATAGTTTCTTCATCTGCAAACCATCATTATTCTATGCCTCAAAAGTAGGTAAAAAGTCTATAAAGTCAAAAAGCGATAATCATTCCAACGAATGACACCATAGTTCAATATTCCTTAGGGTCAAGCACCCAAATTCCTATGCAACATAGTAATCTGCTTGTTCCATAAATCGACAGCATCCGCCTCCTCGTCCTCATCCACAAAATCCGTAATAATTAATGCGACTTCGTGCGTCAATGATTCCACATGAATATCAAATCCAAAATATTCTTCCTCATTATCCGCATCATTCCAACGAAAACGAACTAAAGAATTGGGCCTACAATCTATTAAGGTCGCAACATGCTCCATCCCATTCCACACAAATGTAAACTGATTTTCTTTTTGAAACACATTCTCTGCAAACCATTCTGATAACCCGGCGGGTGTACTCAATCGGGAAAAAAGGACTTTCACTGATGATGAAAAAAGATACTCTAATTCTATTTTTTTCCGCATATCATACAAATTTTGCACAATATACAGATATTATTTCTAACCTCCAAAAATCCCCTCCCTTTTATTCCATATCCATTTGAGCAATCGGAGCAAATTTATCCGAACCAAACTCCTGTTCCACTGCTTTAAGAAAACGTTTTTCCCACCCCTTATCTTTCTGTTCTATATTGGCCAAGCGACTAATCACATCCGCCATTGAAAACTGATACAAGTCAACGGCCGGTAAATAAGCCATGTCATCCTCCTGCTTCACTTCCGCCAATATCGCATCATCCACCAACTCCTGAATAACAACCTGTAACTTACTTGCACTTATTTTCAATCGTCTACTTAACTTTCCCAACGTCAAAGCTCCGTTATTCTGAAGATATTCACAAGCTACATACTTCAATATTCGTACCGCCTGATCAACATTTTCCACCCAATAATTGCCCCGCTCCATTGAATTACGATACATAAAATGACGATTTCTGATGATATAACACAATTCAGTCCCCCACAATACAATACTCCAGCTTAACTGAAGCCATACCAGCAAAAGCGGCAAAGCAGCCAAACTGCCATAAATCGCATTATAGGAACTTACCCCTATCTGAAAGCGAATATAAAACCATTGAACCACCTGATAAACCGTACCTGCGATAATACCGGAGACAACCGCATGTTTAAATTTTACCGGAGTTGCCGGCATATACATATAAAGGAAGATAAACAAAAACCAAACTAAAAAATAAGGTATCAGATTGACTAAGGATATAATTACCGAACTGGCATAACGTAAAAATCCCTCTTCTACGGCTATCGTTTGTAAATTGGAAGTCAAAAACACATTCACACCGCTAATCAGAATCAACAGTATCGGAACTATAAACATGACGGAAAGATAATCCGAAAACTTACGGGTAAGTTTTCTACCCTTTTTTATTCCCCAAATCCTGTTCATTGCCAACTCCGTACTCCCAAGTACTTTTATCACCGACCAAAGCAAAATAACTATTCCCAAGCCGGTAATCAACCCTCCTTTCGTATTCTCCAACGCATGATTTGCGAACTGTACGACAAACGCCATAATTTGTGAGTCCGTAAAAGTTTGCTCCAACATCTGCTGCTCCAACACCTTTCCCAAGCCGAATCCTTTCGCAATCCCCAATGCCAATGCAACAATAGGAATAAAAGATAAAACGGAATAAAATGTCAATGCAGACGCCGATACCATACAGGCATCCTTAATAAAGCGATCAATCGAAATCACAAGCATTGCCACCCCTCTCAACAGCAACCCCGGTGCCAACGATGACTTATGCCAATCCTTCCGAAGAATGGCATAATAATAATCTAATGAAATAATCTTTTTAAATCTGGTCAATTTAAACATGATAAACCATATCAGAAATTACCGTATTTCAGAACCTGCTTTTACTTCTTTTTCGGGGGCCACAAATGCAAGCGAGCCATCGGCATCCTCTACCATCAAAATCATCCCTTGCGATTCAATACCCTTTAAATTACGCGGCTCAAGATTTACCAAAATACTTACCCGCTTCCCGATAATTTCCTCCGGAGTATAATACTCTGCAATTCCCGAAACTACCACCCGCTGGTCTATACCGGTATCTATAGTTAATTTCATCAATTTCTTTGTCTTCGCAACCTTTTCCGCTGCCATAATTTTCCCGGCACGTATATCCAATTTCTGGAAATCTTCAAAAGAAATATTAGGCTTTGCAGGAGCTACTTTCACATTATTCATTTCATTCGCTTTCTTCGTTGCCTGCAACCGATCCAATTGCCGTTGTATTTCTTCGTCCTCAATCTTATCAAACAACAACCCTGCTTCATTAAGCTGATGTCCTTCCGGTAACACATCTGCCCCCATCTCATCCCAATTCAAAGAATCCTTATTCAAATAACCTCTCAACTTTTTAGCGCTAAAAGGCATAAAAGGTTCCGATAATATCGCCAAATCCGCCGTTATTTGCAAACAGATATTGAGGATTGTTTTCACTCTCTCCTCATCCGTCTTAATCAACTTCCACGGTTCCGTATCTGCCAAATACTTATTACCCAAACGCGCCAAATTCATACACTCTTTCAACGCTTCACGGAAATGGAAGCTCTCCAGATTCTTTTCCACCCGCTCTATAATACAAGGAATCTCAGCAAGCACTTCTTTATCATATGGGGCCAATTCTCCTGCTTTCGGTACCTTCCCTTCAAAATACTTGTGAGTTAAAACCAGCGCACGATTCACAAAATTCCCGTATATCGCCACCAACTCACTGTTATTACGCGTCTGAAAATCTTTCCATGTAAAATCATTATCCTTTGTCTCCGGAGCATTGGCCGTTAAGACATAACGCAACACATCCTGCTTCCCTTTGAAATCTTCCAAATACTCATGTAACCACACAGCCCAATTACGAGAAGTGGAAATTTTATCTCCTTCCAGATTCAAGAACTCATTAGCCGGAACATTATCCGGTAAAATATAACTTCCTTCCGCTTTCAACATGGCCGGAAAAATAATACAGTGAAAAACAATATTATCCTTTCCGATAAAATGAATCATGCGGGTATCTTTGTCTTTCCAGTACTTTTCCCAATCGGGAGTCAAATCCTTTGTAGCAGAAATATAACCTATCGGGGCATCAAACCACACATACAAAACCTTTCCTTTTACCCCCTCAATGGGAACAGGTACACCCCAATCCAAATCCCGGGTTACCGCACGCGGTTGCAAACCATTGTCCAGCCAAGATTTACACTGCCCGTAGACATTACTTTTCCACTCTTTGTGTCCTTCCAGAATCCACTCTTTCAACCATCCCTCATACTGATCCAGCGGCAAATACCAATGCTTGGTTTCTTTCAACTGCGGCGTATTTCCTGTAATAGCCGACACCGGATTTATCAAATCCGTGGCATTCAGACTGGTACCGCAAGCCTCGCACTGATCCCCATAAGCCCTTTCATTCCCACAATGAGGGCATTTCCCCACAATATAACGATCCGCCAAAAACTGCCCGGCTTTTTCATCATAATATTGCATGGAAGTTTTTTCTATAAACTTTCCTTCCTTATAAAGTTTTTCAAAAAAAGCCGACGATAATTCATGATGCGTTTTAGAACTCGTACGGGAATATATATCAAAAGAAATACCAAATTCCTCAAACGACTTCTTTATCAGATTATGATAACGATCTACAATGTCTTGCGGAGTAACCCCCTCTTTCTGTGCCTTTATCGTAATAGGCACCCCATGCTCATCCGAACCACCAATAAACACAACCTCCCGTCCTTTAGCTCTTAAATATCTCACATAAATATCCGCAGGCACATACACTCCTGCCAAATGCCCAATATGTACCGGACCATTGGCATACGGCAAAGCAGTCGTCACCAAACTCCTTTTGAACTGACTCATAATATCCCTTTTAATGTTTTGCTTTCTTATTGAAGCGCAAATTTATAAAAAAATCGTATTTTCGCATGATTAACTCAACATTATGCTACGTCCAAGTTATTTACAAGCAGGCGACAAAGTCGCTCTCATATCTCCGGCTGGAATCATTCAACCCGAAACCGTAAATCATGCCACCGAATTGTTACAATCCTGGGGACTTATTCCTGTTCCGGGCAAACACATCACATCCCAATACGGCTACTTCGCCGGAACAGACAAAGAGAGACTGGAAGACTTGCAATGGGCTTTGGATGCGGAAGACATACATGCTATTTTTTGTACCCGGGGAGGATATGGTTGTATGCGAATCGTAGAGGAAGCCGACTACTCCTGTTTTCAAGGAAACCCTAAATGGCTAGTCGGATTCAGCGACATTACCGTCTTACACACAAAATTAACCTCATTGGGAATCGAAAGCTTACATGCCCCTATGCCCAAGAGCTATCCCAAGACAGACAAACAGGCATTAGAACATTTAAAACAATACCTGTTCGGCCATATCACTTCCTACAAGCTGCCCTCCCATCCCTTCAACCGGGAAGGCATCGCCAGAGCAGATTTAACCGGAGGCAACCTGTGTCTGCTTCACTGCCTGCGTTCTTCCGTAATAGAATATCCTCCGGAAGATAACATTCTCTTCATTGAAGACGTAGGTGAAAATCTTTACGCCATAGACAGAATGATGCAAAGTCTCAAATTATCCGGACGTCTCAAAAATCTCCAGGGACTCATTGTAGGCGGATTCAGTGACATGAAAGGCGAAAACTTCGGGAAAAGCGCCTACGAAATCATTCGCGAAACCGTAGACGAATACAACTATCCCGTATGTTTCAATTTTCCTGCCGGTCATATATCCAATAATTATCCCCTGATTTTAGGCGCTTCTATTGAATTATCCGTAGAAGAAAACAATGTTGAAATTACATTTTTATAAATCGGATTTCTATGAAAAAATACATCCTATTACTTATCAGCATCTCATATTTCAGTTGTCAGCCCTCTTATATCTTTGAAAAATACAACTCCATTCCTGATGAAGAATGGTGCATTCATAACATCGTCCGCTTTCATTTTTCCATTCAAGACTCAGCCGACTACAATTTATACGCAGGCATCCGTCACACAATGGATTATGAAATGGGGAACTTATGGTGTTTCATAAAAATAAGCGACTCAACCCACGTCCTTGTACGGGATACTTTAAATATAAAATTGGCTGAACCGGACGGCCATTGGTTAGGGAGCGGATACACCATAAAAACCAAAGAAGAGAAAATAAAGAAAATTTCCTCTTTACCCCAGGGAGAATACACCTGCGAAATAGAACAAGGCATGCGCATGCATTGTTTAAAAGGAGTGAAAGACATCGGACTTATCATTAAAAAAGCTGAACAATAAACCATCCCCATGCCAAAAAACAAATTAGCCAAATTCGCCGAAATGGAAAACCTGGAAAATGTTTTCCAACCAAAACATGCGGAAATATTTCGTACCGACCACCCTCTGAAAGGGAAATGGGGAAAACAGGTTTTTCACAACAATCACCCCATCGTTCTGGAAATAGGCTGCGGAAAGGGAGAATATACCGTAGGACTTGGGAAACTATATCCCGAAAAAAACTTTATCGGTATTGACATCAAAGGCGCGCGCATGTGGCATGGAGCAAAAGCCGCCTTGGAAGAACACATTTCCAATGCCATTTTCCTCCGTATTTATGCAGAAATGCTGGATTCCGTATTTGCCCCGAATGAAATATCGGAAATCTGGATTACATTTCCCGACCCCCAAATGGCAAAAGCACGCAAACGCTTGACCGGAAGTCGGTTTCTTTCTTTATATAAAAAATTTCTAAAACCCAACGGACTAATTCATCTGAAAACCGACAGTCCTTTTCTGTTCGCCTATACCTCCGCACTCATCCAAAACAACCGATTACCCTGCTACATTCAAACAGACAATTTGTATGAAAGCGAAATCGAAGATAAAATTTTAGGTATCAAGACCTTTTATGAACTCCAATGGCTATCGAGGGGAAAACAGATAAAATATATCCGGTTTTCCCTATCTGAAAATCCTTTGCTCGAACCCGATATCGAACTCGAGAAAGACGATTATCACAGCGAAGCCCGCTACATGAATCCGAACAGACCGGCAACATTATGAAAGCAAAAGTACTCATGGCCATGAGCGGCGGTATCGACAGCACGGTAGCCGCCATGTTACTGAAAGAACAAGGATATGAACTCGTCGGAGTCACATTCCGGACATTCGATTCCATATCACAGGGATGTATGGAAAAAGAAAAAGGCTGTTGCAGTGTAGACGCTCTGTTTGAAGCTCAAAAAATGGCACAGGATTTAGACTTTGAACATCATATCCTGGACATTCGGCAAACATTCAAAGAACAGGTCATCCGTAACTTTATCGATGAATACCTTCAAGGACGCACACCAAACCCTTGTGTCGTGTGCAATTCAACCATAAAATGGGGCAAACTGCTTGAAACCGCCGATCAATTCGGCTGCCAATATATCGCAACGGGACACTACGCACGCATCTGCCAAAAAGCAGGCAGGTATTTTCTGCAAAAAGGCCGGGATGAAGCCAAAGACCAAACCTATTTTTTATGGACACTTACACAAGACAATCTTTCCCGGACTCTATTCCCGTTAGGAAATCTAACCAAACCTGAAGTCCGTAAAATTGCACTGGAGCACGGTTACGAAAAACTCTCCCGAAAAAGGGAAAGCCAGGAAATCTGTTTCATTCCCGACAACGATTACCGGGCCTTCTTACACGAACACGTCGAAAATTTCACAGAGAAATACGGACCGGGAAACTTTGTCGATACGCAAGGAAAAATACTGGGACGCCACCAAGGTTTTCCCAATTATACCATCGGCCAACGCAAAGGCTTGGGCATCGCCTTGGGGCAACCCATGTTCGTTGTCTCCATTTCGGCCAAAGAAAACAAAGTCGTATTGGGCACCCGAGAAGAACTGCAAGGCCAAACCCTTTATGTCCGACAACTCAATCTGATGAAATACGCCCAAATACCTGACGGCATTGAAGTATCCGCCAAAATCCGCTACCGCAGTCAGGGAGGAACGGCAAACCTCTATACGGAAGGCGACAGGCTGCGCGTTGTCTTTCAGGAACCCATTGACTCCATCACACCGGGGCAAAGCGCCGTTTTCTATGAAAACGACGACATCATCGGAGGCGGCATCATCGAATAAAGGAAAAATTAACACAGAATTAAAAAAATCTTAAATTATTGCTCCTTAATATTTTTGTAATCAAATGGAGTTTTTTACTTTTATCGGCGCTAAAAGTTGAATTAAAAAATAATTCCAATGGATCATGGAATCTTTGAATTGCTGAAGCTCATCGGATCATTAGCCCTATTCCTGTACGGAATGAAACTAATGAGCGAATCCCTCCAAAAACTCGCCGGCAACAAAATGCGGCAAATCCTAACAGCAATGACTTCCAATAGGGTAACGGGTGTCCTCACCGGCCTATTTATCACAACCTTAATACAAAGCTCTTCGGCAACCACCGTTATGGTTGTCAGCTTCGTAAACGCAGGATTATTAGACCTTGTCGGCTCTATCGGTGTCATTCTAGGGGCCAACATCGGAACAACTATCACCAGCTGGTTGGTTGCCGTATTGGGACTGGGCAAATTCAGTATGAGCGATTTGGCACTGCCCATCATCGGCTGCGCCCTTCCGCTGCTATTTTCCAAAAAACGTTCCCGCAAAAACTGGGGTGAAATGTTTGTCGGATTCGGTCTCCTTTTCCTGGCCCTTCGGTTCTTGCAAGAAAGCATGCCGACCAACCTTCACGACTATCCCGGTGTTGGAGAATTCATTCAAAAAATCAGCTTTTTAGGTTTCCGGTCATGGATGATATTCCTGCTCATCGGAGCCGTCCTGACCATCCTGTTTCAATCCTCTTCCGCTACGGTAGCCCTGACCTTAGTTATATGTTCCAAAGGCTGGATAGGCTATGAAGACGCGGCAGCCATGATTATGGGTGAAAACATCGGAACCACCATCACGGCAAACATTGCGGCAGCCGTTGCAAACGTCCAGGCCAAACGGGCCGCACTCGCCCACTTCATCATTAATGTATTCGGCGTTATCTGGCTCTTTACCATATTTGTGCCCTTCCTGCACTTTATCGGTGATTTGTGTGTCACCCTGCATATTTCAAAATACAATCCCATTTATTCCGATCCCCGGTTATTGCAGGCGACCTTCTCGCCCGAAGCCAGAGCCGGCGTAATCGCCTCTATCAACACGGCAATGCCCTTGGTACTGTCCTTGTTCAACACCCTAGCGAAAGGTATCAATGTAAGCATACTCATTTGGTTCACAAGATTCCTTGCTACGCTGGTCAGCCGGATTATTCCGCCCAAAACCGGAGACGATACATTCAAACTCAAGCACATCAAGACAGGTATGTTATCCACACCGGACGCCTCCCTGTTTCAGGCTAAACAGGAAATATCCCATTACGGACAAAACACGCTTGAAATGTTCCGTAAAACGATAGCGGCATTTGATAAACCCCGGGGGGAATTTGAGAAAGAATTCGACCAGCTCCAGAAAATGGAAGATGAAAGCGACCAAGTGGAAGTAGATATTGCCGATTACCTGACAAAAGTTTCCGAATCCCGGCTCTCTCCCGAAAACTCCCAACGTGTCCGCGCCATGTTTAAAATGGTCAGCGAAATAGAAAGTGTCGCCGACTCCATCCTAAACGTAGCGAAAGCTACTTTCCGGCGCAACGAACAGGGAGTCACGTTCCCGGAAGAACTGACCCGCAAAATAAAACAGATGTTCACGCTCGTTGAAGAATCCATTACCACCATGTGCACCAACCTAAACATGGAATACACAGCCGTAAGCGCCAAAAAAGCCTACGAAATCGAACGGTCTATCAACGATTTACGAACTATTTTAAAACAAGAACACCTGCAAGCCATCGAAGAGAAACGTTATGACTACTCTACAGGAATCCTGTACAACGACCTTTTCTCCGAATGTGAAAAAATCGGTGACTACACCATTAATGTCACCCAAGCAATGAAAGAAATCGGACACGAATAAATTTTTCTATTATAATTATGGCACAAGAAGACGTATTTAAAAAATTAGTCGCTCATTGTAAAGAATATGGTTACGTATTTCCCTCTTCCGATATATACGACGGTCTGGGAGCCGTTTACGACTACGGGCAATACGGAGTGGAACTAAAAAACAATATCAAGAGATACTGGTGGGAATCCATGGTACGGCTCCATGAAAACATCGTGGGCATCGATTCCGCCATTTTCATGCACCCGACTATCTGGAAAGCCTCCGGACACGTGGATGCTTTCAACGACCCCCTGATAGACAACAAAGATTCAAAGAAAAGATACCGCGCCGACGTACTTATCGAAGACCAAATCGCCAAGTATGACGAAAAAATCGAAAAAGACGTAGAGAAAGCACGGAAACGCTTCGGGGAAAAATTCGACGAAACCCTTTTCCGGCAAACCAATCCGCAGATACTGGAACACATCCGAAAAAGAGACGCTTTGCAAGAGCGGATGTCGGCAGCCCTGAACGCAAACGACCTAAACGAAGTGCGGCAGATTATCCTCGACGAAAAAATCGTATGCCCCATTTCGGGTACCTGCAACTGGACGGAGGTTCGGCAGTTCAATCTGATGTTCTCCACGGAAATGGGCTCTACCGCCGAAGGCGCCAGCAAAATATATTTGCGTCCCGAAACGGCACAGGGCATATTCGTCAATTTCCTCAACGTGCAAAAGACGGGAAGAATGAAAATCCCGTTCGGTATCGCCCAAATCGGTAAGGCATTCCGGAACGAAATTGTAGCCCGCCAGTTCATTTTCCGTATGCGTGAGTTTGAACAAATGGAAATGCAATTCTTCGTGCGTCCCGGCAGCGAACTGGAATGGTTCAAGAAATGGAAGGAAACCCGCATGAAATGGCACCAGCTGTTAGGCTTCGGTGCGGAAAACTATCGCTTCCACGACCACGAGAAGCTGGCGCATTACGCCAATGCCGCTACTGACATCGAATACCGGTTCCCGTTCGGATTCAAGGAAGTGGAAGGCATCCACTCGCGGACCGATTTCGACCTGTCGCAACATCAGAAATACTCAGGCAAAAAAATTCAGTACTTCGATACCGAACTCAACGAATCCTACGTTCCGTACGTCATCGAAACTTCCATCGGCGTAGACCGCATGTTCCTGCAAGTGATTTCCGCCGCTTACTGTGAAGAAGACCTAAGTAAAGACGGAAGACAAGACTCCCGAGTCGTATTGAAACTCCCCGCAGCCCTTGCACCCGTCAAACTGGCCGTCATGCCTTTGGTTAAAAAAGACGGACTTCCGGAAAAGGCACAAGAAATCATGAACATGCTGAAATACGATTTCAACTGCCAATACGACGAAAAAGACTCCATCGGCAAGCGCTATCGCCGGCAGGATGCCATCGGTACACCTTTCTGCATCACGATTGACCATCAGACGCTGGAAGACAATGCCGTCACCATCCGTTACCGCGACACCATGGAACAGGAACGCATCGCCATCGACCGGTTATTCGACATCCTGAAAGAAAAAACAGACATGCGGAATTTACTCCGGCAAATACTTTAAAATAGATGCCGCCATCCGGCGGCATTTATTTTTATCCCATCTAATAAAAGCTAAAATAACAGACGTATTTTTGAAGCGTTCATACCGGTCAAGCGTGGGTAGCTGTTTATTTCGGTGTAGGCATTTGGCGATGTCTTAGAACAGATAAACATTCCCACGCTTTTCTTTTGTCATTAACTCATTCTTGTCACCTATATTGCGGATTATTCAGACAGTTGTTTGAAAGATTGACCGGGCAGAGAAAAGTTTCTCACTTTTTCCTTATATTTGTGGCATTGTGGCAGAGAGACCTGCCGTAATTGAAATATTATTTTGAAGCGTTTTTGCTTTATCCTTGTTCTAAAAATCGCCAATTTTTAACGAGAAAGGATAAACAACACTGACGCTCGCTTGCCGTATATATACCTCTATGTTATATACCGGTTAGGCGTGGGGTACTTGTTGGTTTATTTTCTCGTGGGCGTTTGGCGATGCCTTAGAACAGATAAACAAAACAGTTCCCACGCTTCCTTTTTATTATAAACCCACCTTTCCGGGAGCTTTCAAGGTGATAAGTATTTCTTGATATGAAAAAACTAATCAGGTGTGCCGGAATGCGGCGTCTACGGATGTCGTTGGGGTTGCTGTTTGTCGTGACTCTTTCCGGATTGTTTTCTCCGCCCGTTTTCGGAAACAATATCCGGGTGGACGGTAAACCCCGTGTCATAAACATCATAAGCGACACGGCAATTATCGAAGTAAATCTCCGTTGGGATAATTCCTGGCGGGATGATTTCAACTGGGACGCCGCGTGGGTGTTCTTTAAATTCAAAAAACGGGGTCTGGAAAACACGTGGCAGCATGCGTACTTAAGTTATTCCGGACATATATTAAACCCGTCAGCAGGAAACGAAGGGGGTGATTACGCCTATATGATAGGCGCCAGCAATGGAAAAGTAAACGGCCTGTATGTCATACGAAACGGTATTTCAGAGGGGAATGTCCGGGTACGGCTGCAAGCAAAATGGCCATTGGCAGGCACCGGGTTAAGCAAAAGTGATTTCGGCGATGACTTAAACAAAATATACATCGGCGTACACGGCATCGAAATGGTATACGTCCCTTACGGTGCATATTACTTAGGTGATGCCCATTCCTACAAGAGCTTTGCAATCGGTGACACGGCAGCCGTCATCATTGATTCGGAAGAGGCATTTACGCTTTCTGCCAAAGACGGGATGTCGAATGTTTGGTTGGCAGCTTCTTATCCCAAAGGGTACGCCGGCTTCTATATCATGAAATACGAGACCAGCCAGGAGCAGTATGTGGAATTCTTGAACTCCCTCACCCTTGACCAACAAAAGTCTCGTGTGACAAATAATGATTTCGCCAATATGCAACGGGGAAACTACGTTTTCGGGAATCTAAAGACACCGAGTTGCCGCAATGGCATTGTGTTTATCGAGCAACGCAAACCCAACACGCCCGTAGTATTCGGTAACAACCTGAATCCGGCGAATGATTTGTTTTCCGCAGATGACGGTCAGACACTGGCGTGTAATTACATGAGCGTGGAGGATATGCTAGCTTATTGCAGCTGGAGCGGCCTGCGCCCCATGAGTGAACTGGAGTATGAAAAAGCCTGCCGGCGATTTTACCCACAAGTACCCGATAAGGGTGAATACGCTTGGAATATGAACAGCGGAGTGAACAGTATTTCTTCTTTGGGCGAGTTAAACTACCGGGGCGATGAACGGGAACAGGCTCTAAGTTATTCAAAGAATGTAAACAGCGGCGGACACATCGATGGTCCCGTCCGTTGCGGAATGTTCGCCACCGCCGCCACGAACCAGATGCAGGCAGGCGCTACCTACTGGGCAGTCATGGAAATGAGCGGGAATTTAAAGGAACTGTGCGTCAATGTAAATTACAACAACCTTAACGGCGGCAGTTGCGGCGCGGGTGTATACAATCCCAACCTCTGGTACACCTCCACATCCTACTACGGCGTGCGGGGCGGTGGCTTTAACAGTACGGACGATTTATTGCGTACTTCCGACCGCACGGAGGTAATGAATTACTTTACGGCTACCACCCAACGCGACAGTACCGTGGGATTCCGGAGCGTGTACAGCCTGTCGGGCATTGAAATAGACGGCGGAGAAATCAGCGCTCCGGACACAGGATGCTGGGGAGGAACAGACATTGACAACATACAGGAGGCATTTTGTCCCGACTTCCCCAATGTACGTTTTCAATACAATTGGTATGTGAAAAAGCCGGGAGAAGCAAAATTTGAACTGCTTGAACATGCCACCGACGCATCTTTAAAAAATGCCCCGCTGACAAACACCACTACCTATACCCAAACCTACCAATTCAAGCGGGTCGGCATCTCTTCGCTGGGAATCGCCGAAAGTAACACCCTTACTATAAAAATATTACCTAAGCCTTTCCCCCAGCCTGAGTATAATTTCGATGCGGGAAGTTCTGTTGAGGTGACACAATATTGGGGTACAACTCCCTCTGCAACATGGCAACTGGAGGGAGCACCGACATGGGCATACATACATGGCACGGCATCCAGCTCCCTGACTATTGCAGGCGGACTGATTAATGAAGAATTTACGCTGAAAGCCCGCCTTGCACAATGCCCCGCAGAAGAATTTTCCGCCACAATCAAAATCAGCAACATCGTTCCCTACCGGGGCCACATGGACAGCATCACCCTGCCGGCAGGTACATACAAAATGGAGTGCTGGGGAGCACAAGGAGGAACAGGATATGTAGATTATAGAAATATTAACGGACCCGTCACTCGAGGAGGATATGGAGGATATGCTCAGGGAACTACTACCCTGAATGCTGTTACCACCTATTATGTCTATGTCGGAGGACGAGGTGGTTCAAGCGAGAAAACTTACGGAGGGAGCGGAGGTTGGAACGGTGGTGCTACCGGAGGAGGAGATTCAGATGACGACTGTGGCGGAGGCGGTGGAGGCGGCACGGATATACGAATAGGAGGACAATCTTGGTCTGACCGGATTATTGTTGCCGGTGGCGGTGGAGGGGGTGCCGGAGGTTATGGAATCGGTGGTAGTGGAGGTGGTGATAGTGGTGGATACGGCCGAAACTATTCGACTTCAGCAGCTACGTCTCCGGGTACGCAAAATTCCGGCTGGGCAATTGGTTATGGAGATACAGGATACTATGGAGGGAGTGGCAAAGTTGGAGGAGGCGGAGGAGGCGGAGGTTACTATGGAGGCCGCGGAGGTTTAAGTGGAAATGCTAAAAACGCAGCAGGTGGGGGAGGAGGATCCGGCTACGTCAATACCGATATTTTCAAAGACTCCTCCATGTCCAACAGTGTCCAAGTCGGTAGTGGAAAAGTAGAGATTACACCGTTGAACTAAAAGTGGAAAAATAGGACAATAGAACAGTGGAAAATTGTTTTTTCCACTGTTCCATTTTCTACCAATTTTTTTACTCAAAAAAAAACGATAGGTTTTCTATTCAAAAAGAGTATGTTTTTGATGCAAAAAGAGCCTTTTTTTGTACTAAAAAGAGCCTCTTTTTTTCAAAGGGAGTATCCATTTTCAATGAATATCTCCAAAATAATAAATAAATGCCTGATATTGAAAATATTAGCAATCACGTTTAGATACATCCGGCTTAATAACCAAACCCGTTATTTTTAAACCTATCGTTTTGCTACCGAAAACCTATCGTTTTTGAGGCAAAAACGATAGGTTTTTAACATGAAAACAATAGGTTTTCCAAAAAGGGGTATTTATAGCCGAAAAAGATACTCGGTTTCATGAAAAATAACTTTTCCTATTGCTTCCCGTATATAACCCATGTTTATACAGACTATATACGATAACTATGAAAAAATACACCTTCCTTTTTCTCTTGTTTTTAGGCTGCCTGTCTCTGTCTGGAGAAGCACAGAAGATAAATGTTGTTTCCGTCTCGGAGGAGAACGACCTCCACAATTTCTATACGATGATGAAGGAAGCGTTTCCCCTAGCTTTTAATGACCCGACGTCTCCCCGGTTCATTTTTTTCGATACGGACAAGCGCTTTATTTTCGGTATCGGCGGGTATGTCCAGGTTGCCGGGGTTTATGATTTCAACGGCGTGGAAAGTTATGACAATTTCACGACTTCGACGATTGCTCCCAAAGGACATCAAAAAGGCTCCAGTTACGGGATTTCGGTGGGACAGTCCCGCCTGTTCCTCAAGCTACTGGGCGATACGAAGCTGGGACGGGTCGTTTCGTATATCGAACTCGAGCTGGACGGCCCGAATAATAATCCGGTGCTGAATCAGGCTTTTATACAATTGAAAGGGTTCACATTCGGTAAGACCTGGAGTACGTTTTGCGATATGACCGCCGTTCCGACAACCATTGACCAAGAAGGTCCCTCAAGTGCCGTCGCTGTCAGACAACCTCAAATCCGTTATACGTATCCGTTGGATTCCAACTGGCAGGCTATGCTGGCTCTTGAGTATGCCGTGCCGGACTATACGAACCAGACCAACGGGTATACGGAAAGTATACGCCAGCGGATTCCCGATATTCCTTTGGCTATCCGCTATACCGCTCCCAATAAGAGTCATTTGCAGGCGGCTGCTATTCTCCGCAATCTCTATTACAAGAATAATATCACGGACAAGGATAAACGTGTTACCGGCTGGGGCGTGAATCTGAGCGGCAATGTAAAGGTAACACCTGCAACAAAGTTCCTGTTTCAAGGGGTGTACGGAAAAGGTCTCGCCAATTATATCCAGGATATTTCCTCACTGGGATATGACCTGGTACCCCAACCGACAAACGGACGCCTGAAAGCGTCTGCCATGTGGGGCATGTTTGCCGCCATACAAAAGAATTGGATGCGCAATCTGTATTCTTCACTGATTTACAGTTATGCCCGTATGGAGAATATCGGCACAATGCCCGCCGATAATTATAAATATGCCCAATATGCCGCCGTCAATCTTTTATGGAATTTCTCCGAATACGGAAGTACGGGTGTCGAATATGTTTTCGGACGGCGCAATAATTTCAACCAAACATACGGCAATGCCAACCGGATTAATGTTATGGTGAAGTATAGTTTTTGATTAAATCCGGGCGGCAAAAATAGCTTCGACGTCTTTTTTATCACGGGACAGTTGGGCGGAAAGTTCCTGCAAAGTATCAAACTTGCGTTCCCCCCTCACCCGGCGAATCAGGGAAAGGGTCAGTTTCTGCCCATACAAATTGCCTTCAAAGCCGAATATATGCGTTTCCAAACGGATTTCACCCGAATTGCTAACGGTCGGACGTATCCCCACATTCAACATACCTATATATTCTTTTCCCTGCCATGTGACGGTCACGGCATAAACTCCGGCAGCAGGCAGGAGCTTCCGCACGTCATCCGTTTGCAGGTTGGCAGTCGGGAAACCGATGGTCCGCCCTATTTTATCTCCGTGTACGATTTTGCCCGATATACGGTAAGGATACCCTAAAAAGTCGTTTACCTGCGCCATGTCTCCCAATTCAAGCGCTGTCCGTATTTTGGTAGAACTCACATTTACCGCATTTGTCACAAAGGCTTCTTCCTGTTCTATATGGAAACCGTACTTTTCGGCAAGTTCTTTCAAAGTGTCAAAATTACCTTCCCGGTTTTTTCCGAAACGGTGGTCATATCCCACTACCAAGCCTTTGATACCTATTTTATCAACTAATATGCTCCGAACAAATTCATGATAAGACAATGCCGCCAACTCTTCGTTAAACCGGATGATAACCAGGTGCTGCACCCCGCAAGCCTCCATGATGGCGATTTTTTCATCCAGCGTTGTCAGAATGCCAGGGCGTTTTTCCAACGGATAAAGTATTTCACGCGGGTGCGGGTCGAATGTGACAATAACAGATTCTCCCCGCCAGTCCCCAGCATATTTCTTCAACCCCTCAATAACTTTGAGGTGTCCTTTATGGACACCGTCAAAGCTCCCTATCGTGACTACGGGATTTTCTATATGTAAATTATCCGCTCCGTAATGTACCTGCATCACGCTATCGTTTCAATTTCGGTTCCGGAAACGCCCGGCGTCCGTTATCCGCATTTAGAGGTTCCGCACGTTTTGCAAATCAGGCAGCCTTCCTGGTATACAACGGGAGAACCGCAGTTTTCACATACTTCGCCGGCAGCTTCAGTTCCGTCCGGTACATATTTTTTCAAGGCTCTTTCCACACCGTTTTTCCAGGTATTGATGTTTTCGTTGTCAAACTCCATCGTACCAATTAAACCGATGATATGATGTATCGGCATGCCGTGGCGCAAGACACCGGAAATCAGTTTGGCATAGTTCCAGTATTCTTTGTTGAACTTATAAGACAAGCCTTCCACGGTGGTTTTGAATCCGCGTTTATTCTGGAACTGGAAGTCATACCGGGAATTACCCTCTTCGTCATAATGTTTTACGATTTTACCGCTGGTAACTGCTTTCGGCAACATGATTCCCTCTTCATCATCGGCAATACCGGTAAAGATTTCGTAAGGACGCCCTTCATACAGTCCGACAAAGGCAATCCATTTTTCTTTGTTGTTCTGAAAACGAACAACATCCGCATCAAGTTCCATCGGACGTTTTGCCGGCATCTTGAATTCGGACGGCGCTTTCTTTTCTTTGGTAGACACCAATACGCCCGCTCTGGAGCCGTCACGGTATACGGTACATCCTTTGCATCCGCATTTCCAAGCTTCCACGTACAATTGTCCGACCAGCTCTTCCGATACATCCGCAGGCAAGTTTACCGTAACGCTGATAGAATGGTCTACCCATTTCTGTATCATGCCCTGCATTTTTACTTTAGCTACCCAGTCGATGTCGTTGGAGGTTGCTTTATAGTAAGGTGATTTGGCAACCAAATCATCGATTTCTTCGTCCGTGTAATGTTTGGTCGCATCGTAACCGTTAATGCGCATCCACTCCGCAAATTTGTGGTGAAATACGATAAACTCTTCAAAACTGTCACCCGATTCGTCCACAAAGTCCACCCGTACGTTTACATCGTTCGGATTTACTTTTCTCCGTCTCTTGTATACAGGCATAAATACAGGCTCAATACCGGAAGTTGTCTGGGTCATCAGGCTCGTAGTTCCCGTCGGGGCAATGGTCAGGCAGGCGATATTACGACGCCCGAATTTTACCATATCGGCATACATATCCGGATCTGCTTCTTTCAAGCGAAGGATAAACGGATTGTTTTCCTCCCGCTTGGCGTCATAAATTTTAAAGCTGCCCCGGTCTTTTGCCAAAAGTACCGATGAGTGGTAAGCTCCGATTGCCAGTGATTTCTGCACTTTCACAGCAAACGCAACAGCATCTTCGCTACCGTAACGCAAGCCCAGTGCCGCCAACATATCGCCTTCCGCCGTGATACCGACACCGGTACGGCGTCCTTCTTTTGCTTTTCTCTTTATTTTTTGCCACAGGCGGATTTCTACACCTTTTATTTCTTCGTCTTCGGGATCGGTTTCGATTTTTTCCAAAATGGTATCGATTTTTTCCAATTCCAAATCAATGATGTCGTCCATAATCCGCTGCGCTATGGCTACATGCTTTTTAAACAGCTCGAAGTCGAAATAAGCCTCTTTCGTGAACGGATGCTGTACGTAAGAGTAGAGATTCAACGCCAGCAGACGGCAGGAGTCATACGGACACAAAGGAATTTCCCCGCAAGGGTTGGTAGATACCGTACGGTATCCCAAGTCAGCGTAACAATCCGGTACGCTCTCGCGAATGATGGTGTCCCAGAATAAGATTCCCGGCTCTGCGGATTTCCACGCATTGTGAACAATTTTACTCCATAACTGACGAGCATTAATGGTCTTATCGTATTTCGGCGCATTGGAATATACCGGATATTTCTGTACATAGTCCGTTCCGTCTACAACTGCCTGCATGAACTGGTCGTCGATTTTTACCGAAACATTGGCTCCCGTCACTTTCCCCTCTGTCATTTTCGCATCGATAAAACTTTCCGAGTCGGGATGGTTGATAGAGACGCTCAACATTAAGGCTCCCCGCCGTCCATCCTGCGCTACTTCACGCGTAGAATTGGAATAACGCTCCATAAACGGCACGATTCCCGTAGAAGTCAGTGCGGAGTTTTTCACCGGAGACCCTTTAGGACGAATATGCGATAAATCATGTCCCACACCTCCTCTTCTTTTCATCAACTGTACCTGCTCCTGGTCTATCTTCATGACCCCGCCGTATGAATCGGAAGGCCCGTCATGCCCGATAACAAAGCAATTGGATAAGGAAGCTATCTGATAGTCATTGCCTATCCCCGTCATGGGACCACCCTGAGGTACGATATACCGGAAGTCACGCAATACTTCAAATATTTCATCTTCGGATAACGGATTCGGATATGTTTTTTCTATTCTGGCAATCTCTCTTGCCAAACGCCGATGCATATCGTTCGGATTTAATTCATAAATATTTCCGTACGAATCTTTTAATGCATACTTGTTTACCCACACGCGAGCTGCCAGTTCATCTCCTTTGAAATAGTCCAATGAACTTTGAAAAGCCTCCTCCTGAGTGTAAGTTTTCCCATTTACAGTTGATAATTCATTCATCAGGTCTCTGTTATTTAGTATTATTTTCAGCAAAAATCAAACAATGCAAATGTATAAAAAAGAACCATACAGTACCACTCTGTATATTCTTTTTTTTGAAAAGTTTTCCATTTTCAAACAAACATACACTGATTATTAATAATTTAAGATTTCAAAAACAGAGAAAAGTTTTCCAAAAAAATATTTTTACAACCAATAAAACCCAATCATAACGACAATTTATTTCACCTGGGAAATAAAAAAAGGAATAGTAATTAATACAAATCGATTAGTTCTTGAGGTATGGAAACGAGCAGTTTTTTTTCTTCCGCATTTACCTCTTTGATGTATTCTTCGGACACCGGCAGTAAGATTTCCTTGCCGAAAATTTGAAGAGTCAGAACCACGTTTCCGGAATAGTCCGCCACATCAATTACTTCTCCGTGTTCTCCGGTCTCCTGTTCTTCCACCGTAAATCCGTCCAAGCGGTAAATATCCTCTTCTTCCGCCCATTCTTCCTCACCTTCGTCCTGCAAAAGGCTTTTTTCAATCATTACCGCAGCCCCTGCCAGACGTTCCGCCTGCTCTTTGGTATCCACGTAATCAAATTTAACGATGTAAGATTTGTGGTTTCGTACAGACAATCCATTGTCTGCTATAAAAAAAGGAACCGGCGCTCCATCCAAAAGGAGGAACACCGGTTCATCAATAAATTCTTCCAGAAAATCCGTATCGGAAGTTATAACGACGTTACCCTGTAAACCGTGAGTTTTCGTTACTTCTCCTATGACGATACAGTCTTTTCCGGTAATCATCACGGTTTGATTATTCCGCAGCAGGAGTTTCCGTTTCAGCAGCAGGAGCTGTTTCTTCTGCCACCGGAGCTTCTTCCTGTGCTTCCGCAGCTTCTTCCGCCTGTTTTGCAGCAGCAGCGGCTTCAGCTTCCGCACGTTTTTTCGCAACGGCTTCTTCTTTGGCAGCTCTTACCTTGGCTTCTGCTTCCAAGCGTACTTTGGCGGCAGCATTGCCATCCTGTGCCAATTTAGCTATCTTAGCCTGAACCTTAGCATCTTTTTCTTTCATCCAAGCCTCAAACTTCGCTTCTGCCGTAGCTTCATCAAAAGCACCTTTTTTAACTCCTTCCAATAAATGTTTTTTCATCAAAACACCTTTGTAAGAAAGGATTCTTTTAGCCGTATCAGTAGGTTGTGCCCCCACTTGCAACCAATACAATGCTCTTTCAAACTTAAGTTCGATAGTAGCCGGATTCGTATTCGGATCATACGTTCCCACTTTCTCGATATAGCGTCCGTCGCGCGGCGCTCTACTATCTGCTACCACTACATGGTAGAAAGGACGGCCTTTGCGTCCGTGTCTAGACAATCTGATTTTTGTTGCCATTTTTAATTTTTTAAAATTAGTACTTTCCTATTCTCGATAGGCGGCGCAAAGATATACAAAAACCTCAAAATAAAAAGCAATCAGGATGTAATTTATTATTTTTCAAAACATACTGGCGACCAACATAACGTTCAGGAAAGTGACAACACCTCCCAATATATACAGAATCCAACGGGTGGAAGGGCAGTTTTTGTATTTGCCCATGACTTTCTCGGACGAGGTCAAATAAACCTGCAAAAAAATGGTTACCGGCAACTGAATGCTCAATACCATCTGCGAGTAAATCAATCCCATAAAGGGATCAGATACCAGCATGATTATCAATAGTGCGATAACCAGCGACAGCAATACCCCCCGCCGGGAATGACTGTCCTTTATGTCGTAAGGCTCTTTGTAAATTCCGGCAAAAATAGAGCCTGCCGCCATGCCGGAAGTTATCGTCGAGGCTATCCCCGCAAAAAGCAGGGCGACGGCAAAAATCACCGCCGCATTGTTTCCCAAAAGGGGCTGCAATAAAATGCTGGCATCCTGTAACTGACTGACCGAAGTCCCATGTGCAAAAAACGTAGCCGCCGCCAGTAAAATCATGGCACTGTTTATTGCCCAACCTATCATCATGGATAAAAATGTATCCCAAAACTCATACCTTAACTGTTTTTTTATGACCGTATCGTCTTCGAGATTCCATTGCCGGCTCTGAATAATTTCCGAATGTAAAAAAAGATTGTGAGGCATAACAACCGCCCCCAGTACGCTCATGATAACAACCATCGACCCTTTCGGGAAAGAAGGCGCCACCCAAGCCCAGGCAGCCTCCTGCCAATCGATATGCACCAAGGATAATTCATAAATAAAGGAAAGCCCTATAATCGAGACAAAAGCTATAATCCAACGCTCAATAACCCGGTAAGTATTGGTAAAAAGCATGATTACCACAAATATCGATACCAATACCGCGCCTATTCTTACCGGAATATGAAACAGCATCTCCAAAGCGATAGCACCTCCCAATATTTCAGCCAAAGAAGTCGAAACAGATGCCCCCATGGCCGAATACAAAGCCAGTCTGGCATAAAAGGGTTTCAGATAGGCGGTCGCGGCTTCCGACAGACACAATCCCGTCACGATTCCCAAATGAGCGACATTATGCTGAAGAATTATCAACATGACCGTAGACAAAGATACCATCCACAACAGCGCATATCCGTAATCCGCACCTGCCGCCAAGTTTGAAGCCCAATTCCCGGGGTCTATGAATCCCACCGTCACCAAAAGTCCGGGACCGATATATTTCAGTATCTCCAATCCGCTCAAACGCGGATGGTGTATATTCTTCTTCGTTTTTTTCATTAAATTTCTTTTATTTCCTAACAAAATTAAAACTTATATTTGCTCATCCCTATTTAATACGACCTATTCAAAAAAATGGCTATGAAAAAATGGAAAGATTACACCAAACAAGAACGGGCAATGCTGATTGCCATCGGGATTCTGCTGATTTTAATTTTACTAACCTCCGGGAGAGTAAAAAACGGTATACAAAAAGGATTTCAACGGTTCTTTACCCCTCCAGTAGAATCCATTGACAAATAACCATCAACCTTTTCCATACGGACTCGTATTATAATCAAATACTCACACTCACATTAATACGATTCATATGGAAAACAAAGAACATCCTCAATTAACCGCCGATTTGGAAGGCAACTATCTCATAGAAGAAAAAGGCGCCGATGAAAAAGCAATCGGTCTGTTTTACGCCCCGACGGGTGGCAGTGTACACAAAGTCGCCAAACGCATCAAACAAAAAATCAAGAACCGGAAAGTGGACATGCGATACCTCCAGGATGTCAAAGCCGAACAATTCCTACACTACAAATATATTATTATTGTTTCCTCCACACTGGGACAAGATGCCTGGCAAAACAAGGGGAAAGACGAATGGGCGGCTTTCATGCCCGAAATCCGGAAACTGTCATTAAACGGCCACCTCATCGCCTTGGTAGGACTTGGCAATTATGTACTCTACCCCGGTAATTTCGCCGACGGCTTACGCAGCCTGGCCAATACTTTTAAAGAAAGAGGCGCCACCCTCATCGGTGCCACTCCTGCCGACGACTATTCATTCACATCTTCGCAAGCCGTAAAAGACAATATGTTTGTCGGGCTTCCCATCGACGAAGACAACGAGGCGGACAAGACCGATGCCCGCATTGAAAAATGGCTTTCTATGATTTTACCTGAGATGGAAGGGTAATATCCGTACGGCTTCCAAAAGGAATATCCATCGTAAAAATCTCATCCGGTGCGCACACTCCGGCATACACCAGCACGCACCGGATGACACCGCTATGCACAAAAAGGCAGACATGCCGATAGGCCCCTCTTTTCAACTCTTCCAAAAAATCCGAGACCCGCTCCAATTGGTCACGAAAACTTTCGCCACCACCCGCCGGAATGTTCATCCAATCCATATACCATTTTTCCAGTAACGGATCGTCAATTGAATCCCAACGCTGCATTTCCCACTTTCCGAAATTCAACTCTTTCAACCGAGCATCGGGCACCGCATCCGGGAAACCGCATGCCGCCGCCAGCCGCCGGCAACGGGACAAGGGGCTGCAAAATACCCCGTCAAAAACCTCTCCCGCAATGCGCTGCGCCGCTGATGCCGCCTCTTCCGGAAAAGACGAAGCCGTCTCCACATCCGTAAAACCATATACAACACCTGCATCCACGGCTACACTCGTATGACGTATCAATGTAATCTTCATCATTACCAACAATAAACAACAACCACTCCCAAATAACACACAACTTCCGTCATCAAGAAACACGCTCCACAACAATCTCCCGTATAGCCCCCGATTTTCCTTTTCATATATCCCCGCAAAAAAACAGAGAAAAGTACCGGCAGCAACAAAGCCCACAGATAACGCCAGTCTCCGACAAAAACAAAAGACGCAAATACGAAAAGCGCTACCACACCAAATACCCACAAGCGATTACGCCGATACACCACTTTCGTTTTCGCTTCTTCCTCCTCCCGCGCATAAGGCAACGTATTAATCATAACAGACGTGCAAAACTTGGAAAACACATCCACGCAAATAATCAACGGAAACGCCTCCGGCATATCCAGGCTGAACAGAAGAGAAACATACAGCATAAAATAAACCACCAGCCCGATTGTCCCATAACTTCCGATATGGGAGTCTTTCATGATAGTCAAAATCCGCTCTTTTGTCCTCCCACCGCCAAAGCCATCCCAAAAATCCGCAAAGCCGTCCTCATGTATGGCTCCCGTGAGCAGCAAACGCACCGCAACCGCCAAAACGCAAGCCGGAAAGGGAGGCATTATCACCGACGCTCCCCACAGCGTCAAAGCAGTAGCCAAACCCGTCAAATATCCGACCAATGGCCAGTATACCAAAACATCCGAAAAATAACGCTTATCCAACGTAACGACCCGCCACAAAGGGATACGGGTCAGCATCATGAGCGCCGCCAAAAAACCTTTCATCACTAATCAAAATACTTAGTTACCGCCGCTTTTTTGAAATCATTCATCTCATTAATCATCCGGACGGCCGAATCTATAATAGGATATGCACAAATAGCACCCGTTCCCTCTCCCAACCGCAAATCCAACTGAAGCAAGGCTTTCGCGCCCAAGTAATCCAACACCAATTTATGCCCCGACTCATCCCCCTGGTGCCCGAAAATGCAATACTCTTTTACTTCCGGATAAAGTTTCCACGCCGCCAACAAACAATTTGTCATGATAAATCCGTCGATAAGTATCACCATTTTCAACTCCGCAGCCCGCAACATCGCGCCGACCGCCGCCACCATTTCGTATCCGCCGAAATAACGCAATACATCTTTTACAGACGCATCCCCTTTGTAATTTTCCATTGCCCGCTTCAATACATCATATTTGCGCCGTACCCCCTCATCATCCCAACCGCTTCCCGCTCCTACGCATCTGTCAAGAGAAATCCCCGTCAAATATGTCATCCAAAGCGAAGAGGAAGAAGTATTCGTTACCCCCATTTCCCCGAAACTTATTACATTCGTCCCCTCGTTATGTGCCTCCTCCACCATTTCCTCACCAATCGCAATTGCCCGGTCAAATTCCTCCTCCGTCATCGCCGCCTCATACAGATAATTCCGCGTTCCCATCCTGATTTTCCGGTCAATCAATCCTTCCAGTCCAGCAAAATCAAAATTTACCCCGCAATCCACCACTTTCAATTTGAAATGATGTTGCCGACAAAACATATTGACACCCGCTCCCCCTTTCAGAAAATTAGGGATAGCCTGCGCCGTCACTTCCGGAGCCGAAAAACTCACCCCCTCTTTCACAATCCCGTGGTCTGCCGCAAAAATAATATTCTGCGGACAACACAATTGCGGACTCAATGTCTGCTGAATACTTCCGATTTGTACAGCCAACTCCTCCAGGCGTCCCAAAGACCCTTTGGGTTTCGTCAAATTATTAATCTTATCCACCAAGGCCGGCACAATAGCTCCATCCGGCGACTGAATATGAAATGCACGCATGATTTATATATAAAACTTAATTACTTTTCCTTAATCTTCACCGGGATTCCCGATACCATCCACACCACTTCGTCCGCCCTGTCCGCCACATACTGATTCATCCACCCCTGTAAATCCGTAAAACGCCGCTGGAGCGCATTTTCCGAAACCCCTCCCATACCTATTTCATTCGTGACCAAAATAAAAACGGCCTCCTGTGCCGTAAAACGCTCAAACTCCTCTTTCAGCTCCGCCAAAGAAATATCTACCTGCCCGTCATGCTCAAAAAAGAAATTCGTACTCCACAATGTCAGGCAATCTACCACAACAACCCGTCCCCGGACATCATGACGGCTCAACCGCTTTTCCTCCTCTATATTTGTCCACTGCGCACCGCGGACTGCCTGATGCCTCCTCACCCGCTCCCGAAACTCCTCATCCCATACCCTCGCCGTAGCCATATACACGGGATTATCTGACAATTCCAACGCCAGACGCTGGGCATATCCGCTCTTTCCGGAACGCTGTCCTCCGGTAACTAAAATAATTCTCTTCTTCATCGCACAACGATTTCAATCCGTAAAGATACAACGCTTTTTCTAATCTTTGTTACCTTTGTTCCTGCGAATCAAAAAAACAAACGCATGGCACATACCGAATTACTCCTTACCCGACACGGAGAAACCCTCGAAAACAAGCAGGATATTATGCAGGGACATATACCCGGCACTCTGTCTCCGGCAGGAATCCGGCAAGCCGAAGAACTCGGGAAGTTACTCGAGCCTCAAAGAATAGATGCTATCGTATCCAGCGACCTCGCCCGCAGTTTGGATACCGCCCGCATTATCGGGAAGCTAAAACAACTGACTCCCCGCCCCACTCCCCTTTTGAGAGAAATCGACTGGGGACCCCATACCGGCGGTAAACTTTCTTCCATTAACTGGAAACAGCTCCCGGAAGGTTGCGAAACCCTCGAAAACCTATTCCAACGCGCGCAAACGTTCATCCAATGGGTAAAGCAAGAATACTCCGGCCAGCGCATTCTCGCCATAGGCCACGGAGCCATTGACCGGGCAATCATCGCTTTCTGCGAAGGAAAAAGCGCCCCAGAAATGGCAGACATGCCCATCATGAAAAATACCTCTTTCGTTACTTTAAACCTGTAAAACCTACTCCATGAAACTAAAACCTATCATGTTTGTCGGCACCTGTTCTGACGCCGGAAAAAGTATCCTCAGCACTGCCTTCTGCCGTATCTTCCGCCAGGACGGGTACACGCCCGCACCTTTCAAAGCCCAAAACATGTCCCTCAATTCCTACTGCACACCCGAAGGCGGGGAAATCGGACGGGCACAAGCCGTACAGGCGGAAGCCTGTGGGATAGCACCGCACACCGACATGAATCCCGTCCTGCTTAAACCGAATTCCTATATAAATTCACAAGTGATAGTAAACGGACATCCCATCGGCAACATGAGTGCCCAAGAATATTTCGCGACCCACAACACGTCCCTGTTTCCCAAAGCCATTGCCTCCTTTCAACGTCTAGCCGCCAACTACAATCCCATTGTCCTTGAAGGAGCCGGCAGTATCTCGGAATTAAACCTCAAAGACCGGGACATTACCAATATGCGCATGGCAGAAGAAGCAGACGCAGCCACCTATCTGGTAGCGGACATCGACCGCGGCGGCGTATTCGCCTCCGTCTACGGCTCTATCGAACTGCTTCCATTCCGCGAAAGAGACCTTATAAAAGGTATTATCATCAACAAATTCCGGGGAGACATCAACCTTTTCAAAGAAGGCAGGGAAATGTTGCAAAAACTGACGGGCATCCCCGTTGTCGGCGTCATTCCTTACTTTACCGATATTCAAATTGAACAAGAAGACTCCGTCGCACTGGACACCAAAGCCACCACAGCCGCACAAGGCAAAATAAACATTGCCATCCTCCTGCTCAAGCATTTATCCAATTTCACCGACTTCGATGTACTGGAAAAAGACAAACGCTTCCACCCTTATTACACCAACGACATCGACGAACTTAATAAAGCCGACATCATCATCCTGCCGGGAAGTAAAAACACCCTCGACGACATGCAAAAACTGCGCGAGACCGGCATCGCTGAAGCCATTATACAAGCCGCACACAACGGCAAAAAAATCATCGGCATCTGCGGAGGATACCAAATGCTCGGTACACGCATCGACGACCCGCAACACATCGAAGGCAATCTGGAAAACATCGCCGGACTCGGACTTCTTCCGCTAATAACAACACTCACATGCGAAAAAACCACCGAACAACGGTATTTCAAATTCAATAACACGGAAGAGAACTGCCGGGGCTACGAAATCCACATGGGACAAACCACCCTTTTGCCGAATACACCGGAACAGCCACTCAATACATTGGAAAATGGAGAAAAAGAAGGCTACCGGGCAAACGAGAACTTGTGGGGCACCTACATGCACGGCATCCTCGACAACACTGTCGTACGCGACGACCTCGCCGCCGGATTCAACACCCCCGACGTGCCGGCATTCGACTACATCGCATTCAAAGAACAGCAATACGACCTGTTGGCGGAACGCGTGCGGGAAGCCGTAGACCTCAGCTACATCTACGCTTCTATGTATCCCGAACTCTACTGACACACCTTATATGATACACGGACACGGAGACGACCTTTATAAAACGGGAAAAGAGATTACGGCAAATTTCTCGACGAACGTATGGTACGGAGCAGACAGCAATCTGCTCCAGTCCCTGCTAAACCGTCATGCCGATAAAATCTTCCACTATCCGGAACCGGACGCCGGCTCGCTCAAAAAAGCCCTTGCCCGCTACCACGGTCTCTCTCCCGAAAACATCATTATCGGGAACGGTGCCACCGAACTGTTCTACCTCGTCGCCCACGCCTTTGCCGGTGCAGATACCGCCATTCCCATCCCCTCCTTCCGGGAATACGAAGACGCCTGCCGGCTGCATCACCACCACATCCGCTACATTTCCGGTAACGCCTTAGACATTCCGGCGGATACCCGCCTCATGTTCCTTTGTAACCCCAACAATCCCGATGGCAACATCCGGCAGGAACAACAAATCCGCTCCCTGCTAGAAGCACATCCCGATATGACCCTCGTCATCGACGAGTCATTCATACACTTCGCTCCCGATATTCAAACCGCCATCCCCCTGCAAAAAGAATACCCCCGCCTGCTTATCATCCGCTCCATGACGAAAGACTTCGCCATCCCCGGACTACGACTGGGTTACATGCTGGGGAATCCCGAAACCATCGACACACTTGTCCGGTACAAACAGCCGTGGACAATCAATGCCCTTGCCATAGAAATAGGTAAGGAATTGCTCAACATGGCAGACGAACTCCTACCCGATGCACGAATGCTGCTCCGGCGACAACAAAATTTCGCCCGGCAAATCGCCCAAATACCCGGCTTCACGCCCCTGTCTTCATCAACCACCTTCTTTTTGGTTAAAACAATATTCGACGTTCCTCGCCTGAAACAGCACTTATTGGAAAATGACGGCATTCTCATCCGGGACGCCTCCAATTTCAAAAGCCTCGACCGGCACTATTTTCGGATAAACACGCTCACCGACGAGAAAAACGGACGCTTAATCAACGCTCTGAAAAACTATGTGGAATAACCTCCTCCTCTTCATAGTGCCCCTTCTTGTCGGCTACGTCGCCGACCTTCTGTTCGGAGACCCCCGCCGCCTCCCACACCCCATCGTCGCCTTCGGCCACCTCATCGCTTTTGCCGAAAAACAATGGAACAACGGCACACACCGCCGATTAAAAGGCCGCCTTATCGCCTTCCTCTATCCCACCATCGTCACCCTCACCTGCTGGGTCATCCTAAAAGGCGCGTTCATCCTCCATCCGGCATGCTACTACGTCGTCGCCTCCCTTTTTGTCTTTTACGGACTTGCTAACCACAGTCTCATTCAAGAAAGCCGGGAAGTCATTCAAACCCTCGAACACCAAGATGTCGAAGCTGGCAGGAAACGCCTCTCCTGGATTGTAGGAAGAGACACCGCCGACCTGTCTCCCCATGAAATTTACACCGCCGTCCTCGAAACCATGTCGGAAAACCTCAGCGATGGAGTCGTCGCACCCCTCTTTTACTATGCCCTCGGAGGCATCCCCGCTATGATGGCATACAAAATGGTCAATACCTTAGACTCCATGATCGGGTACAAAAGCGAACGCTACCGCCTGTTCGGCTGCTGCGCCGCCCGTCTCGACGACCTCCTCAACTTCATTCCCGCCCGTCTCACAGCCCTGCTCATGGCAATCGTCAGTTACCGCCGCGGGCTCCTGTCTTTCATCTGTAAAAACGGACGCAGGCACGCCAGCCCCAATTCAGGTTATCCCGAAGCAGCCCTTGCCGGCATCCTTCACTGCCGTTTCGGAGGCACCCACCTGTACCACGGCCAACCCGTAGAAAAACCTTATATCGGCACCGACGACCGCCCGCTCTGCTTCCGAGACTTCCAACACGCAGCCCGCATCAATCAACGCGTCACTTTTTTAAGCGTCACACTCATTACCCTTCTCGGAATTATTATTAATTTCGCAGCGTAAAATAAATCCTTATGAACATATACAAATTCGGCGGGGCATCCGTACGGGACGCCCAAAGCATTAAAAACATCCTCAACATTCTCAACAGCCAAAAGAACAATCTTATCATCGTCGTTTCCGCCATGGGAAAAATGACGGATGCCCTGGAGGCTCTTTGCAACAGCTACTTTTATAAAACGAGCGACCTGCAACAAGCCCTACAACACATAAAAGATTTTCATTTCCACATCATCGGAGAACTTTTCGGTGAGAATAACGACACCGTACTTACAAAAGTAAACGCACTCTTCGATAACCTCCAGGCAATCCTCAACACAGAGCCCTCCCTGTGTTACGATTATGAATACGACCGCATCATCAGTTTCGGAGAACTTCTCTCTACTACTATTATAGGCTGTTATCTGGAAAAGCAAGGCAGAAAGGCAAAATTCATCGACATCCGAAAATGCCTCAAAACAGACCAGAATTACCGCAACGCTAACGTGGATTTGACACTGTCCGCTCAACTCTGCCAAAAGACATTCACATTCCAGGACACATTCATGTATATCACGCAGGGATTCATTGCCGGTACCTCCACCAACCAAACGACCACGCTCGGACGCGAAGGTTCCGACTACACGGCAGCCCTCCTCGCCAATCTTCTCGACGCTGAAAACGTGACCATCTGGAAAGACGTTCCGGGCATCATGAGCGCCGACCCGAAAATATACCAAGACACGAAAATCATATCCAGACTGTCTTACAAAGAAGCCATCGAGCTTTCGCACTGCGGAGCCAAAGTCATACACCCCAAAACGATAAAACCGATTCAGAATAAAAAGATACCTTTATATGTAAAATCTTTTTTGCATCCGGAAGCACCGGGGTCCGTCATCAGGGAATTTGACGAAAAACTGAAGCTGCCACCTATTTATATAGACAAAAATGACCAGCTTCTGCTCACGCTTACTCCGCGGGACTTCTCCTTTATCGCCGAAGAAAAACTAAGCGCCATATTCGCCACGCTCGCGAAATACCGGCTGAAACTGAATCTGATGCAGAACTCGGCTATCAGCTTCTCCTTTTGCATCGACCACAACGAAGCCGTCTTCCAAAACTTCATCAACGAACTGAAAGCAGAGTATGAAATCCTTTATAATAAGGATGCACGTTTAATCACCATCCGGCACTACGACGAAGACATCGTCCGCCAGCTGACGCAAGACAAAAATATTCTCGTCGAGCAGCGCAGCCGTCTCACGGCCCGTTTCGTCGTATCGGAAAAAGAAGAAAAATAAATAAAAACGTGCCATTTCTTGTCCGCACGTCATGCCCAACAGGAAATAACGTTCGGTTATTTTGCCGCACGTTATAAATTACTATATTTGACGTGCCATAAAATCGAGGCACGTTAAGAAACAGTTACAAATGACGTGCGGACAAAAAGCAACACGTCATAACCAGCTATAGATGACGTGCAGACAAAAAGCGGCACGTCATAAACTATAAAGAACATGGAAAAACAACCCGTATTTAAACAATTCCCTCCGGAAGACATCTACGCCGGCATCGTATTCAAAGGTCCCGACCTCGTCATCCCCCACAAAACCGTTTACTGCGAGATACAATCCCGGCAAACCGGTATCGAACTGCTCGACAGATTCATCAAAGACCTGAACTCCCACGGCCACCATTATCCGCAATGGTACGCCCGCAGGCTCGGCCTGCACACCCAGTATTTCGGCCCCACCATCACAACCCTTACCGGCCTCCCCTGCTCTGCCTTCATAGACAAGTACCTCTTGCTTTTCATCACCGACCTTCTCTCCCAGACCGATGATAACATCAGTGAAATAGCCCACCGTGCCGGATTTCCCCGCCCAAGCGAACTCAGCCAATTCCTCCAACGAGTATGCAGGCAGACACCTTCGCAGCTCCGGCACAATTCCCGAAAGCGTCCCGCCCACCCATAATAAAATTATGACAACCTCCCGCGCTTGATAAAAATTCCGCCAAAAAACATATATTTGCACTCTATAAAAAATAAAAGCGAAAATCGTATGAGCAACAAATTTCCCGAATACAAAGGTTTAAACCTATCCCAAATCAACAAAGACATCCTCAAAGTCTGGGAGCAGAACAATACTTTCGAGATGAGTTTGAAAACCCGCGAAGGCCACCCCGCCTTCATCTTCTTTGAAGGACCGCCTTCCGCCAACGGGATGCCCGGCATACACCACGTCATGGCTCGTACGCTCAAAGATGTCATCTGCCGCTACAAAACCTTGCAGGGATTTCAGGTAGAACGCAAAGCCGGATGGGACACCCACGGGCTGCCTGTCGAACTCGGCGTTGAGAAAAAACTCGGCATTACCAAAGAAGCCATCGGCAAGACCATCAGTGTCGCCGATTACAACAAAGAATGCCGCTCCGACGTCATGAAATTCACCAAAGAATGGGAAGACCTCACTAAAAAAATGGGATACTGGGTTGATATGCAAAACCCTTACATCACATACGACAATCGCTACATCGAAACCCTTTGGTTCCTGTTGAAAAAACTATACGACAACGGATTTCTTTACAAAGGTTACACCATACAACCCTACTCACCGGCAGCCGGAACCGGTTTAAGTACCCACGAACTGAATCAGCCGGGCTGCTACCGTGACGTAAAAGACACCACGTGCGTTGCCCAATTCAAAGTCATCCGCGACGAAAAATCCGAAAAGCTCTTCGCCGACAACGACGACGTTTACTTCATCGCCTGGACGACTACCCCGTGGACTCTGCCTTCCAATACCGCGCTCGCAGTAGGTCCCAACATCACATACTACGTTGTAAAAACCTACAATCCTTATACCTATCAGCCCGTCACCGTCATTCTGGCAAAAGACCGCTTCACCGCCTATTTCAACCCGAAAGCCGAAGGCATCGCGCTAGCGGATTACAAAGAAGGCGACAAACTCATCCCCTACGTAAAAGTAGGTGAATTCAAAGGCACGGAACTCGAAGGAATCAGCTATGAGCAACTCCTGCCCTGGATGAAAGTGGACGGCAACGCCTTCCGCGTTATCCTCGGAGACTACGTAAGCACGGAAGACGGAACCGGAATCGTACACATCGCTCCCACCTTCGGAGCCGACGACGACCGCGTAGCCAAAATAGCCGGCATCGCTCCCATGCTTCTGACCGATAAAGACGGAAACAGACAGCCGATGGTAGACAAACAAGGACGCCTCTTCCGCCTAGAAGACCTCGACCCCGAATTTGTGCGCACACATGTAAACACAGACCTATATAAAGAATACGCCGGGCGATTTGTCAAAAACGCTTACGACCCGACGCTGACCGAAGAGGATGCCACGCTCGACGTAGACCTCTCCGTCATGCTCAAAAAAGAAAACAAAGCCTTCAAAGTCGAAAAACACGTCCACAATTACCCGCACTGCTGGCGTACGGACAAACCCGTCCTATACTATCCGCTCGACTCCTGGTTTATCAAAACCACTGCCGTGCGCGACCGGATGATTGAACTCAATAAAACTATTAACTGGAAACCCACCAGCACCGGTGAAGGACGCTTCGGCAAATGGCTCGAAAACCTCGTAGACTGGAACCTCTCGCGTTCCCGCTACTGGGGGACACCACTGCCAATCTGGATTAGTGAAGACGGCAGCGAACAAAAGTGCATCGGTTCCGTCGCCGAACTGATTCAGGAAATCGAAAAATCGGTACAAGCCGGATTCATGAAAGAAAATCCGTACAAAAACTTTACCGTCGGCGACAACTCCAAAGAAAATTACGACCGAATCGACCTGCATCGCCCTTATGTAGACGACATCATCCTCGTCTCCTCCAAAGGCGAAAAAATGATACGCGAAAAAGACCTTATCGACGTATGGTTTGACTCCGGAGCCATGCCCTACGCACAGCTCCACTACCCGTTCGAGCACAAAGAAGACATCGAAGCGCACCACCGCTTCCCTGCTGACTTTATCGCCGAAGGCGTCGACCAAACACGCGGATGGTTCTTCACCCTCCACGCTATCGCCACCATGGCATTCGACTCAGTTGCCTTCAAAAATATCATCTCCAACGGCCTCGTACTGGATGCCAAAGGAAACAAAATGTCCAAACGCCTGGGTAATGCCGTAGACCCCTTCGCTACTATTGAAGAGTTCGGCTCCGACCCTTTGCGGTGGTACATGATTACCAACGCGCAACCGTGGGATAACCTCAAATTCGACGTCGCCGGCGTAGACGAAGTAAAACGCAAATTCTTCGGAACCCTATACAATACATACGGATTCTTCGCCCTCTACGCTAACGTAGACAACTTCCGCTACTCCGAAAAAGAAGTAGCCATCGAAGACCGACCGGAAATAGACCGCTGGATTCTATCCCTGTTAAACTCATTAATCATAGAGGTTACCGAAGCATACGAAAAATACGAGCCTACCCGTGCAGGACGCGCCATTCAGGATTTCGTTATCGAAAACCTGTCCAATTGGTACGTACGCCTTTCCCGTAAAAGATACTGGGGAGGAGACTACTCACAGGACAAAATATCCGCTTACCAGACACTTTACACCTGTCTTGAAACGGTTGCCCTGTTATCCGCACCGATAGCACCTTTCTACATGGAACAGCTCTTCTGCGATCTGAACAGCGTCTCCGGCAAACATCAGGGAAGCGTTCATCTTGCCACATTCCCCATCGCCGACGAAAAGATGATAAATAAACAATTGGAAGAAAAGATGCAATTGGCACAACAAATCTCTTCCATGGTATTGGGCTTGCGAAGAAAAGTGCAAATCCGCGTACGCCAGCCGCTCAGCAAAATCATGATTCCGCTGATGAACGACCAGCTTAAGGAACAGATTGAAGCCGTTAAAAATATCATCCTGTCGGAAATCAATGTAAAAGAAATCGAATACATCACCGATACCACGGGCGTGCTGATTAAGAAGATTAAACCTAATTTCAAAACTCTGGGACCCCTATACGGGAAATACATGAAGCAAATTTCCACCGCTTTCTCGGAAATGAACCAAACGGACATCTTCCAATTCGAGAAAAACGGAGAATACATCATTAATCTCGGAGAAGAAACCATTACTTTAGGGCTTGAAGACGCCGAAATCATATCGGAAGATATTCCCGGCTGGTTAGTTGCTAACGAAGGCAAAGTAACCGTTGCCCTCGATATTAACATCACCCAGGAGTTAAAAGAAGAAGGTATCGCACGGGAATTTATCAACCGCATCCAAAACCTGCGGAAGGAAAGCGATTTCGACGTTACCGATAAAATCAATCTCTATATCGGCAGACATCCGGAGATCGACGAAGCCATTGAACACTTCTCCGCTTACATTGCCAGCCAGGTACTCGCGGAAAATATCGAATTGGCCGACCGTATCGAAAACGGGAAAGAAGTGGAAATTGATGAAATCAAAACCCTAATAAAAATTGAAAAACTGTAACTTAGCCATGCCAAAAAGAGTATGAGTTACACATCAACAATACACTAAAAACTATGTCAGAAAAAACAAGATATTCAGATGAAGAGCTTCAGGAATTCAAAGAATTGATTCTTGAAAAGCTCGAAAAAGCCAGAAGAGACTACGATACGTTGAAAGCGACTCTCTCCGGAAGCGACGGAAACGACATCGCAGACACGTCTCCCACGTTCAAAGTACTGGAAGAAGGAGCTTCCGTCCTCTCTAAAGAAGAAGCGGGACGTCTGGCACAAAGACAAGCTAAATTTATTTCACACTTGGAAGCTGCATTGGTCAGAGTGGAAAATAAAACCTACGGGATATGCCGGGCAACGGGAAAACTTATCTCCAAAGAGAGATTGCGTGCCGTTCCCCACGCAACCCTCAGTATGGAAGCAAAAGAAGGAAATAACGCATGAGCTTACGGAATAAACTGTGCTTTTTTATCCTCGGTCTACTCATCCTCGACCAAGTCGTTAAAATTTGGATAAAGACACACATGATGATTGGAGACGAAATCAATGTGTTGGGTGATTGGTTTAAAATCCATTTCATTGAAAACAACGGCATGGCTTTCGGCATGGGGTCCGAAAACGGGAAATTCGGAAAAATCCTGCTCAGCGTCTTTCGCATCGGAGCTGTCGCCGCCATCGGCTGGTACATCTCTAAACTCCTGAAAGATAAAGCCCCTGTCGGAGTTATTTTCTCCTTTGCGCTCATCTTTTGCGGCGCTATCGGGAATATCTTCGACAGTATGTTTTACGGACTTCTTTTCAACGACAGCAATATGCAAATTGCCACATTTCTCCCCGAAGACGGCGGATATGCCCCTTTTCTGCAAGGCAAAGTTGTAGATATGCTCTACTTTCCCCTCTTTACGGGATTCATGCCGGACTGGGTTCCCATTTGGGGAGGAGAGTACTGTGAATTTTTTCGTCCTGTATTCAACCTCGCCGATTCATATATTACCATCGGCGTAATATTACTTATCCTCTTTCACAGAAGTTTCTTTTCCGATAAAAAAGAGGTATGAGATATTCCGTAACATCCGGTCTGCCTGGAATAAATTAATACAGGTATTATTTCTGCTTCCATGATACCATCCCGCAACGCCACCGCATTCCGTGTTTGTCCTCATTACGGGAAAAAATTACCCCGCGAGTGATTTCAAATAAGCATCATACATATCCAGTATCCAAGCCACATCTGTTTTGGCTTCTTTTTTATGCTCCTTGCCTTCCACTCCTTTAAACCAATTTTTATAATACTCTTTCAAGCCCGGCTTTTTGTCTTTCAACAAGACACTGTTTACCAGCATATAAGTATATACAATATCTCCCTCTTCTCCTTCATCATGGAAACGGATTCCATAATAAGTTCTTAACGTACGCCGAGTTCCTCTTCCGTCTGTGGTGACATCCCAGGCTTTCCACCAATATACGGTGGCGTTTTCTCCTACTTTTTCCACACACATCAAGCGCCGAACCGTATTGTAACGATTTGCGATAGAGGGCAAAGCAAGTTGATGCGCTTCCCAGCGGATACCGTCCGGATTATCCTCGTATTTTTCCGTATAGTCGATACTTTGCACATCATCGGCCGTATATTTCAACGTCTCTTTGGCATCTGGAGTGGGAGTCATCTTAAATGAATAATTACTCTTTTTGAAATGGGAAGATTCAGCATGCCATCCTCTTTTCACGTATCCTTCGACTTTCTCACCTGAAGTCAATGTTACAATAACATGCCGATATTCCTGGTCTTTCGTTTTTTGAGCATCAGCCTGACGCGTTCCACCCAATATACTCAAGGCAAGCACACTCCAAAATAAAACACTTTTCATCGTTATATATTTAAATGATTAATTAATTCCGTGGTCTATACTCCCTCAATAACAAAACAGTTTTTCCCTGCCATGTATCGGAACGGCGAATACTCTCACACAATTCCGCATCATCAGAAACATAGTAACAAAGTTTCTCGCGAAAAGTTTTTCCCGTCCTGGATTTGGTCTTCCCAAGAAAATAATATTCATTTTCTCCCTGCTTCCGTAAATAATATTTGACTTTCGACCGACTGAAAATACCACGTCTCTGATAGATATTAATCCCTCCGTTCGTAGCTACACCATAGCCCTTTTTAGAATATATATAGGCAGCAATATATGGTGTTTCAAAATAGATCCACATCCACCCGACCGAAGAGGTAGGAAGAAATTTCCGTCGATATTCCGGCGTCCGTGCATGCCAACAAATGACCGAATCTACTTCTTCGATCGGATACACTTCTTTCTGTTTTGTTTTGGCAAAGGCATCACGCATCCCTTTTATATCCCGATGTTTCCGAGGGATATCAAGCCTATCGCGTCCTTTAAATTCGACAGTTCTCCCATTTTTCAAATAAATGACTCCTTCAACCAAGGAAGTTGCCCGCACCGGATACATCACGACACACAGTAAAATTAAGAATATAAACTTCATTTAACGTTCAATAAAATATTTTCAAAAATAAAAATTTACTCCCAAAAACATCCGTTTTTATTGTTTTTTCATCATTCCCCTTTTATTTTCAATGTCTTTATAAGCCTTCATCTGCCAAATAAAAAAGTGAAAATCCAACCTATGATAAAAGTTTAAAGTTTTTTTCGTAGGTTTGCACCCTGATTTTGATAAAAATATAATGATAGAGAACTTAGTAATCGTAGAGTCTCCGGCAAAAGCCAAAACAATCGAACGTTTTTTGGGTAAAGATTATACAGTTAAATCTAGTTTCGGACACATTCGAGATTTGGAGAAAAAAGATCTCGGTATCGATATTGAGCATAATTTCCAACCTAAATATGAAATTTCCTCCGATAAGAAAGCCGTAGTGAAGGAGCTGAAAGCATTAGCAAAGGAAGCAAAAATGGTATGGCTCGCATCCGATGAGGACCGGGAAGGAGAAGCAATCGCATGGCATCTTTTTGAAGTATTGAATTTGAAAGCGGAAAATACAAAGCGTATTGTATTCCACGAAATTACAAAAGACGCTATCTTAAATGCTATCAAGAATCCCCGGACAATTGACCAAAATCTCGTAAATGCCCAACAAGCTCGTCGAGTATTAGACCGTTTGGTCGGTTTTGAAGTTTCTCCGGTATTATGGAAGAAAGTAAAACCTGCACTTTCCGCCGGTCGAGTACAATCTGTTGCCGTTAAACTAATTGTTGAAAGAGAACGGGAAATAAATGCTTTTAAGGAACAACTATATTATAAGGTTGTCGGACACTTTGAAACTCTTCAAGAAAAAGCCGGATTCAAGGCAGAAGTAGAAGAAAGATTTACTGATAAAGCAACCATGTTGCAATTTCTTGAGATTTGTAAAAACGCAACGTTCACAATCAGCAATATTGAGAAAAAACCTGTTGTGCGCAAACCTGCACCTCCTTTTACAACATCAACACTTCAACAAGAGGCTTCACGCAAACTGGGTTTCTCTGTTTCCCAAACAATGTCAGTAGCACAAAAGTTATATGAACACGGACATATTACTTATATGAGAACGGATTCTGTAAATTTATCCGCATTGGCCGTGAAAAGTGCAAAGGCCGTTATCTGTCAAACGCTAGGGGAAAAATATTCCAAATCACGCAATTTTACCACCCACACCAAAGGTGCACAAGAAGCCCATGAAGCTATCCGACCGACGTATATGGATAAGACTGATATTGAAGGCGACCGGAATGAAAAATTACTATATGATTTGATTTATAAACGGACGTTGGCTTCACAAATGTCGGATGCAGAATTGGAGAAGACCAGTATTACAATTGATGTTTCCGGTTCTTCCATTTCTTTTGTCGCAACAGGAGAAATTATCATTTTTGACGGTTTTCTAAAAGTATATAAAGAATCGCACGACGATGAACACGATGACGAGAATGCCGATTTGCTTCCTCCGATACAAAAGAATGACCAAGTAAAAAGGAAACGCATTTTGGCCACAGAACAATATACATTGCATCCCCCTCGCTACACGGAAGCAAGCCTTGTAAAGAAAATGGAGACATTAGGTATCGGTCGTCCTTCTACATATGCCCCCACAATTACAACAATTCAAAACAGAGGATATATTTTAAAGGAATCTCGTGAAGGAGTTGAAAGAAAGACTGAGGTCGTTGAGTTAAAAGGCAATGATATAAAATCTTCTTTTTTAAAAAAGAACTTTGGTGCTGAAAAGAAAAAATTATTTCCTTCGGATATGGGTATGGTTGTTACTGATTTTTTATCCGCCCATTTTACCAATATAATGGATTATAATTTCACAGCTAAAGCGGAAGAAGCATTGGATAATATTGCCGAGGGAGATATCGAATGGCAAAAGATGATTGGACAATTCTATCAACCTTTCCATGAAAATGTGGAACTTACTCTAAAAAATTCCGAAAGGAATAGCGGAGAACGTATTTTAGGAGAAGATCCCAAATCAGGAGAAAAAGTAAGTGTCCGCATCGGACGTTTTGGCCCCATGGCACAAATCGGAGAAGGAGAAACTGCCCGTTACGCAGGATTACGCAAAGGTCAGTTGATGGAGACCATTACGTTGGAAGAAACTTTGGAATTATTTAAATTCCCTAGAAAATTGGGTACTTACGAAGACAAAGAAGTTAGCGTAGGTATCGGACGTTTCGGGCCATATATCAAACACAATAATAGTTTCGTTTCTCTGAAAAAAGGAGAAGATGAACCGGGAACAATTACGTTGGAGACAGCCATCTTGAGAATTGAAGAAAAACGAGAAAGCGACCGAAATAAATTGATTAAGTCTTTTGATAACGGAATTCAAGTACTTAACGGACGTTTTGGCCCTTATATCGCTTACAATAAAAAAAACTTCAAAATCCCTAAGACACAAAAGGCAGAAGAATTGACTTTGGAAGCGTGTATGATTATTATTGAAAAAGAAGATTCAAAGAAAAAAACAACTAAGAAAACAACAAAAAAGAGTTAAGAGAATATGGGAGCAGGAAACTCTCTTGAGAATTAAACGCAAATATTTGCAAAACAGTATAGCATTCCCTATCTTCGTACACTCAAATTTTCAACTAAGAAACATTAAAATTTTTATCATAAATGGCAACTTTACAAACAATCAGAAACCGTGGAGGATTACTTGTCAGTATTGTTATCGGTTTAGCTCTTGTAGCATTTATTGTCGGAGATGCTTTAAGTTCGGGAGCCAGTATTTTTAACAGTTCCAGAAATGAAGTGGGTGAAATTGCAGGCGAAAGTATTTCCATCATGGATTATCAGAATAAGATAACCAGAAATGAGGAAATGGTTAAAATGATGAACGGAACTTCCGCTCTTAATGATGAACAACAAACCATGTTGCGTGAAAATACATGGCAACAAATGGTCATGGACATTGTTATGAACCAAGAATATGATGAGTTAGGTATTAACGTGAGCGGTGATGAACTTTATGATATGTTATTAGGGGATAATATGAATCCTTCTATCCGCCAAATGTTCGGTAATGCTGACCCCAATCAAATTAGGTCTTATGTAAAAAGCTTAATGGAGTTGCCAGCTAATAATCCTCAAAAAGCTTATTGGCTGAATTTGGAAGAACAAATTATCACAACACGCAAACAAGCCAAATACAATAATCTTATTGCCAAAGCATTGTATACGACCGCTGCAGAAGCAGAAGAAATGGCAACAAATAGTGCTGCAAAAGCTGATATCAGCTATATTGTAAAGAATTATACTTCAATTGAAGATTCTACAATTCAAGTTAGTAACAGTGAAATTAAGAATTATTACGATTCTCATAAAAAGTTATTTGAACAACCTGAATCAAGAAAAATTGTCTATGTTAATTTTGATGTAGAACCATCTGGAACGGATTATGCTGAAACAGAAAAATGGGTAGAAAAATTAATCCCCGAATTTGCTGAAACAGAAAATCCACAAGAATTTGTTGATTTATCATCTGATCAAAAATTCGATGCTTTTTATTACAAAAAATCTGAAATTAATAATGACAGTTTAGCTGATTTCCTTTTTAACAGAAAAAATAATGTCTACGGTCCGTACATTGAAAATAATTCCTATCGTATTAGTCGTGTAGCTGATCGCAAGATGTTACCAGACTCTGTTAGGGCCCGCCACATACTGATTGCACCAGAAAACAATAATTATGCCCAAGCTAAAGCCGTTGCAGACAGTTTGACCGAATTATTGAAAAAAGGTGCTGATTTTGAAACTTTAGCTAAAAAATTCTCTACTGACCAAAACTCTGCTGTTAATGGTGGTGACCTCGGATGGTTTGGACCAAGAATGATGGTTCAACCTTTCAGCGATACTGTATTCTTTTCTAAAGCAAGAGAAATTAAGGTAGTTTTAACACAATTCGGTGCTCACATTGTGCAAGTAACAGACCGAGCTAAACCCGTTGAAAAAATACAGATTGCAACTGTAGAGAAAGAAATTATTCCTTCACAGACTACTATTAATAAAGTATATAATGAAGCTCGTAGTTTTGCAGACAAGGTAAATGACCTAACAACTTTTGATAAAAAAGTGACAGAATTCAATCTAAACAAACGTATCGCTTCACTTAATAAAAATGATAAGAATATTGCAGGAATGGAAAATGCGCGAGAAGTTATAAGACAAGCTTACCTTGCAAACACTCCCGGTAAAGTGCTTATCAGCAATGAAGGTACCAATATCTTTGATGCAGGTAACAAATTTACCGTTGCTGTTCTTACTGACATTCAAGAAGAAGGTATTGCTCCTGTAAACAATATTGCAAATACAATAAAACGTGAACTTATTCGGAAGAAGAAAGCAGAAATATTAGAAAAAGAATTACAAGCTGCTATTGACGGTAGTGAAAGTTTATTATCCATTGCACAAAAGGCAGGATTAGAAATTAAAGATGCTTCTGAAATATCTTTTAACTCATTCCAAGTTCCTGGAGCCGGAATTGAACCCAACGTTATCGCTTTGGCAAGTCAGCTTGAACAAGGACAAATTTCCAAACCAATCGCCGGGAATCAAGGTATCTATATCATCATGATAAATAATAAAATTGTCGAAGAAACGACACCCGAAACAGTGGAACAAGCCAAAACAGGTATCGACCAATCCAATAAATATCGTGCTACTTACCAAGCCGTTCAAGCTCTCTTGAAAAATGCAGAAGTTAAAGACCTGAGGTATAAGTTTTATTAAACCATTACATAACAAAAACAAACAGGAGGAGTATGCAATTCCTCCTGTTTCATTTTAATAGAATGACAAATTTTCAAATATGAAAAATGTAAATCTCCAGTTAATCCTCCCCCACGTAAGAGCCGTTGTTATATTTTTATTGATTTCTGTTCTATATTTCTCTCCGGAAATTTTTGAGAGGAAAACGGTATTAGGGGGCGACAGTCGTGGTGGAGCCGGACAGGAGATTACAGAATATCAACAACAAACTGGAGAGATTTCCCGTTGGACCAATTCGCAATTTTCCGGAATGCCGACTTATCAGATGGCTCCCAGCTACACTTCCAACAACATCATTATACAACTGAAGAAACTCTATAAATTATATTTGCCCGATCCTGTCAGTTTTGTATTTATACTGATGATTGGATTTTATATTTTGCTTATCGTCTTTGGAGCAAGAAGCAACATTGCCATATTGGGTGCTATCGGTTATGCTTTTTCTTCCTACTTCTTTATTATCATTGAAGCCGGGCATATCTGGAAAGTTCTCACCCTTGCTTACATCCCTCCTACAATAGCAGGAATTGTGCTGACCTATCAGAAGAGATATCTGTTAGGAGGAGTCCTCACAGCTTTGTTCATGACTTTTCAGATTTCCTCCAATCATGTACAGATGACTTACTATTCCATGTTTATTGTCGGCGCCTATATGCTCTTCGTATTAGTCGACAATTGGAAACAACATTCGTTACCCGATTTTTTCAAGGCAACAGGCATGTTTTGTATCGCCACGCTAATCGCTATCATGATTAATCTTCCTAATTTATACCACACCTGGGAATACAGCAAAGAAACTATCAGAGGCAAATCGGAACTTACGCATGATGCCGCCAATAAAACCAGCAATGGATTGAATCGGGATTATATGGTACAATGGAGTTATGGCATTGGAGAAAGTTGGACATTACTTATCCCCAATACCAAAGGAGGAGCAACAGGATACATCGGCAACAATAAAGCCATAAATAAAGTAGAACCTCTATTCCGACAAACCATCGCACAACAAAATCACTATTGGGGGAATCAACCATTTACATCAGGTCCCGTATATGCCGGAGCTTTTTTCATGACATTGTTTTTTATGGCATTGTTCTTACTAAATAGCAAGCTAAAATGGTATTTACTCGGAACATTCATCATTACCTTATTTTTATCATGGGGAAAGAATTTCATGGCATTTACCAATTTATTCGCAGATTATTTCCCAATGTATTCCAAATTCCGGTCAGTATCTTCTATTCTGGTCATAGCAGAACTTATCATACCTTTATTGGGCAGTTTAATGGTTATTGAACTTATCAAAAATCCATCCATTTTAAAAAATAAAAAGAAATATATATATATCAGTTTTGCTTTGACAGGAGGTGTAGCTCTTCTATTTGCCCTCATACCCAGAGTTTTCTTTAATTTCTTAAGTGAAATAGAAGCCGGAAACTTTCTGCCACAAGCCTCACAAAATCCTCAAATCGGGGCAGTAATTGACGCCTTGGAAAAAGTACGAATGAATATTTTTCAAAGTGATGCCTGGAGATCTGTGATTATCATAGGCATCGGCGGTATTCTGTTATGGCTATATTCTAAAAAACAATTAAAACCGAATTTATTTGTCGGAGCATTAATTGCTCTTTGTCTTATTGATTTATGGAGTGTTGATAAACGCTATCTGAATGCCAGTTCATTTATTCCACAACAAAAGGCCCAAAATATCAGTTCTTTCTTTACCAAGAACTCTGCAGATGTTGAAATACTGAAAGACAAAGACCCTAATTTTAGAGTATTCAATACAACCGGCAATGCTTTTAATGAAAGTAACACTTCGTTCTATCATAAATCAATAGGTGGTTATCACGCAGCCAAATTACGTCGTTACCAAGAATTGATTGATCATCATTTAGCCAAAGGTCATGCAAATGTATTCGATATGCTCAATACCAAGTATTTTATTGTAGCAAATAATAATCATATACAAGCTGTATCCAATCCTAATGCCTTGGGAAATGCATGGTTTGTTGAAAACATTCAATGGGTTGACAATGCGGACGAAGAAATCAGTGCATTAACAAATTTATCACCTGCAACAAGTGCTATTATTGACAAAAGATTTAAACCTGTATTAAAAGATAAACAAACAACTAAAGATTCAATATCAAGTATTTTATTAACTCATTATCTTCCGAATGAACTTCATTATAAAGCCACTTCTACCACAGGAGGCTTAGGTATTTTCTCTGAAATCTATTATCCACATGGCTGGAAAGCAACTATTGACGGGAAAGAAGTCCCAATCATACGTGCAAATTATGTATTGAGAGGAATATATATTCCTGGAGGGGAACATGAAATTGTCATGACCTTTAAACCTGCAAGTATTGGCATTACTCAGATTATTGCTTATTGCGGTATGTTTTTATTATTAGGATTGACCGTTTTCTATGTTTTTACACTTAAAAGAAGGAATTGCAAATCATGAAAAAAAGAATATTAGTCACAGGAGGTGCCGGATTCATCGGTTCACATTTATGCAAATATTTATTGGAACAAGGTCATGAAGTGCTTTGTTTGGACAATTATTTTACAGGAAGTAAAGATAACGTTCTTCCTTTACTTAAAAGTCCTTACTTTGAGCTTATTCGGCACGATATCATGAATCCCTATCATGCCGAGGTGGACGAAATATACAATCTGGCTTGTCCGGCTTCTCCGATTCATTACCAATATGACCCGATCAAGACAATTAATGTTTCAGTCATGGGAGCCATTAACGTACTAAATCTGGCCAATCAAGTAAAAGCGAAAGTACTGCAGGCATCTACAAGCGAGGTGTACGGAGACCCAAAGATTCATCCTCAGACAGAAAGTTACTGGGGTAATGTGAATCCTATCGGTATCCGCTCTTGCTATGACGAAGGGAAACGCTGTGCCGAGACTATTTTTATGGATTACCACCGGCAATATCAGGTAAAAATAAAAATCATACGGATATTCAACACCTACGGTCCCAACATGCACCCCCAAGACGGGCGTGTTGTCTCCAATTTTATCGTACAGGCACTGCAGAATAAAGACATTACCATCTACGGAACAGGAAATCAAACCCGTAGTTTTCAATACATTGACGACCTGATAAAAGGCATGACCCGTATGATGGCTACCGGAGAGGAATTTATCGGTCCTGTCAATATCGGGAATCCCGGGGAATTTACCATTTGGGAACTGGCAGAACATATTATCCGCCTGACCGGTTCCAAGTCAAAAATCATATATCTTCCCCTCCCTTCGGATGATCCGACACAACGCAAACCGGATATTTCTCTGGCTCGGGAAAAATTAAACTGGGAGCCTCTTATCAGTCTGGAGGACGGATTGAAAGAAACCATCCGGTATTTCAAAGGTATTCTATAAAGAAAATGATGCTTATCGAAACGTCATTTCTTTTTATAATGTTTCTCCAATTCTTCTTCTTTATCCACTTCTCTCCGCAATATGACTTTTTTCCAAAAAGCAGAGAGGAATCCGTTGCCGTAGCCAAATAACTGGACAAAAGCGGCACATACGGCCAATAATGCGATAGAAAGCGAACCGTTTTTACAAAATGCGCCGATAAAAACAGCCATCACGTATACCCCCAAAGGCAGAAGCATCCAGAAGCTAAGAAAACAAAGAAGAAGCAACAAGATGCTCCCTATCACGAAGGCCGCCGGAAAACAATGCACCAGTTTCAAGGATTGCGAATGCAATTGATACAAGTCAATACGCGCCATTCCGAACACATAGACCTGTTTATAAAAGGATTTCAGACTAACTCTCCTTTTGTGATATACATAAGCGTCCTGATAAAGCGCCGTTGAAAATCCAGCATCGGCAATCCGGGTACTCAAATCTATATCTTCCCCGAACATATCCTTGAATCCTCCGACTTTTCTGTACACCTCCATCGAAAACCCCATATTAAACGTACGCGGTACAAATTTCTCCAATCCTTTCCTGCCACCGCGTATACCTCCCGTTGTAAAAAACGAAGTCATCGAATAATTGACAGCTTTCTGCAAATTGGAAAAAGAAGCATGTGCAGCATCCGGTCCTCCGTAACAATCCTCCCAAGCTGTTTCGAGATATTTCTTCACCCGACCAAAATACTCTTCAGGAATAATACAATCAGAATCAAAAAAGACCAAATATTCTCCCGTAGCCCGCTCCATTCCATAATTTCTGGACTGACTTCGCCCGGAATTCGATTTATAATAATACTTTATATTCAATAGCCCTGTATATTCATGGACTACTTCCTCACATCTCAATGTAGAACCATCTTCCACAATAACTACCTCAAAATCTTTATTCGTTTGTTGAGAAAGACTTTCTAATAATTCCTTTACTTCCTGTGGACGATTGTAGACAGGAATAATAATCGAGAAATATGCCATATCTTAAATTAATTCAAACCACTCCTTTAATGAATTGCGCCCAACAAAAACGGACCGCAAACCAAATATGCAACAAAAAAACAGGAAACTTGCCATAATAATTCCGCATAATACGATAACGTTCCTTCAATGACGCTCTACGATTTGCCGTCGTAAGTCCCTCATTTAAATAATTAATAAAACGCAAACGAGTATTTACAATCCCTTCCGCTACTTTCATACAACGAATGCACCAGTCATAATCTGCAGAATAACGATAGCTTAAATCATATTCCGGTGCCAATGTTCGTTTAACAATAAAAGCCTGGTGACAAACCAGCATGCCCATACGAAAACTTTTCCACGTCAAACGTTCCGGAGTTCTTAAACGCCGATGAGCTATAAATTGCCCGTTGTTATCCACTAAATCCGTCTCTCCATAAAGAATATCAGGAATATTCTCCCTTTCAGCCACTTGTGTGATTTTAGCAATGGCATCATTCCCCTGCAATGTATCTCCTGCATTCAGAAAAAGGAGATAATCCCCCGTCGCCTGTTTCAATCCTTTATTCATGGCATCATACAACCCCTCATCCGGCTCGCTGATACAACAATTTACGCAATTCTCATACTTTTGAACAATATCCAAAGTTGCATCCGTAGACTTCCCGTCAATAATCAAATATTCAATATTTGCATTCTCCTGCCTTTCCACACTCTGAATCGTGCGTTCCAATACCTCTGCTGCATTATATGTCACTGTTATTATGGAGAATCTCAAGCTCATTCTTTTGCGTTTAATAATTGATTATACAAGCTGTAATATTTTTGAACAATTATCTCTTCTGTATAATTCTCAAAAACTTTTTTTATACAAGCATAAGAAAGAATAGGTGAATCCTCATTATCTAACACCCATTGAATTCCATTGGCAAGATCATCCGGATTCTTATACTCTGCCAAATATCCATTTACCTTATGATCTATAATATCAGTCTGACCGCTATTGTTAAAACTTACGACAGGACAACCACATGCCATTGCCTCTATTATTGTTTGTCCAAATGTTTCGTAATAAGAAGGAACAACTGTCACATCTGCAATTGCATACAATTCCGCAATCTGCCTATTATCATTCAATAAACCAAATGACACATAAGGTACACGCAAATTCTTTAAAAGGAGATCCTTATTTTTTATTGTCCCAAACAGAAACAAAAGAAGATCATTACGTTTTTGTGACAACATATTTAATGCTTCATTTAAAAATTGAAAACCTTTTATCGAATTGTCTAAACAAACAGCTCCCATCAATACAATCTTCTTATCTATAGGAAAAGAATATTTTCTTCGAATTGTCATTTTTTCCTGAGGTCGAAAAATAGATGTATCTATGACATTAGGAATAACTGTCACTTTCAGATTCTTTGTCAAAGAACTCATTCTAGTCTGTTCTGCCAACCAAGAACTAACCGTTACCAAGTGAATATTTGATGTCTTTATATAACATTTATTCTTCCATACTTGATTAGATAAATCATTTTGTCTGTCTGAATTCAAAAAGGGACATTTCCCGCATTCTTCATAAAAGTTCATACATTCCCACGAATAATGACATATCGCCGTACAAGGCCACATATCATGCATCGTCCATACAATAGGCTTACCCGATTTTAATAATTCCCGTATACCTTTTAAGGAAAGCATGCCTTGATTTATCCAATGCAAATGAATAATATCCGCTTCCTGTAGCTTCTGATGAGTGCTGATATTGATTCCGGTGGCAGCCGTCGAAACTGCAAAAAGTGTTTTTCGAGAAAAACCATTACAAAGGAATATCTTCAAACGCTCCCAACAAAAACGCCCGTAATTTAATAAACGATTATAACAAGAAGTATTTACACTAAAAACATGAGGATCTGCCGTATCTCTATCCCGCACCAACATATTCGCTTCCACCCCATCCAATTTATTTAGAGCTCTCATCAGCCGATTACAAGCAACAGCCGCTCCCCCTCTTCGTTCAGATGTATTCACTAAAAGTACTTTCATTACCTCTGTAATTTCGGTTTAACCAACACTTGTCTTCTGAACCATCTCCATCCCCACCACAAAAAAGACTTGCGAATCTTCACCAAACGATGAAAATAAGGTAAGACAATTTGAACATAAGGCAAATATTGAGTGTCTGCTTCTGTATGACGTTCTACCATCTGCGGATGTGTCAGTGGCAATATCGCCCCCTCCAATTTGTTTTGTATCATCGACTTAGTAGCACATTTCACCTTAAAATGTGTAGCATCTTCTCCAAAACCAATATTTTGAATCAAGGCAACATTAGGAATTATTGACAACTGCCGATTTCGCCAAATATGAAACATAAACTGCCAGTCCCAACCGTCGGTTCCCCGCTTCTTCATGATCTTAAAACGATCCAATTGCATTTGACGATCATTCCATCGAAAATCACACCACTTCAATACCTGCTTGAATTCTTTTAAGGAATAATCATCAAGGAACAAATCAAAACCTTCCCATGTCCATCGCCACGTTGCCCACCCCCAAGTATGCGGATAACAAGAGAAATAATAAGACGCCTCTCCAAAACATTTGCCGCTATAATTATTCCCACTAATTAAAGCCACCTCGTACGTGTCCTTATATCTACGCAACAATTCATCACAATAGTAAAAAAAATCTTCTGAAGGAAAAATATCGTCTTCCAATATAATTCCTTGTTCAACCTGTTCAAAAAACCACGAGATAGCTGCAACTACGCCTTTGCCACATCCCAGATTCTCTGTTCTGAAACAAGTATGCAACTCACAATCCCAATCAATCTGTTTGATTATATCACGCGTCGCACGGCATTTCTCAATATCATCCGGATGATTAGGACGTGGGGCATCAGCCGACACATAAAGATATTTGGGACGTACTTTCCGAATTTGATTAAAAACCCGTTGTGTTGTATCCAAACGATTGAACAGAATCAATAATACCGGTGTATCAAACTCATTTTTCATCACTTAAAGAAGGATTAACGTATAACGTATGAGTCGGCTTTTGCTTTTCTTCTGGGGGTAATTGCATGTAATTACGATACAAATCCGTCAAATATCCATCAGGATTAGCCGGGCAATTAAACGTATGCCCTTCAAATCCTATTTCCGACAACGGATAAATGTCTCGCACCCGATGAACAATCCCGTAAACATTATTATAAGGCACATTGGATATATATTTTCCCCCCCGTAAAAATGTCAAAATCCACCAAATAAGCCAATACTCCCCATAACGAATGCGGAAAAAGAAATATTTCACACACGAGCTTCCTGTAATCCGATGCAAGGCGTTAAAATAAATTTTACTGATACAAATCTTACGGGTTATGTGCTTCACTAACTTCAACGCAAAAGAAGGATAGGAAATAAATTCAAATATCTCCAAACATACCCCGCTAAAAGCAACATCATGAATCCCGTCTTTGCCTAAAAGGAATGAATTTTTATCATACAATCGCACACAATAAAAATACCCTCCTGCATTTTTACGCGTTTGTAATTCAATATGAGTCGGTATTTCCTGGGAAGCCACTTCTAAAAAACGCCTTAAATCCTCTGATGGCATACCGATATCCAAATCATCATCCCAAGGAATAAATCCCTGATGCCTTACAGCTCCCAACAATGTCCCCCCATCCAGCCAATACCTTAATCCATATTTCCGGCAGATACCGTCAAACAACAATAAAATATCCAATATCTTTAATTGGGTAGCCCTTAAATTAGCCTCAACGCTTTTCTGAAGATAAGTATTCCCGTTCCCCATTCTTTCACTGTAATTTCACGTCTATCACTTGTCCTGTAAAATCAGAAGCCAAAGTTTGCAAAGATGCCTCTGCCACCTTCTCCGGTAATAATAGGGTATCTTCCGGTTCATTTCCGAAGTTCTGTATGCGCATAGGTGTTTTCGTACGTTCCGGATTAATGCAATTGACCTTGATTCCCCACGCATCCCATTCTTGGGCAATAGCCTGTACAAAGTTCACCACGGCTGCTTTCGTAGAAGAATAAATGCTATAGAATGCACGCCCGCGTGTATAAGAACTGGAGGTGAAAAAGAGCAATTGCCCTTGTGTCTTTTTCAAATATTCCAACGACTCTAGCGCCACGTTCACCACACCCAGATAATTCACATCTATCGCTTTTCGGAGGGTTTCATAATCCATATTTGCAAGCGGTTCTTTATTCAAAACCCCTGCCGTATTAATGACAAAATCTATCGCATTCTCTTGCTTAGCCACCTCCTCCAAGGCCTTATGCACTTGTCCGCGCTCTGCGACATCCGTCTGATTTAATCTGCGTGAAAAGACATACACGTTGGCTCCGTATTCTTTCAATAGATCCACGATACATTCCCCTATTCCGTAATGCCCTCCGAAGACAACAGCCACTTTTCCCCGGAATTGCTCTCTTTCGAGTTTAAAATCACCCCATTCGCTTTTCTTCAATTGAAAGAATTTATCCAGCAAATAGGTATCTTCCTTGTACGTCAGCTTCATATTGGCTTCTTCGCCGGCAACCACATAAATCTTTTCTTCCGGAAGATATTTTTTCACCACCCCGCAATCGTCAGTCACTTTAAAGGCAGGATCTTGCAAAGCAATCCGATAAGCCTCCCGAATCGTTTCCAATCGAAAAGCCTGCGGCGTCTGTCCGCGCCGGAGACGGGAACGGTCGGGAATCGTCTCGATAAAATCACCCTCCACCTCAACAATCGTATCGGCAGAAGGCAAAGCCACGTCAACTGCCCGATAGGTTTCCAAAGCCTGGACCACATCGTCAATAATACGATGACTCACCAAAGGACGCACCGCATCATGGAAAATAAGATTAATCCCCGGAGCATCATAAGCCTGTATCGCCGATAAACTCGAATCGTAGCGTTCTTTCCCCCCTCTCAGAATCTTTTTCACTTTCTTCCAACCATTCCGAAGCACCAATGATTCAATTTCAGCGATATAAAAAGGATTGGATACAATGGCAATCTCATCAATATGACTATTGTGTTCAAACACATCCACCGTATGTTCAATCACCATTTTACCCGCCACCTTAAAAAACTGCTTTGGCGTAGAAAATCCCAAACGGCTTCCTACTCCCCCCGCTAATATTACTGCAACGTTCATTTACTCCTATTTTCGATAACCCAAAAGATAATTACAAAAGTAACAAAATATATTTATAAGGCAATGACTTTAGTTATTAGCCATATTTTCTACTTTTGTTCAAAATTTATAATAACATTTTATGGATATTTTCAAAAAAATATCCGTTATTATGTGTACATATAACGGAATACCATATATCGAACAACAATTAAACAGCATAGTAACACAGACTTATCCTATTCATGAACTCATTATCCAAGACGATGGATCAACGGATAGCACAATAGAAACCATTCACCGTTTTCAATCCCGATACCCCTATATCCAACTATTCCAAAACGAAAAGCATTTAGGCATCAACCAAAACTTTTTTTCCGCCATGGAGCGCGCTACGGGGGAATATATTGCCATTTCTGACCAAGACGATATATGGCTTGCAAATAAGCTCGAAAAACAAATTGAACACATTGGAAAACATGATATCTGTTTTTCGGCCTATTACGTTGATGATGTATACTCTGACAATTTAAAACAAATAAGAATACCTATCTATAACATAGAAAGCCAAATCTTCGGAAATTATATTGCCGGTCACACCATGCTTATCCGAAAGGATCTGATACAGAAAGTAAATCTCCCCGCTCCTGTTTGTTACGATTACTGGTTAGCTATTTGCGCCCATTTTCACCACGGTATTATCCAAATAGACGAACCCTTAAATTGGCGTCGGCTACATAAATTATCAGCAACAGCTCTTATCAATCAAAAACACAACACTCCAAACTTTTTTACTCCTTATTTTCAGGGTATTATTTACTTAAATAAACTGCGACATAATGAAAACTGGCATTATTTCCTTTCCTATATTTACAACCAATCTCAGCAATCTTCATTACAACTTACACAAAGTTTGTATAAGTATCTGATGAAAAACAATATATTTGCCCTTTTTCACCTATGTTATTTATGTCTCATTTATAAAAATCTTATCTATCCTCAATCTTCTAAAGGTCCTCTATCTTACTTTCGAGCTTTCTTTTTTCCATTCATCTACGCATACCACCATCATTGGGATTTTTGTTCATTCTAATCAAGATATTTAATTACATTTCCTTCCATTCACATACCATTTTCCTCCCCCAATGGGCTGAATATGAGATGTGAATGAAAGTTGTTTTACGCACAGAAAATATCAAAATATTTATAAAATCAATCTATTGGGTCAGAAGGTGCATCAAATATGCGCCAAACTCGATTCCTGATCTTACCAATCAAACGGTTCAATTCTTCTGATACACGCAAACGATGAATCAAAACCGACCAAAATGCTCCGATAACCAAAGAACGGTAACAACCATCCAAGATAGGTGAAATCTTCCATACCGGTAAAATATGGTTCACCCCAAACAACAATACCACCATCCCTATTTGTTTCAGCATGGCCACATCATAGGGATTACCTTTCACTTTCTTCAATACAATCCATTGTTGCCACAAATAGCTGATCAAGCACGTAATAAACGAAGCTACCGCCGCACCTGTAATTCCAAAACGAGGAATCAATAAATAGTTTGTGTAAATCGTTAAAGCAGTCAAGAAGAACGTGAAATACAATCCCCAATAGTAATAACGCGAAAAAGAAATCAACGTCCCTCCGAAATTCAGCGTAATAGCAACTAATTTGCTTAAGCCGATAAAGAATACCACCCACTTCCCCGTCTCATACACATCTCCATTGGGAATAATATCAAAAATGTTATCAATATTAATCCATATCATCAAGAACAGCGAACTCCCGGCGATCAACTGATGCAAAGAAACTTTCTTGTATAACTCATTGGCTTTTACAAAATCCCCCTCTTTCAATGCTGCTGCAGCCAAAGGAGAAGATATGGCAAGGATTGAACGAGCCGGCATCTCAATAACCGCTGCCATATAAAAAGCCACTGTATAGACACCTGCATAATCCAAGCCCATCTTGGAACTAACCATAAATAAATCCAATTGAGCCATAATACTACCCCCAAAAGCCCCGACAATCAGAAATAACGTATAATACAGTATCTTTTTCCGCAAATCCCTATCGATAAAAGCAAAATTATGCTTCATTGAAATGGTTCCAATGTGCGATACATACACAAAGGTACACAACATTGCCATTCCGTACACGCACACACAACCCGTAACCAAACCTGCCAAATCCAGCAATCGGAAAGCATAAAACATATACACCACCAATAACATCACCCGTACACCTACCTCACGAATAAACTTAGGAACCACTATCCGCATCAGCAAATTAGAATAAACCTCCAGCACTGTCCAGAAAAGCAAAAAAAGAGTCAAAGGAACTACCCACGAGGAATATTCGACAAACAGAGGCGACTTTTTGGCAAAAAAGTCAATAATGAGTCCCTTCAAAAGAAAAAATAACCCGATAAACACTGCAGACCCTATTGCCGGCATCAACATCAAATAAAAGAAAAATCCGTTATGATTATTTTCCGGATTCCGAAAATAAGGGAAAAAACGCATGGCCGAAGCAGAAGTACCCAATTGCGCAAAACCGGCCACCAATGCCGCCACTTCATACATCACTTTTGTCAATCCAATAACCTCCGGCTCTACATATTTCGTCAAAATAAAAAAAGTCGTCAAGAAACCTATAAAGGCACCTATGTAATTAAAAACCGTCGCCTTAATGCTCTGCCGAATGATTACTCCCATGTGAATTGTTTTCAGATTAACAAAAGTAAATATTCCTCCCCATAAATACACTATTCGGCTAAAAATATCATAAAATTCACGGAAACATCAAAAAATCCACTCTTTCAAGTGGATTTTTTACGTTTCTTAGCTCCGGAACTTTTCCTTTTATCTCCAAAACGACTTTCATTCTTACGCCATTTATTATTAGCTGTGGAGTTACGCTTCTTGCCCCCAAAATCGCGTCCATTGCGCCGTCCACCGTCTTTTCCGCGGTCTCGGTCTCGGCCATAACGGTCTTTCACTTCCGTCAATGTAAACGGTAATCCATTAAAATTGACATTCCGGAAACAAGCTGCAAAACCGTTTATCCCGCGAATGTCCACCTCAAATTTCGTATTGCCTTCAAATATTCGTATACTTCCTATCTCCAGGCCCTTGCGAGGTGCATTTTCATTAATAATCGCCATCAAATCGCGGGGCGTAAATCCGTCCTCTTTCCCTACATTGACGCTAAATGTTGTAAATTCACGAGCCGATTCCTCCAAGCGACCTCCGCGACGCCTTTCTCTACCTCCCTGTCGTTCAGACTCCGAAAGGTTAAGGTCTTCTACTCCGGCATATTTTTTCAACAATTTGCCGAACTCATAAGCAACAATTTTCTGTATCAACTCTTCTTTGCTCAATTCCGCAAATTTCTCAAACAATTCCTGCTGGTAATTTACCAATGTCTCTTTCGGTTCCGCCGCCAATATTTTATCTGCGTAATACAATAACTGCGCCCGACACACTTCATCTCCTCCCGGCACTTCCTTGTATTCAAATTTCTTCTTAAGTACTCCTTCGATGCGACGCAATTTTCCTTTTTCTTTGGAATGAACTATCGCCACCGAAATTCCTTCCCGGCCAGCACGTCCCGTACGCCCGCTCCGATGCGTATAACTCTCTACATCTTCCGGCAAATTAAAATTAATCACATGCGTCAGATTATCCACATCCAACCCACGTGCCGCCACATCCGTCGCCACCAATACTTTCAAACGTTTAGACCGGAAACGTGCCATCACCTCATCGCGTTGCGTCTGGCTCAAATCTCCGTGCAGTGCGTCACAGTCGATACCGTCTTTCTGCAACTTATGGGCAATATCCCGAGCATCTATCTTGGTACGTGTAAAAATAATCGCATACATATCGGGAGCACAATCAATCACCCGATGCAGTGTCTCATAACAATCTTTCGCCTTTACTTGGTAATACTCATGACGCACCGTATCTGCTCCCTGATTCTTCTTACCTACGGAAATTTCCAGCGGAGAATGCAGATAATTCCGTGCAATGCGCTCCACTTCCCGAGGCATCGTTGCTGAAAACAGATACGTTTTACGCATTTCCGGAGTCTCATCCAGAATAAAATTCAAGTCCTCCTTGAATCCCATGTTCAACATTTCATCCGCTTCATCCAATACCACTGCTTTTACCGCATCAATATCCACTGCCCCTCTCTTTATCAAGTCACATAAACGTCCCGGAGTTGCCACTAATATATGCACACCTTTACTTACATCCCGAATCTGTCTCCGGATATCCGTTCCGCCGTAAACACAAACAATCTGCACGCCAGGACAATATTTGGAATAATTCTTCAAATCATTCCCAATCTGCACACACAATTCCCGTGTCGGACTCAATATCAGTACTTGTATATTCTTTTTCTCAACCTCCAACTTTTGCAACAAAGGCAAGCCGAAAGCCGCCGTCTTTCCCGTTCCTGTTTGCGCCAAAGCGACCAAGTCTCGCTCTTCACTTAAAATAACAGGAATTACTTTCTCCTGTATCGGACTCGGAGTCTCAAACCCTAAATCAGCAATTCCTTTCAGAATCTCCCCGTCTAAACCTAATTCTCTAAATTTTTCCATTCAATATGATTAAATAATCCGGACATTCCGTCTTCTTTCGTATGCCGGTGTTGTAAATAATTCCTCAATCTCTTCCGGTTCCAAATCCGGCTTCAGTACTACTTCCTCCGGACTCAGCAGTAACCCGTTTTCTTCGTGCCGCACCGCAGGCTGGTCTAAAATCTCGATATCATCTTTCGGAAAGCCCGTAGCAATAATTGTCACCGAAATCGCATCACCTAATTCTTCATCCGTTCCTACACCCCAAATTACCGCAGCAGTATCCCCTACCCGATGAATAATAATAGACGTTATCTCCGTCATTTCATTCATCGTTATCTCATTCGTACCCGATGTAATATTCAACAAAATATTCTTCGCCCCGCGAATATCATTATTATTCAATAACGGACTATCCAACGCTTCCGTAATAGCCCGCTTAGCCCGGTCTTCCCCGGAAGCCTGTGCCGCCCCCATAATAGCCACACCGCTATCTGTCATAACCGTTTTCACATCCGCGAAATCCACATTAATATATCCCGGCAACGTTATTACCTCGGCAATACCTTTCGCCGCAATATTCAACACGTCATTCGCCTTGGCAAAAGCCGCCGTAATAGTCTGTGAGCCATATATCCGTTTAATCTTCTCGTTATCTATAACTATCAAGCAATCCACATGGTCTTTCAATCGCCTCAATCCCTCCCGCGCCTGATTCAAACGCTTCGGTCCCTCAAAGCGGGCAGGAATAGACACAATTCCAACCGTCAGTATTCCCATATCCTTTGCCAACCTGGCAATCACCGGTGCAGCTCCTGTACCCGTTCCACCTCCCATTGCTGCCGTAATAAAAGCCATTCGGGTGTTTTTCTTTAACATACGGGTAATCTCCTCCAAACTTTCCTCCGCCGATTTTTCTCCAATCTCCGGCTTATTCCCCGCACCATGTCCCCCTGTCAATTCCACCCCCAACTGAATCTTTATCGGCACCGGACTATTTTCCAAAGCCTGCGCATCCGTATTACACACCACAAAATCCACGTCGCATATTCCTTTGGAATACATATATTCTACGGCATTGCCTCCTCCCCCGCCGACACCGATTACCTTGATAATCGTCGGAGACACTTCATCCAAATTAAAATTTACCAATCCGTCTATCATAATCGACTTTTCTTTTTATTCACACTACTTCATCTCCGTATCCCACGAATCTTCATTAAAAATGTTCCCGAATTTACGCTTAAACCAATTATCCGTATCGGGCATATCGTTTACCCCCTTACGCTGCTTTTCCTCCCGCTGGTGTTGCTGCTTTTTTATCTTCTGTTCCTCTTGTTTCTGTCTCTTTTGCCGCGCCTGCTCTTCCAGTTCAGCCGCTGTCATCGTCACCATTTCCAATTCTTCCGGCAATTCCTCTACCTTAAATACAACCTCCGGTTTCTGTACTCTCGGAGCAACAAACGCTGTACTTCCCACATTCACCCCGACATTCCCATTACGATTGAAACCGACGGCAATCACAGCAACCCGCAACGCATCCCCCAATGTTTCATCCTTCCCCGCTCCCCAAATCACATTCACGTCTCCACCAACCCGCTCCTGCAAATTTTCAGTAATAAGGGTAATCTCATCCATTGTCACTTCCTTTTCTCCATAAAGCATATTCAATAAAATATTGGAAGCCCCGCGAATATCATGACTATTCAATAGCGGAGAAATCAATGCTTCCTCCAACGCTTTCATCGCCCGGTCCTCTCCCGTAGCCTCCGCCGCCCCCATCAGAGCAACGCCGCTATTACGCATCACACCGTCCACATCCGCAAAATCCACATTCACATATCCTTTAAATGTTATAATCTCGGCTATACTCTTGGCTGCTATTGTCAATACATTATCCGCCATCGCAAAAGCCTCCGATAACTTCAAGTCCCCATAAATATCCTTCAAGCGGTCATTCTTGATAATCAACAAAGCATCCACGTATTGCTCCAATTCATCAATACCATCCATGGCCTGTTCCATCTTCCGCCGTCCCTCAAAACTAAAAGGCAATGTCACAATCCCTATCGTCAATATCCCCAACTCCTTTGCTTGTTTGGCAATTTCCGGCGCCGCACCCGTTCCGGTACCTCCGCCCATACCTGCCGTAATGAACACCATCTTCGTCTTGTGAGCCAATAATCCCCGCACAAAATCCATACTCTCTACCGCTGACTGACGCCCCCGCTCCGGCACACACCCTGCTCCTCGTCCTTCTGTCAATTCCTTGCCAAGTTGTATTTTATTCTTCACCGGACTTAAACGCAAGGCCTGAATATCCGTATTGCACACAACAAATTCCACCCCATGAATTCCTTGACGGCACATATGGTTTACCGCATTGCTTCCTCCCCCGCCGACACCTATCACCTTTATAATAGACTCCTTCTGTTCGGGCAACTTCAATGCCAACAACTCATCATTATTATCCATAAATTATATTTACCATTAAACTCATCACTTAAACAAATTGGACAACCATCCCGTTATCCCGCTTTTTTCTTCCACAGGTTCCAAATGCTCACACAAAAGCAATCCCAACACAACCAGACAAGCCGGTGCCTGCAAAATTTCCTCTCCGATAGCCGTTATCCTCTTCGCTTTCGCATATCCTACTTTTTGTCCGGATAATTTCGACAACAATGCATCCGTCCCTGACATCCGACATCCGCCACCGGTAAGCAATATTTCTTTATCATTTTCCGTAAAACGCCATTGCTGCAACTGATACAAAGCGCCCTCCAGCAACTCTTCTAAACGGCACTGTATCACTTTGACCAAATCCCGTCTGTCTACCTGCTTATTTGTATCGGGAATCTGCACTTTACCACTTTTACAAACAGACCGCAATGCCCCTCCGTAAAGCTGTTTCATCTTTTTCGCCTGAGATAATTCCCCCAAACGAAAAGCGCTCTTAATATCCCCCTCTATTGTATTGCATCCCAAAGGCAATAATACCTCATGCTCCAACATTCCATTCCGAAACAACATGACACCCACATGAGCCGCACCCAAATCCAACAATGCAAAACGCGCCTTTGACTCATGCACATCCAACGCTTCCATATAGGCCCTTGCCACTGAGAAGAAATGCACATTCCGTATACCACACTCCTCCAGCAGCTGCCGTACTTCTTTCAAATAAAGCGAGTCGGAAACGTATACTCTAAAACGAACTTCCAGCGTACGTGCCGTCCGTCCCAAAGGATTATCCGTATACTCACCCCGGTCTGTCGAATAGGCAATCGGTATCATATCCACAACTTCCCCTCCTTTGGACGTCACTAGTTCCCTGCATGCATTTTCCGCTCGTCCCAAATCCGATTCCCTTACTGTCTTGCGCTGCACTGATACACTGACTTTATGCTCACTGACCCGGACAGCTTTCCCCGCCAAAGACATATTAAACACATCCACCGGTTTGTCTTTTACCAATTCCTTCAACAAATATTGAATATACGATTTTACCTTTGCCTTATCTACAATCACGCCGTCCTTCACTCCTTGCAAAGCAATCATTTTGATACCAGACAACCGACATTCCTCCCGACCATCCGTCCCCGCAACAGCCATGACCATTTTATCCGAACCAATATCCAAAGATGCCGTCAAACCCATAATATCTGTAATTAATTTATTTTTTTACACAAACAACCTGCTTGTCAAATTTCAAATTGATTTCCTTATACAAATTCCACCCTTTGCGGGCTATTCCCTCTTTCAAAAACAACCGCAACTTCTCCATTTTTTCCTCATACCCCTCCAAAGCACCCAAAACAATTTTAAAGTTTCCAACTTTAGGAATCAATGTTACTTCCCTCTTGTCATTCACTATAATTTGCTCCACATACGCATCCCACAATTTATCTTTCCTCAACGCCATTACAAAAGGATATAACTCTTCACAAGCAAATTCCTTGGATATATTCCCGGTTGCAACCACTACACGAGAAGTATATTTACGTGACAACGGCATTATTTTCCCATCCTCATCAACATAGTAACCCTCTTTGTTCAGTACCCGAAGTACAGGTCTACGTTGTTTGATTTCTACATGGAAATAACCGTCTAAACTGTAGTAAACCTGAGCCGATTTTATAACCGAATTTCCGGTAAGCAGCCGCTCGATGCTGTCCTTATCTACTTTCGTTATGCTTCTCCCTACAATCTCACCATACTTTTTCCTCACAATCCTCATCACATCCCCCTCATCCACAAAAGCATTTATCACCGTATCCTGTACCATTACCCGCATTCCCTTACACTTTATTTCCCCCCGCTTGGCGGAAACAAAGGTAAACACAATTACCAGGTATACAAATAATCCGATAAATAATATGTAAGGGCCTGCTTTATACATATACAGCTAATTTCTCTCTTTTCTAAAAAATTCCGATAACATCGGAACAAAACGGTCTATATCCCCGGCTCCCAACGTTACAAAAACTCCCTCCTTGACATGCTCCTCCACGAAGTTAAAAAACTCTTCTTTAGTAAGAACCGTAGAAGGTTTCGTTACATCCTTACGGATTAATTCGGAAGTAACGCCCGGCATTGGCAATTCCCGAGCCGGATAAATATCCAGCAATATCACCTCGTCTGCCATATTCAAACTCCGGGCAAACCAATCATGCAAATCCGCTGTCCGGGAATACAAATGCGGCTGAAAAGCCACTGTCAATTTTTTCTCTGGCCACACTTCCCGAATAGCTCCTAATACAGCCTCTATCTCCCTCGGATGATGTGCATAATCATCTACATAAATCACCTGCCCTGAAGTATGGATATTAAACCGCCGCAATACCCCCCTGAAACCAGGCAATGCCTCTTTTATTTCCTCCGGTTTCACACCAACCTCCAATGCCAACGTAATTGCCAATGTTGCATTCTCCACATTCATTCGGCCGGGGACTCCCAGTCTTAAATCCTTTATCTCGGCCTTCATTCCGTGATAATCGAATACGGAATACACCCCGTCTATTCTCAACCGATCTGAATAACAATCTACAGGTGTCTCGACACCATAATATCCTGATACCTTACTTTTCCTTAAATTCAACCCCTCTTTCAAAAATACTTTTCCTCCCTTCCTCACCTTACAGGCAAATTCCTCAAAAGCCGCCACTAAATTCTCCCGATTACCATAAATATCCAAATGATCTTCATCCATCGCCGTAATAGCGGCAATTTCCGGAGTCAGCCGTAAAAAAGAACGGTCAAACTCATCCGCTTCCACTACTATATAAGGAGAGGAGATATCCAATAACAAGTTAGTGCCGAAATTCATTGAGATTCCGCCTAAAAAAGCATTACACCCCACCGACGAGTTATACAGCAAATAAGCCAGCAATGTTGAAGTCGTTGTCTTCCCATGCGTACCCGCAATACACAATGCCTTACCTTTCTCTGACAACCACCCCAAAACCTCCGAACGTTTATATAATACAAAACCCTCTTTCTCAAAAAACAGCAACAACTTATTATCTTTCGGAACGGCAGGCGTATATACTACCAATGTGTTCGCCTTATCGCGGTATTCCACACCGATTGCATCCTCCGCATCACGGTAAGTAACGGCAATATGTTCTTTCTCATCCAACTCTTTCGTCAAATCCGAAGGAGTACGGTCATACCCTGCGACCTGATAGCCGTTCGCTTTAAAATAACGAGCCAATGCACTCATGCCGATACCGCCTATCCCCACAAAATAGACATGAGTAATCTGTTCCGATATGCTTTTCATCTCTCTTTGCATCTATCTATCAACTTTAGAACCTCAGAAGCAATCTTCTCATCCGAATTCTGAATGGCCAATCGACCTATATTTTCGGATAACATCCGGCATTGTTTTTCATTTTGAAGCAATCCGGACAAAACCGGAACAAATTGCCCGACAGCCTCTGCATCCTTTATCATTAAAGCAGCTTGTTTATTCACCAACGCCATCGCATTTTTCGTCTGATGATCCTCGGCTACATTCGGAGAAGGAATCAATATTACCGTCTTTTTAAGCAAGCACAGTTCCGAAATCGTACCGGCGCCCGCTCTGGCAACAACAATATCCGCACACGCATAGGCCAAATCCATTCGCTTCAAAAAAGCAGTCAATTTTATCTGTTCAGGTAACAGCCCAGCCAATTCCTCTTTCAATTTCTCATAATAATATCCACCACACTGCCACAAAATCTGCACATCCTCCCATATTCCCAACTCCTGCAAATGTTCCTTTACCATTTTATTCAACGTACCGGCCCCCAAACTGCCGCCCGTAATCAAAACCGTTTTTCTCTCCGGATTCAACCCGTAATAAATATAGCCTTCCTGACGTTTCCCTTCCTCATTCATTAAATCTTTTCGTACAGGATTTCCGGTAAAAATAATCTTCGACGGTTCAAAGAAACGCTCCATCCCCTCGTAAGCCACGCACACTTTAGCAGCTTTCTTTCCTAACAATTTATTCGTCACACCGGCATACGAATTCTGTTCCTGCAACACCAACGGGATCCCCGCTTTGGCAGCCACCCGTCCGATCGGACCGCTGGCATAACCTCCGACCCCGACCACTGCATCGGGATGAAATTCTTTTACAATCTTCTTTGCTTTCTGTAAGCTCTTCCACAAATTAATCAGCACCTTCACGTTCTCCCATGACAACTTTCTTTTCAATCCCCTCACAGGTAGACCCACAATCCGGAACCCCGCTTCCGGCACTTTTTCCATCTCCATCTTTCCCTCCGCACCCACAAACAAAATATCCACCTCTTTGTCCATATGCTTCAACGCATTGGCTATTGACAACGCCGGGAAAATATGTCCTCCGGTTCCACCTCCGCTTACAATAATTCGTTTCATACAACTTTTTTAATTATTCATATCCGGGAATTTCACTCTCTACCCCAACTATTTCTTCTTTATTCTCCTCTTCCCCCTCCTCTGTATTCTCATTCAAAACCTTCTCTTCATCCATAAATGTGTGACTGACACTCAATATCATTCCCAAAGCAGCACTTGTAAACAATAACGACGTTCCTCCCATACTGACCAATGGCAACGGCTGTCCCGTCACCGGAAAAACTCCCACACAAACCCCCATATTCACAAAAGCCTGAAAAACGATACTCAACCCCAACCCCGTTACCAACAATGCCGGGAAAGTACGTGTACACTTTCTTACAATCACCCCCACCCGAAATAATACAATCAAATAAAATAGCATAATTGCGCCTCCTCCCACCAAGCCATACTCCTCTATAATAATGGCAAAAATAAAATCGGAATAAGGGTGCGGCAGAAAATTACGCTGCTCGCTGTTACCGGGTCCAACTCCTAAAAAACCGCCTTTCGCCACAGCAATTTTAGCTTGCTCTGCCTGATAATCATATCCCTCTTTCTGACCACCTTTAAAAAAAGCCATTATCCGAGCTTTTATTGTCGCCACACGTCCGATTTTTTCAAACTGCGGCACGGTAAATGCCAATAATAAAATCAATCCGACCGTTCCAAGCAATGCTCCTATTGACATAAACATCAAACGCAACCTCAAACGCCCCACAAACAACATGGTCATACAAATAAGCCCCAATAAAAAAGAGGTTGAAAAGTTATCCAGAAATATCAGAAATATTACCGGACCTACATAGAGCAAAACACTTTTCAACGCTTCATCACTACAGCCTCTCTCCGTCTGATAATAAGTAATAATCCGGGCTACATACAAAATAACCCCGATTTTTGCCAATTCCGAAGGCTGAAAAGTAAATCCGATACCCGGGATTGTAATCCAGCGATCAGCATCATTCAGATTCGTCCCCGCAAATTTCGCCCATAAAAGGAATATGAATGACATGCCCAAAATAATCTTGGAAAATCTAAACAAATACCTGTAATGAACCGACTGCAATCCCAAGATAAGCACAAAGCACACCACCATCAAGATAAGTTGCTTTATCAGGTAAAAACTCGTATTCCCATGTTTCACGCTGTATGCCAACCGACCGGTGGACGAATACACCACCATCACGGAAGCAATCATCAACCCGATAATCACATACCAAAGTACTTTATCTCCCTTAAAACTTATCTTATTCTGCCAATTAAACATATACCATATCTTAAAATCAATCCGGAATAGCTTTCACTTGCTTTTTAAACAATTCCCCCCGTTGCTCGTAATTTTTAAACAAATCAAAACTGGCACAACACGGTGAAAGCAATACTACATCACCTTGCCGAGCTCGCTTGCGTGCTTCAATCATCGTCTCTTCCAGACTATGCGTATCCACCACCTCACAAACAGGCGAAAAACTGTTTATCAATTTTTTATTATCCACGCCCATACAAATCAACACTTTCACTTTCTCTTTCACCAAAGGTAAAAGCACCTCATAATCATTTCCTTTATCTGTTCCTCCGGCAATCCAAACCACCGGAGCCGTCATGCTATCCAAAGCATACCAAGCGGAATCCACGTTGGTCGCTTTTGAATCATTGATATAAGTTATCCCCCCCTTTACCGCTACCGTCTCCAAACGATGTTCCACCTGGGGAAAACTCTTCAAACCGAGCCGAATAGCCTCATCTGTCAATCCCATGCGGATACACGCCAGAATGGCAGCCATCGCATTATATACATTATGCCTGCCTTGAATGCTAATATCAGCCTTATCTACCGAAAAACGCCGATTCTCCCACTGTACAACCACATGATTGCCGTCCATGTAAGCACCGTTTCTCTCTACCTCCGTTCCATACGTAAATCCGGCACAAGCCGGAATTAGCTTCATTCCTTCCACTCTCTCCTTCACCACATCGCAATCCTTACCGTAAATAAACAATCCCGATGTATCCATATTCTGTAAAATCCGGAACTTGGAATCAACATAGTTCTCAAATTTATGGTCATACCGATCCAAATGATCCGGAGTTATATTAGTCAATACCGCAACATCCGCCTTAAAACGAAACATCCCGTCCAATTGAAAACTTGATAATTCCACCACATATACCGGATGAGCATCCTGCGCCACCTGCAATGCCAAACTTTTCCCGACATTCCCCGCCAAACCGGCATCCACACCCGCTTGCGTCAAAATATGATGAATGAGCAACGTTGTTGTCGTCTTGCCGTTACTTCCCGTAATACAAATCATTCGGGAGTCGGTATACCTTCCTGCAAACTCAATCTCAGAAATCACCTCTACCCCTTTCTCCCGCAAACGAACCACCAAAGGCGCCGAATCAGGAATACCGGGACTTTTCACCACTACATCCGCTTCCAGAATCCGCTCGACAGAATGTCCCCCTTCCTCAAAAACAATTTTCTCTTTCTGTAAAATCGCCTTATATTTCTCTTCTATCCGCCCCATATCGGAAAGAAACACATCATATCCTTGCTTCTTCCCCAACAAGGCAGCTCCCGTGCCGCTCTCTTTTCCCCCTAAAACAACCAAACGTTTCATCTTATAGCCTTAATCAATTATCTTATTTTCAACGTTACAATCGTAAGCACCGCCAAAATAATCCCTACAATCCAAAAACGGTTTACAATCTTCGGTTCCGGAATTCCTTTCTTTTGAAAATGATGATGTAAAGGAGCCATCAAGAAAATTCGTTTTCCTTCCCCGTATTTCTTTTTTGTATACTTGAAATAACTTACCTGCATGACAACCGACAAATTCTCCATTAAGAAAATGCCGCACAAAATAGGTATCAACAACTCCTTATGAATCATAATCGCAAATACCGCAATAATACCCCCCAATGCCAAACTTCCCGTATCGCCCATAAAAACTTGAGCAGGATATGAGTTATACCACAAAAAACCGACCGTTGCTCCGATAAACGCCGCACCGAATACCACCAATTCCCCCGAATGAGGTATATACATGATATTCAAATAATCTGCATACATCATATTTCCTGACACATAAGCCAAGATACCCAAGGTAACTCCCGCCAACGCAGAGGTTCCCGTCGCCAACCCATCCAAACCGTCCGTCAGATTTGCACCGTTTGAAACGGCTGTTACAATTAAAATCGTAATAATGACAAATAATACCCACCCAAACTCTTCCGAATACCGACCGGCCCATGATGTAAACCAAGCGTAATCAAACTCATTATTTTTAAAAAAAGGAATCGTTGTCTTCGTCGATTTTACATCCTTTGTCAAAGCCTTCTGCACACCTTCCCCCACAAAACCTTCATCCACAACAGTTGCCACGTGACCGATTTCGGATATGCTCACCCGCTCCCGAATCACCACATCCTCATTGGCATACAATGTAATCCCCACAATCAATCCCAAGCCTACCTGGCCGATTACTTTAAAACGCCCCTTTAAGCCTTCCTTGTGTTTACGAAATACCTTAATATAATCATCCAAAAATCCGATAGCTCCCAACCAAATTGTTGAAATAATCATCAGTTGGATATATACATTTCCCAAACGGGCAAACAACAACACCGGCACTAATATCGACAGCAAAATAATAATTCCCCCCATCGTCGGTGTACCCTTTTTCTGCATTTGCCCTTCCAGCCCCAAATCGCGGATTTCCTCTCCTATCTGCTGTTTCTGTAAAATCCGGATTACCCGCTTACCGATAACCGTTGACAAAAACAATGAACAAATAATCGCACAAGCCGAACGGAAAGTAATGTAATGAAACATGCCCGCTCCCGGGAAGTCCAACTCATCCAAATACTTAAAAAGATAATACAACATACCGACTAAAATTGAATATTAAAAATTTCTTTTACCACTTCTTTATCATCAAAATGATGCTTCACACCTTTTATCTCCTGATAATCTTCATGCCCTTTACCGGCTATCAATACAATATCCCCCTTTACAGCCACCGTCAATGCTTTCCGGATAGCCTCTTTCCTGTCTGTCTCTGTTTGTACCTTATCCGCATACTCTTCTTTCACCCCTGCCATCATATCCGCAATAATCGCTTCGGGTTCCTCACTTCTGGGATTATCTGAAGTTAAGACGACAAAATCGCTGTATCGGCAAGCAGCATCCGCCATTTCCGGACGCTTCGTCTTATCCCGATCTCCACCGGCACCTACCACCGTATAAACAACCGCCCCTTTTCCTTTCAAGCCGTTTATGGTCGAAAGTACATTCTCCAGTGCATCAGGAGTATGGGCATAATCTACAACCGCCATCACTCCTTCTTTAGATAAAATCGTCTCAAAACGACCGGAAACGGGCACCAACATACTCATTGCACGCAACACCTGCTCTTTCTCCAGACCCAACAGACAAGCCGACGCATAAACCGCCAACAAATTATATACATTAAAATCACCCGTAAATTTCACCCATACTTCCTGACCGTCCAAACGCAATAATGTACCGTCCAAACGTCTTTCCACCGCCTTGGCATTAAAATCCGCCAGCGTACGGCAGGAATAACTGTAACGCCGGGCAACCGTATTCTGCAACATCACCGCCCCGTTCTTGTCATCCGCGTTGGTCAAAGCGAAAGCCTCTTTTTTTAACCCGTCAAAAAAACCTTTCTTCGCCTCAATATAAGCCCGGAAAGTTTTATGGTAATCCAAATGATCGTGCGTGATATTTGAAAATATAGCACCGTCAAAATCCAGTCCTGCAATCCTTTTCTGATGAATTGCATGCGAACTTACTTCCATAAAGCAATATTCACATCCTGCATCCACCATCTTTTTCAACAAACCGTTCAACTCCACTGCATCGGGCGTCGTATGAGTAGAAGGGAATTTCTCATCATCTACATAATTACAAACCGTAGAAAGCAATCCCGCCTTCTTACCCGTAAGACGAAGCAGTTCATACAACAGCGTTGCCGTTGTCGTCTTTCCATTCGTACCCGTCACGCCTACCAATTTCATTTTCCGGGAAGGATTCCCGTAATAATTGGCAACCATTTTTCCCAACGCTTCCGAAGAATCCGCAACCTGCACATAACACACGCCCTTTGCCAAATCCTCCGGCAACTCCTCGCAGACCACTGCCACAGCTCCCGCCTCCACCGCTTTCGCTATAAAAGCATGTCCATCCGCACTCACACCCCGTTGCGCCACAAACACATCCCCCTTCCTGATTTTTCGGGAATCAAAATGAATACCATTTACCAAACATTCCTCCCCTCCGCGTATCTCCTCATAAACCACATCCATTAATAAATCCTGCAATCTTTCCATGCCTTATCTTAATTCTATTTGAATAAACGCACCTTCCTTTATTTCCTTCCCCGGAGCCAACGACTGTTTCTGCACCATTCCCGAACCGGTCACCCCCACTTTCAATCCCGCATTTTCCAACACAAACAACGCATCCCGCAATCCCATTCCCTTTACATTCGGCACCACAGCATTTGTAATCCGCCGGGGCTTCAATACGATATGCTCACTCTCCCCGCTGGAAGTAATCACCCAATCATTCTCTACCACCTCTTCTTGTCCTTCCCACTCCATACCCAACATATCAAACACCTGTTGAAAATCCTTTTTCAAACCATTTTTACTGACAGGCAACGTACTTTCTGCCAATACCTGCTGTTCTCCATAATGCATATAAGCAATGGCGTATACCTTATCGGCAATCTCCCTAAATGCCGGACTCGAAACCTGTGCCGCATAATACCCTTTCGACAAAGAAGGGCCATCTATCACCACAATACAAGAATAAAGCGGATTATCCGCCGGAAAAAATCCCACAAAACTTGCCCGGTATTTCTTATCTCCATATCCTTTCGTTCCCGTTGCGATACGCGCTGTTCCCGTCTTTCCCGCAATAGCATACTTATCTGTCCGGATATTTTTTGCCGTACCATTCTCCACCACACCTTTCAGCATCTCCCGTATTTTAACCAGCGTATTTCGGCTACATATCCTTCCACCCACTTCTTCCGGCTCGAAAACCTTCACCACCTTTCCCCGATTCCGAATTTCCTTCACAAAACGGGGACGCATACGCTGTCCGTCATTCGCAATGGCATTATAAAAAGCCAATACCTGCAAAGGCGTAATCTTCAACTCGTACCCAATACTCATCCACGGCAGCGTAATACCCGTCCATTCTTTATCCCCCGGATGCTTTATATAAGGCTCGCCCTCACCCCGCAGCCTTACACCCAACTTCTTATCCAAATCCAATCCGCACCAACGGTTCACAAAACGCTCCGGCTGCTTATTATAATAATCATACACAAGTTTGGCGATACCATTAGACGACGTCTCAAAAATATGCTGCACCGTAATTTTACCAGGCTTCTTATTATCCGATTCTGTCAGATAATTCTTATAAAACTGATACTTTCCCGAACCTCCCAAATTCACCGTATCCTCCGGTTCCACGAATCCGTCTTCCAACAAAGCAATCATCGTCGCCGCCTTAATCACCGAACCGGGTTCACCCGCATCACTGATTGCATAATTCATATCTTCCCGATACCTCCCGTCAGGCGTACGCGACAAATTAGCAATAGCCTTCACATCTCCCGTTTTCACCTCCATCAACACCGCCGTACCTTTTTGTGCCTCAAATTTCTCCAACTGTCGCAACAAAGCATGCTGCACAATATCCTGATAATCGACATCTATGGTCGTAATCACATCATTTCCATCCTCCGGTTCCTCTACAGTTACCGGTACCCACGTACCGGACATCATCTGTTTCACGCTTCGTCCCGGAATCCCTTTCAATTCATTTTCAAAAGCACCTTCAATACCGACCCTTCCCTCCCGGCCACTGCTTTCCGTGTTATTCAAGTAACCGATAGTACGGGTTGCCAAATCCTTATGAGGCTGCAATCGGTCGCTATTCATCACTTCTATCAAGCCCCCCTTGTTCTTGCCCAACCGAAATATCGGAAACTTCTTGATTTCCTGTAATTCATTGTACGAAACCTTGCGTTTATTCAACAAATAATAACGGTTCCTCGGATTCTTGGCTATTTTCAAACGCTTCTTGTAAGAAGCCACACTCTCATCCTTAAAAAAGTTCGACAAACACAAAGCCAGACTGTCCACACCTGTACGGAAAACTTCTTCCGACACCACCTTCCAATCGACATGCAATTCGTAATAAGGCACCGAGCTCGCTAATATCCTGCCGTCGGTAGCACATATATCCCCCCGGTTCGGAGCCACCTCAAAATCCCGGACCCGTACCGACCCCGCTTTATCTCTCCACTCTTTCCCTTCCCACATCTGTACATGAAGAGCCTTCATCACAATCAAGACGGCAAGTATCGTCATCAGGATATACACTATCCCGACACGCCATACTATTTCGCTCTTCATTGACATAAACCTACTTCTTATATATCTTTATGGGAGGTTCCTTACTCTCTTGCAATTCAAGACCTTCTTTATTCACTCTTTTCTTTACCTCCGACTGTTTGCTTATAAACATCAAATCCGCTGCTGTCGTAATCGACTTGAAACGCAAATCTCTCACTTCCCGTTCCATGGCCACTTTTCTTTTATAAAGTCTCTCCGTACCGTAACCGTTGGCTATATAAACAATACCCAAAAACGTCAAAAACAAAATAAACGCCATATTTCGCCGGATAACCTTATCCGCCAAAATACGTCCGTCCAGCAACTCCTTTACAGACGTGCCTACCGTCTCTTTCAACTCCTCGTTGGGTGAAATAAAATCTTTCGTCTTATCAAACAATCCCATAACTCATTTCTCTATTCTTCCACTTTTCGGGCAATCCGCAATTTCGCGCTTCTCGCTCTTGGATTACTTGCAATCTCTTCCTCCGACGGCACTATAATCTTTCGGTTCACCAGCTCAAAAGCATTATTCACCCGCCCGTACAACAAATCTTTTTCCTCTTTTCCTTCGACATTACCCGTCTTGAAAAAGTTCTTCACAATCCTGTCCTCCAGCGAGTGATAAGTAATAACAACCAACCGTCCCCCCGGCTTCAATACTTTCGCCGTCTGCACCAACATCTCTTTCAAGGCATCCAATTCCCCGTTCACTTCAATCCGCAACGCCTGATATACTTTTGCCAGATATTTCTTTTCCTTCATCTTAGGCACACAGGGCAATATAGCCCGATACAAATCATCGGATGATACGATAGCTTTCTCCTGTCGAGCCTTCAATAACGCCGCGACCAGCCTGCCGGCATTTTCCACCTCCCCGTAATTCCGGAATATACTCAAAAGCTGTTCTTCCGGATAATCATTCAGCACATCCGAAGCCTTCAATACGCTCCGACGATTCATCCGCATATCCAGTTCCGCATCAAAGCGAAACGAAAATCCTCTTTCCGCCTCATCAAATTCATGCGAAGAAACCCCCAGGTCCGCCAAAATACCATCCACCTGTCCCCAACCGTAATAACGCACAAAATTTTGCAAATACCTGAAATTATGATTGACAAAAACAAAACGTTCATCCTCCGGAATATTCGGCAACACATCCTCATCTTGATCGAAACCCATCAACCGTCCTGCTCCCAATCGCCGTAAAATTTCCCGCGAATGTCCTCCGCCCCCGAACGTCAAATCAAGATAATCCCCATCCGGTTTAATATCCAAACCGTCCACGGACTCCCGCAATAATACCGGCACATGATATTCCGCCATTGAAAACGCCTATTTATTCTGTTCGTCAAAAACCTCTTGTGTCAATCGGGCAAAATCCTCTCCATCCACTCTTACAGCTTCATAATGCTGCGGTTCCCATACACCTATTTTGGAATCCTGTCCCGCCAAAACCAATTCTTTGTCAATCCCCACTTCTTCCAATATTTTCTTTGAAAGCAAAACCCGCCCGCTAGCATCCATTTCCACTTCCTGTACCCCTCGGTATAATTCCCGCATAAAAGCTGCATGCCGAGGATTAAAAAGATTCAATTTAGCCTGCACGCCACTCACCAAAGCCTCCCACTCCTTATACGGATACATATCCAACGAAGCCTCAAATACATTCCGCCGAACGACAAAAACCGTCTGCCCCAGCTCCGCCATCACTTTCCGGAAGGCCGCGGGTATCATAACTCTATATTTACTGTCTGCCTTACATGAATAATCCCCTATAAACGAAGCCATAACTCTTTTTATTCAACTTAACAAACAAAAATTCAATCACTTAAAAAACATAAACATCTTCCAACAACACCATACTTTCAAAAGGTAAAATTAAATAAAATATTCCCATCTTCTACCACTTTCTCCCACTTTTTTACACCGCACCCCTAACTTTAACACAAAATTCCCGTCCGAATACTTTATTGCGGCCGATTATAATTTTAAAATTAAATCGTATTTTTGTACCATGCAGAACGGAAATGACATAAAATTCTGGTTTCAAACCATCCGCCGATTCTTACTTCATCCAACAGAAGCATGGAATCATATTCCGGAAAATTTTTCCGGAAACAATGCTCTTTTTTCCAAACGTTTCCTGTCATTTTGTATCGCTATTTCTTTTATCGTATTATTATTCAGCCTCATTAGACTGAATTTTTTACATGCAATCATATACGGACTCATCGCTTTCGCATCCGATTTTTTCGGCATATACTTAGTTTATCTGTTAATTCGGGAATACCTGATCGGAAAAGAACAAATTCCTGTCAATACGACCTTATCTCTTATTGTGTACAGTTCGGTCATATTCCTGCTATTCCACAATCTGTCCTTTACTTTCGGAGGCAACTTCATCGGACAACTGCTGAATCTGATAAGTTTACTATTTCTAAGGACACTTTATACCGGCATCAATCAAACTATTGAGCTGACAACCGTACAAAAAACGAACTTATTTATCGTTACCGGTTTAGCCATCATTTTTATTCCGGTTATTATTCATAAACTGCTGACCATTTTATTTCACTTGCCGGCATTCAATTTATAAAACCATGACACAAAACAACATCAATATAAAAAACCGCCGTGCCTCCTTCGATTACGAATTCGTCGAAGAATACAACGCCGGCATTATCCTTACCGGCACCGAAATAAAATCCGTCAGGGCAGGCAAAGCAAGCCTTGTGGACTCCTATTGTTATTTTCACAAAGGCGAACTATGGGTAAAAGGCATACACATCGCCGAATACCGGTTGGGCACCTACTACAACCACGAAGAAAAACGCGAACGGAAATTACTGCTCACCCGCAAAGAACTGCGTAAACTGGAACGCAACGTAAAAGAAGCGGGACTTACCATCGTCCCCACCAAAATGTTCCTGACAGATCGGGGCTGGGCAAAATTACGGATAGCCCTTGCAAAAGGTAAAAAAGAATACGACAAACGGGAATCCCTAAAACTGAAAGATGCCAAAAAAGACATGGACCGCGCCATGAAACACTAAAACGCATCAAGAAAGTACCACCGATTCTTCTCTTTTTATTTTTAAATCGTTACCTTCGCATGATTTGTAATATAAAATCATAATCTAAATACCAGTATCATGTATCAAAGTATAAAGACAGTATCATTTGAAGAGGCTGTAAAAGTTGTGAAATCGGGCGACCGCATTCACGTACACAGTGTTGCATGCGCCCCACAGGGATTAATTCAGGCTTTATGCGCCAGAGGCCGTGCAGGCGAGTTGAAAAATATTAAACTTCAACATCTTCACACAGAAGGTTGCGCCCCGTATGCGGAACAGGAATTCGAGGGAATTTTCTCCCTGGAATCTTTCTTTGTCGGACACAATGTCCGTAAAGCAACCCAAGACGGATGGGCGGATTATATTCCCGTACATTTGAGCGAAACCCAAAAATTAATCCGTATGGGTTATACGCCGGTAGATGTTGCCATGATACAGGTATGCCCTCCGGACAAACACGGATATGTATCTATGGGTACATCCGTTGATGCCACGTTGGCTGCCGTGGAAAATGCCAAAACAGTTATCGCCGTTATCAACCCGAATGTTCCGAGAGCCTTCGGTGACGCCATCATCAAACTGTCGGATATTGATATTTTCTGCGAAGACAATACGCCGCTGATTGAAGCTAAACCGACCACTCCTTCCGAACAGGATATAAAAATCGGACAGAATTGCGCCGCATTGATTGAAGACGGAGCTTGTCTGCAAATGGGTATCGGTGCCATTCCGAACGCTGTTCTTTCCCAATTGGGCAACCACAAAAATTTGGGTATTCACACTGAAATGTTCGCCGACGGCGTACTTCCCCTGTATTATAAAGGTGTTATCAACAACCTGAATAAAAAATACGACAAAGGGAAAATCGTATCCACCTTCTTAATGGGTTCCAAAGAAGTATATGACTTCATCGACGATAACCCCGCTGTTGCCATGATGGACGTAGGCTATACCAATGACCCGTGTATCATCGCACAGCAACCCAAAATGACAGCCATCAACTCTGCACTGTCCATCGACATCACAGGACAGGTAAATGCGGATTCACTGGGCTGCAAATTCTACAGTGGCTGCGGAGGCCAATTGGATTTCATCCGTGGAGCAGCTGCCAGCGAAGGCGGGAAACCCATTATCGCCATGCCTTCTGTAACGGCCAAAGGTATGAGTAAAATCAGTCCTACCTTATTAAACGGAGCCGGAGTAGTAACTACCCGTTTCGATGTTCACTATGTCGTAACGGAATTCGGTGCGGTAGACCTTTACGGGAAAACCATGCAAGACCGTGCAAAAGCCTTAATTTCCATTGCACATCCCGACCATCAGGAAGAATTGGACAAAGCCGCTTTTGAACGCTTCGGAAGCCACTTTCATTTCGTAACCAAATAAACGGAATTACTTTCATACAGACCTCTCCCCGACCGGGAGAGGTTTTTTATTTCCTTCCGTCCGGCGAAACTTTGACTTTCGGCATTTTAGTTGTATTTTCGCACAAAGTAAATCATGTAATCTATAAACTTACCTTTCAACATGGATTGGAATAAACTTTTATCTGCACGACGTTATCATCCGGGAGCCACCACATCCCTATTTCATTCACACGACCGCTCGCAATTTCAACGGGATTACGACCGGTTAATTTTTTCTTCTCCCTTTCGCCGCTTGCAGAATAAAACACAAGTATTCCCCTTGCCCGGCAATATATTTGTACATAACCGGCTTACACATAGCCTTGAAGTTGCCAGTGTCGGCCGTTCTTTAGGAAATAAAATCAGCCAATTTCTCAAACAAAACCATATTGAACTGAACAACCCCGAATTGGCGGAAGAAATCGGTACAATTGTCAGTACCGCCTGTCTGGCTCACGATTTAGGCAATCCACCATTCGGACATTCCGGTGAAGAAGCCATTTCCTACTTTTTCAGCGAAGGTGAAGGCTTGTATCTAAAAAAACTTCTTTCAGACGAAGAGTGGATGGATTTAAGCCATTTTGAAGGAAATGCCAACACGTTCCGTCTGCTGACCCACAGTTTCAAAGGGCGCCGTCCGGGCGGTTATACCATGACTTACACGACCCTGGCTTCCATCGTCAAATACCCTTTTGAATCCAAAGCCTCCGCCAAAGGTTACAAATACGGCTTCTTCCAAAGCGAAAAAGAGATTTACAAACAAGTAGCGGAAGAATTGGAGCTCAAACAGTGCGGTACCAACCCGTTGCAATACGTCCGGCACCCGTTGGTTTATTTAGTAGAAGCCGCCGACGACATCTGTTACCAAATCATGGACATAGAAGATTCGCATAAACTGCGCATCCTCTCTTACGATGAGACGACAAGCATCCTTGAAAACTTCTATGACAAAAACGAAGACAAAGAAGATTTAAAAGTCATTGCCCGTACCTTTAAAGTAGTAACGGACAAAAATGAAAGAATCGCATTCCTTCGGGCAGGCATCATCAATAAACTTATCAATGCGTGTGCGGAAATATTCTGCAACAATTACTACGCTATCATGGAAGGTGAATTTCAAAGCACCCTTATCAAGAAATTAAGCGGCACAAACCGAAAAGCCTACGACGCATGCACCGCCCTCGCCTACGAACGCATTTACCACACAAACATCGTAACGCAGATACAAATTGCGGGTTTTAAGATTTTAGGCACTATTCTGAAAGAATATACGGACGCCATCTTAAAGCCGGAGACGTATTACGCCCGTAATATTCTATCCATTATGCCGGAACAGTATCAGGTCAGCAAAGAGGACTCCATGTATACCAAAATACAAACCGTCATTGACTATGTTTCCGGTATGACCGACTCCTACGCACTAAACCTTTACCGAAAAATCAAAGGTATCGAAGTGCCGGAGATTAAGTAAGAAAATTTTTGCCTCTTTTAAGCCAAGAGACTTTTTACTTTCTCGGAAATCACTTTACCGTCCGCTTTACCGGACAACTGTTTGGTAGCCACGCCCATGACTTTTCCCATATCTTTGGCAGAAGTGGCCCCTACCGATGCGATAATCTCTTTTAATGCGGCAGTCAGCTCCTCATCCGTCAAAGGCTTCGGCAGAAAAGAATTCAACACCTGCAATTGCCCGTTTTCCTCCTCATACAAATCCATCCGTCCCTGCTCTTTATAAATAGCTGCCGATTCCGTACTCTGCTTCGCCAACTTCTGAATAATCTTCAGACATTCGGCATCATCAATACCTTCTCCTGCACCGGGCTTGGTTTTCGCTTCCAGAATCACTTTCTTTATATTCCGATAAGCCTCCAAACTAACTTTGTCATGAGCCTTCATAGACTCTTTAATCCCTTGGTTTACTTGTTCTTCGATTGTCATATTTTTCTTTTTAATAATAAGTCATTTACTGATTCGTCGAAATTAATACTTTCTCCTCAAAAATAAAACTCATGGATAAAATTAAATACGCAGGGAATAGAGTTGATACGGAACTGCGTCGTTTGGAATACACATTAAACCCTATGAATCTCCAGCGAATGTTCTGACAATTGAAATCGAAAAGTGAAAGAATCAAAAAGTGATATTAAACTTTTTCCTTATATTTGTCCTGTTGTGGCAGAGAGAACTGCCATAATTGAAATATTATTTTGAAGCGTTTGGTTTTATCCTTAAATAGAAAACGGCCAATTTTCAACACCAAGGGATAAACACAGTAAACGTTCATGCTTGCCGTATATACATATTATATACTCGGTCAAGCGTGGGTAACTGTTTATTTTGGTGTGGGTGCTTGGCCGTACCTCTATTTAGATAAACTAAAGTTCCCACGCTTTCTTTTTATCATTAACCCACCTTTCCGGGGACTTTCAAGGTGCTAAGTAATTTCTTGATATGAAAAAATTTATCAGGTATGCCGGATGGCGGTATTTACGGAGGTCATGGGTATTCCTTTCCGTAATGGTTCTTTTCAGTGTCTTTTCCCCGCCTGTTTCAGGGAATAACATCCGAATGGACGGTAAAACGCGTGTTATCGGCTTTTCAGGCGATACGGCGGTTATTGAGGTGTATCTCCGCTGGGACAATTCCTGGCGGGATGATTTCAACTGGGATGCTGCATGGGTATTCTTTAAATTTAAAAAGCGGGGGTTGGAGAATCCGTGGCAACATGCGTATTTAGCTCTATCGGGGCATGTGTTGAGCCCGGCGGCTGGCAATGAGGCCGGCGGATACGCGTACATGGTCGGCTCTAACGCCGGCAAAGTAAACGGGCTGTATATCATGCGCGAGAACATTTCGGAAGGAAATGTGAGTGTGCGGCTGCAAGCGAAATGGCCATTGGCGGGTACGGGGTTAAGCAAAAGCGACTTCGGCGAAGCGCTAAATGAAATCTACGTTGCCGTTCACGCCATCGAAATGGTGTATGTTCCATACGGTTCGTATTACCTGGGCGATGCCTATTCCAACAAGAGCTTTGCCGTGGGTGGTACGGAGGCCGTAGTGATTGATTCCGAAAGTGCTTTGACACTTTCCGCCAAAAACGGCATGTCGAATGTGTCATTATCGGCTTCTTATCCAAAAGGGTATGCAGGCTTCTATATCATGAAATACGAAACCAGCCAGGAGCAGTACGCGGAGTTTTTGAACTCTTTGACGTTGGCACAGCAAAAGGCGAGAGTTGAGAATAATGATTTTGCCAATATGCAACGGGGAGATTACGTTTTCGGGGATTTAAAGACACCAAGTTGCCGGAACGGTATTGTGTTTATCGAACAGCGGCAACCGAATACGCCTGCCGTATTCGGTAATAATCTGAATTCGGCAAATGATTTGTTTTCCGCAGATGACGGGCAGACATTGGCCTGCAACTATATGAGTGTGGAAGATATGATTGCCTATTGCAGTTGGAGCGGCTTACGTCCGATGAGTGAACTGGAGTATGAAAAGGCCTGCCGGCGGTTTTATCCCCAAGAGCCCGATGAAGGAGAGTATGCGTGGAATACCAATAACGGTATTAACCGCTTAAATGGATTAAGCGACTTAAACTACCGTGGCGACCAGCGGGAGCAGGCATTGAGTTACTTGAAGAACGTAAACAGCGGAACAAGTAACAGCATCAATGGCCCCGTGCGATGCGGACTGTTTGCAACATCAGCTACCAACCAAACACAAGCAGGAGCGACATATTGGGCAGTCATGGAAATGAGCGGGAATTTAAAAGAACTATGCGCGAATGTGAATTATACCAACCTCGACGGCGGTAGCTGTGGTGCAGGTGTATACAATTCCTCTCTTTGGTATACCTCTACCCACTACTACGGTGTACGGGGCGGCGGTTTTAATAGTGCGGATGAATTGTTGCGGACTTCGGATCGGACGGAGGCAATGAACTACTTTACAAGCGTTACGCAGCGTGACAGTACGGTGGGCTTCCGGGGTGTGTATAACCTTTCGGGAATCGAAATCAAAGGCGGAAAAATTCAGGGCGATACAACCTGTCCCGGAAATGAATTGCATATTGTCAATATACAATTGCCTTCCTGTCCGGATTTCCCCGATATGCGTTTCCAATACAATTGGTATGTAAAAAAGCCCGGAGAAGCGAAATTTGATATAATTCCCGATGCCACCGGGGAGTCATTGGTGTACAATAATTTTGTAAATACCGGAAGCTCTTTTGTGACATACCAATTTAAACGGACAGGCATTTGTGCTGTAGGCATGGCGGAAACGGTGACCAATGTGTACATCGCTCCCAAACCGTGGACAATTTCATTGGACACGTATACCAATGTTTACCCCTCTTTTACCGTAAATTCAACCTGGGGAAACATGCCGCAGGCACATTGGAAACTGGATAATGCTCCCGCAGGAATTTCTATTGCAGCCGACAAAGGCGTGGTGTCCGGCTTGACTTCCAATTCCGTATTTTGGGCGGATGTGACGGTTTCATCGGATAAATGTCCGGGACAGTCGTGGACAAAGAAGCTGGAAATAAGAAGAGAATTTGCCTACACAGGATATCAGCAATCTATTACTCTGGCGGCAGGTCAATATAAAATGGAATGCTGGGGAGCAAGAGGCGGAGGAGGATATAATACAGGCGGATACGGAGGATATGCCAAAGGGGAATTAACTCTAAATAGTGGGGAAACATTTTATATCCATGTCGGCCAAAAGGGAAAAATCGCAACTGCAACAACCTATGGCGGCGGAGGTGGCGGTGGAGTAAGTAACAAAGGTTGGGGTAACGGTGGCCAAGGTGGAGGAGCAACTGACATTCGTACGGTAAACAGCAGCTGGAGTGATGCAACCGGCTTGCGTTCCCGAATCATGGTAGCCGGGGGAGGCGGTGGCGGACAGCACTATGCCGGAAACGGATCTTATAAGGCTGGACAAGGTGGTGGTACTGGAGGAGGTCTTTACGGAGGAGATGCAAGAGCTAATAATGGTACAACTGTTTCAGGAGCAACGCAAACAGCAGGTTATTCATTCGGAACGGGACGAAAAGGACGAAATTCCACCTGTCCCGGTGCAGGAAGTTGTGAAGGGAATGGGGGCGGAGGCGGTGGATACTACGGAGGTCGAATTTACGGAAGTACAGGAGTGAGTAGTGATGCGGGAGGTAGTGGCGGTTCGGGATTTGTATCCGGCATGTCGGGATGCAATGCGGTGAATGCAAGCGGAAGCCATACCGGTTCCCCCAACCATTATTCCGGTTATATTTTCACCAATTGCTCCATGAGCAATGGCATAAATAGTGAAGAAGGAAAGGCACGAATCAGTCCGGTTGTTCCTTGATTTAAGCCATTGTTGGCGGGAAAAACGGAGTGTACTCAAGAAACGGCCAAGTACGGATTACGCCGTTGTACTAAAAGTGGAAAAATCAAAAAATAGAACAGTGGAAAAATGCTTTTTCCACTGTTCTATTTTTGCCAATTTTTTTACTCAAAAAAATAAAGGATATGTTTTCTACTAAAAAAGAGTATGTTTTTGATGCAAAAAGAGCCTCTTTTTGTACTAAAAAAAGCCTCTTTTTTTCAAAGGGAGTATCCATTTTCAATTAACGCCTGTAAAAAAACAAATAAGTATCTGATATTAAAAATATTACCAGTTTTCCATATAGTTAAATTCAGATACATCCGGCTTAATGACCAAACCCATTTTTAAAAACCTATCATTTTTACCTCAAAAACGATAGGTTTTTAACATGAAAATGATAGGTTTTCTGAAAAGGGATATTTTTAGCCGAAAAGATATGTGATTTCATGATGAAAAATCAAAGAGGTTAAAAAATGGTAGCAATTATCAATATCGTGCTCATTTTCTCAATTTTTATCGTATCTTTGGGTGAGGTATAAATAATTCGGAAATGAAGCAACCTGTAACACTTCTTTATCTACTATTCGTTTTATTCGTTCTTAATCTGACCGCTTTTTTATTTTTCTCCCGTACCAAAATTTCCTGCCAGGCTCAAGCCAAACAAGAGGAGGTTATTTCCCTGCCGGAAACCACGACTACCGATGTGGTCGTACCTACCGGTATGAGTTTTGCCGGAGAGGAGGTGCCCCTGTACCGCACCGATGTGCAGGAGGCTCTGCGAAAGGAATTGATTGTCAATACTTATCTGCATTCACATACCATCCAATTGCTAAAGAATGCCCCCCGCATGTTTGCAATTATCGAACCTATATTGAAAAAAGCAGGTATTCCGGATGATTTCAAATACCTCGCCGTTATTGAAAGTACCCTGAATCCTTCCGCCGTTTCTCCGGCAAAAGCAGTCGGTTTATGGCAATTTATGGAAGGTACCGGCAAGGAGTACGGTCTGGAAATCAACCGGGAGGTCGATGAACGCTATCATGTCCGGAAATCAACGGAAGCGGCTACACGCTATTTGCAAAAGGCCTATGACCGCTTCGGCTCATGGACACTGGCTGCCGCTTCGTATAATGCCGGCTGCAATATGTTGCAAACTCAAATGACTATCCAAAAAGAGGCCGATTATTACAACCTGCTTTTAGGCGAGGAAACGGAACGGTACGTTTTCCGGATATTGGCTCTCAAACAGATTATGAGTCACCCGGAGTTATATCATTTTGAGAACGTGACACCCTACCCTACCGAAGAGATAAAAACGGTAAAGGTTTCCGGGCCGGTAAATGAATGGACGGAATTCGCCAAAAAACATCATATTTCCTATAAAACATTAAAACGTTTTAATCCCTGGCTCCGTAAATCCGATTTACTGAACCCGAAACACAAGACTTACGAAGTTGCTATTCCCGTTCATACCGAACGTTACAGATAAACAGAAAGGAATACCATGAAACAAGTAGAAATCTTTTGTGAAAATACAGGAAAAAGTTATCAGATTGAAGTGGGCAGCACGCTGTATGACGCTAAAAAGGTCATTTTTCCTCAAAATCACCAAAATATATTGGGAGCTCTCGTGAATAATGAAGTACAGGATTTGCAATATATCATCCTGATGCCCAAACAGGTAAATTTTATTGATGTCACGAGTCTCGACGGTTACAGCATTTACACCCGTTCGTTGCTTTTCGTGCTTTATAAAGCTATTAACCGGTTGTTTCCGCACAAAACTTTCGTGGCGGAGTATTATATATCCAACGGCATTTTTTGCCGCATCGCAGACCAAACGGAGGCTTCCTCTGCATCAACGATTGACAATATCCGACAGGCTATGCGGGAAATCATCGCCCGGGATTGCCCGATTATACGAAAAGAACTGCCGACGGCAAAGGCTATTTCACTCTTTCAAGAATCGGGACTGAAAGACAAAAGCGAATTGCTGGAAACCCGCGGGCGGCTGTATACATCCGTATATTATATCGAGGATACCCCTGCCTATTTTTACGGAACCCTCGCTCCTTCTACCGGTTGCCTGAAAACATTCGATTTACAACCATACCATGACGGTATGCTGCTATGCCTGCCCGACCGTAAAAATCCGGCACAAGTGCGTCCTTTTGTCCGACAGGATAAATTGCTGCAAATATTCGACGAACACAAACGCTGGGGCAAGATTTTAAAAGTCAATGACATCGGCACGTTAAACAACATTGTTGATAACAAATATTCCGGGGATATTATCAGAATCAGCGAAGCGCTGCATGAAAAGAAAATCTCTTTTATTGCCGACACCATCCATGCCCGCAGAGAAAAGATAAAAGTCATCCTGATTGCCGGTCCGTCTTCTTCCGGCAAGACCACATTCAGCAAACGGCTGGGTACACAGTTAATGGTAAACGGTTTGAAACCCGTCACCCTCTCTTTGGATAATTATTTTGTCAATCGGGAAGATACCCCCCGCGATGAGAACGGAGAATACGATTTTGAATCCATAAATGCCCTCGACATACGCACATTTACGGACAATATACTCCGACTGCTGAAAGGAGAAGAGGTTGAAATCCCCAAATTTTCTTTTGACACCGGATTACGCTACTATGACGGGGAGAAAGTAAAAATCGACCGGGAACATGTGCTTGTCATTGAAGGTATTCACGGATTGAATCCCCAGCTTACCCAACTGCTGCCGGCAGAAAACCTGTTTAAGATATTTGTTTCCGCCCTCACTTCGATTTCGATAGACAACCACAATATCATCAAACCGGCGGACAACCGGTTACTGCGTCGTATGGTGAGAGATTACAAATACCGGAATTATTCCGCCCTGGAAACGCTGAAACGGTGGGAAAGTGTCCTGAAAGGCGAAGAGGAACACATCGTTCCCTACCAGGAAGAAGCCGATATCATGTTCAATTCCGCCCTGATTTATGAATTAGGCGCACTTAAAGCACAGGCGGAACCGCTTTTAAGAGAAGTCATGGAGCAATATCCGGAACATTCCAAAGCATTGCGGTTGCTGAAATTCCTTTCGTACATCAAAGCTATTTCTTCCAAAGATATACCTAATACGTCTATTCTGAGGGAGTTTTTAGGAGGAAGCAGTTTTAAATATTAAATTACTGTTTTCGTCTTTTCAAAAAGCCGAAATATTTATTAACCAACTCCTTAAATGTATCAAAGGTTTCCTGGTAGGAAATACCGACACCTTGAATTGTCTCAGTGTTATTCTTGTATATAATCTTCTCGTCCGTATGAGAATAAGCCTTTAATTTCAATGTACCCTGCTTATTCAGTTTCACGTCTACGTCAAAATCGCCGGCAATATTGTTACTATTCCCCGAATTAGTCCCCACACCCTTTGTATTGCCGACATCCATGTTGCCGTTAGCGGTCAGTGTGACCCGATCATTCAGCAATTGCGTAGACAACGCCAATTCTATCTCATCGGAAGTAATATTGTCACCCGGACGATAAGAGAAATCAATATCAAAATTATTACTGATTTTCGACAGCCATCTGGACAATTGCCGCGATACCATTTCCGTTGCCGTGGTTACTCCCGCCTGATAGCCCATGTTTCTTTCCTCCAAATCCGTACTGTTCATATAATCCGGCTTATAAAACTTATTCAACATCAACAATGAGAAAATCTGCTTATTGATTTCATCCTGACTGGAAAAAAGACTCTGAATGAAACTCTTTGTCTGGCTGTCCAATGAAGGGAAATTAATATCGAACTTTACCAGCGGATTTGTAATGTTGTCACTCAGATTCAAGATACACTCTACCGGCACTTTTGTCGAACGGTCCATCAGTGAGTTCGTACTGGCGAGCAATTCGTTCAAAGAAGTTTTCAGATTGTATACCGCATTAATATCTATTGTGGCATCATACGGAGAACCGTTCCATTTGATACTCCCCCCCTGACGCAACTGAAAGTTCTTATTAAAAACACCTCCCAGCGTAAATAAATAACTTCCTTTCGTAATACGGTATTCCCCCAGCATATTAATCTCGCCGTCCTGGTCCAGGTCTATTTTGATATTCCCCTCACCCGTTGTCTTCAAAACATCCCCGATTGTCGGGTCAAATACGATTTGCACTTTCAGATTATCATTCAACTCCAGATTGGCGTTCAACAATATACTGCTCTTGGTTGCAGGCACTTTCCTGCGGGAATCTTCCGGTTGATTCCGGTTTACAAAATGCAAGAACGCACCGTCCTCTTCCGACACGGCGGAAGCCAACGGTATGTATAATTCCGAATTTCCTTCCGGACGGGCATTCGCCATTACCTCCATAACCCCGTTTTTTCCCTGCACTCGCGCATACCCGCTACTGTAAATACGTCCGTACAATACTTCACTGTTCTCATATCCGGTATTCATCAGCAAAAAATTCCGGAACGAAACATTCAAATCATAACTTTTATCCGTTAATAAATAATAACCGGAACACTCCGCCCGATTATTTTCGGCATCCCAAATGACAAAATCTTTCAGATAAACACGATTATGCTCTACATAAATACTGTCGTTCACGGTAAAACTCGTATTAAAATCCCGGCTGAACAAAGACAATGAATCGAAATACAGATGTCCGGTTATCTCAGGTACGGCAACAGTCCCCGTAATACGCATGTCCCCGTTCAGATTTCCCTTGCTATACTTGAAATATTCATTCGCATATTTTCCGACACGCTCCAATCCCAATTTATCCAATACAAGTCTTACATCTATACTATCCGATACCGGCTCATAAATACCCGCTATCCTCATCGGCACCTCGTCTTTCACCCTGTTTTCCGCCCGGATAACCATCCGGCTGCTGTCCGCATCCCAAAATGACATCAATTCCAAGCTTCCCAGCGTATCCCGGTTGAACCCCCAATCCCGGACAGCTATATCAGAATACAAAAGTTTATCCTTGTAATAATCCTGCATAACCACCTGCCCGTCTATCACCCCAAACAGATTCACGCCGCTCTCCAATACAAGCCGATTTAACTCCGCCAGATTAAACTCATTCAACCGTATAGTTAAGCTATCCGACGGTTTTTCGGAAATTCGCCCGTTCACGGAAAAATACTGTTCCCCACTTTTTAAAAGAAAATTATCTATCACAAACTCTTTTCCCTCCCAAACTATTTCGGAAGCCGCCACATTCCAGATACTGTCCGAAATGACAATCACCCCCGGATGAATTTTCGCCTCCGCTCTGTACAAGTCTCTCGATACCGCCTTCAGTTCCACATCGGCGGCCAGCTCACCGCTATACGTCTGTGCCTGCCAGTTGCACCATTGCAATTTAGTGCGGATTTTATTATTGCTCAGCAAACATTCATTCCTCATGTTGTAAATCCGGCTCCAATTCGTATAACTCAATTGGTCGGACTTCCACACCATCGCCAATTCACCTTCCCCTCCTTTTAACTCCATTTTGGTATTCCGCAAACCAAACATGCCGTAATGCAAACTATCCGAAGTGACCGACAAATAAATTTCATTCCGGTCCTTGTCAAAATCCGAATAAATCCGCGTCCCATCCGCGACGTATACGTCCGGATATAATACCCGCAACACCCGGTTCAAATCTTTTGTATCAATCGTATACCGGAAATCCATTTCCTCCTCCTGTTGCCTCCCACTCCTTGTCCGTTCCGAAGCATAAGCCGGCAAATATTCCTTCAACAAATCCAGCGTGAAATCAAGCGGCCGAATAGAAGCATAATGCCCCTCTATCTGCATATCCATGACGTCCGACAACAGGTTGGTTACATAATAATCGGATACCCCCCGGTTTTCAAAACTCACTCGTTCTATGGCAAAACTGTCTGACAGTGTTGCATAAAATAAATCTGTCAGATTCAAATGAGAAAAATTCTCCTGCTCCGATTTTCGGGCATATACCAAATCAAACAATGTACGAAACCGCTCTTCCTGCCCCGTAAGCGACCAACCGAAACGGTTCAGGCTATCTACAAAAAAATGTCCTTTGGAACTTAAAAAAGAAACACTGTCTCGGGTATCACAACTCAAAATCACCCCTATATCCACCCCCTCATTCCGGACAGAAGACATCAGATTCAGTTGCTCATCTTCATACGTCAAAAACACATCTATCCCCTCACATTTCCCTTTATTGACGTTTACATGATGAATATCGCTCTTCACATTCATTTTCATACCGGCGGAATCGCTTCGCCCGCTATAATTACCCGACATCGCCCCCAGGCCGAACAGCGAAAGCCCGCTCAATCTCCCGAAATTCACCACCGGAAAACTAAAATTCCCCGCCAACAGGGAACAATCACCATTCTCCATTTTTTCGCAAGGAGAGTAAACCAATTCCACATCCCCCCGCATTCCCGGCGTATTACTCTTCACATTTAAAATAAAATCTTCTACCGTTCCCTTCAACTTCCCTTCAACCTCAAACTCTTTAAAATGATGCAACGGCTCCGGCACGGAAATCGCATGTCCTAACCACGGCAGATAAATAGTTTCCAAATCTTTCGGAGTCAATGAAGCTTTCCGGAAATCTATTTCAAACACCGTATGCCAAAAGTCCGGCAAACCATGAGATTTAAACATCCCATACACCACGCTACTCTCCCCGAAAGCTATACACAAATCCCGCCCCTCCAAACGATTAACGGTATTCGTAACCACACCCGTACAACTCACCGTATTCTCTATTCCGCGCAATTTCTCATTAAAATAGGCCAAATCTATAAAGCTCACCGAAGAAAAGCCCAATTTATAATATTGCTGCATCCGAGTTGTAAAATACTTCCAGTCCCGACGCCCGGGCACCCAGTTATAAGCCAGTCGCTCCAGCACCAAACGGCTTCTCTCCGTCATAATCTCCCCTTCGGTAATCAACAGGGTAGAATCAGCAATCTCCATGCGGGCATTTAATTCCTTCAGGACAAAACCGGACTTCTCCGTCAATCCCAATCCCGTCACTTTCGCCCGCAATTTATCCTCCGAAAAATCCAATTCCGTAATATCGGCATTCACATGAGAACACGCAACATCCGTCCAGTTTATCCCATACTCCAACGGCACATACTGCTCCTCTTTATAAACAAAGCGGGAATCCCGTATCTTTATACGCTCCACATCCACAATCCACTCCGGCGAGTTATTTCCCAAAGCCGGCGTTTCTCCTTTCCCTTCCTGCAAAGCATCCAAAAACACATCCAGATTCATAATAGCCCGCTCCTCTCCCCGTTCTATCCACAAATTAAAATAAGCCTGTCTTAAAACAAGCTCCTTTACCGTAAAACTCCGGGAAGCCAAATTAAACGATTCCACCTTCACCTCCACCCGGTCACAATATAACAACGTATCATTGCGGTAATCCGTCAATAACATGTCTTTCAGCAACAAAGAACTCATCGGACGAAAATCCACACCTCCGACACGAATCTTCACACCCGTCCTGTATTCAAGTTGCGCGGTAAAATACTTCACTAGATAAGTCTGTACGACAGAAGTATGCAACAAGGCATACACCAAAAGAAGGATACCCAACGTCCCCGCCAGCCAAAAAGATAATATCCGAAAAAACTTTTTTATATCCGCACAGTTTTAGTTTGCTCACAAAAATATTAATATTGCACCATATTTGAAAGAGATTGAGAGTTAAAGATTACCCTCTTTCGACATTCAAAACCAAAAAATTATGACCATCATTCTCGGAATCGAATCCTCTTGTGACGACACCTCGGCAGCCATCCTCAAAGACGGAGTCATACTAAGCAACATCATTGCCAGCCAAAAAGTCCACGAAGCCTACGGGGGCGTCGTTCCGGAGCTTGCTTCCAGAGCACACCAGCAAAACATTATCCCGGTCGTAGACCAGGCTTTGAAAAAAGCAAACGTCTCCCCGGAAGAAATCGATGCCGTCGCTTTCACCCGCGGTCCCGGTCTGCTGGGTTCTCTGTTAGTCGGTACCTCTTTTGCCAAAGGTTTTGCCATCGCACGGCAACTTCCGATGATTGAAGTCAATCACCTGCAAGCCCACATCCTGGCCAATTTCATCAAAGAACCCGGCGTAGAAAGCCGGCATCCCTCTTTTCCATTCTTAACCTTGCTGGTCTCCGGCGGTAATTCCCAGCTAATCGTCGTACACGACTATCTGAAGATGGAAATGATAGGGCAAACCATTGACGATGCCGCCGGTGAAGCTTTCGACAAATGTGCCAAAGTCATGGGACTGGGCTACCCGGGAGGCCCTGTTATCGACAAACTGGCACAAACAGGCAACCCCGACCGCTTCAGCTTCAACAAGCCTCAAATACCCGGGCTGGATTATAGCTTCAGCGGTTTAAAAACCTCCTTCCTGTACTTTATCCGGGATGAACTGAAAAAAAATCCCGAATTTATAACACAAAACCTGCCGGATTTATGCGCCTCCCTGCAAAAAACAATCATTGACATCCTCATGTCCAAATTGAAAAAAGCAGCCAAACAGACCGGCATAAAACAAATCGCCATCGGCGGGGGCGTTTCCGCCAACTCCGGACTACAACACGCCGTACACCAAGAAGCCGAAAAAGCCGGTTGGGAAGTTTTCATCCCCCGATTGGGCTTTTCGCTTGACAACGCCGGCATGGTCGCCGTCTCCGGTTATTACAAATATCTTGCCGGACAATTTATCCAACTGGACGCCGTTCCATTTGCCCGCACAAGTTTAGATTAAACAACAAAACATGAAAATACTGGTCACTTACAACATCCCGCGCGAACCTTTCGCCCACCTCCCCGAAAACTGGGATGTCACCTTTCCGCAAGGCGACGAAATGAGCAAAGAAGAAATCATACGGCTTCTTCCCGACTACGATATTTTACTAAGCATTTTCTGTCGTCCCATTGATAAGGACATCATCGATGCCGGAAAAAGATTACAATTGATCAGTAACTATGGCGTAGGCTACAACAACGTGGATATTCGATATGCCCGGGAAAAGGGAATCTCCGTATGCAACACTCCCCAATCCGTCTGCAATCCCACCGCAGAACTATGTATGGCACTACTGCTCGGCGCCGCCCGCAAAATTGCGGAACTTGACCGCCGCGTCCGGCTAGAAAAAGAAAGCCTGTGGGGTGCCATGAAAAACTTAGGTACCGGATTGGAAGGCAAAACACTCGGCATCATCGGCATGGGACGCATCGGACAAAACGTGGCACAAAAAGCAAGCGCCTTCGGAATGAATATCATATATTACAATCGCCATACGGAAGTCCCCGGCTATCGGCGGGTAGAATTGAACACATTGTTGCAGGAATCGGATTTCATTTCCATACACACACCCCTGAACGAAGACTCCAGGCACCTCATCGGCAGAAAAGAATTAACCCTCATGAAACCTTCCGCCTTTTTAATCAACACCGCCCGAGGCGGAGTAATCGACGAGGCAGCTTTAGCCGAATGCTTGCAGCAGCAACAAATCAAAGGAGCCGCACTGGATGTATTTGAACAGGAACCGCATATCACAGAAACACTTTATCACCTTGATAACGTCATCCTCCTTCCGCATGTAGGAACGGCAACCATCGACTGCCGGATAGCCACCGGAGCGGAAGCCCTACAAAACATCCGTAACTTCCTCGCAGGACACCCGACGAACATCGTCAATTAGTACCACAAAAAAATAAAAAAATTATTCTATTTTTTTGGTGGATTAGAGAATATGCTCTATATTTGTCCCCGTTAAAAAACAAGAGTTCTTTTTAACATTGGGGAGATACCAAAGCGGCCAACTGGGGCAGACTGTAACTCTGCTGACTTATGTCTTCGTAGGTTCGAATCCTGCTCTCCCCACCAAACTTATGCGGAAATAGCTCAGTCGATAGAGCACTAGCCTTCCAAGCTGGGGGTCGCGGGTTTGAGTCCCGTTTTCCGCTCTCCGAAAAAGGCAGTTACAAAAGCAACTGCCTTTTTTGTTTGTCCTTTACTTACTACAACAATCTGAATATTAGATATATATAATTTTACCATCTTTCTAATAGATGTATTTTGTTGTTTGTAATACAGTAGTAAAAAGGACAAAATAGAGGGTATTTTAGCTTATTTCAAGTGGTAGCACTGCAAGAAATTGATTAACATAATTATTTCTTGCAAATTTGGCACTTTTCTATTAGCTATCAGCGAATTACACTATACTAAAAATGATTAAAAAATTGCAAGTATCCTTTTATTCTATGAACTCTAAATTGACTAATAAAGGAGAAGCACCTATCTATTGTAGAATTGCTATTGCCAAAAACATAAAACAATTCTCAACAGGCTTATATGTTCTCCCCAAAGATTGGGATAAAACCAAACAGAAAGCAAAAGGGAAAACCTCTGAATCAGAATCAATCAATACACATTTAGAGCAAATACGCAGTAAATTATTCAATGCAGAAACAAAACTAATCATTGAATCTCAAGACAACTATACATTAAACGACATCTACCTAATTTTTACAGGACAGTATGCAGACAATTCACCCACCTTACTAAAACTATTCAAAGAACGACTTAGCAAAATGGAAAAACTTGTAGGCAGTGAATACACCATACGAACATTCAGGAAATTTAAAGAAGTGTGCCAACATACACAAGATTACATCAAACACAACTACAATGCACAGGATATTCCATTTAAAAGATTAGACTTTAAATTTATCCAAGACTTCCAAGAATATCTATTGATTCACAAAAAACACAAACCTATTACAGTCAATAAAATTGTGCAACGTGTAAATCAAATAGTATTACTGGCTGTAAAATACAAGTACATTGCAGAACATCCCTTTAAAGGTTATAAACCGCTAAAGGAAGTAAAACAATTGGTATTCCTGACAGAAGAGGAAGTAAAACACCTTGAAAACTATGAATTTGCACAACAGAGACTTGAAAAAGTACGTGACTATTATATGTTTTCCGTTTATACAGGACTTGCCTACAATGAAGCATTCAATCTAAAGCCTGAACATATTATAAAAGGATTTGACGGTCAGGATTGGATTAAGATGATACGCCAAAAGACACAACGAGAAATCAATATACCATTACTGCCACAAGCTAAACGAATTATTGAAAAATACCGTTTGTCAAACGAACAAGAGTATATTTTACCAACAATGAGTAATCAGAAGATGAACAGTTATCTAAAAGAGATAGCCGATATTGTTGGTATAAAAAAACATCTAACACACCATACGGCACGCAAAACATTTGCTTCAACCATTTTACTTTATAATGATGTTCCTATTGAGATAGTAAGCAAATTACTTGGTCACGCCAACATCAGTATTACACAAAAATCATACGCCCAAGTCATTAATAAAAACGTAAGTAATCATATGCTAAAATTATCCACACAGTTAGAACAAACAACTAATTAATGTTTATTCCCCTCTCACTTCCTTAAAATTGGAGTGAGGGGGGATTTTTTTTACCTTTATTGTCTCTTTAAATTTAATATCATGATATTAGAGATAGATGATGAATGTTTAGAGTACGTAAAACTGTATTGTTTTAAATATTTAAATTCATTTGAAATAGATGAAGAAACCGGAGAAGCGATACAATATCCCTCCGATATTCCGGAAGTGTACCTAAAACACTATAATCATAGTGAAATGGAAGAAGAAGAATTTCGTGATAAGTATAAGAATCTTATCATTCCTGAAGGCAAGACTTTTAAACAATACAAACAAAGCCTCTCTTTGAAAGGCTCATTTACCTATGCAGCCTATCAAAAGAATAAAGAAATGCAAGAATTACTTAGGGACAAGAAAATCAACTTGGATTCTGAAAAATTTTGGCATCTATTAAGATTTATATATGATTATACTTGGGGAGAATGTATGAATGGTATAAAAGTAACCCCAAGCTGTATGGAACAACTTACCTCTTTCAGCGAGGCTGTCAGGTCAGATTCTGAAACAAAACAGCGGCTTGTACTTTATGCAAATAAGAAACAATATGTTATTGACAATCAACTTGCCATAGAATTATTAGCTCAATTATGGGATAATTATAAAGCGAACTACAACTGCCGTGAACTCCATGCCTGCCCAGTAACAGAAGAAACACAAACAACATCCAATGGTATTTGGGCTTTTGTTTCTGCAAAAATGTTTATTGATTTTTTCAAGATACTCCCAATGGGTAAAAGGCAAGGGGCAAAGGTATCTGAAAAGCAGAAAGAACTTATTGCCCATTTTTGGTACTTCACCGGCATTGTTTCCAATGAGAACATCCTATATTCAAACGACTATTTTAAAGCTATATGGAAACGGTACAAGGATTATGAGCCTGACAGTGTAAGCCTTTATTATTAATCATACCATACCCCAATATTTGCTCCTCTACAATTCCCATACTCTGTAATGGGAACAACTCCTGTCATGTTTTTTGTTACATATACCCCCCATTTATTTATTTGATTTTTGTAACGCAATCCTAAGTAAAGTGGATTGTCAGTAAGCTCTTAACTGAAATAAGAGTTAATTAATAAAATTAGTATATGAAAAAAATTACTAATGAATTGAACAACATGCTAAGCATGAAAGAATTAGAAAAAAATTAATCAATGCAGAAAACAAACTTGCACGTTTGAAATCCAAGCCTGCAAGCAAGCCGATGGATATTCTCTCCCAAGAGAGTATCATCAAGGGGCTAAAAGAACATATAGCCCAACTGGCAGAAACGCCGATAGAGAAAGCTAAATTAATCCAGCCGGAGAAAGGCGTACAGTCTTTCCAGTTGGCAGGAAGTAACGAGATTGTAAAATACAAACTCGC
>NZ_CALPCZ010000008.1 GCF_943193135.1 Odoribacter lunatus
TGATTAATTTTTTTAATTATTTTTTTAGCCTCTTATATTCAAACGTTTGCGTAATGTGATACATGCTTAGTAGGCATCTGATATAAGCCAAGAAAATAAGAGTAAATTTTAAAATAACAGGAAATTTATTCCAACTCCATAACAGGAGAGGTGAATAAGTGACCTTTATTTATATAAATACTTAATTTTAAACATTTTAATTATGACAAAACACTTAGGATTAGCAGCAATGCTACTTTTCTCTTTTTTCTTATGTGTGGGTAACCACGCATTTGCAGGAAAGAGGACGTCGAGTACCTTTGCGGAACAAAAAGCAGGGGCATGTACCGGCGTAGTGAAGGATGCTACTGGAGAGACTATTGTCGGGGCATCTGTGGTAGTGAAAGAAAGTATGAGTTCCAGCATCAACGGAACGACTACCGGTATTGACGGTGATTTCACATTAAACAATGTGCCGGTAGGAAGTACGATTATCGTTTCCTTTATCGGTTATGTGACTCAAGAGGTAACCTGGACGGGTACTCCTCTTACCATTGTACTGAAAGCGGACAACCAAACGTTGGACGAAGTGGTTGTGGTAGGTTACGGTACACAAAAGAAAGTGAACGTAACGGGAGCCGTAAGTATGGTCGGTTCGGATGTTATCGAATCCCGTCCGGTGGCTAACGTAAGCCAGGCTTTGCAAGGAGCCATCCCAGGATTGAACCTCAGTACGACAAATGCCGGCGGGCAGTTGGATGCTACCATGAATCTTAACATCCGTGGTACAGGTTCTATCGGTGACGGTTCGGTAGATAATCCGTTGGTATTGATTGACGGTATCGAAGGCGATTTAAGTTCTCTGAACCCCAATGATATTGAGTCCGTATCCGTATTGAAAGATGCTGCTTCAGCTTCTATTTACGGTGCACGTGCCGCATTTGGTGTAATTTTGGTGACAACGAAGAGCGGTAAGTCCGGTAAAGTAAGGGTAACTTACTCCGGTGACGTACGTTTCAGTACAGCGACACAAGTTCCGGAGATGGTGGATTCCTATAAATTTGCTACTTTCTTTAATGCTGCACAGTATAATGTAAACGGAGGTGCCCAATTCAATGAGGAAACGATGGAAAGAATCTTAAAATTCCAACGTGGAGAGTATACGGATCCAACTCAACCGGAATATTACGGAACAATCGCAGCCAGCAATGGTAAATGGAGTAATTATACCAGCGCCTTCGCCAATACGGATTGGTTTAAAGAACATTACAAGAAAGGTGTACCTTCAACACAGCACAATTTGAGCTTGAGCGGAGGGACCGAGAAAGTCAGCTGGTCTTTCAGCGGAGGTTATTTGCAACAGAATGGTTTGATCCGCCACGGACATGATGAGTTAGACCGTTACACTATTAACGGAAAAATCGGCGCAGAATTAGCTTCCTGGGCCCGTATGGAATATTCCACCAAATGGACACGTACCGATTATTCAAAACCCCAATATATGGATGGCCATTTCTTCCACAATATCGCTCGTCGCTGGCCCACTTGTCCGGTAGTAGATCCCAACGGTCACTGGATGGCAGAAATGGAAATCGAAGAGTTGGAAAACGGAGGTAAATACAAAACGAACAAGGATTGGTTTACACAACAGTTGAAATTTATTTTCACTCCGTTAGCAGGATGGAATATCTACGCAGAAGGAGCCATCCGGGTCGCCAATGAAAAAACGTATCAAAGTCAGATTCCTATTTACAACTACGACGTCGCAGGAAATCCGATGTTACGCGATTCCGATTACGGTACAGTAACTAATGTATATGACAACCGATTCCGTCAAAACTATTATGCAACCAATATCTATACGGATTATACCCGCAGTTTTGGCAAGCACAACGGAAAAGTACTGGTCGGTTTGAATTATGAACGTTATAATCAAGATGCTTTATACGGAGAAGGTTATAGCTTAACAACGGAAGACAAACCCTATCTAAGCCAAACACAGGAAAGACACTTTGTCAGCGATTCATATTGGAGACGTGCAACCGCCGGTTATTTTGCCCGTTTGAACTATGACTATGATGCCAAATATCTGGCAGAGTTCAATATTCGTTATGACGGTTCTTCCCGTTTCTTAAGCGACAACCGTTGGGCATGGTTCCCCTCTGCTTCTTTAGGCTGGAATATTGCACGTGAAGACTTTTTCGGTAGTTTGAGCAATAGTATCAGTACATTGAAAGTTCGCGGCTCCTGGGGTCAATTGGGTAATACCAGTTCAAATTACAATAGCTTTTGGGATTGGTATCCTTTCTACCAACAACAAGCAATTTCTTCCGCCAACAGCGGTTGGTTGATCGACGGTAAAAAACAGAATACCGCCAGCCTTCCCGGAATTGTAAACTCTACGATGACTTGGGAAACCGTAGAGACTTGGGATATAGGTTTGGATTGGTCTGCCTTCAATAACCGTTTGACCGGTACATTCGACTGGTTTACCCGTACGACGAAAGACATGATCGGACCGGCTCCCGTATTAGGCTCTGTATTAGGAACCAATGCCCCAAAAACTAATAACTGCGATATGCGTTCACGCGGTTGGGAATTGGAAATCAGCTGGCGCGACCGAATCAATGAGTTTAGCTATGGCGCCCGTTTCAATATTTCAGACAGCCGTTCTAAGATTTTGAGTTATCCGTATGACGGGGCTTTCGAAAATCAAAGTTATTCCGGTTACTACAATGGTAAATACCTGAATGAAATCTGGGGTTATACAACAAAGGGTATCGCCCAATCTGATGAAGAAATGGCAAACTGGCAGGCAAACAATAAGCCGAACTGGGGTAGCAACTGGAGCGCCGGTGATATTATGTACAAAGACTTAAATGGAGACGGTGTTGTTAATGCCGGAGCCAGTACATTGGGAGATCACGGCGACTTGAAACGTATCGGTAACTCTACACCGCGTTACCGTGTCGGTTTGAATTTGGATGCTTCCTGGAAAGGATTTGATTTCTCCGTTTTCTTCCAAGGCGTAATGAAACGTGACTGGATGTTCGGAGCCGGAGAGCCTTATTTTTGGGGTGCAGGTGTCGGTATGTGGCAAGCTGCCGTATTCAAAGAACACATGGATTACTGGCGGGAAGATAACCGCAATGCTTATTACGCAAAACCTTATTTCGGTATTAATAAGAATCAACAGTCTCAAACCCGTTATTTGCAGGATGCTTCTTACATCCGTTGTAAAAACATACAGTTAGGATACAGCCTCCCACAATCCGTTCTTAGTCATGTAGGCTTAAGCAATTGCAGAATCTATGTATCTTGTGATAACGCCTTTACGATTACAAAAATGTCGAAAGTGTTCGATCCTGAAGTATTAGGCGGAGATTGGGGTTCCGGTAAAACCTATCCGTTGCAACGGGTGATTTCTTTAGGATTGAATCTGAGTTTTTAATTTAATTAAATAGAGAAATATTATGAAGTTCAATATAAAAAATTTAGGAATCGGCATATTGATCGGGACGGCAAGTATGGTTACTTCGTCCTGTAACGACATGCTTGATTTGGAACCTGTCAACCAGATTACTCCTGAATCTTATTATTCTTCGGCAGATCAATTGGGTGCCTATCTGAATAACTATTACAATTCATTTTTGGCTGCTCCTTATTCTGGTTCAATGTTCCATGCATCAAATTATAACGATGGAATGGCACAATCAGACGGAAATACCGATATTATGTGTGTCGGAGGCGGAAATACCACTTTATTTTCCAATGATCATTGGGAAGTAAGTTCCGACAAAGCACTTCAGGGATATTATGGAAATGTTCGTATTTGCAATTATTTCCTGGAAAAAGCAACAAGCGGTTTTGAAGCCGGAAATATCAGTGGCTCCACGGAATTGATAAAGAATTATATCGGAGAAGGATATTTCTTTCGCGCTATAACTTATTTCCGTATGCTGGCATTGTACGGTGATTTACCAATTGTAACGGAAGTATTGGAGGATAAAAACGATGTGTTGGTGGCTAACAGCCAGCGTGCACCACGTAACGAAGTGGCTCGTTTTATTCTGCAAGATTTGGATAAGGCTATCGCCAATCTAGCCAACCGTAGCATGTTTAACGGACAACGTTTAAACAAGGAAGCTGCTTTGTTATTTAAATCCCGGGTTGCTTTGTTTGAGGCTACGTTTGAAAAGTACCACAAAGGTTCCGGACGTGTACCGGGCGATGCCAATTGGCCGGGAGCTCAAATGCCTTACAACAGTGGTAAAAGTTTCAATATCGACAGCGAAATTGATTTCTTCCTGACAGAAGCAATGAACGCAGCCAGACAGATTGGAGATATTACACTGACACAGAATAATGGTATCATGCAACCCCAAGTCGGAACAATCGCCGGCTGGAATCCCTATTTCGAAATGTACAGCCAAAGTTCATTGGCAGGCGTTCCCGAAGTTTTATTGTGGAAACAATATAGCCGAGGACAAAGTATCACCCACGATGTACCAAGACGTACAATGTCCGGTTGTAATGACGGTTATACCCGTAGTTTCATTCAATCATTCTTAATGAAAAGCGGTTTACCGATTTATGCTGATGCAGATTATCAGGAAGATGTTACATTGGATGATACAAAAGCTAACCGTGATGAACGTTTGCAATTGTTTGTATGGGGAGAAAGCAATGTACTTTATACTGATCCGATCGTAGTAGATTCTCTACGGGGGACAGAATTCGGGAATCCGGGCATCACCGAGGCTTTAGCAGAGATTCGAAGCATTACCGGTTACCAACCGCGTAAATATTTTACCTACGATTATGACCAGTATAACAATGATGAGTTGAGAGGTATCAATGCTTGCCCGATATTCCGGTCTGCCGAAGCCATGCTGAACTATATTGAAGCATGCTACGAAAAAACTGGAAGTATTGACGGAACAGCTGCATCCTATTGGCGTGCCTTACGCGAACGCGCCGGCGTTAGCACGGATTTCAATGCAACTATCGCAGCTACAGATTTATCTCAAGAACTTGACTTAGCTGTTTATTCTGGAACAGCAATGGTTAGTCCGACATTGTACAATATCCGTCGGGAACGTGTTAATGAATTATTCAGTGAAGGACAACGCTTTGCCGATTTAATTCGTTGGCGTTCTTTCGATAAAATGATCACTACCAAATGGGTACCTGAAGGCTGTAATTTCTGGGATAATATGTATAAATTTTATGAACAAGATACTGTGCATTTTATTGCAAACGGTAGTAATAATGCAACCGTATCTAAGAAAGAGTTAGGTAAATATCTTCGTCCATACAGTCGTAGCTTAGAAGCATCCAATGAATTGCGTGACGGTTACACATGGCATGAGGCTTATTATCTCTATCCATTAGGTATCAGCGATTTGCGGACAGCATCTTCCGATCGGGATTTGAACACCAGTAATATGTATCAAAACATCAACTGGCCTGCAGAAGCTGGTGGACATGCTTTGAAATAAAAACAGGTTCAATTCTCATAAAAAGAAACGAGGTTCGCAATGAACCTCGTTTTTTTATGAACATTACTTTAATGAACCTTGCTTTTTATTCATCCGTTTTTTCCCTAACGGATTTTATTTCTTTCAAAATATCATCCAAAAGCTGGGAGGTACCGATTCTGAAATAGTTTGAGGTCAGCCATTCGCGGCCCAGGATATGATTGACTATCGTCAGGTAACGCAAAGCATTCGCAGCCTTTGATACACCTCCCGCTACTTTTAAACCTACTTTTTTACCCGTACGCGCATGATATTGCTTTATCGCCTCACACATGGCATACACGGCTTCCGGCGTCGCATTTACAGGCACTTTCCCAGTCGATGTTTTAATGAAATCAACTCCGGCATACATACTTACCAATGAAGCGTAAAAAATGTCCTCTATGTTTTTTAATTCACCGGTTTCCAATATGACTTTCAAGCGTACTCCTTCACATACATTCCGTATGGCAGACAATTCCTTATAAATTTTCTCAAAGTTCTTTTCCAATACATCTCCCACAGAAATGACAACATCTACTTCCTGTGCTCCCGCAGCTATCGCCATTCTACATTCCGAGAGTTTAAGCTCTACAAAGGTTTGAGAAGCCGGAAATCCACCTGCAACAACTGTCGTAGCTATTGTCGTATTTGTTAATGCCTCCCGGACTGTTCCTGCAAAATTGGGGTAAACACAAACTGATGCGACTTCTTTTAAGTTCCCTTTTTTCAATTTCTTCAATAAATCAATAACAAAAGCCTTTACAGAATCTTCCGTGTCTGTCGCTTTCAAAGTCGTATAATCCATACAGGAAACACAGAATTCCAGGTTTTCAATACAATAGGCTTGTTTCACTTCTTTTTCGACAACTCCATCCAACTCAAATTGTATCCGATCTTCCAGATTCAAAACGGTATAAGACGACAATATTTCCGAAATTTTTTCCATATAGTGATATTTATTTTCTATTTACAGCCCCAACTCTGCCCTTACTGCTTTCGTCAGTTTGGCTATCACCAATTTATAGGAGTTTAACACCCATACTTTTAACAGACTATCACTGACTGACCCGTCTATTAATACGGTGTTCCAATGTCTCTTGTTCATGTGAAAACCGGGAAGTACCGAAACAAATGTTTCCCGCATTTCTATTGCCTCATCCGGGTCACATTTTAAATTCATTTTTAAATTTCCCTCCAATGAGGCAAAACAGAACATTTTTCCTCCGACTTTAAATACCAAGGTCTCTTCATCAAACGGCATATCCTCTTTTACGTGAGGCAGACTAAGACAATATTCCCGTAATTCTTCTATGTTCATACGGACAAAATTAAACAATGTTTATGAGCTTTTAAATTTTCTCCGACAAAATATTTATATTTGCCTTAGGATTGGTGTGTAAACAAAACACGTTGAAATATGGCCAAAAAAGACAGTGAAGAGACTCCCTTGATGCAACAATATTATTCTATGAAAGCCAAATATCCGGATGCTATTATGTTGTACCGGATGGGGGATTTTTATGAGACTTTCGGGGAGGACGCTGTCATTACGTCACAAATTCTCGGCATTACACTTACGAAGCGTTCACACGGCTCTCCCGGAGATACCCGGCTGGCAGGATTTCCTCACCATGCTTTAGATACGTATTTACCTAAATTGGTTCGCGCCGGACAACGGGTTGCCATCTGCGAGCAACTAGAAGACCCGAAGAAAACAAATAAGCTCGTAAAACGAGGTGTCATTGAACTGGTTACACCCGGCGTATCTTACGGTGAATATACAACAGATGCCAAAAGCAATGTTTTTCTTGCCTCGGTCTCTTTTACAAAGACGGAAGTCGGTTTGTCCCTACTGGATTTGTCTACCGGCGAATTTCTGACAACAGAAGGGTCTCATAATGTCATTGATAAGTTACTGAATAGCTTCCAGCCCAAAGAGGTGGTTTATGCCAAAGGACAAGAAAACCAGTTTAAGGAGTTGTTCGGAAACAAATTCTATATGTATCCTATCGAAGAATGGTTCTTTGAGAAGAATGCCGCTCAGGATAAATTGAAAAAACATTTTGATGTTTCTTCTCTAAAGGGGTTCGGTATTGAAAATATGAATTGCGGTATTTCCTCCGCAGGAGCTATCCTCAGTTATTTGGAGCTGACCAAGCATGACCTTATTTCACATATTACGTCTATATCCAGAATAGACGAATCGAGTTGTGTGCTTTTGGATAAATTTACGCTCCGCAATCTGGAATTGCTTCAATCTCCTTATGAAGAAGGTAAGTCGTTGGTTGATGTTATTGACCGAACTATTACCCCTATGGGAGGCCGTACACTTCGCCGCTGGATTTGTATGCCACTGAAATCTCCGGAAAAAATCAATGAACGCCTCCAAATTACGGATTGTTTCATCAAAAATGAAGCAGAAAGGCTCGAAATAGAGGTTTTATTACGAAACATCGGAGACCTTGAACGACTGGCATCTAAAATTGCCGTGGGACGCATTACACCCCGTGAAATGGTGCAATTAAAAATTGCATTAAGTTGTATCCCGACATTACAACAACAGTGTGCAAAGATCAATAATCCGGTACTTTCCCAATTAATAAACCAATTAGACGCTTGTCAGGCGTTATACGAGAAGATTGAACAGGAAATTCAGGAAAACGCCCCCAATATGATCAATAAAGGCGGGGTTATCGCAGAAGGCGTATGCCCCGAATTAGATGAATTACGCAATATCTCCGCCCATGGCAAAGATTTGCTTGATCAAATGTTACAACGGGAAATAGAGAATACCGGTATCCCTTCTTTAAAAATCAATTCCAATAATGTTTTCGGTTATTATATAGAAGTTACTAAAGCCCATAAAGACAAAGCACCCGATACCTGGATTCGCAAACAAACGTTGGTAAACGCCGAACGCTATATTACACCTGAATTAAAGGAGTATGAAGATAAAATTCTCGGAGCGGAAGACCGAATTTTAGAACTTGAAACGGAGCTTTACAATAATTTATTAGTGGAGGCAACCTCTTATATCCGGCAAATACAATCCGACGCGAAAATTATCGCATCATTGGACACTTTGATTTCTTTTGCCGAAATTTCCATCGCCAATAAATACAACTGTCCGGAAATTAATGATTCCGATTGCCTCGAAATTAAAGCAGGACGGCATCCCGTCATTGAAAAACAGCTACCTCCCGGTGAAGAATATATCGCTAATGATATTTATCTGGATAACCAAACACAGCAGATTATCATCATTACCGGACCCAATATGGCGGGAAAATCTGCTCTCCTGCGCCAGACAGCATTAATTGTCATTATGGCACAAGCCGGTTGTTTCATCCCTGCTGAATCTGCCCAAATCGGGTATATTGATAAAATATTTACACGCGTCGGGGCTTCCGACAATATTTCACAAGGAGAATCCACGTTTATGGTGGAAATGAATGAAGCAGCCAATATTCTCAATAATATTTCCAACCGTAGTTTGGTACTGTTTGACGAATTAGGACGAGGGACTTCCACCTATGACGGCATTTCCATTGCGTGGGCTATTGTAGAATTTCTGCATGAACATCCAAAGTACAAAGCCAAAACTTTGTTTGCAACCCATTATCATGAATTGAATGAAATGGAACATGCCTTCAAAAAAATTAAAAACTTTAACGTATCGGTAAAAGAAGTAAATAATAAAGTCGTTTTTCTTAGAAAACTGGTAAAGGGAGGTTCTAATCATTCTTTCGGTATTCAGGTAGGGAAAATGGCTGGTTTACCTCAATCCGTGATAAAAAGGGCAACTGACATCTTGAAGCAATTGGAAAACGACCGGGATAAAAACGGTTCCATACAAAAGAATGTAGAAAACATCGCTTCCGAGCGAGAAGGATTACAACTCAGCTTTTTCCAATTAGACGACCCCATTTTATTACAAATCCGGGATGAAATAGCAGGACTTGACATCAACAGCCTGACTCCGCTTGAAGCCTTGAATAAACTTAATGAAATCAAAAAAATTGCCGGAATTTGATAGCAAATTATTTTTTCGTCAATTTTGCCTTCAAAATAATAACATCTTCTTCGGGACGATTATTTTTTCCGGTTTTTTGTGATGCTATTTTATCAATAACATCTAATCCTTCCACCACCTCTCCGAAAACGGTGTATTCTCCATCTAAGAACGGCGTACCTCCCATTGTTTTATAGACTTCTCTTCTTTCAGCCGGTATCAAATGGGCAGTATAGTCTTTAAATTGAGCTTCTATCTCCATTTGTATAGAACGAATCAAACTGTCCGCTTTCGCCCGTTGATTCGTTTCCATATATTGCTGCATTTCTGCTTGTTTGGGCTGAAACAATTTCATGCCTAAGCTGTTTTTGGCACTCATCAGCCTGCCTTGTTCCAGATTATCCAGTTCTGCATCAGTATAGGTTTTCCCCTGAACGATATAAAATTGTTCACCGGAAGACCTTTTCTCCGGATTAACCTGGTCTCCCTGTCGTGCCGCACACAATGCCCCTTTTTCATGAAAATGCCCGGGACGAAATTCTGCCTCCAGCGTATAGCCGGGATCTCCCATCCCCAACATCTTGCCTTTTTCCGCATTTCTTGAATCCGAAGAACCGCCTTGTATCATAAATCCTTCTATAACCCTATGAAATAACAGTCCATCATAGTGCTTCTCTTTTACTAATTTCAAAAAGTTTTCTGCATGAATCGGAGTATCTTCATACAACTTTAATTTAATGGTTCCATGATTGGTTTCTAACACTACATATTGATATTTATCTGCTTTCACAAGACCAATAAATACCCCCATAAATAAACATACAAAAAGTAACTTCTTCATCTTATTTAATTTCTATAATTTTTACATCCCGTTCCGGACGATTATTTTCATCCGTTTTCAACTTCGTAATTCTATCAACCACATCCATCCCCTTTGTTACTTCCCCGAAAATAGTATAAGCTCCATCAAGAAAAGGTATTCCACCCTCCGTTGTATAGCTTTTTCTCTGTTCCTCCGTTAATATAAATTTCTCTCCGGCAAAAAGTTCACTTACTTGTTCCGATATTTTCTTATTCAATTCCATAAGAGCATCATAATCTTTTGCCGATTCATATGCCCTGATTTCAACCTCATATTGCTGTTTCACTTTATCAAAAAGTGTCTGCTGCCGACGAAAATTAATTTGTTCCACTACTGAATCCAATTCTCCCGGACGATAAACATGTCCTTGCACTATATAAAAATGCGAACCGCTAGAACGCCGTTCCGGATTTACATTATCCCCTTCCCTGGCGGCAGCAATTACCCCACGTTTATGTATTAATTCCGGACGAATCTCCGCGTCAATCTTATAACCAATATCTCCCGCACCCAATATCATTTGAGAACGGGCATTACGAGATGCAGGATCACCTGTTTGTATTACAAAATCAGGTATCACCCGATGAAACAACATCCCTTCATAATATTTTTCCTTTACCAATTTCACAAAATTATCCCGATGCTCTGGTGTTACATCATAAAGCCGAATATGAATTTCTCCCACATTCGTTTTTATAACAAATGTATTTTCTTCATTTCTCCGGCAACCGATCAAAAACAATACGGCCAATAGAATAATTAAAAAGTACTTCATAATCATTTTTTAATACTTCTACGCAAAATTAATCTATCCACATAAAAATAAATAATATTTTTTCTAAATTTGTAAAATATAAAATTAATTACAACGTCCTAAAATATCATTGAGTATGAAAACAAGTTCTATCTGGCTTTTAACCACGTTATTATGCATCATTATTTCATGTAAAGAAAAAAAACAACCGTTGCCGCTTGTAGAAGCACCTGTTGTTGTTGAAAAAGATACATTACCTGAAGACGAGCCTGTTGTCGAAATAAAAGAAGAGGTGAAGCCTATAAGACATGAAGTCCAAAACTATTTCTTAATTGCTGGCTGTTTTGAGTACAAAGAAAATGCCGACAAACTATGTAACAAACTGCAAAAAGAAGGATATGATTCTAAAATCATAACTTATTTTGAAAATTTATATCTGGTATCCTATGACGGTTTCCCGACTCGTAAAGAAGGTTTGCAAGCACTGAAAGAGATTCGCAAAGAAAAAGGGAAAGAAAAAACATGGCTTTATAAATCAGAATATTAAATTTGAATATATATCTTTGTGCACGAAGTAATTTAATGACTCTGCAAATGCAAAAAATAGGATTAATCGGTTTTATTGTGATGTTGTGTGTGATTAGTTGCAAAAATAATCCGCTTCCGCCTCAGCATTTGACAACAATTCAAGTAGCCCGTAATACGGAAGAATCCGGAAAAACAGCAACTCAAACGAACACTACAAATACAACAGAGTCAGACTCTTATGCAACATCCAACAATTCATCTTTAAGAAATTCCCAATCAGAGCAAGGTATGGAGTGGCATATTATTATTGCCAGCTACCGAAACAATGAACGTCAACGGGCAGAAAAAGTATTAAAGGGATTAAAAGCTGAAAATTATCCGGCACAAATCATTGACACCAAAGGAAGACTAAGAATTAGTATCGAACACCATTTTTCAGAAGCAAAAGCTTACGAAAGACGTGCCGAATTTTTAAAAATCCCCGGATTCGAGGGTACATGGATTTTAAAAATGCCCTCCGGTAGAGAGTAAATATACAAATTCAATTACACTTTTCGTCTCAAACGGGCTACGGGTATATCAAGCATTTGACGATATTTGGCAACCGTACGTCGAGCAATGGGATAGCCCCGTTTTTCCATTTGTTCTACTAATTCATCATCTGTTAGAGGTTTCTTTTTGTCTTCCGCAGCGATGATATTTTTTAATACATTCCGCAACTCTCCGGTACTAATCTCCTCACCGGAACTATTCTGCATGCTGACTGAAAAGAAATCTTTTAACGCATATATTCCGAACCACGTTTGTACGTATTTAGAACTTGAAACTCTCGACACGGTCGAAACATCCAACCCGGTAACATCAGCTATATCTCGCAAAATCATCGGTTTAAGCAAATTTTCATCCCCCGTCAGAAAAAATTGCTTCTGAAACTGAACAATAGCTGTCATCGTAAGCATCAACGTATTATTACGCTGCCGTACGGCATCAACAAAAGAGCGGGCCGAATTCAATTTATACTTTATAAAAGTAAGTACATCCCGTTTGTTCTTGCTTGATTCCCCCTTTTTATAACCATCTAAAATATTTAAATACGACTTGTTAATTCTTAACTCCGGAATATCTCCCATATTCAAGCTCAATTGCAATTCCCCATCAACCAAATCCAAGATAAAATCTGGAATAATTTTTTCCGACGTCTGTTCTAATAAATTACCGGACAACGTCCCCCCTGGTTTCGGATTCAATTTCAATATCTCCTGAATCGCTTCCCTCATCTCATCGTCTGACAAATGAAGGCGTCGGGCTATTTTTTCATAATGTTTCTTAGCAAACTCCTCAAAACATTCCTCTAATATAGAACGAGCATGACTTAAAACATCATTCGAAATAATACCTTTTTTATGCACAATCTGCAATAAAAGACACTCTCGCAAATTACGGGCACCGACGCCAAACGGCTCAAACTCCTGAATTATTTTCAGTAAATATTCGACCTCCTCTTCCGTAACTTCAACTCCGGCTCCAAATGCCAAATCATCGACAATATTCTCAATATCTCGCCGCAAATAACCATCATCATCAATATTGCCGATAATATATTCCGCAATTTTTCGTTGCATATCTGTCAAATTCCTCACGCCTAATTGGCTTGACAGATTTTCATGGAAACTGATACTCTGTGAAAAAGTAAAATTTTTCGGATCATCATCCTGAGAAGCGTTAGAAGCAGATAATCGATACTCAGGAATATCGTCATCATCCGTCATATAATCTTCCAAAGAAAAATCATCATCATTTTCTTTTCGAATCTCCTCCTCTCCATTACGATCCTCCTCTGCATAAACATCCTCTTCTTTATACTCTTCCGTTTCATCTTCCTCCTCGCGTCCTTCTTCCAATAACGGATTCGTCTCCAACTCCTCCTTAATACGTTGCTCCAACTGATACGTAGGAAGCTCAAGCAACTTTATCAGCTGGATTTGAAGAGGGTTAATCTTTAAACCTAATTTCTGTTGTAAATGCTGCTTAAGCGCCATGTATTACTATTAAAATTCCGCATTCTTAGGTGTACGGGGGAAAGGTATCACATCCCGAATATTTCCCATTCCCGTAACAAACAACAACAAACGCTCAAATCCTAAACCGAAGCCGCTATGAACGGCAGAACCGTAACGACGGGTATCTAAATAATAAGACATACTTTCTACTGGTATTCCAACTTCCCGCATACGATTCACCAACTTCTCATAATCCTCTTCACGCTGGGAACCTCCGATAATCTCACCGATTTGAGGGAACAAAACATCCATGGCCGCTACGGTTTTCCCATCGGGATTTTGTTTCATATAAAAAGCCTTTATCTCCTTCGGATAACCGGTCAGGATAACCGGTTTCTTAAAATGTTTTTCCACCAAATAACGCTCATGCTCACTTTGCAAATCTACCCCCCAGCCTGTTACCGGATATTGGAATTTACCGCTTTTATTCTGTTTGCTGTTCTTTAATATCTCTATCGCTTCTGTATAAGACAAACGTTCAAAATCATGTGTTAAAACAAAATTCAGCTTCTCTATCAACTCCATGGAACGCTCCTCCGCTTTCTTCGTTTTTTCTTCTTCCTGTAAACGGGCACTCAAAAACTTCAAATCGTCCATACAATGCTCCAGTGCATATTTAATCAGATATTTCAGAAAATCCTCCGCCAAATCCATATTGTCATTCAGATCATAAAACGCCATCTCCGGTTCTATCATCCAAAATTCTGACAAATGGCGCGTTGTATTTGAATTTTCAGCTCGGAACGTAGGACCAAACGTATAAATCTTTCCCAATGCCATAGCTCCCAACTCTCCTTCCAATTGCCCGCTCACCGTAAGATTTGTTGCCCGGCCAAAAAAATCCTGTTTATAATCAACCTCTCCATTCTCTGTCAAAGGCGGATTTTTCGGGTCCAGTGTAGTAACACGAAACATTTCTCCGGCTCCCTCACAATCCGAAGCTGTAATCAATGGAGTATGCAAATAATAGAAACCGTGTTCATTAAAATATTGATGAATAGCAAAAGCCATCGCATGTCTGATACGAAAAACCGCACCGAACACATTCGTACGGAATCGAAGATGGGCAACCTCCCGCAAAAATTCCAAAGAATGCTTTTTCGGTTGAATCGGATATTTATCGGGATCCGCTTCCCCAAGAACATCCAGTACTTTTGCCTGAATTTCCCGTGCCTGTCCGCTTCCGCTACTTTCTACCAAAAGCCCTTGCACATGAATAGCAGCCCCCGTCGTAATCTTTTTTAAAACCTCTTCCGAAAAATTCTCTGTCTCAACAACAACCTGTATATTGTTAATAGTAGACCCGTCATTCAAAGCAATAAAATTCACCTGTTTATTACCTCGCTTAGTTCTTACCCAACCGCTAATTTCAACTTCCTTGTTACACTCTCCGGATTCCAATAAATCCTTTACGGACACTTTTTTCGTTTTCATCTTGTTTAAAATAAAAGACATTAAATCAATTGAATTTGCAAAAGTAAAGAAATAAGAGCAAAACAACAAGCTACAAAAACAGCTCACTGAAAATTTTATCCGAAACCAACCAGCCGGATTCCGTCAGACAAAACAAATCCCTCCCTTCAACAGCCCAGCCCCGTTCTACATTACGTCTCATTTGTCCGATAAAATGATCCCAGCAAAATCCGAATTTCTCTCTTAAATCCTTTCCCTTTATCCCCCACATAGTGCGAAGACGCGTCATGACATATTCATTATAATAATCAACACAACTTAATTCCTCACGCTCAAAATTTAATTCTTTATTATTTAAAGATTCAATATAAGTTTTTAAATTAGAAACATTCCATTGTCTCGAAGCCAAATCATAAGAATGAGCGGAAGGTCCGAAACCAATATAAGGCTTTTGCTGCCAATAAGACGTATTATGTGTGGAATACTTCCCATTTCTGGCAAAATTAGAAATTTCATAGTGTTCATACCCTGCTTCTTTCAGTAACTGCACAACAACATCATACCGATCCGCAAGTTCATCTTCCGAAAGAGGGCAAAACAATCCCTTCTGGTATCGTTTTTCCAACACTGATCCGGCATCCACACTCAACATATACACTGAAATATGATCTACCGAAAGCCCGAGAGCCTGCATCAAATCCTGATGTAAAATTTCCGGAGACTGTCCCGGTAATCCAATAATCAAATCAATACTTATATTATCAAATCCCAAATGTTGAGCCATTTCAATTCCTTCCAAAACTTGACGGGAAGTGTGTTGTCTGTTGATTCCTTTCAACAAATCATCTTGAAAAGACTGAACACCGATACTGAGCCTATTAAAGCCCAATCTTCTCCAACCCTCCAATTTCTCTGCATTCAAATCTTCCGGATTAACTTCTATCGTCCTCTCTGCAAACGGTGATATACAATAAACATTTTCCAGCTTTTCCGTCAATATCTGGAGCTCCGACAATGACAAACAAGACGGAGTTCCCCCTCCGAAATACAAAGTTTCCACACCTAAAGTCCCCATATAATCCCGTCTCAAATCAACCTCGGCACACAAAGCCCGAATGAATGCCTCTTTCAAACGATCCGAAGCAACCGAATAAAAACCACAGTAAAAACATTTACTCCGGCAAAATGGAACATGAACATAAATCCCCATCTTTCTACAACTCAACCGCCTTCTTTATGAAGTAAATAAATATTCCGGCTATACGCTATCAACCCCGTCGATTGACCCAAAATCAGGACAGGATCCATTCTGTACAATGCATAAGCAACAATAATCAATGAACCCGTCAGGCTAATTAACCAAAAACCCATTGGCAACAAAGATTCGTTCTTCTTTCGGGAATACAGCCACTGGTACACAAAACGAAGCGTAAATATCACCTGCCCCATCGACCCGAACACGAGCAACCACAAAGGAACATTTTCATTCTTGAAAAACTGTTCGACAAATCCCCCGGCATCTTTCAACATGAACAGTATAGCCACAACCGGCGTCAGCATCAAAACATATCGGATTATTCCGGGCAAACCTTGCCAACTCTCTTTTTTATTCAGATTCCAGATATAAATATAATATGAAATCAACTGTCCCAGAATAATAGCAAAATCATCCCGCAACCATCCGTAAATAAACAGCAGATAAGCACCTAAAATACTAAGTTTCCAGAAAATCGAAGGAGACACAACCCGCTTCGCCCTCTCCGACATAATCCACTGTAACAGCAAACGGGCTGAAAAGAAAAGCTGGGCCAGGAAACCGACAACATAAATCATATCCCCTGTATTAATTCAGATTACTCTCGGCAATCTCGTAATTGATATATCGTTTCTTCATCCACCGATAGGCAAAACAATCCTTAAACGGACCGATCAGCCTATTCCACAAATGATACTTCGACACCCCTGCTATTCGCGGGAAATGCCGCACCGGAACCTGCTTTACCCGGCCATGCTGAAGTTGAATCAAAGCCGGCAAAAAACGATGCATACCTGTAAAAAACGGAATCCGTTTCGCATAATCAGTTCTCAACACCTTCAAAGGACATCCCGTATCCTCAACACCGTCATGAGTCATTGAACGACGGAAACCGTTAGCAATACGGGAAGAAAGATTTTTGACAAAACTGTCTTTTCGACCGGTACGAATACCCATCACCATTTCATACTCCCCGGCGTGTTCCAATAAAAGATTAAAATCTTCCGGAGCCGTCTGCAAATCGGCATCAATATATCCCACATACTCCGAACAGGCAACATCTATACCGGCCTTCATCGCCGCACTCAAACCGCCATTCCGGGCCAAACGAATGTGAAAAAAGTCGGAATTCCGCTCACACACCTCTTGAATCAATTGCTCACTGGAATCCGTAGAACCGTCATTTACAAACAACACGCAGGCAGGCATACGGGAAATCTTCAAAAAAGAGGATAATTCCTGTTCTAACCGCAAAATGTTTCCTTCTTCATTGTAAACAGGAACAATAATCGTCAGTTTATAATCGGCAGATTTATTCATACAAATTTTACTTTCAAATTACTCCAAGAATAAAACAAAATTAATTAGCTTTGCTCTACAAAATTAAAGACAAAGGTATGAAATATAAGCGTATTTTATTAAAATTAAGCGGCGAATCTTTAATGGGAAGCCAAAAATACGGCATCGACGTAAACCGCGTTGAAAGCTATGCCCGGCAAATATCCGAAATCTCACAAATGGGAATCCAAATAGGAATAGTCATCGGAGGAGGAAACATTTTCCGGGGATTAAACGGTACAACCAAAGGCTTCGACCGGGTAAAGGGAGACAGCATGGGCATGTTGGCGACAGTCATAAATGCCTTGGCACTCAGCTCTGCATTAGACAACGAAGGATGCAAAAACAAAGTACTCACAGCCATCCGGATGGAACCGATTGGAGAATTTTATTCCAAAGCAAAAGCCGTTGAATACTTGGAACAGGGGTATGTCACAATTTTCAGTGCAGGAACCGGAAACCCCTTCTTCACGACCGACACGGGCAGCAGCCTGCGGGCAATAGAAATAGAAGCCGATGTCATGTTAAAAGGCACAAGAGTAGACGGCATTTATACCGCCGACCCGGAAAAAGACCCGACAGCCGTAAAATTTGATAAAATCACATACGACGAAATCTACAACAAAGGATTAAAAGTTATGGATTTAACCGCCACCACCATGTGCAAAGAGAACCATTTGCCCATTCTTGTTTTCAATATGGACACGGAAGGCAACCTCAAAAAAGTAATAAACGGGGAAGCCATTGGAACCCTTGTCTACGAAAAATAAAAGGCAAATATCGACACCTCCATACCTATCTGTAAATTATGATATTAGATTCTATCAATACACCGGAAGATTTAAAAAAAATTCCGGAAAATTCTTTGGTTGAACTCTGCGGGGAAGTCCGACGAAAAATTATTGAAGACTGTGCCGAAAATCCGGGACACCTGGGAGCAAGCCTGGGGGTCGTGGAACTCACGGTAGCCCTTCATTACGTACTCAATACTCCTTACGATAATCTGGTATGGGACGTCGGACATCAATCTTATGCGCACAAAATCCTCACCGGAAGAAAAGAAGAATTCAAAAACAAACGGGTATACGGAGGTATAAGCGGATTTCCCAAAATGGCGGAAAGTGAATACGACGCATTCGGCACCGGCCACTCCTCGACATCCATTTCCGCCGCATTAGGAATGGCACTGGCTGCGCAAATCAACGGAGAAGAAGACCGTCAATCCGTTGCCATCATCGGCGATGGCTCCCTCACCGGAGGAATGGCATTTGAAGCACTAAACAATGCCGGCATTCATAACGCCAACCTCTTGGTTATCCTCAACGATAACAACATGGCCATCGACCCGAACATCGGCGGATTAAGCCAGTACCTTCTGGATATATCCACCTCCCAGACCTATAACAAAATCAAAAACGATGTATGGAACATGCTGGGAAAATTCAATCGCATCAGCCCCAAAATGCGCAATTTCATCCAAAACATCGACAACAGCATAAAATCCATGTTGCTTAAACGCAGCAATCTGTTTGAGGCCATGGGGCTACGTTACTTCGGACCCGTAGACGGGCACGACATCAACCACTTGGTAAAACTGTTACGTGACCTCAAAAAAATCAAAGGACCCAAAGTCCTCCACTGCATCACCACAAAAGGAAAAGGCTTCAAACAGGCAGAAACAGATCAGATAACATGGCATGCTCCCGGCAAATACAACAAAGACACCGGAGAATTGATACACGAAAAAAACACCTCTGCGGCTCCCAAATTTCAGGAAGTTTTTGGAAACACACTGCTGGAACTTGCGAAGGCCAATAAAAAAATCATTGGCATCACCCCTGCCATGCCTACCGGATGCTCCTTAAACATCATGATGAAAGAAATGCCGGAGCGATGTTTTGATGTAGGCATCGCAGAACAGCACGCCGTCACTTTTTCTGCCGGACTGGCAGCCAAAGGATTCATCCCATTCTGCAACATCTACTCTTCATTCATGCAACGGGCTTACGATCAAATCATCCACGACATAGCCCTGCAAAACCTGAATGTCGTACTTTGTCTGGATCGGGCAGGACTCGTCGGCGCCGACGGAGCAACCCACCACGGAGCCTTTGACCTCGCTTACTTGAGATGTATCCCCAACATCACCATTGCAGCCCCCTTCAACGAAGAAGAACTGCGTAACATGATGTACACTGCCCAACTGCCCGACAAAGGACCATTTGCCATCCGCTATCCGCGGGGACACGGATACATGGCCGAATGGAAGACCCCGATGAGGGAACTGGAAATAGGCAAAGGACGATGTATCTGTGAAGGAGAAAAAATAGCCGTCATTTCCATCGGCACCATCGGTAACACGGCCTTAAACGCCATCAGGAAATTTCCGGAAGGAACAGCAGCGCTCTACGACATGCGTTTCTTAAAACCCCTCGACGAACATTTATTGGAACAAATTTTCAACAAACACAACCGCATCATCACAATAGAAGACGGTTGCATCATCGGAGGACTGGGAGACGCCGTTATAGAATACATGGCGGTTCACCACCATCAAGCCACCGTCGTCAGAATGGGAATCCCGGACAAATTCATTGAACACGGAACCACACAACAGCTACGTGCCGAATGCGGATTCGACGAAGAAGCCGTATACAAGCAAATCCGGGAATTATTGAATTAAATCTCGAATCTCACAAGTGCGAATAGTGTATTTTTTATATTTTTTACAAATATGCGCAACTGTTAATTCTAACCATTCAAAACTTATAACATGCCACAAATCTCTGAAAAAGGAAAAATCCTGCCCGCCTCTCCCATCCGGAAACTAGTACCTTACGCCAACCAGGCAAAACAACGAGGCATAAAAGTATATCACCTCAACATCGGCCAACCCGACATCGAAACCCCGGCAATAGCCTTGGAAGCAGTACGGAACATTCGGCTGAACGTCATTGAATACACCCCCTCCGACGGGAATCATACACTAAAAACCAAACTCTGCGGTTATTACCGCCACCTGGGCATTCACATAAAAGAGGAAGACGTTCTCATCACCACAGGCGGCTCCGAAGCCATTCTTTTCGCTTTTTTAAGCACGCTGAACGAAAGAGACGAAATAATCATCCCCGAACCCTTCTATGCCAACTACTCCGCCTTTGCTCTCATGGCTGGTGCCACCGTAAAAACAGTCACCTCAACCATCGAAAACAACTTTGCCCTGCCTCCCATTAGTGAAATAGAAAAGAAGATAACCCCGAAAACCAAAGGAATTGTTATCATAAATCCCAATAATCCAACTGGTTATCTCTATTCAAAAGAGGAATTGGAAGCCCTTGCGAATATTATAAAAAAATACGATTTATACCTATATTCGGATGAAGTATACAGACGTTACTGTTATGACGGACTCCAACACTACTCGGTCATGAATCTCGAAGGAATCGAGCAAAACACCATCCTCTTCGACTCCATGTCCAAAAGATACAGCGAATGCGGCATCCGTGTCGGAGCCCTCATCACCCGCAACAAAGAGATTTTGGCAACAGCCTTGAAATTCGGCATGGCACGCCTGTGTCCTCCGGCATTGGGGCAAATTGCAGCCGAAGCATCATTGGACACCTCCGACGAATACTTCGCCAACGTTCACCGCGAATACGTCGAACGCCGCGACTTCATGGTAGAAGCACTCAATAAAATTCCCGGAGTCATCTGCCCCGTTCCCAAAGGAGCATTTTACTCCATCGTCAAGCTGCCGGTAGACGACGCCGACAAATTCTGCAAATGGTTACTGCAGGAATTTGAATACAACCGCCAGACCGTCATGCTCGCCCCCGCCAGCGGCTTTTACCACACACCCGGATTAGGCAAAAACGAAGTAAGAATAGCATACGTGCTCAAAAGCAGCGAACTAAAGAAAGCCATAGAAACTCTCGCGGTAGCTCTAAAAGAATACCCCGGAAAAACGATATAGAAAATTTTGTTATCTTTGCGACAAAATAAAAAGATATGACATCGGACTCCGAATTTGACAGTATCAGACCCTATTTAAACAAAGAGGTAGACCAGGCCATTCAAAAACTAAGCCGGTCCTCCGAATTTTTATCCGTCTTCCAACAATTAACGAAAATGGATAAAAACGTAATTGTAAACGCTCTCTCGCAAATTCACGACCGCGACAGCTTTCAAAACGACTTCTTCGGGCCGGCCATGGAAGCCATCATCAAAAACACCTCCGACGGAGTAACGGTACAGGGGCTTGAAAACCTCCGGCCCGACACCTCCTATCTTTTTATATCCAATCACCGGGACATCATCTTAGACTCCGCAATTCTCAATCTCTTATTGAGAAAAAACGGGTTAAAATACACACAGGCAGCCATCGGAAGCAACCTCCTCGTCAATGAATGGGTTACCGACTTGGTTAAACTCAACTCCTGCTTCGTCATCGAACGGGACATCCCCGTCCGGGAAATGATAACAAGTTTTGCCCTGCGTTCCGCATACATCCGCAAAACACTGGGCGAAAAACAAAACTCCATCTGGATTGCACAACGGGAAGGAAGAACCAAAAACGGCGATGACAAAACCCAGCCGAGCCTTCTCAAAATGTTGAAAATGAGCGGTTCAAAAGACTTCGTTGAAAACCTGCGGCAACTGCGCATCGTACCCGTCTCCATCTCCTATGAATGGGAACCGTGTGACGACCTGAAAACTAACGAACTATACACCCGGACACTCAGCGAGTACACCAAAACTCCCGAAGAAGACATGCACAGCATGCAAACCGGCTTGGGAAGCCCCAAAGGCAGAATACATTTTACCATTGACACCCCGATTGATACCGAACTAAGCCAAATTGCCGCGTTACCCTCCAACGGCGAACGCCTGGAAGCATTGGCACGCTTAATCGACACCAAAATACACCGGAACTTCAAACTTTGGCCAAACAACTACATCGCCTACGATTTGGCGCACTCCGGCAATAAATTTTCCCACCTGTACAACGACCAGGAAAAAGAACACTTCATCCAGGTTATGACCCAAAAAATCGACCGGATAGAAGGAAACCGCTCCCTGCTCAACAACATCTTTCTGGAAATTTACGCAAATCCCGTAAAAAATTGTACAAATACGGAAACGCCTGCTAAATAAAGGCGACGAATATTAATATTTATTTAAAAGTATACAATTCGCCACATGAAAACCGCAAAACTACTTATCATGCTCTCCGCATTTCTTATCATGATATCCTGCGTCTTCACCCTCATGGCCACAACCGACAGGACAGGAGTCTATCTGAACGTAGGAGCCATGTTTGCATTAGTCATTGCCATTTCTGTCATGAACTTCAAAAACAATCCGGAAAAACGGCAATAACCATGTACAAAGTCAAACGTACCATTTACCTGGAAAACCAATCCATCGACGTCTGGTTCGGGCTGGTCAGTAAAACCAAAAACGGGAAAAACGGCAAATACACCGTCTACTTACTCACCGACGATCCCCGCAACCCCTTCAACCACGCCGAACCCATCCTAAGCGGCATCACATCCAAAGACACCGCCATAAAAAAAGGCATCGAATACGCCAAAAACCTGTTTCGCAACATACTAAACAACCAACAATAATTCAAAACTCACGATAATGGAAAGAAAAGTCAGAGTAAGATTCGCTCCCAGCCCCACCGGAGCCCTCCACCTGGGAGGAGTAAGAACCGCCCTTTTTAACTACCTGTTTGCACGCCGCAACCACGGAGACTTCCTCCTGCGCATTGAAGACACCGACCAAAACCGCTACGTACCGGGAGCCGAACAATACATCATAGACTCCTTGAAATGGTGCGGACTGAAAGTGGACGAAGGCGTCGGAGTCGGCGGAGACTGCGGTCCTTACCGCCAAAGCGAAAGAAAAGAACTGTACAGACAATACGCCCTGCAATTGGTTGAATCCGGTCATGCCTACTACTCCTTCGACACCTCCGAAGAGCTCGACCAGCAAAGAAAAAATTGCGAAAGCCGCGGGGAAACCTTTATATACAACGCACAAAGCCGGCCGGGACTGAAAAACTCGCTCAACATGTCCCCGCAGGAAACCAAACAGCTCCTCGAATCAGGCTCTTCCTACGTCATCCGCTTCAAAATGCCCGACCGGGAAGAACTCACCCTGAAAGACATCATCCGCGGAGAAGTACACTTCAATACGGCCATCCTCGACGACAAAGTACTGTTCAAATCCGACGGCATGCCCACCTACCACCTCGCAAACATCGTAGACGACCACCTGATGAAAATCACCCACGTCATCCGCGGGGAAGAATGGCTTCCGTCCTTACCGTTACACGTACTTCTTTACAGAGCGTTCGGCTGGGAAGACACCATGCCGCAGTTCGCACACCTCCCGCTGATACTCAAACCCGTCGGAAACGGCAAACTAAGCAAACGGGACGGCAACAAAATGGGATTCCCCGTATTCCCCATGGAATTCACCGACCCCGAAACCGGTGAAAAATGGCACGGATACAAAGAAGACGGCTACTTCCCCGAAGCCTTCATCAACATGCTCGCCCTCCTCGGCTGGAACGACGGCACCGACAAAGAAATTTTCACCATCGATGAACTGTGCGAAGCCTTTTCACTCGAACGGGTACACAAAGCCGGTTCCCGCTTCGACCCCGAAAAAGCCAAATGGTTCAACCACAAATACCTCATTGCCAAACCCGATGCCGAAATCGCCGACTTGCTCGCCGAAATCCTTCACGCAAACGGGCTGCAATGTGAAAAAGCCAAATTGGAAAAAATCTGCGGCCTCATGAAAGAACGCGCCAACTTCGTCAGCGACATCTACAATGACAGCCTCTTCTTCTTTCAGACACCCGAAACCTACGTCGAGAAAGACGTCAAAAAATACTGGAAAGAAGAATCCGTGCCTGTCATGAAAGAACTCTACCGCATTCTAAGCGAAATCGACGACTACTCTTTCAGCAACACCGACAAAATCATATCCGGCTGGATAGACGCAAACGAACTCGGATTCGGCAAAGTCATGAACCCCTTCCGGGTTGCCATCGTCGGAGCCGCCAAAGGTCCCCACATGTACAACATCATCGAAATACTCGGAAAAGAGGAAACCTTAAAACGGTTGGACAAAGCCATCAAAACACTTTAAAACGCCTCGCATTTTAACTTTTTAAAGCTAAATGGATTATCCAGCAACATCAAATGTATTTCTTTAGAGATAATTTGATACAAAAATTCCCGGTCGAAATCATTTCAACCGGGAAACTTTTAGTACGTCAGCTTCACTTTTAAAGAGAATCCGCTGCTCTACGTATCCGTTCTGAAAGATCAACTAAAGCCCCTTTTAAAACCTCCGTTTCTTCCATAGTGAAACTTGTCGGTTTTCCATTTCCATCCACCCCGTCCATTTTATGGTATAACCAGGAGCTTGACTTTCCGAAATAAGTCCTAGCCAAATCCGCCCATGAAATTGCCACTAACAAATCCGCCAGTTGTTTTTTCATAGAGACTCCCTCTTTTGTTTGATTCATTATTATTTCCATATACTATTTATTTTTCATCTTCACAATCTAGTAACTCATTGAATAATCTTTCAATATACCAAAGTATTTCCGGATATCCGTCAGGATATGATTTTTTATAATTCCGAATAGCCATAATCAGGTCATACTCTTCTTCTGTCAATGTTGCAGTTTTCATATCATATCCTTTTAGTATAGTACAAATATAGTACGATTTCTCGTATTGTACAGTTTCCCAGTATAAAAATTTACATCCATAACAAGATTCCTTCCCGGCATGCGCTTACCCCAACGTCAGGCACTGCGAATTGGAAGCATTCTTCCCATCCTTAGACACTACAAAAACATAGATACAAAGGGAATCCGCATTCCACCCCTGCGGCAAGGCAACCGTCGCTGCCTCCGTATCCTTACGCTCATTCAACGCAAAAAGCTTTAACCGCTGCATCGTCGTCTCCAGCACCGCTGCATAGAGACAATCATCATCCGCGGCATGCCGCATAAACTCCTCCGCCTCATGCGTAAAAGTCAATTGGCTTCCCGCCTCATTGACAGAAACCTGCATTCCCGGCAAACGGCGGTTACCGGCAGACACAACCACCCGGTCGTAATCGACCGTTACCTCCAGCGTATCGCTTACATCGATAGCCTGCTGGTTCAGCTTAACAAACAAATTGTCCGGCGTATAATTCACCGGCCGGCTGGGAAAACCTATGCCGAGCACCGAATCATACACACTGCACAACTCCACCGCCTTCTTCATTCGGAGGCGTTGTTTCCGCTGCGCAAGCGTACGGGGGTTAAACACTTGGGTTACTTTCTCTTTAACAATATTCGTACCCTTCGTCCGACACGTAGTCAGATTCCCGAAGGACTTTGACAGCTTACTAAAAGCCGTCGATGTAAAAATCGCCATAGTATTATAATTTTGGCGTTAAACAAAAATGTCTGCTCACTGAAAACTCCTCACCTGTTTCCGAGCAAACATAGCAAAACAGGTGGGAAAACTCTGCCAATTCCGGGGGAAGGCGAATCCTCACCCGTCCGTGCCTCCTCCTGCAATCCCCAATATCTAAAATCTTAACGGTAAACACATCCTCCCGCTTCATCAACACCACCTTTATCCGGTCATCTTCACTCATTCCGGGATAATACACCCCGCAATCCCACCTCATCTCCCACATCCCTTCTTCATTCAGGTGCACCTCTAGCTCCGGCGGCAGCAAAAGCCGACCGTTGGTTAACCTCAACTTCCCGAAATCGCCAATCATCCCCTCCTCCGTAAAAACCGACACATTCACCCGCACAAACTCATTATATCCGGTCATTCGCCGTCCCCTCATCATCCCGCACCAACTCTTATCCATCTCCACAGCCCGCATCGCCCGCCACAAAAACGACACGGCAGACATCCGCACCTGCTGAGCCCGCTGCCCCGCCGAAAACATCCCCTTCTTCCTCTCCCCCTTCCTCCGAACCACCGTTTGTCCACCAAGTTGATAAACAACAAAATCACCAAGTCCCCCCTTAGCTCCTTTCATGTATCCGTCTTTTATTATAGCCATATCATCACCTCCTGTTTAAGTAGTTTCAATATTATCATCTTTACATCTATTAACTCATTGTTTAATTCTATTATATTTATATACGATAATACTATTAATAAGAATAGCATATTATATATAAACTTTAGTTAATTTGATGCAAATGTATAATAAAAACGAACACTCGGCAAAATCTTTCCCGATATTTTTAACAAACTATTGTAGCGCATTGAATATAAATATAATACAAAGACGCCAGCCACCATAAAATAGCTCATGGCACCCCAATTCATGTCGAAAAAAATGACGTCAAGACAACTTTCTTATTTATGAATAGAAAAATTATTACGATTAGCACTAACAACTCTTCCGTGTTCGGCATCATAAGCGCCATCAATTGCTTTCTCAACCTTCTTTATTTCTTCTCTGATTTCCCCTTCCAAGACTTCCCTCTACATTTGTCCGACGGCACCCTCATGAGCGTTTGGAAAATGCTGGAATTTTAATAAATTTGCTCCGTTGTTAACAGAGTGTAACAACAGACATGTTGATTATTAAATAAGCGTTTAGTTCTATCCTGTAACTGAAATCTCGACAATTTCAACACACAAGGATAAACGGTACAAACGCTCATGCTTGCCATATATACCTCATGGTCATATATTCCGGCCGGCGTGGGGTGTCGTTTTATCTGTGTGTAGGAAGTCGAGATCCTCAGTTACGATAAATCTAACAGGTCCCACGCTTTCTTTTTTACAAACCCACCTTCCGGGAACTGAGGTGCAAACAAATTTATATGAAAAGAATCAAGTATTGTTTTCGCCTCCTCTTAGGTTATTGCATACTACTCACGGCCTGTACTCACCCTAACGACTTTAAAATCACAAAAGAATTTGCGGATGCCTTAAAACAATATAACTATGCCTATAACTTCTCGGAAGGATTAGCTGCTGTTGAAGCTGGTGAAAAATGGGGATTCATCGATAAAACGGGCAAACAAGTTATTCTATGTCAATATGATATCGCCTATAATTTCTCTGAAAGATTAGCAGAAGTTCTCGTCAAAGGAAAATGGGGATTCATTGACAAAACAGGAAAACAAGTTATTCCATGTCAATATGACGAAACCTATAATTTCTCGGAAGGATTTGCGCAAGTTCTAATCGAATGGAAATGGGGATTCATTGACAAAACAGGAAAACAAATTGTTCCATGTCGATATGATGACGCCTATAACTTCTCGGAAGGATTAGCTGCTGTTGAAGCTGGTGGAAAATGGGGATTTGTTGATAAAACAGGAAAACAAGTTGTCCCATGCCAATATGATAATGCCTATAACTTCTCGGAAGGATTAGTTGCTGTTCAAGTCAGAGGGGAATGGGGATTCATAGACAAAACAGGAAAACAAGTTATTCCATGCATATACGATGACTATATCGCACCTTGGTGGCTATCTCCTCGCTTTTCGGAAGGATTAGCGAAAATTAAAATTGATGGAAAATATGGATTCATTGATAAAAACGGGAAACAAATTGTTCCATGTCAATATGACAATGCCGATCACTTCTCAGAAGGATTTGCGGCTGTTCGAGTTGGAAGGAAATGGGGATTCATTGACACAACGGGAAAACAAGTTGTTCCATGCATATATGACGAAACCTGTTGCTTCTCTGAAGGATTAGCGAAAGTTCTAAGCGAATGGAAATGGGGATTCATTGACAAAACAGGAAAACAAATTGTTCCATGTCGATATGATGACGCCTATAACTTCTCGGAAGGATTAGCTGCTGTTGAAGCTGGTGGAAAATGGGGATTTGTTGATAAAACAGGAAAACAAGTTATTCTATGTCAATATGATATCGCCTATAATTTCTCTGAAGGATTAGCACATGTTCAAATTGGAAAGAAGTGGGGATTTGTTGATAAATATGGCACCAGCACATTCGATTTTAATAAAGAATAATAATCATCTAAAATCCAAAAATAGAAAAACTACCATGAAAAACTCCTTACTGACATTTATTATTATGACAAAAATCAAGAACTGCTACTACCTCATTTTAAGTTATTGTATCTTATTCTGTGCATGTACCCGCGAACCCGACTTCAAAATCACCAAAGAATTTGCAGACTCAGTAAAACAATATTCATATATTTCAAAGTTTTCAGGAGGGATGGCTAAGGTTACAACAGGAGGGAAAGACGGATTCATTGATAAAACGGGGAAACAAGTTATTCCATGCGTATACGGCAAAATCGAAAACTTTTCAGAAGGAATAGCAAAGGTTATAGCCGAGGGAGAATGGGGATTTATCCCAGAAAGGGGAAATCTAACACTTAAATACATAGGGAAATGCGGATTTATCGATAAAATGGGGAAACCAATTACTCCATGCGTATATGACGATGCCGAGAATTTCTCTGAAGGAACAGCAAAGGTCAAAATAGGAGAGAAATGGGGATTCATTGATGAAACGGGAAAACAAATTGTCCCATGCATATATGAGGAAGTCGGTTATTGTTTCTCGGAAAGATTAGCGAGAGTCAAAATTGGAAGGAAATGGGGATTCGTCGACAAAAATGGAAAACAAGTTATTCCATGTATATATGAGGATGCCAACAACTTTTCGGAAGGATTAGCAAGTGTCAAAATTGGAGGAAAATGGGGATTTGTCGACAAAAATAAAGAACAAGTTATTCCATGTATATATGAGGATGCTAACGGCTTTTCGGAAGGATTAGCGAGTGTCAAAATTGGAGGGAAATGGGGATTTGTCGACAAAAATGGGAAACAAGTTATTCCATGCATATATGATAAAGGCTTCTTTTCTCCCTCATTTTCAGAAGGCCTTGCGGTAGTTAAGGTCGGAGGGAAATATGGACTTATCGATAAAACAGGAAAGCAAGTTATCCCATGTATATATGACTATGCTTTTTTTCAAAAAGAGATGATTGAAATTGAAATAGGAGGGAAATGGGGATTTATCGACAAAACAGGAAAGCAAGTTGTCCCATGCATATATGACTATATCCGTTCTTTCTCAGAAGGAATGGTAAATGTTAAAATAGGGGAGAAATGGGGATTTGTCAACAAAAATGGGGAACAAGTTATTCCATGTATATATGATACTGATAAAGGCCTCTTTCCTCCCTCATTTTCAGAAGGCCTTGCAGGAGTTAAAGTCGGAGAAAAATGGGGATTTATCGATAAAACAGGAAAGCAAGTTGTCCCATGCATATATGATCAAGTCGCTTGGTCCTTCTCTGAAGGGATGGCAAGTGTTAAAATAGGGAAGAAATGGGGATTTGTCAACAAAAATGGGGAACAAGTTATTCCATGCATATATGATAATGATTATGGCCTCTTTGACACCTTTTCAGAAGGCCTTGCAGTAGTTAAGGTCGGGGAGAAATATGGATTCGTTGATAAATACGGGAATAGCACATTCGATTTTGATAAAGAATAACAAATAATAATCATCTAAATATATAATAATGAAACGCATCATCCATATATTAGAACTCATCATCCTGATTTCCATTTCCTCAAATCTCTCGGCTCAAAACAGCAGAGCCTACATTAGAGAAGCTATTGAAAAATGGGGCGAATGCCGCAATGTCGCTATTACTAAAACCAATGGAGACTTAGCCCTATATGGCCGGAACGGATGTGCCAATGCTGGATGTCCTGCAAACCTCTCTAAAGCGATTAGAGAATTGAATGATGACAATAAATACATAGATGATATCCAATTGACTGAAGAAGGAAGCTGGTTAATTTTATTTGAGAATAATGGTTTTAGATGGCATGACATACCTTATAGTTTGGAACAAAAAATACGAAAATTCAATAACGACAGCGAAGTCATCACATCAGTCACGTTCAATGATGCCGGAGATTGGGTCGTTGTCACGACAAATTACATTAGTTCCTCTGACGAGCGTATACAAAATTTGCTAAAAGAGGGAATGAACAAACATGGCGGTTTATTGACGGTCTGTCTGACAGATGATGCGCTGGTGGCTGTTTTTGAGAAAGGATATAGATTTTTTGGAGATGTCCCAAGTTCACTGAAAACAGCAATAGAACAAACAAAATTGAATGTTTTTAGATTAAAAATAGCGGGCTCATCCTGGTTTTTCGCCAATAAGAAAGGTAATTATCAATATAATATGTAATCGTATGAAATACTTATATATTTTCTGTTTCCTTTTTCTGTTTTGTCAGTATGTTTTTTCACAAGAAATTCATTCAGTAACTCACACACCCATTGTCGAAAACCAACATCCCGATGAATACGCGAAAGAAACGATATTATTTGTCACGGTTACACAAGATATAACCCTCATCGTATTTGAACATATCGTTTACCCTTATGTCTCCGACCCGTGGATTTCGCTTAATTCCCAAACTGTTCTTTCTTATAATGGTAACGTCTCTCAAATCAAAAGTTGGGGATTTTTCAATAACGGAACTGATGATTTCAAAACACTGGACTTTGACCAGAAATATTCAATAAAATCAGACCGGAGGTACGTTTTTTACATGGCATTCAACTCTATTCCTAAAAACACGAATTGTATTTCTGTTTATGAAGACGGCAAAAAAGGATTTTATTGGGAAAACATACGTCTTACTACAGGGAATACCTCTGAAAATTCGCCCCTAAATCATAATCACTCGTCCTCAACAGCATCCGAAACATTCAATATAAAAGCCTCCGGCACCTGCTTCGCAATAAATACCAATGGTTACCTCGTCACTAATTATCACGTTGTTGAAGACGCTCAAAAAATAAGAATCCGAGGGATAAACAAAGATTTTAATCACACCCACTCAGCAAATATTGTAGCGACTGATGAAAAAAATGATTTAGCTCTGCTCAAAGTAAATAATATAACGATAAATAATATCCCTTACGGAATATCTTCCCAAATAGCCGATGTCGGCGATGATATATTTGTATTGGGCTACCCTCTAAGGGCAGTTATGGGAGATGAAATCAAACTGACAAACGGAGTAATTAGTTCCCGTTCAGGATACAAAGGAGACATCACCAGCTATCAAATTTCAGCAACCATACAACCCGGCAACAGTGGTGGTCCTTTATTTGATAAAAATGGAAACATCATTGGCATTGTAAATTCCCGCCTGGCAGTTGAAAATGCAGCTTATGCCATAAAAACGCCTTATCTATTCGCATTACTTTCTTCTGAAGATAATATCTCCATAAAATCCAATAGCTCTTTAATGAATTTATCCCTTTCGGAACAAGTAAAACAAATTCAAAACTACATCTATATTATTGAAATTGAGTGACAAAAAACATTCTAATTATGAATTCTATAGACTTGGGTTGGGAAGAATCCCCTAAAATTCCGTTTGAAAAAAGATCACACATCTCCATCTTATTGGGAGCTGGATTTTCTGCACCTAAAGGATACCCTACTGGAAATGATATAAATAAGGCTCTTTTGAATCTTGAAAAAACACCCATATTTTTCAATACAGAAGGGAAATTGAGTGAAGCTGATGAAAAAACAATATTGGAAAATAGAGAATATCCTAATCCATATGAAAAATATTTTTCTTTTTGTAAAGAAATAATATCCGTATATGCCAAAGAACAGGAGTTTGATTATGAATACTTCTTTGATTTTATTAAAAGCGAGGCTATATATGCAGAACAGTATAAAACGATAAGAAATAAATATATGTCAAATGAGATAAGTTATCACGAACTAATCACATCAGTTTCGTCTATTTATAACCAAGTAGTTGCATATTTCATTAAAGATAGTGATGGCTATCAAAAATATGAGCATTTCCCTTACCGATTAGGATATGTTGAGCATTATGATAATTTTTTGAAATTGCTCTCTAACTTAAAAGAAAGATACATCATAGATGTTCACACTTTAAACCACGACCTCTTCTTTGAATCATTGAACAAAACCGAATATATAAATGGAGATATTTCGGATGGTTTTGATGAATTCGGCTCTGAATATTACGGATTATTACCTATTGAAAATGAATCATACCATTGCAGATTAAAACGCTATACCGGTTACTACAATACTGCAATAAGGCTATATAAACTACATGGCAGTATTAATTATATTCTATATTATAAAGACTGCAATAACATCCTGCTCCCCGATAAATGTATAAAATTACCCGCAGGAATTTCCCCCTCATATTTATTAAAAGGAAAAGGAAGCAAAAAACATTATGAGGAATCCCCATTTACAGACCATGCAAACTTTCTAACAGGTACAACATCAAAAATTCGTCAATACAATAGTCCATACTTTTATAAAAAGCTATTCCACAAATTCCGAAAAAACTTGAAAAAATCGACTAACTTAATCATAATAGGATATGGAGGCAGAGACTCCGGCATCAATAATATTTTATTAGAATGTTATAAAAACAAACCTGTATATATTATTACACCAGACGCCCAAACAAATGAAAACATAAAAAAATTAGCCGCTCAGCTTCATGCCGAAACTTTATCCATTGGTGTTCAAGATATACAACCTAACCTAATCTAATCAATTAAACAGAAAAACTACCATGAAAAACTCCTTACTGACATTTATTATTATGACAAAAATCAAGAACTACTCCTGCTTCGTCTTAAGTTATTGTATCTTATTCTGTGCATGTACCCGCGAACCCGACGTTAAAATCACCAAAGAATTTGCAGATGCCGTAAAACAATATTCACAACTATCTTCATTTAAGGAAGGTCTGGCAGCTGTTAAAGCTGGTGGGAAATGGGGATTCATTGACAAAACGGGAAAACAAGTCATTCCATGTCTATACGATGATAGCTGGCTGCTATCCCTTCGCTTCTCTGAAGGAACAACAAAGGTCAAAATAGGAAAGAAATGGGGATTCATTGATAAAACAGGAAAACAAATTGTTCCATGTATATATGACGACATCTATAACTTCTCGGAAGGATTAGCAGTAGTTAAAGTCGGAGAGAAATGGGGGTTCATTGACAAAATGGGAAAACAAATTGTTCCATGTCTATATGACGATGCCTATGACTTCTCGGAAGGATTAGCAGCAGTTAACGTCGGAGGGAAATATGGATTCATCGATAAAACTGGGCAACAAGTTATTCCATGCCTATATGATGACGCCCGTAACTTCTCGGAAGGATTAGCGAAAGTTAAAATTGAAGGAAAATGGGGATTCATTGATAAAACAGGAAAACAAATCGTTCCATGCCTATATGACTTCGCCTATGAATTCTCTGAAGGACTAGCATTGGTGAGAATCGGAGGGAAATATGGATTCATCGATAAAACAGGAAAACAAATCATTCCATGCTTATATGATTATGATGTTCTTGACTTTATCATAGGCACAAACTTCTCTGAAGGATTGGCACGAGTGATAACTAGAGGGAAATGGGGATTCATAGATAAAACAGGAAAACAAATCGTTCCATGCCTATATGATAAAGCCTATAACTTCTCTGAAGGATTAGCATGGGTGAAAACCGGAGAAAAGTGGGGATTTGTAGATAAATACGGCACCAGCACTTTTGATTTTGATAAATAACCACAATATACACACAATGACTGCAACACTAGACAAAACAAGATTTGAAAGATTAGACCATACAAACATTTATATTTCAGACAAAAAACTTCTATCTGCTCATATCTGCAAATACACGTCTTTATTTAATTTACTTATGATATTATCTGATGAATATTATATTGGAGCAAAAAAATATTTCCCAGATAAACTTGAAAGTGGAGATTGTTATTTGACTTTTGCAAAAGATTTTGAAGTTGCAGGAAGACCTCTTTCTAGAGAAAAAAAAGAGAGAATCAAAAAAATACGAGATGAAGTAAAGGAAACAACAGATTGGCTCACCTCCTGCTGGACGTTAAAAACAGAAGAAGATTATTTCATGTGGCGAACTTATGCCCCAGACCCTTATAGTGTTAAAATTGACACAACATTATCACATTTACTAAATTCATTAGAGCTCTCCAATTATGAAGTCTATATCTCTAAAATGAACTACCAGCCTCGACGCCACGTAGTATTCCAACACCTTACCCAATATGCTTTTTATAAATATTCCTACTACAAGGGAGAAGAAGAAATCAGACTATATTTTTTACCATTAACACCACCCAAAACAAAAACAGATTCAATATACCTAAAATTAAAAAATCCCAATCAGTTATTATCAAGCATAACAATCTCCCCCTTCCTTACTTCCTTATCAAAAGGCAAATTAAAAGGATTTCTATCAAAAACATTCAACATAAAAGAGGATATAATCAAACCATCAGAAATTGAAGAACGCAACAAATAAACTAAACAAAATAAATAAACTCTATTATGTCTTCAATAAAAATAAAATAACATACTCACCATGAAAACTTTCTTTCTAACATTTATCGAAACTTGCAAAACATTATTGCCAACATCTTATGCAAGAAAAATAAAAGCTTACAAGCTAAAAGCGAAGCAAGGCGATGCAGAAGCTCAAGTCCAATTAGGGATATATTATTATACTCACACTAAAAATCGCCTGAAAGCAATCCAATGGCTGACAAAAGCAGCAGAACAAGGACATGCAAAAGCTCAAATCGAAGTCGGCTCATACTGGCTTGCCATAGGCCTCTCAGACATAGGCATACATTGGATACGTAAAGCAGCAGAGCAAAACGATCCTGTTGGTCAGTTTAATTTGGGAATATGTTACCGTAACGGCCGTGGAATTACGAAAAACCAAGAAGAAGCTGCTCTGTGGATTAGAAAATCTGCAGAACAAGGAGACATCGACGCACAAGTTCTTTTAGGCTTATTTTATGATAACGGAGAAGGCGTTACAAAAGACGAAAAAGAAGCTGCAAAATGGTATCAAAAAGCTGCAGAGCAGGGGGATGCGGCTGCTCAATATCACTTGGGACTATGTTATTATCATGGAAACGGTGTCTCTGAAAACAAAGAAGAAGCTATACAATGGTTTCGTAAATCCGCCGAACAAGGATATATCGATGCCCAATGTGCTTTAATAGAATGTTTCCACAAAAAAACAGGTATTACCATAAACGAAAAAGAAGCTATACAGTGGGCAAACAAAGCGGCAGAGCAAGGGGATGCTGATGCTCAATTCTACTTAGGAGAACTTTATTATCATGGAAACGGAGTCCTTGAAAATAAAGAAAAAGCTGTCAAATGGTTTCACAAGGCAGCGAAGCAAGGACATGCAAAAGCTCAATTTTATTTAGGCGTATATTATCATCATTATCTATATACCCCCGAAAAAGCCTTTCGATGGTACTACTTGTCTGCTACACAAGGAGATGTAAACGCTCAATACAATTTAGGTATGTATTATTTGGAAGGTATCGGAACTTTAAAAAATTATGAAAAAGCTGTCAAATGGTTTCGCGAAGCTGCCGAACAGGGACATGCTCCAGCTCAACTCAATTTAGGCTACTGCTATTTCAATGGGAAAGGAGTAATCGAAAACAAGGAAAAAGCCGTGGAATGGTATTATAGAGCAGCTAAACAGGGAGAAGTTAGTGCACAACTCAATTTAGGCTTATGCTACGCTCATGGTGACGGTGTTTCCTTAAACGATGAAAAAGCTACCCTATGGTTTACGAAAGCTGCAGAACAAGGACATGCTAGAGCTCAGGCTATTTTAAGTTTATATTATGAAAGAATCGGAGATACAGAAAAAGCCCGCGAATATCATAATAAAGCACAGCAACAGGGATTTTTTGATCAATTCAACATTAAATTGTAAAATATCAATAGATTCGCTACATATTATCTTTACATAAGCATCAAGTTGAATCAGTTGTAAAGCGTCGTAAGAAATCTGAATATCTCCGTTACTGTAAAAAGGTTTCGGGGAAAGAGTACAATTGGATGTTACAAAAATACGGAATGGATTTTACCCATTTACAGCGACAAATAACGGAACCCACCTGAAAACCATCCACATAACCCCAATAAAAAGCAGAGAGTACGATTCATTTTTTAGGTGAAATATTGAATACTTTTCCTATTCAGCACAGACAGACTGGAGCACAGAGAGCAAAGAAAAATTTGTAGCGCACCTATGGGTATAGCACAGATTATTTTAGCGATGTGATAAACTCATACCACCTTCCAAAAGAACTAATATCATGAGTGTCTTTATATCTGGATATCAATTGATCCAAATACGTTTGTTTTTCAACTTCTGTTGTATTCGTCTTTGAATACTTCATGTGCCGTTCGTTAAACATTTTCCTCAGGTATCTATAATGGAACTGAGCTTTTGTCCATTCATCGTTAGGAGTACCCATTAATTCAGGATCATAATCCACGACATTATAGAACTGTATATATTCCCTGCATATTTCATCCTGCGGATTGCGTTTGAAAATGTTTTGATTCCCTAAAAACCAAGTTTCCATACATACCTTATGCTCAAATACGACAATTTCAAAGTCGTTAAATTTAAGCTGGTTCGATGCAATATCGTTATTGATGCGATTTTCTATGGCTTGTCTATCGTCTTCTTCCATATCAATACAAACCATCAGAATGTCATATTTTGCACCACCTCTTGAGTTTATATCATTTATATCCTGAATGGAATGAATAATATGGTTGTATATCGAAGGGATACCTCCACCAGAAAACATATAATAGGTATTATCTCTTACCTCCCACGCATCCTCAATCCTATTTAATTGAGGGGCTAAGTATTTCATCCAAACAGGGTATACTTGTAGCTCTGTTTTATCCCCCTCAACAACTATATACAAATTCATAATGTCCCTGTTTGATATGCAGAAGATTGCACTAATTGTAAAAAGGCATCATGCTTAGAATGATCTCCTATGCGCAAAGACTCTGCTGTATGTACAGAAACATCACTACCCTTACGAGTAACGATTTTCCACCATTTATAATCAATATTATTTATCACATATGGATGATGACTCGTTATCACAAATTGTAAATTCTGTTCTGGATTGATTATCATATCCGCAACCTCCTCAATACAATTTACACCTAAACCATTCTCAAATTCATCTATTAAAATCACATCACCATCCTCTGCCAATGTGATGACAATAATATGAACTAATGTACGCAACATTCCTGATGAAATGCGATCTTGCGTAATCCAAGTATCAACTCCTCTCTCTTTAATTCTTAAAACAGGGTATTGATACTTATCAATAAAATTTTTTATCGTAAAATCAATCGTCTCAACAAATGAGAATATATCCGTAAAACGCTCCACGATATCATTATACTCCTCTATCTGGTTCTTATAAAGCAGGAACAGTTTTTCTATCGGTGTAAAATTGGTATATTTCCGCAACTCTGCTAAACTTTTGATAGGCGCAACACCATCAATCTTGGTAAAAGGTATTCGGATACCACTTTCCACCGAAGGCCGCAGAGAATAGATATGTGTTAAACCAGAATATACAGGCATTATATCTGGCTCTTCTTTCAGAAGAGCAATTGCACTTTTAGTCGCTTCAAGTTTAACAGTTTGTTTACCCTTAAATACTAACTTCTGTATGTTTCTATCAACGAGAAGCTCCTCTTTTCCATTGATTCTGTATAACCTTTCATACTCTATTGGCAGGGCAGGCTCTTGAATATCAACAATCTTGCTTTGGTCATTTTCATTTAACGCAAAAGCGCCCTCCCATCTGTATTTAAGATTATTTACCTTAAAATCAAGTATCCATTCTACGGCACCAGCAGATCCACCTTTCCCTATTCGGACAAGGCTATTTATTGCATTAAGTATCTGTGTCTTTCCAACACCTGATGCCCCCACAAGCAATGTCAAGTTGTTGAAATATAGTTCTTTTATATTCCACCCACTTCTACGATCTTTGAAAGACATTCTAATAATTTTCATATCTGACATGCTTATTTGGTTACAAAGTTAAGGAAAATTATTCATAGAACTAATTATACCTTTGAAATAACATCGACAAGATTTCTGCTTGTGCTTTATCAGCAAGGTATTTTAGGCTTATTCTCCTCAATTCTTGATTACACAAGGCAATTTCCCTCATACATATTTCTGCGACTTGAAGTTCGTCTTCCGTATAATAGCTTTTACATTTGCCACTGAAGACCACTAAATCGAGAACTAAAATCAAATTTTATAATTTCTTCTTTGGGTGGAAAATCAGTATATAATGCATTAAGGGATTGTAATATTTAACACGCTCTATTTCAAGATTCGGCTAATATCTTGAGAAATTATACAACTTTCTCTATATGGATTTTCTCCCAAAGCAGGTTTGACGGCAATATGTAACTGTCAAATTAAGTCTTGACTAACTCTATAAATAACATTAATAGCCAGGCCTCTCTGCAACCTTCCATAAAACTCTGGGGAAAGTCAGGGGTTCGACTATGGTTGCTCTATCCTTCAGCTATGGTTTAACTAACGCAGGATAGTGCAACCTTACCTGAAGTACAGCTAAATATCAGCTAAAGGGAGGAGTTTCTACGGAGCTTATAGGGCGATACTACGGAGCTAATATCTCCCCCTGCTGAATTTATTTCAAAATTCTCCATTATTTTCACGATGAAAATCTTATATTTGTAATAATAATACAAGTATGATGAAAACACTTGCAGATTACATTCCCCTATTACGAGGCTATATGCGGGAGAATGCTCCCAAATATGGGATTTCCCGTATGGGAATATTCGGCTCTGTAGCAAGGGGTGAACAAACAGATGCAAGCGATCTTGATATATACATCGAAGGAGAACTGCACGGCTTTTTTGCTCTGTCAGGTATAAAACAAGAATTGGAAAGTTTATTAGACTGTCCTGTCGATCTTGTTCGATTACGTCATTCTATGGACTCATTTTTACGAGACCGTATTTTAAAAGATGGAGTCTATGTCTGATACGTTAATGGCTTTTCATACTCTAAAATTGATTTGTAATTCATTAGAACAAATTCTTAAAAGATGTTCGGATATCCACAACGTCAATGATTTCCTGCTAACAGAAAGCGGCACTATGAAACTCGATAGTATTTGTATGAAACTAACAGCTATCGGAGAATGCATCAAGAATTTAGATAAAATCACAGATAAAAAATTATTGGTAGATTATCCGGAAATACCCTGGAAAAACATCATGGGTATTCGTGATATTATTGTTCATCACTATTTCGATATTGATGCTGATGAAATTTTCAGGATTTGCAAAAAAGACATTCCACAATTACTCCAAGTCATTCGAAAAATGATTAATGATTTACATTACGCAAATTAGTGGATAAATAAAAAAGACCAGTTTTCAAATCCAACACGAAATGCTCAAGTGGTTTCATAGAAATAATAACAAATGCCGTAGTAATCCTACCGAAAAAGAATACATATACCCAATGAATCATATCGAAAGAGTTACCCCAGAATATATCAGAAAATTAGCTGACTCCGAAGTTTTTGTTTTTGGGAGTAATCTGGCAGGTCATCACGACGGCGGTGCCGCCAGAATAGCCTGTGAAGAGTTCGGCGCGGTATACGGCCAAGGGGTCGGATTGCAAGGACAGAGTTATGCTATTCCGACGATGCAGGGCGGTATCGAGACCATAAAACCTTATGTGGATGAATTTATCGAATTTGCCCGCTTACATCCGGATTTGAAATTTCTTGTAACCAAAATAGGCTGTGGTATTGCCGGCTTTTCCGTATCGGAAATCGCCCCCCTGTTCCAAAAATGCACGGAGATTGAAAACGTTTATTTGCCCGTTGAGTTTTGGGAGCAATTTAAACGATAAACAATTATTCTCCATAAAATACTTTGGTCACATTAAAAAAGTATGTAACTTTGTCATACTCATCTGTAATCAGAAAGAGTTTCGGGGCTCGGTTTATTTAGACATAAATCGAGCCCTGCTTTCACAAAATCTCTGTCAATTTTGTTTTTAATTTTTTTCTATCTGTTTTACTCCATATGTCCGATTCAAATAATAAGCAGTCAATAAATAATATGCTTTATTATTAGTGCGAATCTGCGGCTCAAAGACTATCACATATTTGCGAGTTCTGTTATAAACATAGGTCCTTACAATATCCATACGTTAATAAGGCATTTCCCTTAATCCTCCATCGTTGATTCCCCGTATTTCTCCCGAATTTCGTCGAAGACTTGCCAGAGAGTGCGGAGGTCGGGAGCTTGGAGCATGCGGATGCGGAGGTCGCGGAAGTGCGGCAGGCCTTTGAACATGGCTGCCATGTGGCGGCGCATGTGGAGTAGTCCGCGTATTTCGTCTATCCACTCGACAGAGAGGAGAATTTGTTCTTTGATGATGTCGATTTGCTCGGCGACAGAGAGGTCGGGCAACAGTTCACCCGTTTCAAAATAGTGTTTGATTTGCCGGAATATCCAAGGTTTGCCAATCGTCGCCCTGCCTATCATGACACCATCCACGCCGTATTTGTCAAAGGCTTCTTTGGCTTTCTCCGGAGAGGTGATGTCACCGTTTCCGAGTATCGGTATTTTTATCCGCGGGTTGTTTTTCACCCGGGCAATGGGTTCCCAGTCCGCTTCACCGGTGTACATCTGCGAGCGGGTACGGCCGTGTATCGCTAAAGCCCGGATGCCGACGTCCTGGAGCCGTTCGGCAATGTCTTCGATGATGATGTTTTCGCAATCCCAGCCGAGGCGGGTTTTGGCCGTTACTGGAATCTTGACGGCATTCACGATTTGCCGGGTCATTTCCACCATTAACGGCACATCTTTCAGCATCCCGGCTCCCGCCCCTTTTTGCGCTACCCGCTTGACGGGACAGCCGAAATTGATGTCGATGAAATCGGGCTGCACCTCTTCGACGATCTTCGCCGCCTCGACCATCGAGTCGATATACCGCCCGTAAATCTGAATGGTAACGGGACGTTCCGTTTCGTCTATAGTCAGTTTTTTCAGCGACTTATTCACCGAGCGCACCAGCGCATCCGCCGAAACAAATTCGGAATACAGCCAGTCCGCCCCGTATTTCTTGCAAAATTTGCGGAACGGTGGATTGGTGACATCTTCCATCGGTGCCAAAATCAGCGGCCTGTCTCCCATTTGTTTTCCGGCGATTTCCATAAATCAAGATAATTCCATAAGTTTGTTACAAAAATAGTAATAAAGGTTTTTCCGGATATGTTTATTCTAAAACTTCTTCTGATTTTTTCGCTATTTATACCGGACGGGAATGAGCTGTGGAAAAGAACAGAGACCGAGGAACATATTTCCTTTCTGTTCCCCAATGCGGTACAATCCCTTACTCAAGAAACGAACGGCATCCGCTCCCGCATTTATCAAACCAAAGACCTTACCTGTGTCTTTGGTGTCGTCTGTTCCGATTTTTCCAACAGTCCCCTCCCAATTACCGACGAGACGGCACCCATCATTTACGAACAGATGAGACAGGCGTCCGTAGGCATGGAAACCGCTATACTGAAAGATGAAAAAACAGTCCCCTATGACAATATGCTTATCAAGGAAATTGAGTATTCTATTCTTAAAGATAATTATGAGATGACTTATTTCAAACGATTTATCTTCAGAGACAATATGGTCTACCAATTATCTGTCGGAGGCAGAAGTCGCCATCGTGAATATATACTAAAAGCGAGGGAAATATTTTTCAATTCCATCCAGTTCCATTAATTCATGATACGGGTCTGCACATCGATGGAGGCCTGATGTATGGCTCTGAATATTTTTTGCAGGAATTCGTTGTCCAGTCCGCATTTTTCTCCTTTCTCAAACACGTTTTTCAAGATTTCTTCCCAGCGTTCGGTTTGAAGAATTGTGATGCTGTTCTGTTTTTTGTAATGTCCTATTTTTTCGGCAATTTTCATCCGGTCCGCCAAGATGCTCACTAATTCATCATCGAGTTGGTCAATGCGGTTCCGCAATTCTTCTATACTTTCTCGGTATGCCGAATTTTCCGATTCGACGTTCCGAATGACCAGCCCTTTCAAAAGTTCTTTTAATGCTACGGGTGTAAGCTGTTGCGCCGCATCGCTCAAGGCTGTTTCGGGCGAAATATGCGATTCAATCATCAATCCGTCAAATCCCAAATCCATTGCTTGTTGCGAAATTTCCCGGAGATATTCCCGCTTGCCCGCGATGTGGCTCGGATCACACAGGAGAAGCATTTCTTTAAAACGCCGTTTCAGCTCTATCGGTATCTGCCATTGCGGCATGTTTCTATATTTAATCTCCGTATAGGAAGAAAATCCCCGATGAACCGCCCCTATTTTTTTCACGCCCGCCATATTCAAACGCTCCAAAGCCCCCATCCATAAATCGAAATCCGGATTTACGGGATTTTTCACTAAAACGGGAACATCCGTTCCTTTCAGCGCATCCGTTATTTCCTGTACGGCAAAAGGGTTGGCCGTTGTCCGGGCGCCAATCCACAATATATCGATTCCAGCCCGCAAGGCTTCATGCACATGTTTTTCATTCGCCACTTCCGTCGCTACTTTCATGCCTAATTCCTGTTGCACTCTTTGCATCCACGCCAATCCTTTGGCACCGACGCCTTCAAAGCAATTTGGACGCGTGCGGGGTTTCCAGATTCCCGCGCGTAAAACCGTCACACCTTCCTGTTTCAATGCTTTCGCCGTTTCAAAAAGTTGCCGTTCGCTTTCCGCACTGCAAGGCCCTGCTATCAGCAACGGTTTTTCCATTCCGGAGAAAATTCCCCATTCGTCCGCTTTAATCGTATTCCATTCCACGCTTGTCTTGTTTTAGAGTTAAAAGGAATAAATAAAAATAGAAACATTTTCCTCAATCACCAAAAACGGCAGGTAATTTTTCTACCTTTGCCAACAAGAATTCTAATATTATTCCCATGACAGATACGCCCAAAACCGTTTTTCTCCTCGATGCGTATGCTTTGATTTATCGCTCGTATTACGCTTTTATCAATAATCCCCGCATTACGACAACAGGTATAAACACATCCGCCACGTTTGGTTTTTGTAATTTTCTGCTGGAGTTGCTGCAATTGGAAAAACCGACGCATATCGGCGTTGTGTTCGATCCGGACGGTCCTACTTTCCGTCATGAAATGTATGAACCTTATAAGGCGCAACGCCCCAAGATGCCGGAGGATTTAAAGAACTCCATCCCTTACATTAAAAAGATTATCGGCGGATTAGGCATTACGTGTATCGACGTCCCCGGTTTTGAAGCCGACGACGTCATCGGAACCCTGGCCAAGAAAGCGGAGAAAGAGGGTTTTACCGTTTATATGATTACTCCCGATAAGGACTATGCGCAAATAGTAAGTGAGAATATATTTATGTATAAGCCGGGACGTTCCGGCAATAAGTCGGAGGTCTGGGGTATTCCGGAAGTGTTGGACCATTTCGGCATAGAACGGGTTTCGCAGGTAATAGATATTCTCGGCCTGATGGGCGATACCGCCGACAATGTGCCGGGTTGCTCCGGCATAGGCCCCAAAAGTGCCGCTGCGCTGGTATACAAGTACGGTGACATTGACGGTATTTACGCCCATATTGACGAGTTGAAAGGAAAACAAAAGGAGAATCTGCTGAATTGCCAGCCAACGGTACATTTATCCCGAACTCTGGTGACGATTAATACAGAAGTCCCTACGTCTCTTACTCCCGATGATTTGGAGAAAAAACATATTGATACGCCCACTCTTGAGCCTATTTTCAAGGAACTGGAGTTGTTTTCCCTGTCCAAACGGCTGTTTGACACCGACGCAGAAGAGGAGCCGAAAACAGAAAAGTTAGCGGATGTCAAAGTTAAATACGTCAATCGGACAAAAGACCCTGCGAGCATTTTAAAGAAACTTGAACAGGCCGATGAGTTTGTCGTGCATTCTGTGTTTACTTCGGGTACAATTTACAATTCTTTTCCCACCCATCTCTGTTTTTCGACAGCGCCTCATCAGGTGGATTATATCACGTTGTCCGGCGATTCCCGGCAAGTTCTTGCCGTTTTGGAACTATTCCGACCTATTTGGGAAAATCCGGCCAAATGCCTGATTTCCGCCCATGTGAAAGATGACCTCATTTGGTTGAAAAGAGCCGGCATTCAGGTTTTAAATTCTATTTTCGATGTAAAAATCGCACATTACGTCCTTCATCCCGATTTATCGCATGATGTCTCACGCATTGCGCTGCAATATCTGAATTACCAGTTAAGCGAGCCGCAAAAAGAGAGCAAACAACTGACTTTGGCATTTGACGAGACACAGGAAGAAGACCAGGATTTTGCAGAGAAAGCGGATGTACTTTTCCAATTGAAAGAGAAGCTTTTCAATGCGCTTTCCGAGACGGGCCTGCTTTCCCTTTTCAATACGATAGAGATGCCGCTGGTGTTTGTTCTGGCAAATATGGAATATGAAGGGGTGAGTATCGATACGAAGGAATTACAGTCCATCGCGACCGATTTAAAAGCTGAAATTGCCCGGATAGAAAAGGAAATTTACGAAATTGCCGGCCATTCGTTCAATATCAGTTCGCCCAAACAATTGGGAGATGTCCTTTTCGGAGAGTTGAATATCGGCGGAGGTAATAAGAAAACGAAGACAGGGCAATTGAGTACTTCCGAACAGGTGTTGGCGAAACTGGAAGGGGAACACCCCATTGTCGGAAAAATTTTACATTACCGGGGACTTAAGAAGTTACTCAGCACCTATGCCGAAGCGCTTCCGACTTATATAGACCCGCTTACGGGTAAAATACATACCCATTTTAATCAAGCGGAAGCGGCAACGGGAAGATTGAGCAGCCTCAATCCAAATTTGCAAAACATACCTATTCGCACCGAAGAGGGACGTAAAATCAGAAAAGCATTTGTTACAGGAAATCCGGATTATATCTTTTTTTCTGCCGATTATTCGCAAGTGGAATTACGCCTTATGGCGCATTTAAGCCAAACACAAGAGTTAATCGATGCTTTTAACCACGGTATCGATATTCACACGGCTACCGCTTCCAAGATTTACCATGTTCCCCTTGAAGAGGTGACCGAGGAAATGAGACGCCGAGCCAAAACCGCCAATTTCGGCATTATTTACGGCATTTCAGCCTGGGGTTTGTCGGAACGATTACAAATTAGCCGGAAGGAAGGAAAAGAGCTTATAGACGGTTATTTTGAGCTTTATCCGGGTGTTAAGAAATATATGGAAGAGGCGGTCGAAAAAGCCCGTAAAAAAGAGTACGTCGAAACCATTATGGGAAGAAGACGTTATCTGCGCGATATTAATTCCCGCAATGCCGTTATCCGGGGTATGGCGGAACGCAATGCCATTAATGCTCCGATTCAAGGCTCTGCCGCCGATATTATCAAGATGGCGATGGTTTGTATCAATGAACAAATTCATCAAAGAGGATTGAAGTCAAGGATGCTCATTCAAGTGCATGACGAACTGGATTTTAAATGTTACCGTCCGGAGCAGGAAGAACTGCAAGAACTGGTGGTAAACTGCATGGAGCACGTAGTAGATTTATCCGTACCGCTGACAGTAAGTGTCGGCTTCGGAGAGAATTGGGAAGAGGCTCACTAATACGAATAAACCCGGCTGATTATCATCAGCCGGGTTTATTTTGCCTCTCAACTTTTATTTATCGAATCAACATCACAGTTCCTTCCATTGCTTTCCTTTCATTCTGCCAAACCGAACCGTCGATAAAGATTGCTTTCACTTTCCAGATATAGTTTCCAGCCGGAGCATCGGCTCCGTTGAATTTTCCGTCCCAATATTCGGCAGGCTGCCCGTTCTTTAATGCGGTAGAACTCCATACACAAGTTCCGCCCCACGGCTCATATACCTGTATCCGATAAGAATACAATCCTATACCTTTGGGCTGGAAACGGGCAGAACCCATGTAAGAGTTTCCTTCACCCAATTCTTCATCCGGCAAAGCCGGAGCAAATGCAGAAGGTATATAAAGCCCTTTCACGGCATCGATAGAGACTGTTCTGACGATACTATCCACACAACCGTATGTTGTCGTTGCTTTTAACCATACTTCATACAAACCGTTGTTTGCAAAACGATGGGTCGGGTTTTTGGCCGCAGTCATTTCCGTACTGTCACCGAAGTTCCAATTATAATACAATTCCGTACCCCAATTATCAGGGCTGACAGTCGAATAGTTGGTGAATTCGACACCTCCGTTATCCACATCCGGCAATGTCAAGGTGTCCGGATAGCCTTCTATGATTCCGCTATTCTTTTTCCATTCAAAATCCGCCACCGGCAACGGATAAACAGTGACGTGCATTGTGTCGGTGTCGTAGCATCCGTCTTTGTTTTCGACCCGTAAGGTTACCGTCTTATCTCCTACTCGGTCATAAATATATTCAAATGCCGTATCTACACTTACACCCTCGTCACCCATGTTCCATTCGGCTTTAGCCATATTTTCCGTGCGACTTGCAAAATAGACCGGATTGTCCAGACAAATGTATTTCATGTCTTTAAAGATACGGGCTTCTATTGCTTCGGAAGCGACTATTTCTTTAACGAAGTTTTGCTTACATCCCGTTTGCAAATCCGTAGCAAGTAATCTCAAACTGATTGTTCCCGCTACGTTTTCAAAATGCAAAGGAAGAGGTTCCGGTGCGACAATAATACTTTCCTCTCCCCCGGTACCAATCTGTTTAAACCATTCAAAACGGCAACGCTCCAAATCCTCACTCGTGTTATTGATATGCACTTCAAAAGCACCGTCTTTTTCTGTACAGAACAAGGAATCATTTGTTACAAAACTTATTCGCGGCGTATGTAATACGGTTATCTTATGATGAGCCGTATCGATACAACCGGCATCGGATATCAATGTCAATTCCACGTCATAAGTTCCTTCCGTCTGGAATACCACTTTTTCTTTTTGTTCCGAAGATTTTACTCCGTTTTTAAAATCCCACAGGATTTGCGTTTTTAATAAATTACTTCCATCTACCGCCTGAAATTCCACTGTATGCGCTTCACATCCCGTACTTTGACTCCCTGGTACTAAACTGATATCTGCTTTCGGAGTTTCGTTTATTGTCAATGGTAAATTCTCCACCTCTTCACATCCTTCTGCTTTGGCAGACAAAGTAACTCCATATTCTCCCGCATCCTTAAAAGGATAATTTATCTCCAATGAATCCCGAAGTGATTTTAATACCCTTCCCGTACTTTTTCTCTGAATAGTCCATCTCAAATCGGTAAATTCCGGTCCGCCTTTCTGTACAAACTTCATGGTTACCTGCTGGCCGGAACAATAAGGAGCAGATAACATTTCAAAATGCAAACTATCATTTCCCCTTACGGTAATTTCCGTTCTGCTTGTATCTTCGTTACAACGGTCTTTCACGCTTAACGTGACAATGTATTTACCCGGAGCGGAATAGTTATAAAATGCGGTATCCTTTCCGGATTGCTGCCAAGCTCCATTGGCTTCAAATTGCCATCTCCACTCTACGGTTTCTTTATCAAAACCGTATGAAGCATTCCACACTTTCAATGAATCATCAAATCCGAAACAAGGAGATTCATGACCTGCCACGATCCCAATTTCCGCACCTAATTCCATCGGCAATACCTTTAAATAATTGGTATCCGCTACTGTAAAACAGGTATTTTTAACCTGTAACCGGATGGTGTCTTCTATCGGCTCCGGATTCGGATTTTCAAAACGGTGGGACAATAAATTGATATTCCCTTTAAACGGTATCGAGTCTTTGTTATTCGGATCCGGATTGTACCACTTATCACCCCAAATTACATATCCCGCATCATTCCGTCCTTTTATATCCAATCTTATTTTACGGTATATTTCATGACAGCCACTTTGTTCCGGCAAGATATCAAACGAGGCATCCAAACGGGAAACAAACCGGATATCCATTTCTTTGGTTACGCCTTCAGGTGCAGCCGCATTTATCAATTTCAATACAACGTGATATGTCGCATCCTGATAACCGACGTTATATGCCACAGTTTGCGAGGTAGTCAAATCCGTACGAGTATCTTGTTCAAACCCGGCACCTTTCCCCCAATCCCACCATACGGTGGCACCGTTCAAACTTCCCGCCAATGTAAATTCCGCCGTATTTCCGCAAGAATCAACTTTAACACTAAAATCGGGTTCCGGAGCCTGTACGACTTCAACTGTTCCGGATTTTGTATCCGAACAACCTGCATTTGTTGTTACAGTTAAAGTTATTCCCACAGATGCCGGAACATTAAACGGAATGGTCAAATCTTTCGTCGTATAAGGTGCCTGTACTCCCTCTACTTTCCAAGACCACGCATCACTTGTTGTAAATAATTCCGCCGGTGTTGATGTGTTGTGTATGGTAACAGTCGTCCCAACAGCAACTTGCCCGACATCCTCAAAATCTGCCGTAGGTTTCGGATTAACGGTAACAGGTATCGTCGTATCCCGCACGCATTGGTCTGTAGTTCCGGTATAAGAATACGTTTGTTGCAGATAAACATCCACCTGGCCGGAAGCATCAAAGGTATGCTTAATGGTTGCCACAGAATAAGATTTATTTTCCACTTCCCATTGATAAGCTGCCGTTTCCCCCATTTCTTTTGCTTCCAGTTCTATTTCCCCTTTCTGACAAACAGGCTTTGTTTTAACATCAAACTCCGGTCGAGGAGCTTTGCGAACCAAAATAGAGATGTTTTTCTCCTCATCAACACATCCAGGTACCCCTTTTGCGGTAATCTGCAAAGAGTCCGAGCCATTTTGTTCTCCCGGCACGTACAACGAATCCGCCACAATTGTTCCCCAATTTTTTACAGTCCATAGAACTGACGCCGCATTTTTTATCGTCACGCCTGATTTTCTTACCAAATCCAACGTATCCCCCTGGCACATGGCTGCTTCCGGCGATGTTCCCGGTAAGATTATTTCCGGTTGCCCGCTCAATGCTATTTTTATCGTATCGTACGTCGGCGATTTATCGCAAGGCGTCTTAGGCCAAAGGGCTGCCACTAAATGGAAAGTATCGACCGTTATATCAGCTGCTGTTAATTTATATGAAAACCACTCGTCACCAGACTTGCTCTTTCCTAATTGCACGGTTTCTCCTTTTCTGTACCACGTAATGGAATCTGCCTCATTCCATGAATTTCCCGCAACAAATTTAATCTCCACATCCAAGTCATTTCCTTCTTTTTTACAAACAGGCTTATCTGTCAAATCCAACCATGGTCTCTTCGTAACCTCTATATTGGCAAAAATAGATTCCTCATCACATCCCGGATAAGGTTTGGCATACAATTCTATCTGTCCGTTTATTCCCGATGTATCAGTATATACAGGCTTCAATCCTTTGTTTACAGAATCCAACGTACCAGTTTCGGTAACTAATTTCCAGTAGTAAGGTTTATCCAATGTCTTTGCATATTCTATTTCAAGATTTCCCTCTTCACAAATTTTATAATTATGCAATGCACTTTGATCCAATACATTGCCCATTTGGTATAAATAGATTTTTCGAACAACGGTATCCCAATTGGTACACCTTCCTTGGTCTACCGTAACCAAAACCGTATCGGTTTGTCCCGGCTGTTTCCGGAAATTATATATGTTATTTTCTAATTTAGAACCATTGAAGCGTACATAATCAATATAATAATCCTGATCATTCAACAAAACCCATTCCGATGCTCCCGGTTGCGATTTCCCCACAGTGATTTCTTTCGTCGAGGATTCCTTACACAATGTATCCCTATCTTTATTTAACCAAATTTTCGGTTCCTTATGTACGTTTATCGGTATCGTCCACGTGAGTGAAGAACCTACTAACTGCGCACTCAGTATTGTATCCTGACCTGTATAAGCAGTATATTTTTTATCCAACTTTAATTGAAGTTCTTCTATTTTAAGCCCTCCCTGCGTACCTGCCGTATACTCTTTGGAATTTTGCGATAGGGTACCATTCCCTCTTTCACTCCACTCTATTGTTGTAAATCTATCTTTTTTATCTTTCTCAAATGAAATCAATGAATCCAATCCATATACTTCTTCTGCACATAAATCCAGTACCTCATATTTGATGTTAGCTTGAGGATGTACCAAATCCATCATCGGCAAGGCACGAATTATACTATCCGCACATCCCGACAAGCCTTTCAACATAATATCTGCCGTAAACTTACTGTTTTCTTTTCCCCCTCTATCTAATGTTGACTTAATAAGACTATCACCTTCAATACTTGTCCATCCATCAGTTCTCGTCACTTTTAATCCACTGACATTTTGATATTGCAATGCTTTAATTTTATCAATCCTGATTTCCTGATTAATGGCAATCAAAGTATCTCCCGTTTGCAACGGAGTATAAGAAGGTGCCGGATTTATCCATAATAAAACCGTATCCGACTTTGATCCTGGGCCTGATATATATTCTCCAGTAACTTTAATTTTTACCGTATCTATCGGTAATATACCCGTCCCTACGTTATAAATTACTCCTGTTCCTTTTGCCGGATTCGGTGATAAACTTCCCCAATCTTTTCCTGAAACACTCGGATTAATAATTTCCCACACCAACGTCGTCGTATCTACAAACAATCCGGTCGTTCGTCCCGCTCCCCACAATTTATAATCTTCGGTGTTTGAACATATCGTATCCTGATGAGCATATATACTTAATTTGGGTAAATACACAATTAATGTATCAGATATCGGTTTGTCGCAAAGAGTTTTTCCCGTTAAAATAAATTGAATAGAATCTAATTTTTCATCATTCTCTCCCAATTGATATTTATTCTTATTCCCATCCGTCCAATTGCCATCATTATTCGTCCATCCAATAGACCACTCTAATGAATTTTTAATTATATCGTTCGTATCTATATAATTATCTTGTATAACAGAGAAACCACCATATATTTTGCCATCATTCAGCGTATCTTTCTTTAAAATTGTCAGGCGAGGTTTATTGATTTTTAAGGCTACGGTATCTCTTAAAAAACATGCATTTTCCTCTGGCACAAGCTTTTCATTCTGCCAAGAAGAGCTACCATCCCATCTTTTATAAATTAATCTCATTGTATCTGCCGAATGCTCAGTCAAAATCAACGGTGGTCTATTTTTTTCATCACCTCTAAGATATATTAAATTCTCATCAGTCCCTTTATCTTTATACACACACCACAAAATATTCGATGCATCCAAATCTCCTTCACGAACAAAACTTTTCAATTTAATTCTATTTAATGTATCAGGGACACATACTATTTCAAATAGATTAAATGCCACAGAAGGAAATTTATGAGGAATAAATACCACCGTATCACGCAAAAAACAATGAGTTGATTGCATCGTTTTTATATACAGCGTATCATTTCGCCCATCTTTCCGAAAAGAAAATTTTGGAAATTTATGTTCATCCAATCTCCCATTCCATATCCATTCTACCCTATCAAATAAAGTATCTCCCTTTTCTTCCGTAATATTAAATAAGACACGTGTGTCTATTTCGTCTATTGATGCACAATACTCTTGTTCATTTCCAAAAGTACTCATTATTCCATCCGGAACTCCTAATAATTGAATTTTTTGGCTTATCTCCTGTCTACATTGAGGATAATCCTTGTTTATAATATGAAAGTATTCTTCGCTTGCGTATTCGTTTTTATCATTTAAAGTCTTATATCTAATCAAACCGAATTCTTTATTTTCCGGTATTAATTCAAAAAATATCTGATCATCACCGTAAAAACTTTCCCCATTATTTAATTTAATACCTCCCGTTTTAAATGCCACCGAATCATAATAATTAGCAGGTACGTCTCCATGCAGAGTATATTTATAATCCATCTCCAAACAGAGAGTATCTACACTTCCATGTCCTGACATGGGAACAGAATCACGCCATATTTCCACTTTCGGCTGTACGGGAGTATAAAATCCAACAGAATCCGTTTTACTCGCACCACAAGCATTATAGGCTTTTACTAAAATGTAATTTAACGAATTACCCGTACTATCAAACGTAAATGATTTTTGGGGAATTTCTTCTTTATAAGTCAAAATGGTATCCCGTGTTCCTTTCTTGAAAAAGAAACGAACGGAGTCTATAACACAGTTATTTGAATCCATTTTTGATGATAAATCCGGAACATCAAATGTATAAATTCCACAATAGTATAAATCTTGTTTATCATTTAATAGAAATCCTTCATGCTCATGAATATGTTTAAAAAGTGAATCTTGAATCTCAGGAATATTTCTCACATGGAATTCAAATGTTTTTGTCCGTTCTTCCTCACAATTTTTTCCTTGACGTACCCATGTCACTTCATAATTCCCCGGTTTAGGAAAATGTAATGTAATGGTCGTCGAGTCACATCCTTGACGCTCCACTTTAGAAAAATTACCCGCACCTGCTCCGGTATTTAAAATATTTCCATTTCTGTAAATTTCAGTCTCAGCCAACTCCACACTTCTTTCTTCTTCCTCTTGAGTATCCATATTAACTATCTTTAACGAGTAATCAGGCGGGATATCATAATATTTTCTTCTGTTCCGATCGACCAATATCACAAAATCTTTCGCGTTCAAACAAAATACACTATCTCCTTGATAAGCCATGTTGGCATCCAGATTTTCATATACCCGAATGTACCGAAATCTATCGTCGTAATATTTTTCTGAATTATCTTTACGAATCAACGATGTCCATAATGTATCAGGATCATTTTCTGTACACTCATTGGAAAGTTCCCACCTAATCATATAAAAACCGGCTCTTCGGAATTCCAATATCGTATCATTCACATATTCAGGATTATCTGTCACGTCTTTCCATTCGACTCCTTCCGGATTTATTTTATTCTCCCAGACAGAATCGGATGTATAGTAATAGTTTACCTTGAAAAGCTCTCTATCAAATCTATTCGGAGAAGGTTTTCGCAAAATGTAGGTCTGGTATTTCTTTAACCATTTGTCATCAAATGCAAATTCCAGAGGACTACCAGGAGCACAAATATTAAAATACAGACTATCTGACAATGCTTCTAGCGTATCTGGAAAAGGAGAATACATCCCCTCTCTAAAGATCTGCCGCAAATTCGGTTTATCAAAAATACGAACAGATTCTATTTGATCACAATCTTTACTTAAAGAATCCTGTTCCCCTTTTGCATTTACATAGTCACATATCATTTTTACCGTAACCTCTGCACCTTTTATACCCGTTGCTTCCGTGAAAATCAACCAAATAGAGTCCTGTTTTCCTTCTTCCTTATTAGCCCAACAAGCATGCACCCAATTGTCTTCCAAATTAATTTCTGAAGGTTGTAATATATCTAACGTGCACTCCCCTTCACTTTCGGCATAAAGCATCGGAGCCTCCGTCTTCATATTAATCGCATATTTCGTCAACGGCGGATTTTCATTTTTTGTAAAACGAAGCAATAATGTATCAGCTCCGTATGTCAAACATCCATCCGATTTATCCTCCCCTACAGGTCCTATCACATACGAGAGATTCAAATCTGTATTCAATGCCCATGCATACAGTGTTTTTTGTAATACATCGTTTTCATAAAACTTCATTTCAATAGGGAAGCATCCTTCCTTATCATACTTATGAAGAACTTTTCCTGATGCATCAACTACTCCAGATGTCTCATCCCCCCATATTACTTCTATTTTATCATACGTACTCTGTAATTCGTTAAAATCCAGTGTAAGTTCGTATATATTCGAAGACGATGATACTTTATAATCTAAATTTACCAACGTTGTGGAATCCCGAAATGTATTATCAACCTTCACTGTTTTCTGAGCACTCAATACCCCTGTTGTTGTTAACAAAAACAAAATCCCGCTAATCCAATTTCGTAAAAATGTTTCCATATCTTCATTAAAATTTAACTAAGCACACTTATTCAAATTTAAAATGTCGTAAAAATATAGACTTTCGTCAAAAACTTGGTAATAATTCCTCTTTTTTTTTTATCATTGCAGCGGATTTAACGTACAATCATAATGCCTCTTATTTTAAAAAAAAGATTTTTAATTTTTTGTGGCATGTTATGTTGCCTACAAACAACTGTAGCCCAAGATTATAACTTTTCCCAATTTTGGGAGAACCGGACTTATTATAACCCAGCATTTTCCGGCATTAACGAAGGTGAATTGAATTCCATTCTCACATACAGAAAACTTTGGCCTAAGTTTAAAGAGAATTTTTCGACCATTTATTTTTCTTCTGACCTAAAAACTTATAATAATTATGGCTTCGGCCTTTATTTTATTAATAGTGACGAAGGCGGTGGTTTTATTAAATCTACAACATTAGGACTTTCTTATTCATGGCGAGGTTATTTCAGCAAAGAGAAAGGTACCTATTTCCAATTGGGCATAAAAGGAAGTTATAATAATGAAAAGTTGAATTTTAATAAATATATCTTTTCAGGCCAATTAGATCCTATCTACGGTCCCATTTATCAACATCCCGATTTGAGCGCTATCAAGCAGAAACAAAATTATTGGGATTTCAGTTTCGGGGCAATGGCATTTATCCCCTGGGAACGCAATTATACAGAGTTTATGCAAAATTACGTGGGATTTTCTCTAAATCATTTTACCCGTCCCAAAAATAATTTTCTGGAAGATACCCCAAAGATTCCAATGAAATTCAGCTTACAGTGGCATGGTTTTATCCGTACCTCTAAATACAGCCTGGATAAGAAAAGCTGGATGTATGTATCTCCCGGACTTTTATTTGAAAATACAGGCGACAAGTTATTGTCATCATCGTCCTTCAATAATGTCATGGTGGGAGCAGATCTAGTCAGCGACCCTATTTTCGGAGGAGTTTGGTATAGTTCACAGCTTTTGAATAATTCAGAAGAGAATTACAAGGTCCTGATTTTCAAACTCGGATTAAAACTGAATTCCGAAAGCAAAAAAATACAATACCGAATTACCTATACCTACGATATGTCTATGGGTAATCTTACCAAATCAACCGAAGGTTCTCATGAAATAAGCATAAATGTTGCATACCGATTCAATGCAAAATATAAATACAACATATTCTCCTTATAATCAGCAAGCGGAAGATTCTATTGTCACAATCCCCTTGAAAAGTTTTGCACCCAAAATTTTACTAAAAAAAACGGGGCCCCAAACCGGTTGCCTGATTTATTCGATTATTTTCCTAATAATTTTTGCCATAATCCGACTTCGAGGCAAAAATTTATTTTTTATGCTTTGGAATGTTATTCTAAAAAAGAAACGCTACGAATTAATTCTTAATGAAGGCATTACTCAAAATCTAATTTATTATTTTTTTGCACTTTCCCTTTCTTTTTCCGCATTGGCTATTTCATTAACTTATTTGGCAATTAATCATTTTGACTTTACGCGGATCTGTTATGTGCTATTATTCCTTTGGGGGTGGCATCTGTACTGTTTAAGTATTATTACTTTGTGCAGCTGGATTTTTAATTTACGTATTATCGGAGAAGAGGCTTCCATTAATTTATGGGTTTATCACATTTGCGGAGGATTACTGATTTCTCCATTCATACTCTCTGCTTTTTTTGTCAAAACGTTTGCCATTCCTTTGCTGATAAAAACAATTGTAAGTTGTTTAATATTGTTTTATCTCGTTAAATTATTCCGTTGGATAAAAATATTCTTGGCTTATAACATTCGAATATTCTATATGATTTTGTACCTTTGTGCCCTCGAAGTTATGCCTTTATCGGTGTTGTACCGAATATTGACATGACGGTGAAATGAATTAATTTTTAAAACCAGCAGCTTTGAAAATAAAAAAGGTACTTGTATCCCAACCGAAACCAACAACGGAAAAATCTCCTTATTTCGATTTAGCAGAAAAATATAATCTGAAATTGGAATTCAGATCTTTTATCAAGGTCGAAGGGGTTACTGCAAAAGAATTTCGGCAAGAGCGAATCAATATTTTAGAACACACTGCGGTTATTTTTACAAGTCGCACAGCTATTGACCATTTTTTCAGAATTTGCGGAGAAATGCGAATTACTGTACCAGATACTATGAAATATTTTTGTATTTCGGAAGCAACAGCTTTCTATCTTCAAAAATATATCGTATATCGGAAAAGAAAAATTTTCTATGGAGATAAGAAGGTCGATGACATGACAAAAATTCTGTTGAAACATAAAACTGAAAATTTTTTAGTGCCATTATCCGATATTCATAAAGAAAATATCCCCGGCTTACTGGATCAATTACATTTAAAATATACCAAAGCGATTCTTTATAAAACGGTCGCAAGTGATTTAAGTGATATTAAAAACCTAAAAGAATACGATATCTTAGCTTTTTATACCCCTTCCGGCATAAAATCACTATTCCAAAATTTCCCCGATTTTGTTCAAGAATCCACTATTATTGCCGCTTTCGGGAATGCAACTGCCGAAGCTGTAAATGCAGCGGGATTACGATTGGATATTCAGGCACCGACAGTAAAATGTCCTTCTATGACCATGGCGATAGAGGATTTTATCAAAAGATATAATAAAGAAAATAAAGCGAAATAAGCAATTCCCATAATCGTGTCCGAATGAATTCTTTATGTAAGGATGAGCGACTTGTAAATGAAATTTTATTTGAAGAATTGCTTCGTTCTGATTATAGTTTTGTTAGTTATCCGTTTCGAATTGTCGCCAAACGTTCTTCTTTATCGGGGAAATTTCCTGCTCGGATTGCTATTAGTGTCAGCAAAAAGAAATTTAAACATGCCGTTCTACGAAACCGTATGAAACGTTTGACAAGGGAATGTTTCCGTTGTAATAAAGAACTGCTTTATCAATCCGTATCTCCCGAAATAACGATTGATATATTGTTCATATATCTTGACCAGCAACTTATGACGTTCTCCAAAATAGAGAAAACAATGCAAGCCGCATTAGTAAAAATCGCTCAACATTTCAATCATCCGTCTCATTATGAAACAGATGCCAATTAATTATAGAAAACTTCATTTACGTTTCAAACGAATTCTTGTTTTTATATTTATATTACCTATCAAATTTTATCAATTTTGTATTTCTCCCGTCAAACCTTCTTGCTGTCGCTATACTCCTACCTGTTCCGAATATGCACTTCAAGCTATTCAAAAATACGGTCCTTTTAAGGGTGCATTACTTGCCATTAAAAGGATTATATCCTGTAATCCATGGGGAGGAAGTGGTTATGATCCTGTCCCATAACAGTTATTTAAAAAGACAAAAAGAAAAATATAATATTCTAAAACAACCGGATTACACCAACATTCGTTTTTTACTTTCACCGAAAAAACGTACTTTCGCTAAATTAAGTAATGATTATTGAATTTGAAACTTTATAATATCTTAATATGATGAGAAATACAAGAAAACTTTTTCTTCTGATTACCGGTGTTATTATCCTTGCCTGGGGTGCTCTTTCATTAAAAAGTGATGACCAGAATTTTGAAATCAGCAAACAACTGAATATCTATGCTTCTCTGTTCCGGGAAGCTAATTTATTTTATGTCGATGAAGTAAATCCCGGAGATTTAGTTACAACCAGCATTAAGGCCATGCTGAAATCTTTAGATCCTTATACCGTTTTTTATCCTGAAGCGGATATGGAGGATGTAAAACTCATGACGACCGGAGAATATGCCGGAATTGGCGCCGTTATCAGCAAAAAAGGAGACAATGTGATTATACGGGAACCCTACAAGGGATTCCCCGCAGATAAAGCCGGCTTACTCCCCGGAGATATTATTCTCGCCATTGACGGTAATTCCATTAAGGGCAAAAGCACTGATGATGTCAGCGAAATGCTAAAAGGACAACCCGGTAAAGAAATTACAGTCCGCATCCAACGTGAAGGGGAAAATAACAGTATTGACAAAAAAGCCGTCAGAGAGAAGATTCAGCTCCCCAGTGTCCCTTATTATGGAATGATGTCCAATAATGTAGGATATATATATTTAAATAGTTTTACAGACAAAGCAGCATCAGATGTGCGCAAAGCTGCTTTAAGTTTGAAAAACCAAGGGGCTACTTCTCTCATCCTTGATCTTAGAGGTAATTCAGGAGGTTTGCTAGATCAAGCTGTCGAAATATGCAATTTCTTCATTCCCAAAGACACGAAAGTCGTTGATACAAGAGGTAAAGTCAAGCAATGGGATAAAGAATATAAAACTACCCAAAATCCCATATTACCTGACATGCCATTGGTTGTTCTCATTGACAGAAGTTCAGCTTCTGCTTCCGAAATTGTATCAGGAACGCTACAAGATTACGATAGAGCCGTTCTAATCGGCGAACGTTCGTTTGGCAAGGGATTGGTTCAAACGATTAGAGATCTCCCTTATAATACAAAAATGAAGGTTACTACTGCCAAGTATTATATTCCTAGCGGACGTTGTATCCAGGCACTTGATTATACACACCGTAACTCTGACGGAAGTGTCGGGAAAGTTCCGGATTCTTTAATTACCGAATATACAACAAAATCGGGAAGAAAAGTATATGACGGAGGTGGTATTACGCCCGATATAAAAATAGAACCTGAAGAACTGGCTCGAATCACTCAAGAATTAATTTTACAGGATTTGTGTTTTGATTTTGTCAATTCTTATGCTTTAAAAAATCCACAAATTGCAGAAATTAAAGATTTCAATATAACCGATGAGCTCTACAATCAATTTAAAACATGGCTGAAAGAAAAAGATTTTACCTATGAAAACGAATCTCAACGCCTTTTAAATAATTTAGAAAAAACAGCCAAGGAGGAAAAATATTATGAACAGGTCAAATCTCAACTGGATGCATTAAAAAAGGATTTTGCTCACTCCATAGACAGAGATATGGATCTTTTTAAAAATCAAATCAGTTCTTTTTTAGCAGAGCAATTTATACAACGTTATTATTATGCAGAAGGAGTTATGGCCTATAAGGTTCTTCATGATAAAGAAGTCGCTAAAGCTATCGAAATCCTTTCTAATCAAGATGAATTTATGAACCTATTAAAATAATCTCCAATTAAAAAATTCAACCGGAAAACTGTGTTTATACACAATTTCCGGTTTTTTATTTATAAATGATTTTATATCTATATTCAACTTATGAAATACCACCTTCTTTTTTTAGTTATTGTCTGTTTTATTCATTGTCCTATATCTACATGGGGACAAATAAATGATTCGTTGCTTTTTTCGGAAAAATCTGCGAATTATAATGTTATTCACCTTTTGGACAGTACCTCTGTCGAAGTTAATGAAAATGGCGCAGGTACATTCCATATACACCGCATTACAAAAATATTAAAGACGGCAGGAGCTTTAAGTCATCGTGTCATTAAATTCGACTATGACCCTTTAACCGCTTTTGCAGAATTTAAATACGTCAAAATCAAACAAGCCAATGGCAAAACCCGATTTATCGCACCTAAAACAGCCTGTGATTATGTAGCTCCGGCAAGAGCTATTTATTGGGGAGCCCGGCAAATAATGATTGAACCGGGACGTCTTGAGCCAGGAGATACTATCGAATATGAGATTTCAAAAAAAGGATTCACGTATGCACTTCTAAATGCTTCGGAAGATGAAGAACGTTTTATTCCTCCCATGAAAGGACAGTTCTACGATATTATTCCTTTTTGGAATTCCGAACCTGTACTGAAAAAAGTATATCAAGTATCTTTACCTGCTGAAAAAACATTAAAATATCAATTTTATCAAGGCACATGTCATTTTTCAAAAGAATCCGAAGCTAACCGTCAAATCTATAAATTTACAGTAAATCATATCCTGCCTTTTGAAAAAGAGCCCAATATGCTTGACCTTTATGACGTCGCCCCTAAACTTATGATGTCAACCACCTCTGACTGGAAAGCGAAATCCCGCTGGTTTTATAATGTAAATGAGGATTATGGCAGTTTTAGCCCTACACCTGAAGCTCAAGCAAAAGTAGATCTCCTTCTTCAGGGAGCTAAAACAGAAATGGAAAAGATTTCAATTCTTACTCACTGGGTTGCAGATAATATGCGTTATTCAGGGATATCCATGGGTAAAGGTGAAGGCTATACTCTCCACAATACACAAATGAACTTTACCGACCGTTGTGGTGTCTGTAAAGACAAAGCCGCTCTTCTTATCTCCATGCTACGGATGGCCGGATTTGAAGCTTATCCCGCCATGACAATGGCCGGTTCCCGGGTTGAAGCTATTCCAGCAGACCATTTTAATCATAGTGTCGCTGTTGTAAAACTATCTGACGGGACTTATATGCCACTTGATCCTACCTGGGTTCCTTTCATTCGGGAATTATGGTCAAGCGCTGAACAACAACAGCATTATTTACCCGGCTTGCCAGAAGGTTCTGATTTATTAATCACCCCAATCTCTCCCGCTGAAAATCACTATGTGAAAATAAATGTAACTTCTTCCATAAACAAAAAAGGAGTTCTTCAAGGAACACTTATATTAGAAGCTGAAGGACAATCTGATGCCAATATCCGGCGAATATTTACGAATGGCTACCAACGAGATTGGGAAAATGCCATAGAAAAGGAATTATTGAATGTATCACCAAGAGCCCAATTAATTCAGGTGAATTATGGAAAAAATCCAAGAGATTATTTAGCAGGCCCTTTTCATATAAAAATAAAGTTTGTCATTCCTGATTATGCCATTACGGGGGAGAATATCATTTCATTTAAGCCTATATCTCTCAATAATTTATTCAATAACGTACGCTCTTTTCTCCGAATCAATACTTTTCTCAAAGAACGAAAATATGGATTTAAAGACGCCTGTTCTCGAATGTTACAAATTAATGAGACCATCCATCTACCTAAAGGCTATAAAATGAAACAGCCAGAACGAAAAGACCAAATAACAGGAAATGCGGCCGACTTTGAAGGAACCCTCTATCAAAAAGAAAATGTTATAAATCTTTATCATTCTCTTATTCTGAAAAAAAGAGTTTATGATGCTGATGATTGGATGAATTTCCGCAATGCAGTCAATGCACATAAATCTTATGGAGAAGATATTATATTAGAAAATAATTAACCTGGATAAAATTGTATTAAAATGACTATTTCAACAAAATATATTCTACTTATCGGAGTAACTTTATTGGCCAACTTTGCATTAGCAACCCCGGAAGCTACTTTTAAGAAAATCAAGAAAGAATTTACTATCCTGCCAGATAGTACAATTCAAATAAATTATTTCAAAGAATTGGAAATCAATTCTCTTATGGCTATAAATCGTTTATATGGAGAATCTTTTATTATCTATAATCCTGATTATCAGAAGTTACAAATAAATACTTCTTATACATTACTAGCTAATGGAGACACTATTTTTACACCAACGAATGCATTTAACGAAGTACTTCCAGCATTTGCGGCCAATGCTCCGGCATACAATCATTTAAAAGAAATGGTAATTACTCATACTGGCCTAGAACCCAACTCTCGTATTATGCTGGATTATACTATTTTATCTTCATATACACATTTGGATATTGACGAAATCCTCCAAGAAGAATGCCCCATAGAAGAGTATCAAATCATCATAAATATACCTGAAAATCAACAAATAAATTTCCAATTATTAAATTTATCCACTAAACCCCAAATAAATCAAACAATATATGGGAAACAATATGTATGGATTTTCAGAGATTTAGCACCAAAATCCCATGAAACTTTTCAAGTAAAAAATCAAAATGATATTCCTCATTTTATAGCTAATAACTATACATCAACGAAAGAACCTATTAATATACTAAAGGATAACTTTCATTTTATCAATGATAAAGAAATAGCTTTATTTACCAAAAAATTAATTCAGAATTGTGAAAATGATTTGGATAAAGTATTTACGATAAAAGATTTTATTACTCATCAAAACTCTACAACAAACATTCCTAGCGAATATTTAAATTGGAAAATCCGCACACCAAAAGAAGTTCTTGACAAAGCCTATGGTACTATATTCGAAAAAATAAATCTATTCATTTCAATGCTTCAATGCATTGGATTTAAAAGTTCTGTTGTTCTTATTTATCCTGAATTTGTCAAAAATAATATACCTGGACTCAAAACCATCAGACAAGCCGTAGTTTATACCCAATGTAACGGAATCCCTCTTTTCTTATCTGTTGACGGTAGTGAAATAACAGCACCCGAACTTCGTGGAGACCGAGACCAAATTTTTCTTTTATCAGAACAGGAAATAAATCCTTTAACTGTTCTTCCCGCTTCGGGTAATATATATGCTCAATTCAATATAAAAATAACTCCAGTTGAAACATTTTTAAGCGGAAATTTATCTCTTTCAGGGGGATTAATTCAACCTTTGCCAAACCAACTTTACCAAGAAAAAATTAAACATACTTTAAATCTTCCTGGAGATTCTCTGAAAATTCAATACAATCATATTACTCCATTTCAAAATAAATTATCTTTTAAAAGCCAATCCCAAAGTATTATAAATCAAAATTATATTTTCTACCATTTACCCGAAATCGGTATTGGAGTTAATTCATGGAAACTACTTCCTTTAAATTCCAAACGTCATTCTATGTTAGAAATTCCTTACGCTATTGAAGAGAATTACGAATATATTATCCAATTGGCCCCTGGTCTTAAATTACTAAATAGTCCCCAAAAAATATATGAAAAACACGACTGTGGAAGCCTCTATATTGATATAACACAAAAAGCAGACAAAATATTTATCCAACGTAAACTACATCTACCGAAAGCATTAATTACCCCTAAAACATACAAAAGTTTCCGTAAAATTCTTAATGCCTGGGACAATGAGCACAATAAAATACTCATAATCAACGCCATAGATTGAGACCTATTCCTAATCTGATAATTTATAACTATGCTATAAATTATCAGATTTCTCTTCTACTAAAGAATCATTAAAAAAATCATTTACAATTTTTGCCTTAGAAACCCCAATGGCAACGGCTAATTCTGTTAAATTAGCTTTACGAATATTTTCAACGGATTTAAAATGCCGTATAAGTTGCTCTTCCGTTTTCTTTCCTATCCCTTTTATATCATTTAAAATACTCTTCGTCAGTGGTTTTTCTCTCAATTGACGGTGAAAGGTAATCCCAAATCTATGAGCTTCATCTCGAATATGCATCAATGTCTTTAATGCCTGAGAATTTTTTGCTAAAAGATATGGGTCTTTATCTCCCGGATAATAAATTTCCTCCATACGTTTCGCTAATCCTATTATCGCAATTTTACCATGTAAATCAAGCTTCTTAAGACTATTCAATGCCGAATGCAATTGTCCCTTTCCTCCATCTATCACAATTAAATCAGGCAATTCTTTGCCTTCATCCAAAACTCTTTTATAACGTCGATATATAATTTCCTCCATAGAAGCAAAATCATCAGGTCCTTCTACGGTTTTTACATGAAATTTTCGATACTCTCTTTTAGCAGGTTTAGCATCAATAAATACAACACAAGACGCAACTGGATTAGTTCCCTGCGTATTAGAGTTATCAAAACACTCCATTCTATGAGGCAGGACTGGCAATTTCAATTCAGTTTTAATTGTTTTCAATACATTAAATCTCGAATCTTCTCCTCGTTTTAAACTCCTTTGACGATCTCTGTCCAATTTAAAATATGCAACATTCCTTTCTGATAATTCCAATAATTGTTTTTTATCTCCAATTTTAGGAATAACGTACTGTAAATCAGACAATTTTATATCTGGTTCGAATGGTACAATTATTTCTTTGGATTGACTATTCATTAATTGTCGAATTTCATAAATGGCAAATGCCAAAATCTCTTCCTTTTCTTCTTCTACTTTTTTTTCTATTTCTATCGTATGTACTTGATTAACAGACCCATGAATAATTCTAAGATAATTTACATACGCATATTTCTCATCCTCAAGATATGAAAATACATCTATATCATTCAAACTTGGGCTGACAATCATTGATTTTGACTGATATCTACGAAGTTCTTCTATGGCCATTTTTACTTCATTTGCCTTTTCAAACTCCAAATGAGCAGCCAATTCTTCCATTTTTCGATTCAAATGTCCTAATACAGAAATAATATTGCCCTTCAGAATATTTCGTATCTGTAAAATAAATTCATCGTATTCTTTATCCGAAATATTTCCAATACAAGGAGCCAAACAATTTCCGATGTGATACTCCAAACACACTTTAAATTTTCTCTCTGAAATTGCCTTGACATTCAAGGGTAAACGGCAAGTCCTCAACTTATACAAAGAACGTATTAAAGACATCAATGAATTGGCAAACTTTGCAGAGGTGTAAGGTCCAAAATAATCCGAACCATTGCGAACAAATTGTCTAGTCAAAAAAACTCGTGGAAAAGGTCCCTTCATAACACAAATCCACGGATAAGTTTTATCATCTTTTAATAAGATATTATACTTCGGCTTATATTTTTTTATTAAATTATTTTCGAGTAGTAATGCATCCTGTTCTGTATCAACGACAATATATTTTAAATCACATATTTTACGTACTAATACCAATGTCTTTGCAGTCTGATTCGTCTTATTCAAATAAGATAACACCCTATTTCTTAGTGATTTAGCCTTCCCGATGTAGATAATTTTACCTGATGAATCTAAATATTGATAAACTCCCGGCTTCATGGGTAATTTATGTATTTTCTCTTTTAAATCATCATCATATAACGCCATGTCAGCTTAAAATTACTATTAACTTTCTTTGTTTTCTATAAATTCAAAGGATCTAAAATCAAATAATCCTAATTCACCTATTTTTATTTCTGGAATCACAAGTAGTGACATAAATGACAATGTCATAAAAGGAGAATCCAATTTACATCCGGTAGTCCTCAATTTTTCTAATAAATCCCCGTATTTTGAAGCGACCCAAAATGCATCTTTATCACTCATAATTCCACCTATAGGCAACTCCATCCCAAATAATCCTGAAGAATTTATAACGGCCAAGCCTCCTTTCCCTTCAATTATCCTATTAATAACCTCTGTAATCTCTTCGTCTTTACATCCTATTGCTAATATATTATGAGAATCGTGTGCAATGCTTGTCGCAAAAGCACCTTCTTTCATGCCTATTCCTTTAATCCATGCTACTTGTGGCTTTTTATTATTCAAATAGCGATTTAAATAAACTATTTTTAAAATATCCTGTTTTACATCAGAGCAAAAAATATCATCAGTTACGGATTCAAAATACGATTTTAATGTAACTATTTGCTGATTGATTACTTCTATACATACATTTTTCCCTTTAACCACTCTTTTTCTTAAGTCATTTGTATGTATTTTTTCTTGACCGAAACGATTTACCGGATGATATTGTTTTTTATGACATACAGAAGAACTTACTACTTCTTTCTCATATAATTTTCTCCCTCCCAAATAGGTTTCTAATACCTCAAGCGATTCTAAATTTGCAATTCTGATAAAATCTGCAAAATCTCCTTCCCGAAGCACTCCTACTGGCAAATTATAATGTATAACGGGATTTAATGAGGCAATCCTCCATACTGTAAACAAATCATAACCATCTGCAATTGCCTTCCGAACTATTTTATCAATATGTCCATATCGAATAAGATCATCCGGATGAGCATCATCTGTACAAAACATTAATAAATCCGGATTAATTTCAATCAAAGACTTCAAGGCTTCATAATTTTTTGCAGCACTACCGTCTCGGATTATAACCTTCATCCCTAATTCCAATTTTTCAATTGCTTCTTTTAAATTTGAAGATTCATGATCCGTCGATATTCCTGTCGATATATATCGTCTTAAATTATCTCCCGTAAGGAATGGCGCATGTCCATCTATTCTTAATTCATACTTCTTTGCTACTTGTATTTTTTTTATAATCTCCGGATTTTCATTTAAAACACCCGGTATATCCATTACTTCTGAAAGACATACAAAATTCCCTGTTGCAGCCAATTCTTCTACATCTTTAGAAGTTATTACTCCTCCTGCAAAATCGTATGATGTCGCCGGCACACATGACGGAATTCCGAAAAAATATTTTATTCCTGCATCTCGGCTATTTTGTAGCATAAACTGAATTCCTCCCATCCCAAGCACATTAGCTATTTCATGAGGATCATTTATGACAGCAACTGTTCCCTTTGAAATAACTAAATCAGAGAAATGAATCGGAGTTAGCATCGAACTCTCTATATGAACATGAGCATCTATAAATCCGGGAGCAAGATACGTGGAGTAATTATTCCCATTTTCTTCTATTTTTTGGATTTTCCCATTTGAAACAAAAATTGTCCCCGGATATATTTTACGATGATGTATGTCTATAATGTTTCCTTCTATTTTTTCCATTATAATATAATCTTTATTTTTTTCATAAATACAGGAAACAACTCTTCGCACCTTTTTGAACGTTCCACGTGAAACAAACCACTCTTCGCTGAAAAAAATCAACGTCCCATTAGAATCAAAAGTACATTTATATCCGCAGGTGATACCCCACTAATTCTTGATGCTTGTCCTATTGTCCTCGGTTGTATCTTGGCAAGTTTTTGACGAGCCTCAATAGATAAATTCGTCAATTCCTCATAATTAAACTTCCCCGCTATAACCAAATCTTCCAAACGATGTAATTTATCTGCTAACTGACGTTCCCGTTCTATATACCCAGAATATTTTATTAATATTTCGGCTGCTTCCATATGTTCCTCACACATTTCATTCTCAACAATGAATTGTTTCAAAAGAGGCAATGTTTCTAATAAAGAATCTATCGTCAATTGAGGTCTGGTTAAAATATCCACTAATTTCATCCCCTGTTTTAAAGGCTGGGAATTCAATTTTATCAAACAATCATTAATTTCATCCGGTTTTACACTGAAATTACGAATAAAATTAACCAAATTATCTCTTTTTTTTATTTTATCGATAAATAAATTATATCTACTATTATCTGCCAAACCTATTTTATAGCCTTTGGGCGTCAGTCGATTATCTGCGTTATCCTGTCGCAATAAAATACGAAATTCAGCACGAGAAGTAAACATTCTATAAGGCTCATCTACTCCTTTTGTTACCAAATCATCTATCAAAACTCCGATATAAGCTTCATCACGCCCCAACACAAACTCTTGAGTCGAATGTAATGACAAATGAGCATTTATCGCCGCCATCAATCCTTGAGCAGCAGCCTCTTCATAACCTGTCGTACCATTTATCTGACCTGCGAAATATAATCCCTTTATTCGCTTCGTTTCTAAAGTATGATAAAGTTGTGTCGGTGGAAAATAATCATATTCTATCGCATAACCCGGCCTAAAAATCCGTACCTGTTCAAAACCTTCTACCAAACGCAATCCCCTTAATTGAACATCCCAAGGCAAAGAAGAAGAAAAACCATTCAAGTAAAATTCCGTTGTATTCTCTCCTTCCGGTTCAAGAAATAAATGATGGCTATTTCTATCGGCAAAAGTATTCAGCTTAGTCTCAATACTTGGACAATAACGTGGACCTATGCTCTGTATCGTCCCATTAAACAAAGGACTGTCTGCAAATCCCTCCCGAAGTACATTATGCACACGTTCATTCGTATAAGCAAGATAACACACCCTTTGCTTTAAAGGATAGCTATAATTCATATTTAAATAAGAAAAACGATGAAAATCATCATCTCCTCCCTGCTCTGTCAACTTAGAAAAATCAACACTGCGTCCATCTATTCTTACCGGTGTTCCTGTTTTCATTCTTCCTACTTCAAAACCCAATTCTTTCAATTGAGCAGAAATACCAAATGATGCTGGTTCCGAAATTCTTCCTCCTTGAAAACTAACCCGTCCGACATGCATTAAACCGTTTAAAAACGTCCCATTGGTCAATATTACCCTTTGTGCCTTAAATTCCACCCCCAAAGAAGTATATACCCCTATTACCCTATTATCTTCCACTAACAAGCGAACTACATCATCCTGCCATAAATCCAGATTATCAGTATGCTCAAGAATATTTCGCCAATTCGCCGAAAAACGCATCCGATCACACTGGGCACGGGGACTCCACATAGCAGGACCTTTCGAGCGATTTAACATCCGAAACTGAATGGAACTTTCATCCGTTACGCGTCCCATCATTCCCCCTAGTGCATCTATTTCTCTGACAATCTGTCCCTTAGCAATACCTCCGACAGCAGGATTACACGACATTTGGGCTATTTTATTCATATCCAACGTTATCAATAACGTCCTGGAACCCAGCGTCGCAGCAGCATAAGCGGCTTCACAACCCGCATGCCCGGCACCCACTACAATTATATCATAATCAGGTAACAGACCTGTCATTTTACACCGTTTTAAGAAGATCTAAGCAAATATTTTCATTCTTCCGCATAAGAACACTATCCGGATCCGTTTTGTCTTTAAAACCGATTAAATGAAGTATCGAATGACATATAACTCTATGAAACTCGGATTCAAAATCAACATTAAACAAAACGGCATTAGAACGTACTGTATCCAAACTAATAAAAACATCTCCGGAAAGAATCCGGTTATCACAATAATCAAATGTTATCACATCCGTATAATAATCGTGATTCAGATATTTTCGATTTACGTCAATAATATAATCGTCACTACAAAAAATAAATGATATCGCTCCCACCTCTTTTGAATAATGCGAAGCAATAGCATCAAGCCACCTATTCACTACATACTCCGAGAAAAAAGAAGGAAGTTCCACACCCTCTTCATAAAACAAAACTTCTCTCATAAAAACAATTAAAGATCGAAAACCAAAGTCACTTTCGCTCCATTGTTTTCAAACAATAATTCATCTGACAAGGTCTTCATGACATACAATCCGCGTCCGGCCACCTTTTCAATATTATCAGGCAAGGTCGGATCGGGTATATGCGTATAATCAAAACCTTCTCCTTCATCCTGAACGGAAACATAAAGTCTGTTATTTTCCTGCCATGCTTCCAAAATGACTTTTTTCTCCGGTATCAGCTTATTTCCGGAAAGAATAGCATTATTAACAGCTTCTATCACAGGCAAACTGATTTTTCCAAATAACTCGGATTTCAAATCAAAAGTTTCAATAAAACTTTCAATAAAATTTTCCACTCTTACTATATTTCCTACTTCGGAAGAAATAGTCAAATTCAATCTATTCATCATCACCAAGCTTGATATAATAATTATTAAACAAATTTTTGAAATAAAGATTAAGTTTCATTCCTGACTTTTGTAAATCTGTTCTCATCAATCCCTGTTTTTTACCATTTTTAAAATACAATTCAGGACGTTTAAATTTCATATCTTCAGCCGTCACTGATGTTCTCTTATCTTCGTACTCTTCTCGTTCTTTAGATGCCTTTTCGGACATCAACAACTTATTATAAATTAAATTATTTCGTTGTATCAAATTATTGGTAACCGAATAATTCGCAATATCTCGGATATTATCTTCCAATAACTTATTAACCTCATTCAATAAGCGTCTTTCCTCCTCTGAAAACGAACCTTCTCCTGACATAAATTCATTCAAACTCTGGCGAAAAAGTTCATTTTCCCTTATCATCTTACTGATTCCTTGCTGTAAAGGTTTTCCTTTTTCCCCATTTTTCATTTTGGAAAGCAGATCTTCCATCTGACGTTTCAAGCCATTTTGAAACTTTTTCAAATTTCCATACCCTTCCTCTTTATCTCCTTTACCGCCTTTCTGTTGCTTCCCTCCGGGATTATTCGACTTACCGCCTCCTCCCGATTCTCCTTTCTCCGATTTATCCTTCTGCAACGCTTCACTCAAAACCAAAGCAATATCATTCAAATAACTGACAATATACTGCTGTTCTGCCAGTAACTCATTCCGCTTATTATTCTGTATATAATTAGGCAGTAATGCAAATTTAGTCTCAATATCATAAAACTTATCATTCAAAACAGACGCAAGCATCAGATTTGTTTTCGCTATTGCCGACAAACTATCTTTTACTATCTTATATTCCAATTTCTTCATATCCTGCAAACGCCCTAATTCATTATAACGCGGACTGAGAGAAGAAACATTTCGGAATTGATACAATAAATCTTCCTGCGCAAACGAAATCAATAAGATATTTTGAATTATTAATTCTATATCTTTTTGAGGCAAAGACATTTGCATAAAATTTTGTTGTTGCTGTTCTTCCATCTCCTCCGACAATTCCTCCATCTTCTTTTGAATCTCCTTTGACAATTTATCATCCTTCTTTTTATTCTCCGCCGCATTCTTTTCCTGCTGCTGAAGATCCTTTGACAAAGCATCAAACTTTTCATCAAGCGATTTCAATTCAAAAGGCTGGGACAATTGATTATTTTCCTCCTTTAACTGATTATAATTGTCTTTTATATCCTCCAACTTTTTCTCTATATCCTGGGCCAATTCCTTCAAGGAATCGGGAGACACAGACCGCTCATCAGCCGCATCTTCAAACTTATTCTGCTGCTGTTTTAAATTTTCCAGCTGCTGGGAAAGCATACTATGCTGCTCCTCTATCTGATAACGTTTCAACAACTCTATATTCCGGTCCAACTCCTCGCTCAACTGGTCAAAACCAAGTTTCATTTTCTCATCTATATTCCGGAACTTTTCTTTACTAAACTCTTCCGAAAGTTTGCTGAACTCCTCCATCAATTTCTTCATCTCATCATCCATAATCTTATCCAGCAACTCCTGTATCTTCTGCTGCTTCATCTGAAGAACACTATCCTGTTTAGTAAAATTATTATTTAAAACTGCTTTCTTCTTATTCTGTTCTTTTACCTCTGTCAGTAACTTATCCAATTTCTCTTTTTTCTCTACAATATCCTTTGAAAGCTGCTGTTTTTCCCAATTATCCACCGAATTGTCCAACATCTTCTTCTGGAGGTCTTTTACCCCGGCTACAATCTCCTTCGCCAATTTTTCTGCCTCACTCATAGCCGTATTCACTGTAGCATTTGTTTCCGAATTAAAATCAAATATTGTATTCAAGTCAGGTAACGAATAATTCTTTGCATCGGAACGGGTACTTTTAGGACCCGATACATTATCATTGTCAAACACTTCAAAAAAGTATTGTATCTGAACTTTATCCGTACCGGCAAATTCGGCAAAATTAAATTCAAAATAAAACTCCTGCGTTGTGATGTTATTGTTAATACGTACCGGAACAATCGTATGGTTCTGTCCGTTCAACGAATAATTGAAACGCAAATCGGAAAATCCGTAATCGTCCGTGATAACCCCATAAAAATAGTACAACGACGTATTCAACGAATCCTGCAATTCGGACACTTGTATGCCCGGATATAGATCAGGAATGCAAGAAACATTGAAATTCATCAAATTCTTTCGCACAAAATCGGAATTGGAACCTAACAAAACATATTCCCCCGATGTCGTCACACGCTGCGAAAAATCAATGGCATCTGCTGATTTCAAAGGCAAATGTGATACTTTATCCTCTACTTGTAAAAACAATGTGTCTACATTAGATAAATCTATATGAAAACGTAAAACAGAACCATACAAAGCCCGAAAATCAACAACGTCTTTCAATACTTCAGCTTTCAGACCCGTATAAGAAGGAGGAATAACTGTCACTTTATATCCGATAACTTCCGGAGTAGGCAATACCCGTATCAAATAATCTTTACTTACGGCATCTCCCGTTCTAAAATAGAAACGGATATCATTATTCACCATATCAAAATCATAAGTAAAAATCGAATCTTTCCGTGTCATTAAAAATTCGCCTCCGCCATAACATACAAAAACATTTTCCACTGAAAAAAACGGACTTTCCACCTTTAAACGTAATTGAAAAGCCTTTCCGTATTCCGTATCCAAAGTCTCGTTTAAAAGCAAAAAATCAACATTTAAACGAGGATTATTCACAACTTTGTAATCCGCCATATCCCGATACAAACGAGAAAAATTCCCCCCGTTTAAAAAAAGAATCCCTGACAAAATAACCAAAACAGACAAAGGCCTTAGAAAAGATTTCAAAGGAAAATCCACACATATCTTTTTCTCCTTTAGCAGTTGATACTTTTGGACAAAAGCAGCCTTTTTCAGCTCCTCATCTCCCGAAATACTGTCAGTAAGAAAAGCCAAATCGTACAGACTTACAAAAACGTCATTCAATATTGGCAAACGGTATAAAATACGTTTCAGTAATCGTTTGTTGCTTAAATCAAAAGAAACAGCGAAAAAATACAGAGGTCTGCACAGAAAAAAAACAATAAGAAAAATTACTGCGGTCAAAAACAGGAAAAAAGCTATCCTCTTAAAAAATACAGTAACCGGAAAAACAGCAAGAAAAATATAATATACACACAAATACAACAACACGAAAAGAGCCAAAACCGAAACTCCTTTCAGTAAATCCATTAAAAGTAATTCAACCCTGAAACGGGACAAAATTCCTTTTAAATCTTCTTTTAAACTAGCATATTCATCTTTCATTCCCTACCGTTAATCAATCTTATTACACTACTTTGCTAACCATAACTCAGGATTCTGTTTTTCCAAATTATTCCATACCTGAAAACTTAACACACTGCCCTTCTCATTATCATGAGCTACCTTGCCGATTACCTGCTTGGTATTCACCTTATCTCCCTTTTTTACATTCAAATATATCAAATTGGCATACACAGTCAAATAATTCCCATGCCTGATTATGACAGCATTATTTAATCCTGGCATTAAAGAAATATCCGTTACTTCTCCGTTAAAAACAGCTCGTACTTCCGCATTCTTTGAAGTAGTGATATTTATGCCATTGTTTGACATCATAACATCTTTGTATACGGGATGCGGGTTAATACCGAATTTCTCGGAAATAATACCTTGAGTAACCGGCCAAGGCAACTTCCCTTTATTCCGGGAAAAATCATCGGAAACCAATTTTTCTTCAGGCGTAAGTTTATATTTTGACGAAGTTCCCCCTGATTTTTTAGCTTGTGAAGCTATTAACTTATTCAACTCTCTTTCCAGCCTCTCCCTGTTTTTAGCTTCTATATTCAACTTTTTTACAATCTGTTTTTCCTTTTTTTTCAAATCCGATATCAGACTGTTCTCCGTTGCCTGTTGCTGAATTAAATCCTTACTTTTGACATCAATATCATTTAAAGCAACATGCTTTAAATCTCGATATTTTTTCAATTCTGTATTCTTTATATTCAACGAATCATTTGTCTGCTCTATCAAAGCCAGCTGACGTTTGGAATAACTCTGTATCTGTTCAAAATATTTATAACGATTATAAGCCTGATTAAAATCCGAAGAAGCAAAAATAAACATCAGCCTATAAGCCTTATTCCGTTTCTTCCAGAGGCCGTAAACTAACTTTCCGTACATATTCAGCATAGACCCTCGGTTTAAACTCAATTCTGAAATTCTCACCTCATTGCGGTCTATCTGTTTTTCCAGATAACTCACTTCTTGTTGTAAAGAATTAATCAAACTCTTGCTTTGAGCTATCTTTTCCTGTATTATCTTTAATTTTTCAACTGAAACAGACTGATTATTTTTTGCCTCCTCTAACAGCTTATTAAGATAAGCTATTTCTTTTTCACTCTTCTCCTTATCCTTTTTTATCGTATTGATAGACTGAGAATATACCGTGCCATTTAAGACGGAAAAAAACATAAATAATATGCCGATATATCTCAACTTCATAAACATCAGTCAAACGAAATAGGTTTATATTTGGAAGATAACCGTAAATTCGGAACAACATCCGTATCAAATTCTATTTTCTGAAATTTCAGTTCCAGCTTATATTTCAACTCATTCAATGAAACATTAAATTCCATCAACGAAGGAAAAATTTTCTCCTCAAAACTCTTAAAATCACTATATTTTACACTTACACCCATATCATCTTCCAAATCTTCCAGAGATATTTTTATCGGACGGAATAATTCAGGATCTAAATGAATCTTCTGCAAAATCAACGTATACTCTTTATTCTTTTTCTTCTTCTTAAAAAACTTCTTAATTTTCCGGTTCAACGCTTTTCTATGAACATTCGACAGCACATAATCATTCTCCGTCCTTTCAAATTTAAACTTGGAATCCTTTACTTCGTCTTTTCCGCAACTTTCCAAATTAAAATAAACATTTGTCAGCAACTTTTGAAAGCAATCAAAATTAATCTGTACGTCAAATTTATCGTAAAAAAACTGATAGTCTGTAAAAAAATATTTCTTATTAAAAGAATTTACAAACTTGATACTGTCTTGTGTAAGCAATACGCGTGCCACTTCGATACCCAACGGAGCTACAAGTGATATCCAGATGAAACTATCTTTTTTTACCTTTAAAACAGCCTTCAAATTATCCTTTTTACCGTTTCCGGTAAGGGAAATATCCACCTTTTTCGCATATAAACTATTATAGACCAGTTCATTTTCATAAATATTCTTCAATAACTTCCCCTCTGTAATATTCGGTACTTCCTGACGCGACGCAATTTTTTCACTCACCTTGCACGACGTCACACACAACACTACAAACAACAAAAAGAAATATCTAATCATCCAGTTTTATCAATTAAAAACATAAGTACCAGCTATCTTGGCATTCAAATCGGTACTCACCTCATCTCCCGCTTCTTTCGCCTTTAACCACATAGCCAACGCTTCTTCTTTTTTACCGTTCACATAAAGTATATCCCCGTAATGCTCGTAAAGTACTCCTGAAGGCTCCGTTGTCTTCTCCATAGCCTGTTTCATATAATAAAGCGCTTCCGAATAAACCTTCCGTTTAAAAAGTACCCACGCGTGAGTATCCAGGTAAGTCCCGTTATCAGGCTCCAGTAACACCGCACGCGAACTCATATCCTCCGCCTTTCTTAAATCTTTATCCAATAAAGAAAGATAATAAGCGTAATTATTCAATACCAATGCATTCTCCGGATTAATGGACAATACATTATCAAACATGCGGAATGCCACTTCCGTACTATCCAGATTATAATAACAATCGCCCAAATAAGAAAAAAACTGGGACCTTAATTGTACCTGTTCATCTGCCAATTTCACTCCTCGTTCAAAAAAATCGACAGCTTCGCCGTAATCCTTTCGCATCATCAGAGAAATTCCCGCCAAAGCATAAGGAAGAGGTTGTTCCGGAAAATACTTAATACATTCCACACTCTGGGAATACATACAGTTCGTATCCTGTAATTCATTACAAATCAGCAGTAACTCCTGCCAAACCATATAATTATTTTTCTCCTTATCAAGAATATAGTCCAGTTCTTCCCGAGCTTCTTGTAACTTACCGTCCTTTCTCAAAAAATCCGAATGTAAAGCCCGTATGGATAAATCTTCACTATACTTACTCATCAATATATCCATATACGAATTCAAATCCGTATCGGTAATTTTCACAGTATCTCCGCTCAATATCAACGTCAGCATATACTGAACTTTAAACGAATTTTTAAGTTCATCACTTACTAACGCTTCCTTCACATGTTTATCTGCTTCTGAAAGTTTGTTTTTACCCCGATAATAATCCGCCAGATATAAATGAACATATCCGTTTTGCGGATCAACTTTTAATAATTTGTTTAAAATCTGGAGTCCTTTTTTATCCTGGTCATAGTTAAAATATAATTCTGCCAACAAACTTAAATACTCATTCTTTTCTGGAAACTTATTTATCAGCTTCAATAATTCATCGGATGCTCCTTTCACATTATTCAACTTACTGTAAAGTCTGATTTTTTCAATAGAAACAGGCTCTGTTATACCATTCTGTTTCTCATAACGGTCATACACATCAATAGCCTTTTGCCATTTTTCCACAGACGTATACAATCCCGATTCAATCAGATAAAATTCTTCTTTGTCAGGATACTTCGCTATAATATCGGCATATACATTGCAAGCTTCTTCTATCATGGATTTCTTTTGCAATACATTAGCCAACAATAATTTATACCATAAATTAGAAGGATTTCCTGCTACCGCCTCCCTAGCCAACTGCAATGCTCCGTTGTAATCATCGGTTCCCAAAAGGAGATTAGCTATTTCATACTTGACAACAGGACTTTCCGGATCAATTTTCAAACAATTGTCATACCAACCCATCGCTCCTTGAAAATCACCGGTAATTTTGCTTCTCACTCCTTCCATAAAAGAGTAATCGAACTCCAGTTTCGATTTCTCATCCAACTCTTTTTTTACCGTCTCTTTTTTCTTTTCTCCTGCAAATCCGTTTATCGCGAAAAAAAGAACCGTTATCAAAATAAAACCTTTTCTCATTTCAGCCCGAACCTGTATTTATTTTTTACCTGTATGCCCGAATCCTCCGGCACCTCTGTCTGTATCGCTCAATTCATTTACTTCCACCAATTCAACCTGTTCCACTTTGTTAATAACCATTTGAGCAATTCTGTCTCCGTCTTTGATACTTACCACATTATTCGACAAATTCACAACAATAATGCCTATTTCTCCCCGATAATCCGCATCGATTGTTCCAGGACTGTTTAAAAGTCCTAAACCTTCATTCAAAGCTAATCCGCTCCGCGGACGCATCTGAGCCTCATATCCTTCCGGAAGTTCTATAAACAATCCCGTAGGTATCAATTTTCTTTCCAGAGGCTGCAAAACCACCGTTTCATTTATATTCGCACGGATATCCATACCCGCGGACAACTTAGTCTTATACTCCGGAAGCGCATGACGTGACTTATTAATAATATTTACTTTCATCTTTATAATATTACTCGTATTTACCCCAAAATTACTATCATTATGATAGCAAAGATACTACTTTTTACCCAAAATATTACGTATGGCTCCTCCTGCAAACAGAAACTTCATCTCCCTCCTCAAAAAAATCAAAATAAATACGACCAATAAAGGCGTTCTTGCTAAACAAGTTATCCAAGGATTATCAAACATAACACATCTGCCCGCAAAATAAAACACAACAGCTAATAAAAAATAAAAAATAATCTTATTCACATCGTAATCTATCCTGTAAAACCTACGCCCCAACAATAAAGACAATATACACATCACCAGAAAACAGGTAAATACGGCATAAGCCGAACCCATATATCCTATTCTGGGTAACAGAATAAAATTCATGGAAAGTGTTATGACACTCCCCGCAATAGCCATATATGCGCCGTAAATCGTTTTATCGGTCAATTTATACCACAACGAAAGAGAATAATACATGCCTTGAAATAGATTTGCCAAAAGAACCCACGGAACAATAACGATTCCTGCATAATATTCGGGCTTCCGCACAAAAAACTTGATAATATCAATCCAATACATCACTCCCAAAAAGATAATCAGACCGAAACCCGTAAAATACAGAAACACATCTTTATACACCTTCTTGGAATCCGCATTCTTGGAATAATTGAAAAAGAACGGTTCAAAAGCAAACCGGAATCCTTGCGTAAAAATATACATCACCAAAGCCAATTTATAATTGGCTCCGTAAATACCGGTTATTGCCAATGCTTCTTCCCTGCTCATGACTTCTCCTAATATCTTAGGCATTAACACCTTATCTCCTTGCAGATTGATCATACCCGCCAGGCTTACAATTAATATAGGGAATGAATACTTCAATATATCCTTCAGCAATCCGAAAGAAAATCGAAAACGAAATTTCAGAAAACACGGCAACAACATAAAAAACGTTACCACCGAAGCAACCAGATAAGAAACAAAAATATAAAGAATCCCTCCGTCGGCATCAAAAAAAGGCACATGTATTCCTTTTTTCTCTAAAAAAGGACACAACAAAAGAAAAAACAGATTTAAACCGATATTCAAACCGATATTTGTCAATTTTATAATACCGAAACGTACCGGACGACTTTCTAACCGTAAAAGGGCAAAAGGAATTGAACTGATGACATCAATAGCTATCGTGACTATCAATAGAACCAGATACTCTTTGTGTGCTTCAATATTCAGAAAAACAGATAAATCGTTCAGGAAAAAAAGAGAGAAGAAAACAAAGACAAAAGTCGTAACGGACAAAGACGCCATTAATGTGGAAAAAACATCATTCCGATTGCTTGTTGTTGCGAATCGGAAAAAACCTGTCTCCGTACCGTATGTCAGTAATACAACCAGAATAGCCGTATAAGACATCAGATTTATAACAATTCCATATTCACTGGCAGCAAAAATTCCGGCATACAAAGGAACAAGCAACCAATTGACGAAACGTCCCAATATAGTAGTACATCCGTAAATAACCGTTTCTCCAGCTAATTTCTTTAGAGGATTCATAAAAAAGATTATTTTTGTACAAAGGTAAGCATTGGAGATTTCAAACAAACACATTATAATTATATTCTTTCTATTTTTAAATTTAGAATATGAGAATGATGATAGAATGTTAGTTTGTAGAGTAAAAATAGAAAGACTTTTTTGGTTATATGAGTTTTAGATAAAATAGGGAAGTTATAAACACTTTAAATAATAAAAAAATATTGGTATTCAATAAAATGAAAAAGTTACTGACAATAGTTAGAAAAGAATGTTGCTAATAAAAAACGATTTTTTCACCTGTCAGAAACTGTCAGAAATTTGTAGAAAGAAAAAGAATTAAAGACTCGTTTTTTATTTTGGAATCTCATTTAAAAATATACTGTTCCCCGTTTTTAAATCCTCAAAAGAAATAACGGAAATTTTTGTGAATTTTACTAACAGTATTTCACAACATTATTCTGGCTTTTCAACACAAGGGAAAATAGAAATGCTATTTTAGTTTATGAAGGATGGAAGTAGTGGAATAGCCTTGTGTGAGGTCAATGGTTATCACTTCACCTCCTTTGGATTTGACAATATCGTAACCGACAATATCTTCGGGTTTGTAATCGCTTCCTTTTACTAAAACATCCGGTTGTATATACCGAATCAATTCAAGAGGCGTATCTTCTTCAAAAAAAACAATTTTGTCGGTAAACAGTAAAGAGGAAAGTAAAAGTGCCCGGGCATATTGATTATTGACGGGTCGTGTTTCTCCTTTCAGTCTTCTGACCGATGAATCGGTATTAAGTCCCACAACCAATTTGGAACCCAACGAAGCGGCTTGCGCAAGATACTCTGCGTGGCCTCTGTGGAGAATATCGAAACATCCGTTGGTAAATACCACTTTTTCTCCCTTGAATCTCCACACGCTTAAAATATTTTTAAGCTCTTCCCTGTTCTCGATGATTTTATTCTCTATAAAAGCCGGGTAATTCATAAGAAAAGAACCGTCAGATTAATTGGTTGGTACTTGTTTCGGGAAATACCAGTGTCGGTGTATGTTTTTTGGCTTCTTCAAAATCCATGGAAGCGTAAGAAATAATAATGACCACGTCTCCTACGGCGCATTTACGGGCTGCCGGACCATTCAGACAAACTACCCCTGAATTTCTTTCTCCTTTGATGACATATGTTTCTATACGCTCTCCGTTATTTACATTGACAATCTGCACCTTTTCATTTTCAATGATATTGGCAGCTTCCATCAAAGCAACATCAATTGTTATGCTTCCTACATATTGAAGATTGGCCTCCGTAACAGTTACCTTGTGAATTTTTGATTTGACTACTTCAATAAACATGGTTGATAAAATTGATTCCGTAAATTAAAATACAATATTGTCTATTAACCGGATTTTTCCGGCATAGACAGCCACACAAGCTACTTTAGTTCCTTCTTCATTCCAGTCGTTTATCACCTTTAAAGTAGTGTCATCTACAATTTCCACATATTCTGTTTTCAGAAACGGATTACTGTCGATTTCTTCGGTAATCCATTTTTTCAAATCTCCCACGCTCATTTCCGGAGCCAAATTACGAGCTTTTTTCAATGTAGCGTAAATATGGGGAGCGTTTTTCTTATGATTTTCATCCAAAAGAGCATTGCGCGAGCTTAAGGCCAGACCACTCTCTTCTCTCACAATAGGGCAGGGGATAATCTCCAAAGAATAATTCAATTGCTTTACCATATTCTTGATAATAGCTACTTGTTGAAAATCTTTCATTCCAAAAAAAGCCTTATCAGGGCGGACAATATCAAATAAACGGCTCACAACCTGGCCTACTCCGTTAAAATGTCCGGGACGTTTTGCTCCTTCCATAATGGATTCCAAATAACCGAAATCAAACTTTCGGGTATCTTCCTCCGGATAAATCTCTTTTACGGAGGGTAAAAAAGCGATGTCACACCCTGCCGGTTCCAGCAAAGCGCAATCTTTCTCCGGAGTACGGGGATATCTTTTTAAATCTTCGGGATCATTAAATTGAGTAGGATTCACAAACACACTCACCACGGCCACGTCACTGTTTTTTTTGCATTGTCTGACAAGTGACAAGTGTCCTTCATGCAATGCACCCATTGTGGGTACAAAACCGATAACTTTTCCTGCTTTCTTGTAATCGTCAATCAAACAGGCCAATTCATCTTTAGTATGTATAATTTTCATACGCTTATTCTTTAAATTCAGCGTCTTTTTTGCAATACAAATTCTAAATTCGGGGTGCAAGTTTACAAACTATTTTTGAGATAAGAGCACAAATAATTTATAAATCTAATATTCCTTGATACAGTATACTGCAATTCCTCATTCATTCTATTTTAAATACGCCTTTTTTAAAAACCTATCATTTTCATGTTAAAAACCTATCGTTTTTGAGGTAAAAATGATAGGTTTTCGGTAGCAAAACGATAGGTTTAAAAATAGCGGGTTTGGTCATTAAGCCGGATGTATCTAAATGTGATTGCTAATATTTTTAATATCAGACACTTATTTATTTTTTGTAGGCGTTCATTGAAAATGGATACTTCCTTTGAAAAAAAGAGGCTCTTTTTAGTACAAAAAGAGCCTCTTTTTGCATCAAAAACATACTCTTTTTTTCGAGTAAAAAAAATTGGCAAAAATAGAACAGTGGAAAACCATTTTTCCACTGCTCCATTGTCCCCTTTCTCCACTTTTAGTTCAGCGGGGTAATCCGTACCTGACCGTTTTCGGTATTTCCCGTCATAGTTGATGTTCCTGTTAAACTAGGCATATTTACCAAACTCCCTTTTGCTGTCGTCCATTGATATCCGTCTCCATCAATTATCATCGTATTTATAAAATATAAACCGGAATAATGAATTGACTGTCCGGTGTGGATGATATTGGATGATGTTGAAGAAGCACTAATCGCATTACAGCCATTATGCCCGGAAATAAACGAGGAACCTCCGGCTCCAGAAGCAGCCACCCAAACATTACTGCGTCCATAACCAGCAGCTCCGCCACCTCCACCGTAGTATCCGCCACCTCCACCGCTACCATGACTTTTGTGTCCATAATCTCCTCCACAACCAAATGATCCACTTGGGTTACCTGCTGTTTTTGCTCCTAAAAAGCCTCCTGCCGTTTGCGTACCTCCTGTAGCAGAATTAAATGTTACACTTTGGGAAGAAGCGTTGTATTTTGCAATTTTTCCATTATTTCCGATTAATCCTCCTGCACTTCCACCTTTGGCTCCTTTATAATAACCTTCGGCACCCGCTCCTCCAGCAGCAACAAGTAGCCTGGATTTTAGTGATGCAAAACGATTCCAGCTTCCTCCTTCAAGTCGAATGTCGGCTGCTCCTCCACCGGAACCGCCTCCCGGATCATCATTTACTTTCTTCCCTCTTCCGCTTCCACCACCATTAAACGTGTTTGTACCAGCTTTTTCTCCTGCATTTCCCACATAAATGTTCATTAACCGAGTAGTGGACAAAGTGATTTCTCCCTTTGCATATCCACCGTAACCACCGATTTTAGTTCCTCCGTTATAGGATGAAGTATTCCCGCCTTTGGCTCCCCATGCTTCAACTTTATATTTTCCGGCAGGTAAAACAATACATTGCCCTCTTCCTGTGTATCCGAAAGTAGTCACGGCGGATAATGTTTGCAGATTTGTAACTCGAATTTTCGTTGTAAAAATATCCGGGCACATGTCAATACTTCCTTCTAAAGTATATAAACCATTAGCTGTCAGATTACTTACTAATAACATATCTTCTTCTTCCACTACGTAAGCTGTATTGTTTTCTACAATACGCCATGTTTTTTCTAATCCGCTCCAATGATGCGTAATTTCTACCGGACAAGGATTAAAGGTATAAGAAGAAGCGACAAATGGCTCCGGCAAGACTTTTACCGTTACTTGGTTACTCTCCGCCACACCCATAGCACAAATTCCCATACGCTTAAACGTATACACGACAGGAGCTGTAGTTTTATTCTCAAAATGTTCGTATTCCAACGTAATTCCGCCAGCATTGGGAACTATATCAAATTTAGCTTCTCCGGGTTTCTTTACGTACCAGTTGTATTGAAAGCGTACATCCGGAAAGTCAGGACAAGAGGCTTCCACAACATTGATAATTTTCGTACCGGACCAACAAGCCGTATCTTCACTATTCCTGATAGTACCTCCGTTGATTTTGATGCCCGAAAGACCGTATACCCCTCGGAAACCGTGGTTACTGTATCTGTTATTTATAGAAGGGAACGTGGAACCTTGACATGTGCCTCGGTAGGAAGTACATGCCAGACTATCGGGATTGTAGTAGCTACCGCCACGTGTACCGAATGCCGCAGTAGCAGTCGGCCAGTAACTGGTAGAAATATCCGTCGAACCGTCGGCATTCAATTCTCCGTCACCATGGGAGTAGGAAAGATTGGTGGCAACGAATGCCTTGCCGGAGCTTGTTGCGATATAGCACATTTCGGCTAAATTCCCGCTCATCTCCATGACGCCCCAGTAGGTGGCACCTGCCTGGATCTGATTGGTGGAAGAGGTAGCAAACAATCCACAACGGACGGGACCGATATCGTTGTTCCCACTGTTTATGTTGTGGTTTTTATTAACAGACTGTTCCCGCTCATCACCTAGATAAAGCAGGTCGGATTCTCCGGTCAGGGGATTGACGCCGCTATTGCTGTTCCAGGCGTATTCTCCTTCTTCCGGAATTTGGGGATACGGACGTCGGCATGCCTTTTCATATTCCAACTCACTCATAGGCCGTAGTCCGCTCCAATCGCAATACGCCAGCATGTCATAAGGAGACAGAATACCGCAAGCAATAGTTTGTCCGTCATCTTTAGAGAAAAGGTCATTGACCGGATTAAGGTTATTACCGAATACAGCGGGTCCGTCTTCCCCTTTTTGCTCAATAAAGACAATACCGTTCCGACGCGTAGGGGTGGTCAAATTACTTCCGAACACATAATCTCCACGATTCATCGTAGAGAAGTTATTATTGGTGACATGCGCTTTCTGTTGCGTTAGGGTGAGAGAGTTTAAAAACTCCATGTACTGCTCCTGGCTCGTTTCGTATTTCATGATATAAAAGCCGGCATATCCTTTGGGAAAGGCAACGGGCAAAGTAACGGACGTGGACGTTGGATTGACAGTCGTCAGGGTTACCGCATCCTCCGAGTCAATAAGACAGGGTGATTTGCCCGATAGTGCAAAACTGTATGCAGACTGGTTGTCACCGAGGTAATAACTGCCGTAAGGAATATAGACCATCTCTATAGCATGGACGGCGACGTATATTTTATCCAGTTTGTCACCGAAGTCGGCGGCGGTAAGCGTTTTCTTCGTATTAGCCTTGAACAGCCATTTAAGCCGTACCCGAACACTTACATTCCCGTCGGAGATTTCATCCCGCAGGAGGAATACGCCGGTGACTTTGGCGCTTGTACCGGAGCCTGTTTGCCCGAACATGAAGGAGTAATTGCTGCCTTCATTTCCGTTTTGGGGCGTGGCTTCGTGACCTTCGCGGGCAAGATAACCGTGATGCCAGGGTTCGGTGATGCCCCGCTTTTTGTATTTAAGGAACACCCACGCAGCATCCCAGTTGAAATCATCCCGCCACGAATTGTCCCACGAGAGATTCAGTTCCACAAAAGCCGTATCGCCGACGATATTGACGACACGGGGTTTACCCGCGATTCGAATATTGTTTCCGAGAACGGGCGGAGAAAACAATCCGGAAAGAGTTACGACAAACAGCAACCCCAACGACATCCGAAGACGCCGTAATCCGGCACACTT
>NZ_CALPCZ010000009.1 GCF_943193135.1 Odoribacter lunatus
TTTACAAAATTTACAATTATAGGTTTTGGATGCTTATTATTACCTGAAACTCCGCCATTTTAAACCTACGTTTTTTTTGGTGGAGTTCCATCTTCCACCTTTTTCACGAAAACATGTTATTCCTCTAATAAACAATCGTTTCCAAAAGCGATTTCACGTCATTTTTTTCACCGTTTTGCCCATAAAAACCTGTTTTGGCAACCATTTTTTTGGTCAAAATTCACCCCTTAACAAAATATCGGGCTGATGTAAAAAAAATGCCATTTCCTTTGTGCCATCCATTTTAAAATATAATTTTATAGCCGCAAAAGATTACAATACAGAATCTACAAACACAACTAATTAAATAATCTATAATTTTTTAGATATGGCTAAATTCAGAGGAGCAATCGTTGTAGACAACGAAAAATGCAAAGGTTGCGGTCTGTGCGTCGCCGCATGCCCGACCAAGGTAATCGACCTCCACCCCGACGTCAATGGAAAAGGTTACCACTATGCTTATATGAAAGAACCGGAAGCCTGCATCGGATGCGCAAGCTGCGCGATGGTGTGCCCGGATTCCGTCATCAGTGTTTACAAAATCAATGTACAATAAAATAAAACGACCGAACATGTCTGAAATAAAATTAATGAAGGGTAATGAAGTCATCGCTGAAGCCGCCATCCGCTGCGGATGTGACGGTTATTTCGGCTATCCCATTACCCCGCAATCGGAAGTTATGGAAACTCTCATGCTGAGAAAGCCGTGGGAGGAAACCGGAATGGTGGTGTTGCAGGCAGAGAGCGAAATCGCCTCTATCAACATGGTATACGGAGGAGCAGCCTGCGGTAAGAAAGTCATGACCTCTTCGTCCAGCCCCGGCGTCAGCCTGATGCAGGAAGGCCTCACTTATATCGCCGGCGCGGAATTGCCGTGCTTGGTTGTCGATGTGGTCAGAGGAGGCCCCGGACTGGGAACCATCCAGCCGGCACAGAGCGACTATTTCCAGGCCACCAAAGGCGGCGGACACGGGGACTATCATCTGATTGTCCTGGCTCCCGCGTCGGTGCAGGAAATGAACGACTTCGTATCGCTGGGCTTTGACCTGGCATTCAAATATCGTAACCCGGCGATGATTTTAGCTGACGGCGTCATCGGACAGATGATGGAAAAAGTGGAATTGTCCCCCTACAAACCCCGCTGGACGGAAGAAGAAATCGAAAAGATAAGCGGCGACTGGGCTTTGACGGGCAAGAAAAAAGCCCGCGGACACCACATCGTCACGTCGTTGGAACTGGACGCCCACCGACAGGAAGTGTTCAACGAAAAACTACAGCGCAAATACCGGGAAATCGAAGAAAAAGAAGTGCGGTTTGAAAAAATACACTGCGACGACGCGGAATATCTTTTCATCGCCTACGGCTCCAGCGCCCGTATATGCCAAAAATCCATCGAGCTGGCAAGACAGGAAGGTATAAAAGTCGGCTTGCTCCGTCCCATTACCCTCTATCCTTTCCCGACCCGTGCCATTGCGGAAATGGCCGAACGGACCAAAGGCATGCTCACCGTCGAGATGAGCGCCGGACAAATGGTGGAAGACGTGCGACTCGCCGTAAACGGAAAGACCCGCGTGGAACACTACGGACGTATGGGCGGTGTCGTTCCTACGCCGGAAGAGATAGTAGACGCGCTGAAAGCTAACTTTAACCTAAAACCCTAATGCAATGATTGACATTAACGATATAGTAAAACCGGAGAATCTGGTCTACGGAAAGACCTCTCTGCTTACCGATAACATCATGCACTATTGTCCGGGATGTACTCACGGAGTCGTTCACAAATTAGTGGCAGAAGTCATCGAAGAATTAGACATACAGGACAAGACCATCGGAGTTTCTCCCGTCGGATGCAGCGTATTTGCCTACAACTACATCGACATCGACTGGGCGGAAGCCGCTCACGGGCGGGCACCGGCCGTTGCCACCGCCATCAGCCGCCTGCACCCTGAAAAATATGTATTCACCTACCAGGGCGACGGCGATTTGGCCTCCATCGGATGCGGGGAAATCATGCACGCCTGCAACAGAGGAGAAAACATCGTCATCATCTTTATCAACAACGCCATCTACGGTATGACGGGAGGACAAATGGCCCCCACCACCCTTTTGGGACAGGTGACCGCCACGACTCCTTACGGACGGGATGCCAAATTAAACGGTTTCCCCCTGAAGATTACGGAACTGCTCGCACAGCTTGACGGCACCTGCTATGTCACCCGCCAGAGCGCCGATACGCCGGGAGCCGTGAGAAAAGCCAAAAGCGCCATCAAGAAAGCATTCCAAAACACCCGCCTCAACAAAGGGACTTCTTTTGTCGAAGTCGTGGGTACCTGCAACTCCGGTTGGAAATTATCCCCCGTGGAAGCCAACAAATGGATGCGCGAAAATATGTTTGAAAAATATCCGTTAGGAGACATGAAAGATATTTAAATTCGTAAAACTATGACTGAAGAAATTATTATAGCAGGCTTCGGAGGACAGGGAGTGCTTTCCATGGGTAAAATCCTCGCTTACTCCGGAATTATGCAGGACCAGGAAGTATCCTGGATGCCCTCTTACGGCCCGGAAATGCGCGGAGGTACCGCCAATGTGACCGTCATCATCAGCGACGAGCGCATCAGCTCTCCCGTTTTGACACGTTTTGACACAGCCATTATCCTGAACCAGCAATCCATGGATAAATTTGAAGCACAGGTAAAACCGGGCGGGACATTGCTTTATGACCCGAACGGCATCACCCACCATCCTACCCGCAAAGACATCAACATCTACCGGGTGGAAGCCGCCCGCCTCGCTGCGGAAAGCGGAAATCCCAAGATATTCAACATGATTATCCTCGGGGCTTTTCTGAAAGTGAAACCGGTTGTCAAACTGGAGAACATCGAAAAAGGACTGAAAAAATCCCTGCCGCCAAGACACCACAACATGATTCCGATGAACATCGAAGCGGTACAAATGGGCATGGGACACATTGAGACCGTCAATCAGCTATAAGCCTTTTTATCCATGTATAAAGAGAGGGTGTCCGTTGCTGCGGACACCCTCTTTACTTTCAACTCCTTTCGGTTTTCAGCCGCTCATTTATCAAATCCCTGTACTCCCAGTACGCCTCCTCCAGCAATATCATCTTTTCCACAAAGAAAGCATATATCCTCTCCCAATCCTCCGGACGCTGAATGCTCACATCAGGCAATTCAAAATAAATGGCACTGACCGTCCGGTCGTCAATGCCCGTATAATCCTCCTCCCACTTCAAATCCGCTCCGCAAGACTCCGACATGAGTTTCCGGTAACTCAAAAAGCACTCATACACTTCGTAACGGCGCAAACTGTTCTTATGGTCTATCTGAAACAGCACCAGCGCCTTTCGCACATCCGCAAAAAACTTCAACTGAACGGACTTTATTTTCACTCCCGTCAAAACCCAGCGCCTGCCAATCCGGTGTTTGGCACAATAGCGCTTAAAACCGCTCCAGAAACTCATCCGTAACTCTTTCGCTTCCTCCTTACTCAACATAACTCACTCAAAATAGAATATTGAAAACTGAAAATATTACCTTTGCAAAGGTACAATTTTAACAATCTATTGCCTATGTTAGATTTAAAATTCAATCCGACATACATCGAAGCGGGATGTGACGAAGCCGGAAGAGGCTGTCTGGCAGGCCCCGTTTTTGCCGCCGCCGTCATTCTTCCGGACGATTTCAGCAATGAATTGCTAAACGACTCCAAACAACTGTCCGCCCGGCAACGGGACAAATTGCGCTACATCATCGAAAGCGAAGCCGCAGCATGGGCCGTAGCTTCCCTCGATAACCACAAGATTGATGAAATAAACATCCTCAACGCTTCCATCGCAAGCATGCACCTTGCGTTAGACCAACTGACCCTCCGCCCCCAATACATCATCGTAGACGGAAACAGATTCAAGCCTTACCGAAACATTCCCCACTCCTGCATTGTAAAAGGAGACGGGAAATATATGTCAATCGCCGCCGCTTCCATCCTTGCCAAAACCCACAGGGATGAATACATGGAGAAGTTGGACAAAGAGTTTCCCATGTACAACTGGAAACAAAACAAAGGCTACCCGACGCAAGAACATCGGGACAAAATCAAGGAATTCGGCATAACCGATTTCCACCGGAGGAGTTTTAATCTAACCGATCCGCAATTGAAACTTAATTTTGATTGATATGGCATTTATAAATTCACTCATTTCGCTGCTCACCTACAAACGGTTGTCCCAGATTGATTATTTCCAGGCCAATCCGCACAAAGTACAGCGGGACGTTCTGCTGGAACTGCTGACCGCGGCAGCAAACACGGAATATGGGAAAAAATACCGCTTCCATACGATTTATACGCCGGAACAATACCGGGAACGCTTGCCTGTCATCCAATACGAAGATATCCGAGAGCAAATTAATGCCACCATGAACGGACAGCAAAACCTGCTCTGGCATGAAGAAATCAAATGGTTTGCCAAATCCTCCGGGACAACCGACGCCAAAAGCAAATTCATTCCGGTTTCGCCGGCATCCCTTGACAACTGCCATTTCCGGGGCGGAAAAGACGTCGTCGCCCTCTTTAACCGTCAGCACCCCGATGCCCAGGTATTCAACGGCAAAACGCTCGCACTCGGCGGAAGCAGCGAAATCAGCGCCACCAATACCCATTGCCAATACGGAGACCTTTCCGCCATCCTAATTTCCAACACACCTTTCTGGGCCAACTTTATGAAAACGCCCGACGCCTCCATTATGCTCATGAGCAATTGGGAGGAGAAAATCGAAAAGATATGCGAAACGACCATCAAAGAGGACGTACGCTGTTTGGCCGGCGTTCCTTCCTGGTTCCTCACGCTAATCAATAAAATCCTGGAGAAGACTGGGAAAAACAATCTACACGAAGTATGGCCCAATCTGGAACTATTCATCCACGGAGGCATCAGTTTCGGGCCTTATAAAGAGCAGTACAAGCGCCTGCTTCCCGACCCGAAAATGAAATACCTCGAGACCTACAACGCTTCGGAAGGCTTTTTCGGCATACAGGACAACCCGGACGATCCCGCCATGCTCCTGATGCTGGATTACGGGATATATTACGAATTTATGCCCATGAGCGAAGTGGGGAAAACCGCCCCCAAGACCTTGCTACTGGAAGAAATAAAAACCGGTGTCAATTATGCCCTTGTCATCACGACCAACGGCGGACTGTGGCGATACATGATTGGCGATACCATCATGTTTACCTCCACATCGCCCTACAAGTTTAAAATCACCGGACGCACCAAACTATTCATCAACGCTTTCGGCGAAGAACTCATCATCGACAACGCGCTCCGGGCTTTGCAGGAAACCTGCCAGAAAACAGGAAGCAGCATGTACGAATTTACCGCCGCCCCCATTTTCATGGAAGAAGGGAAAAAAGGCGCCCACGAATGGTTAATCGAATTTGCAACCCCGCCTGCCAATCCGGAACAATTTGCCGACCTATTGGATGCGGAACTCCAAAAGCTCAATTCCGACTACGAAGCCAAACGCTTATTGTCGCTCGAACGGCTCAAACTACACATCGCCCGCCCCCATCTCTTCAACGACTGGCTGAAAGAAAAAGGCAAACTGGGCGGTCAGCATAAAGTCCCCCGACTGTGGAACGACCGGACCCATATCGAAGAATTATTGAAAATGAACGAACAAGCATGAACATACAACTCCTGACGCCACAAGACTGGAAAGACTACGAATTAATAGACAGCGGTAACTTTGAAAAACTAGAACGCTTCGGCCGGTATATCACAGCCCGCCCGGAGCCTCAGGCCATTTGGAACAAATCCCTGTCCGACGACGAATGGAACAGGCAGGCAACCGCTTACTTCCGCAAGGACAAACGCAATGAAGAACGGGGAGAATGGATAACCCGCCCTTCCATGCCCCAGCAATGGTTCATTAATTACAATTACAAAGAGATGCACCTCCGCATGCGCCTCGGCCTCACGTCATTCAAGCACGTCGGTTTATTTCCTGAACAAGCCGAAAACTGGAACTTCATTTACGACCAAGTCAAAAAAATCGGTACCTCCGCCCGCGTACTAAACCTTTTCGCCTACACCGGCGGCGCCTCGCTGGCAGCCCGGAGCGCCGGAGCGGATGTCACCCATGTGGATTCCGTCAAACCGGTCATCACCTGGGCGCGGGAAAACATGGAGGCTTCCGGCATCGACGGCATCCGCTGGATTGTGGACGATGCGCTGAAATTCGCCCGACGGGAAGTGAAACGGGGTAAAAAATACAACGGTATCATCCTTGACCCTCCCGCCTACGGACGCGGCCCCGAAGGGGAGAAATGGATTCTCGAAGAAAACCTGAACGAACTGCTCGGCCTATGCCGCCAATTACTGGAACCCCGAAACAGCTTTTTGGTACTGAACCTGTATTCCATGGGATTATCCGCCATGCTGGCACGCACCACCGTACACCAATTGGTGGGAGAATGTACGGGAGAGAACTTCGGCGAACTGTTTTTTACCGATTCATATGGCAAATCCCTTCCGTTAGGCGTATATTACCGCTTTTGGCGTTAAAATAAACTTTCATCCCCGTTTGTTGTCATATTGGTATGTGAAACAAAAACATATAAATAAAACAACACATGATGAAAAAGATTTTATTTCTATCCGCCCTCTTTTTGACATTATTGGCAACAGGGGGATGTTCTCAACAAAAAGGCCCCCGCGACCAACACTCTCCCGAACAACAGGCAGAGAACATGATTGAACGTCTGAACAACGAACTTCAATTGACAGAGCAACAACAAAGCGAACTGAAAACTTATTTTACCGACTCGTTCAAAAAAAGAAACGAAAGTTTCAAAAAGGAGAAAGAGAACCGCGAACAGATGCGCGAACAGATGAAGAAGGAACGGGAAGCAATGGATGCCCAATTGAAAAAAGTGCTTACGGAAGAACAGTACAACACGTACAAGGAAAATGAAAAGAAGCGTCGGGAAGAATGGGGCAGGAAACGCAGGCCGGAAGGTCCCGACCAAGCTCCTATGGAAAGAAGACGCCGCCGGTAACGAAATACGTTCTATAAAAAATTCCCAGAATAACCTTCTGGGAATTTTTATAACCTGTCATTTAGAGAAAAGAAGCTCTCTGTACTTCGGCAAAGGCCACATCTCATCACTCACCATCAATTCCAGCTTATCGATATGATAGCGAATCTTCTCCATATACGGTTTCACCGTGTCAGAATAAACCTCCGCCCTCTCCACTTCATTGGCATAAGTATTATTGGCAAACTTCCGGGCTTCCGTCATCTCCACGACCATTGTTTGAATTTCATGGATATGGCGGGATATTTCCTGAATACTTTCCAACTGCACATGCCCTACCTCGGCATACATATCCGGCAATATCTCTTTCAATCCCCTGACATTCTCAATCAGCGTATTCTGATAGGCTATAGCCGTCGGGATTATATGATTCAGTGCCAAATCCCCCAACACCCGGGACTCTATCTGTAACTTCTTTAAATAAGTCTCGTTCCTGATTTCAAAACGGGCCTGCAACTCTCTCTCCGTAAAAATCCCATGCCCCACAAGCAAAGATTTAGCCTTTGGAGACAAATAAGCCTTCAACGCCCCTACACAACCACTCTCCACCGACAATCCCCGGCGGGCAGCCTCCTCTTTCCACTCTTTACTGTAACCGTTTCCTTCAAAACGGATTTTCTTACAGCCGATAATATACTTGCGTAGCGTTTGAAATATAGCCTCGTCTTTCTTCACTCCCTTATCTATCAGGGCATCTGTCTCCTTCTTGAATGCCATCAACTGCTCCGCTACGGCTGTATTCAGCACAATCATCGGTGCCCCGCAGTTTGCCGAAGAACCGACAGCCCGGAACTCAAAGCGGTTGCCGGTAAAAGCAAACGGTGACGTCCGGTTACGGTCCGTATTATCCCGCATAATCTCCGGAATCTTACCCACATTCAACTTCAACTCCGTCTTCTCGTCCGGACTCATCTTCTTGCTGCTGACCTTCGTTTCTATCTCGTCCAAAATAGAATCCAACTGTTGTCCCAAAAATACGGACATAATCACGGGAGGTGCCTCATCCCCGCCCAAACGATGCTCATTCCCTAACGAAACAATACACGCCTTGAGCAAAGCCTCGTGCTCCAATACAGCTTTCGTCGTAGCAACCAGGAAAACAAGAAACTGCATATTGGATTTCGGATTCTTTCCCGGAGACAACAGATTCACCCCCGTATCCGTCAATAGCGACCAGTTATTATGCTTTCCGGAACCATTGATACCTTTAAACGGTTTTTCATGCAAAAGCACCCGGAAATGATGATGCCGTGCCACACGCTTCATCGTAGACATCAGCAACTGGTTATGGTCTACCGCCAGATTCGCCTCCTCAAAAACCGGTGCCAGCTCAAACTGGTTGGGGGCACACTCATTATGGCGGGTTTTCACCGGAATCCCCAAACGGTGGCATTCGTATTCCAACTCATCCATGAAAGCATTCACCCGTTCGGGTATCGCCCCGAAATAATGGTCCTCCAGCTGCTGGTCCTTCGCTGCCGAATGCCCCATCAGCGTCCGTCCGCACAACTTCAAATCCGGACGGGCATCAAACAACGCCTCATCTACCAGAAAATACTCCTGCTCCCACCCCAGCGTCGCAACCACTTTCCGTACGTCCTTGTCAAAATACTGGCACACCTCCACGGCCGCCTTATCCACCAACGACAAAGCCTTCAGCATCGGCGTCTTATAATCCAGCGCTTCTCCCGTATAGGCCACAAAAACAGTAGGTATACACAACGTATTGTTATTTATAAAAGCAGGCGAGCCGGGATCCCAGGCAGTATATCCGCGGGCCTCAAACGTATTCCGGATACCCCCGTTCGGAAAACTCGAAGCATCGGGCTCCTGCTGCACCAGCAACTTCCCGTCAAACGCCTCTATCACGCTCCCGTCTTTCAATATATCGATAAAACTATCGTGTTTCTCCGCCGTAGCACCATTCAACGGATGAAACCAATGGGTATAATGCGTCGCCCCCTTCTCCACGGCCCATGTCTTCATCGCCGCTGCCACCTGGTCCGCCAATGTCCGGTTGATAGCTCCCCCCTCCTGCATGATTTTTTCCAATTCACGGAAAGCCTCCACGGAAAGATAATGCCTCATCTTATCCATAGTAAGCACATCCGCACCATACACCACAGAAATGCGTTGTCTTTTTAACTTCTCCCCCGGCACATGTCCGGACAATTCTTTCAACGCCGAAAATCTGATTTTTGCCATAACTATTAATATTAAAATTATTCACCACACCCCTCTTTCTTGAATACAAATTTATAAATAATATTATTTTTCAAACAAATCACCCCTATAAAATTCACGTTAATGTGAAAAATACTTCATTTTATACAACATACCCCTATCAATAACATTATTTCAATCATCTATATTTCATCTCATTTCTTTATTATACTTTTGTAGCGGAAAAACGAATCGTATGAAAAAAGTCGCGGCAATTCATGACTTATCGGGTTACGGAAGAGCATCACTGACAGTAGCCATTCCTATCTTATCAAACATGGGATATCAGGTATGCCCCTTACCCACGGCCATACTATCGGCACACAGCGAATACAAAAACTTTCGATGCCTGGATTTAACCGACCACATGACCTCAATTATAGAACATTGGAAAGAACTTCATCTCTCTTTCCATGCCCTCTATTCCGGCTATCTGGCCTCCGTAAAACAAATGGACATCGTTTCCCGCTTCTTCGACGACTTTAAGACACCCGATAATTTCATTTTAGTAGATCCGGTCTTGGGTGACCATCACCAGCTCTACCCGGGGATGGACCCCCTCATGGTAGAGGGTATGCGCCGCCTCTGCCGCAAAGCCGGCATCATCACGCCCAACTTGACGGAAGCCGCTTTTCTTTTAGGCAAAAACGACAACCGGCACGTTTCTTTGCGGGAAGCCGCCGACTGGTGCAAGCAACTCAGCCACGAAGGGCCCGAATACGTCATCATCACCTCCGCTCCTTCCGAAAATGAGAAAAACACCAACACCATCGCCTACAGCCGGACGGACAACCGCACATGGCAGGTCATCGGCGACTACATACCCGCGTCTTATCCCGGAACGGGCGACGCTTTTGCCAGTGTCATCACCGGCTGCCTGCTGAACGGTGACAGCCTGCCCGAAGCCGTAGACCGTGCCGTCTACTTCGTCAATATGGGCATCAAAACCACGTTCAACTACAACTGTCCCCCGTTGGACGGCATCTGTCAGGAAAAAGTATTGCATTATCTGAATGAGCCGTTACCGCACTCCCGGTATGAATTACTCCCCTTTTAAGCCCTTGCCCGAATGAAAGCCATTATTACGGATTTGGACGGAACCATTCTGCCGCAGGGCGAAAACATCAGCACCGCCACGATCAATACACTCAAACAATTGGGCAACCATCATGTCTTCCGAATCATCGCAACCGGCAGAACACTGTTTGCCGCCCGAAAATTCCTGCCGGATGATTTCCCTATCGACTACCTCATATTCTCCTCCGGCACGGGCATCATGCGCTGGCAGGACAAGAAAATCCTCGTAAGTCATCACATCAGCCGGAAAGAAACGCAAGACATCGCCGATTACCTGTGGAATTACAACATCAATTTCACCATTCAGCAGGAAATACCGGACAACCATTACTTTTATTATACCGACATCTATCCCAAACACACCGACTTTCAAAGAAGGGTGGAAAAATTTCAGGAATTCGGGACCATTATTCAAAACAGCGCGGAAATAAAAACCGCCGCCTCTCAAATAATCCTTATCCTGCATCCCGAACAAATAAAATTAATCGAAAAAATCAAAAAGGAACTGCCCGGCTACTCCGTCCTCCGTTCCACCTCCCCTTTCGACTACAAAGCCATCTGGCTGGAAATATATCCCCGCGGCATCAACAAAGGCTACACCTGTCGTGAATTACTGCGGATGCTTCACCTCTCCGGAGAAGAATGCGCCGGTATTGGCAACGACTACAACGATACGGACTTTCTTGACATCTGTGCCCAAAGCTACGTTGTCGCCAACGCGCCGGAGCAACTCAAAGCATGCTATAAATCCGTTGCTTCCGACAGAAACAACGGATTTACGGAATGTGTATCCAAAATATGGAAACTGGAATTATAACACGTGATACTCCTTCAGTAAAGCCTCCATCTCCCGTTGGAGCTTGCAGGCTTCTTCCCCTGCCCGAACGGCAAAATTCTCGGTCTTGTCGGCAAAAATAATACCTCTGGAAGAATTTACGATAAGCCCGCAATGAGCATTCATACCGTATTTGGCAACCTCTTCCAGACTTCCGCCCTGCGCACCCACACCCGGCACCAACAGAAAATGGTCCGGAATAATCCGGCGGATACCTCCCAGCATCTCCGCTTTCGTCGCACCGACCACATACATCATATTCTCTTTATTTCCCCACTCCTGGGATTTCGTCAGCACCTTCTCATACAACTTCTCACCCCCATTTTCAAAAAACTGGAAATCAAACGCCCCCTTGTTGGACGTCAATGCCAGCAATATCACCCATTTATTCTTATACTCCAGAAAAGGCGTAACCGAATCCTCTCCCATATAAGGAGCAACGGTAATCGCGTCAAAATCGAACGTCTCCAGAAACGCCTTGGCATACATGCGGGAAGTATTTCCGATATCTCCCCTTTTGGCATCGGCAATAATCAATATTTCCGGATAATGCTCCTTAATATAACGCACCGTCTTTTGCAGGCTAATCCAACCCTCTACACTGCGGCTCTCGTAAAAAGCGATATTCGGCTTGTAAGCCACCGTCACGGCCGCCGTAGCATCCACAATCCGTTTATTAAACTCAAAAACAGGATCCTCCTCTCCCGACAAATGAGGCGGGAGTTTATCTATATCGGAGTCAAGCCCCACACACAAAAACGACTTTTTCTTCTTTATCTGTTCAAAAAGTTCCGTATAATTCATAATAATCTATTTTAAAGACCGCTTGCTTTCAAGCGCTCGGTATTCTCCTCTATCTGCAATTTCTCGATAATCTCATCAATCTCCCCGTCCATCACGGCCGCCAGATTATACAGGGTAAAATTAATGCGGTGGTCCGTCACCCGTCCCTGGGGATAATTATAAGTCCGGATTTTGGCCGACCTGTCGCCGGTAGACACCATCGTCCGTCTCTTGGCAGATATATCGTCGAGATACTTCTGATGCTCCTTATCGTAAATAAAAGAACGCAACCGGGTCAGCGCCCGCTCTTTATTTTTCGGTTGGTCGCGCGTCTCCGTACACTCAATCAATATCTCCTCCGCCACCCCTGTATTCGGATTCTTCCACATATACCGCAAACGCACACCCGATTCCACCTTGTTCACATTCTGTCCTCCCGCCCCGCTCGAACGGAAAGTATCCCATTTAATCTCCCCCTCATTGATTTGTACGTCAAACTCCTCCGCCTCCGGCAACACGGCAACCGTCGCCGCCGAAGTATGCACCCGTCCCTGCGTCTCCGTCTCCGGCACCCGCTGCACCCGATGCACACCCGACTCATACTTTAAAATCCCGTACACCCCGCTTCCGGACACGCTGGCCACAATCTCCTTGTATCCGCCGGCCGTCCCCTCATTCGCATTCGTCACCTCCAGTTTCCATCCCTGCTTTTCACAAAACCTCACATACATCCGAAACAAATCCCCCGCAAAAAGACACGCCTCATCACCGCCCGTACCTCCCCGGATTTCCAGGATGGCATTCTTACTGTCCTCCGGCTCTGCCGGAATCAACAACATCTTTATCTGCTGCTCCATCTCCGGCAACTTCTCTGTCAGTTCATCCAGCTCCATCTGCGCCATTTCCCGCAACTCCTTATCACTCTCCGACGCCAGAATCTCCCGCGACTCCTCCACGGTCCGGCAAGCCGCCGCATAACGGTCCGCCACCGCCGTAATCTCCTCCAACTCCTTATACTCTTTCGTCAAACGCACATAACGCTTCATATCCTGAATCACATCAGGGTCTGTGATCAATTGTCCGATTTCCCGGAAACGGATATAATACGTCTCCAATTTCTCTAACAGCGGATTCTCCATGTACTCGGTTTTCTATAATTTCACGACAAAAATAATATTTTTTACACGAAATAAATCCCCTACTTCTTCCACTCCAGCCGGACATTCTGTATCAGCTGCTCGCTCAGGCTGAAATGAACCGCACAGCTCTTCGTCGTCCTTTCCAAAGCTGTCTTGTGCTTATCGGAAAACTCCCGGTCGGGCATGTGAAACACAATCTCCACCTCCCCAATTCTCCGGTGGGGCTCCTGCGCCATTTTCTTGGTAATTTCAATCTCCGTCCCCGTCAGGTCAATCCCCGCATTATCCGCATAAATCCCCATCGTCGTCATCATACACGCCGCCAAAGACGTTGCACATAAATCCGTCGGGGAAAAAGCCTCCCCCTTCCCGTGATTGTCCACGGGAGCGTCCGTCACAATCTTCGTGCCGCTCTGAAGATGTTCACACTCTACTCTTAATCCTCCTAAATACCTTGCTTTTACTGTTGCCATTTCTTTCAATTATTAATTAATACATCATTTATCTCTAATCAAACACCTGTATCGCCTCCGGGAAATGCTCCACCGCCCCGCTCTCCGCATCCACAAGTACCAAATCAAACCGCAACTCCCTGACCAACCGACGCCGTTCCAGATAGGCCGCACCCGCCGCCAGCAAATTACGCTTCTTTTTCCTGTCCATCAACTCGGCGGGATATTCCGTCCCGTTCCGGCGGGTCTTCACTTCTACAATAATGACACACTTTCCGTCCGTACATATTATATCCACCTCCTTATGCCCTATCCGCCAATTGCGCTCCAATATAACATATCCCCCGGCTTCCAGATACTCCGCAGCCCTTTTCTCTCCGTCACAACCTATATCCGCCTTCGTCATCATGCAAAAGTTTTAACCAAAAATAAATAAAAAAACGGGAACAACAATACCTGCCCTCACAGAAAGATTTCGGCAATTTTACTTTTGAATTTCTAAACTTTATTGTATATCTTTGTATGGTTTTTAGAAAACTACCGTCTATGTCTAAAAAAAGAGTCTTATTTATATCCTCGGAAATAATGCCTTATTTACCCGAAACGGAAATGTCTCACATCGGAAGATATTTACCTCAAGGCATACAGGAAAAAGGAAAAGAAATCCGCACATTCATGCCGCGTTTCGGTTGCATTAACGAAAGACGCAACCAGTTGCACGAAGTCATTCGTTTATCGGGGATGAACCTCATCATCAACGACACGGACCACCCTTTGATTATCAAAGTTGCCTCCATACAAGCCGCCCGCATGCAAGTATACTTCATCGACAATGAAGACTACTTCCACCATAGGCAAATTGTCCGGGACGATCAAGGCGTCTTCTACGAAGACAACGACGAAAGAGCCATTTTCTTTGCAAGAGGAGTCTTAGAGACCGTCAAGAAGCTCAGATGGGATCCGGATTTAATCTATTGCCAGGGATGGTTTACGGCTTTAATTCCCCTTTATCTGAAAAAAGAATACTTCGACGACCCCATGTTCGCCCGCTCGCAGGTAGTATATTCCACCTCTGACGATTATTTTGAAGGAAGCCTGAAGAAAAGTTTTCACAAAAAAATACTGACGGGCAGCGTCGTTGCCAAAGACGTGGCGCAGGTGAAAGAACCGACGTATGACAACATCAACAAATTGGCATTTTCCTACGCAGACGGCATCATCCTGAACACGCCCGACCTCTCTCCGGAATTAAAAGACTACGCGGTCAATACCCAAAAACCGGTGCTCGAATACCCGAACAAAGAAGAATACATCGACGTCTACTCCGATTTCTTCGATAAAATCATGGATGCCCAGAAATAAAAAAAACTGTTTATATAAAAAACGTTCCCGAAAAGTCTTGATGTATCTTTTTCGGGAACGTTTTATTTTACACCTGTCCGGCGGAGTACTATCCTTTACCCAACTTCTCCTGCCATCTCCACGTATTCGCCAACGTCTCCACCAAAGGCACTCCGGCTTTCCAGCCCAGTTCCGTATTCGCCACCGTGGTATCCGCCCACACTTTCTCGATATCTCCCGCACGACGGCCGACAATCTTATAATTCACCTTCTTACCCGTTGCCTTCTCAAAAGCCTGAATCAATTCCAGCACGGAAACACCGTTACCCGTACCGATATTAAAATACTCGTAATTAGCCTTATTCTTGCCGTCCAGCAAACGACGAATCGCCACCACGTGAGCCTTGGCCAAATCGATAACATCTATATAATCCCGCACCGGCGTACCGTCAGGCGTATTGTAATCATTCCCGAACACACTCAACTGTTCACGGATACCGGCAACCGTCTGTGTCAGATAAGGAATCAGATTATTGGGCACCCCGTTCGGCAACTCCCCGATACAAGCGGAAGGATGGGCACCAATCGGATTGAAATAACGCAAGGCGATCAGATTCATATCCTTCTCCACTTTCGCCAAATCGCGCAAAATATCCTCACACATCGCCTTTGTATTGCCGTAAGGCGACTCGGCCTGCTTGCGCGGTGTCTGCTCCGTCACCGGCAAAACATCGGCTTGCCCGTACACCGTACAGGAAGAAGAAAATACCAGATTCTTTACACCGAACTCCCGCATGGAAAGCAGTACATTCATCAAAGAATTCAAATTATTCTTATAATACTCCAGCGGCATGCTCACCGACTCGCCCACCGCCTTCAGCGCTGCAAAATGAATCACCGCCTTGATATCCCGATGGCGGGCAAAAAAATCACGGGTAGCCTTCTCGTCCGTCAAATCGAACTGTTCAAACTCCGGACGCACACCTGTAATCTTTTCAATACCGTCCAATACCTGAATATTGGAATTACACAAATTATCCACGATGACCACTTCAAAACCGCTCTGCTGAAGTTCCACCACCGTATGCGAACCGATATAGCCGGTTCCTCCCGTAACAAATACTTTCATTTTATTCTATTTAAAAAATTATTTCTGACCTTTCGGACATACAAAGTAAGCAATAAAATATCAATTTTTGCAAAAAGATTCCGTTTTGTATTGCAATATCAAATATTTTTTCTACTTTTGTAGTATGCATAGATTTATAGAATATATATCCGATCTTCTTTTCCTGCATGATTGCGTAATCATTCCTGAATTCGGGGGATTTATATGCAATTACCAAAGTGCAGCCATTGATGAAGAAAGCGGCATCATTTGCCCTCCGGCAAAAATGATTGTATTCAACCGGAATCTGAAGCACAACGACGGTTTATTGGTCAACTGGGTGGCATCCAAAGAAAACATCCCTTACCAGAAAGCCGCCAAACAAGTGGAACTCTTTACCGAAGAACTGAAAGTAAAACTCAACCAACGGCAAAGAATCGCATTCGGCGACCTCGGCACATTTTATACCGATCGCAGGTTCAATATCATTTTTGAAAGCGACGACTATAACTTTTTGGCCGACACCTACGGAATGGAGAAAATCGAGGTGCAAAAGCTAACATCGGAAGCACCCAAAAACACTTCTTCACAAATTCACATCCCTTCCGGTTCCGAACTGCCTCCGTATACCTATCTCAACATGGAGTCCCGGAATTGGGTACACCGTCTGTTAAAATACGGAATGGCGGCTGCCATACTTGCCGGTATCATCTTCCTGTCCCATCTTGCTTATATTTATTGGGACACCGACTACACGCAAGGAGGAGTTGCCACAGCCACCGTACAGCCTATCCTTCCGCAAATGCAAACAAATGCGAATGCACAGGCTAAAAACTTCCAGTTGGTCATATCACCTGACTATGACTACGTCAATTATGACCCGTTAGCAGATTAAATCCTCTCAATCAGGCAAATTACACAATGCATTCACGGCACAGAACAGAATGTAAAGGGGTATAATAAAAGGTAATATCATCCACCCGCAACACATGGCGAGCACAACAAGCGTGCCGAAATACATATAGACCGATTTGTTCTCCTGCCAGCCGAATCCGGAAATCTTCAAAGAAAACATCGGAAGTTCCGACACCAGTAAGAGGGACAGAATAACCGTACAAATCGCCAGTTCCCATACATTTCCGAAAAACGCACTGTAAAACTCAGGCGCTTTCAACCGGGTGAAAACCAACGTCACCCAAAACAAAGCATGCGCAGGCACCGGCAGACCGATAAAAGAAACAGACTGCCGCGTATCCAGATTAAATTTGGCCAGTCTGAAAGCAGAAAAAACAGGTATCAACAAAGGAACAAACAACAACACCCGCTCGTAAACCGCCAACAGTTCCCAACTCTCCACCCCTTCCGGCAACAACAGTTCCCGAATCAGCAAATGCGCCAACAGCGCCGGAGCGACACCGAAACTAATCACATCCGCCAGGGAATCCAACTCCTTCCCCATATCCGACTTCACGTGCAAAAGGCGCGCCACCATCCCGTCAAAAAAATCAAACACCATTCCGATCAAAATAAAACAGGCCGCCCAAACCAGCTCTCCATACAAAGCCATAAACACGGACATCGCTCCCGAAGCCGCATTCAATCCCGTTATCAGATTAGGAATATATTTTTTCTTATTCATAGGTCGCAACCCTTTAGATTTAGCGAACGAAAATACAACAAAAAAACGATTCACCCAAATTCCGCCTTCCCCACCGCCAGTCTACGAAGAAACAAGCTACTATCCGGGTAGAGACCGGGTCCTTTCTCTACCCCCTCCCTACCCCCTCTCTACCCTTTCCCTACTCACGGGCAGAAAAAAAGTAGGCCGATACCGGCGACGAATCCCGCGAAACCTCCGGTTACCATACGGACAATAGCCGGAATCCTTACGTTATAAGAGCGTTTGTAAAAGAAACTAAATTTAACTACATTTGACGCGTTCGCGTGACTTTGCTTACACGAACGTACGTATTTGATTAAAAGCGTTTCGGCTTTATCCTTGTATAGAAATCTGGACAATTTCAACGCCAAGGGATAGCGATACAAACGCTCATGCTTGTCCTATATACCTACCAAGTTATATTCGGTCTGGCGTGGGGTGTCGTTTTATTTTGGCGTTAGGAAGTCCAGATCCTCTATACAGATAAAACGGAAAAATTCCCACGCTTTTTGTGTGCTATAAACCTGTCTCTTGGGGAATGGAGACCCAAAAACATTACATGATGAAAATTATTTTTTTACTCGCATTGCTTGCGACGATATGTACTGCATTCGGACAAGGGCAAACTCCACATTCAGAGAGCTTCGATGTGGTGAAATATGTTGAGGATTATATTAAAGAAAACATGAAAAAGCCTACTCCCCAAGGAGAGTTCGAGACGAAGAGTGAATGGGAAGAACGGGTTCGCAAAGAAAAGTATGAGCAAAGAAAAGAGCTTATGCACGAAGCATTATACAAATTGTACGGTTCCCCTTTTGAAAAAAAGGTTAATCTCAGATTAGGACAATATGATATTGAACACGAATGTTTCCCCATGGAAACAAACGGCCTGGGAAGCTACGCATTGCCTTCAAGCAAAGATGATGGTCCCAAATGGAGAGCATTATGGAATTCCGGAAAATTCTCTATCAGAAATACATACAAATACGGGGTGGTAAATGGAAAACCTCGATTGGTATTCCTTCCCGCCATAAAAGATTTTGGATCCAAATACACAAATACAGACCAAGGGATTTATTTTTTTGATAAAGAAACGGGAAAATTCATTGAGTTTGTGTGGAGTTATGGCAGTTGGGGGGAATGGAAGAAATTCAAGAATTTTGTATGGGATTATAACAAATGGATACCGGGTGAAATGTTGAAGAGAGAAGAAGCAAAGAAGAAAGAGGAAGAAAAATATGGAAATGAAATTTTTGACGAAGTCGACCAAATGCCTCAATTCAACGGAAACATAAACCGATGGTTAAAAGACAATTTGAAATATCCGGTAAAGGCACATGAGAACGGTATTATGGGACGTGTGCTTGTGGCCTTTGTCATTGAAAAAGATGGGAGCATCACAGATGTAGAAGTTGTCGAGTCGGTAGACCCGTCACTGGATGAAGAAGCCGTACGTGTCGTGAAAACTATGTCCGGGAAATGGACGCCGGGGAAAATAGACGGGATTCCTGTTCGGGTTGCATGCGCCATTCCTATCAATTTCACCTTAAGTAATTAATTCAATTAACCTATAAATTTAAAAGACATGAAAATTAATGAAGCATTAGATTTAAAAGAAGTAAAGAAAGTAATCGAAGCATTGAAAAACGAAAAGAAAACAGAATTCTCATCACATGATTTCATCAAAAAATATGCATGGCATCATGAAGAAAAATATGTAGAAATGTTATACGAGCACAAAACAAATGAACCCTTCCGAACTGTACATGCTAAAATTGCACTTTTCTTAGCACAACATACAGAAGAGTTAAAAATTAAAAAGATAACACGAAAAGAAAGTATGAACATTTTCGGACATGAAACTGAAGTACAATTCTGGATTCATTCGCTCTAAAAACACTTTAAACTGAAAAAAGATGAAAAAATACATTTTACTCTCCTTGTCGGCGTTCATACTGGCATGCCTGATAGGCGGCGGCATCGTATGGAGACTGGAAACAAAAGGAAAAATCAAATTTAAATGGAATTCCGAAGCCAATAACCAAGCCCTGACCCTTGACCGGTTGATTCGGGAACTGATACCAGATTCAGGGCAAATATACGGGAAATGGGATGTGCTTGCCCAACAGGAAGACCCCGTAGATTGGGAATATGAAAATAGTCAGGGTGCCCAAATTTGGCCACGGATTGGAACGGTTAAATTAGTCGGAAACGACAACAAACCGATTCCCGGTTATTGGGATATTTTACTAAAAGAAAAAGATACATGGTATCCTGAAGGATATAAATTATTTGGCATATCCCACGACTCTATTTTCGATATAGCCCCCCAAGTTTTCCCCATAAAATTGCAAGAGGGTGAACAAGCGGAATTATTACCCTTAAAAAAGGGGAAGCGATTACCATTCGTCAATAAGAAAGCACTCTACGAACTTTATTCGGTACAACTGAAAGGCAAAGCCCCTGCACAGCTTCTGATTGAATGGCCCGGTGAAAACAACGGGCATACCTTCAATATTTACGGAGAAACATCCGCTATTGAGAAACTATGGGATCCTAGTGATGACGTCTTTGAATTCAAAGACTTAAAAAATCAAAACAAACAAATACAAGCACCTTCATGTTCAAGTTTCGATAAGGATGATTTGGAATATACTACAAGAGGAGGTTTTACAATTGAAAAAAACGGTTCCATCACAAATATAGAATGCGAGGCTAAATATTTATACGGCAATAGAACTTATAGTGAGGAGGAAACACAAGAAATAGAACAAGAAATGGAACAAGCAAAGAGAGACGCTTTACGAATCTTAAAAAGTATGCCCAAATGGAAGCCTGGAAAAATCAAGGGAAAATCTGTACGAGTTCGATACAACTTTGACTAATTCTAAATATTTAATAAATCATAACTCATGAAAAAGTATATTTTATTTTTTATCTCGGCTTTTCTGGTTTCAGCTCTAATTATCGGGGGAGTTATTGGGGGATTTGCAAAAACAGAAAAAATCCAAGCAAATACAGAAGAAATATCAAAACAAAAAATCATTGACATTGAAGAACTGGTTCGCCAATTGATTCCTGATAAGGGGCAAGAAGTGGAACGATGGGACATCTATGCAAGTTTGACTGATTATATAAAATGGGACTCTCTTTCCCTAAAATACAATATTTGGAAAGGTGTATGCGCTCTTTCATGGGGTGGTGAAGTCTCCATGATGTTAAGAAAAAAATGGGAACCCCGCGAATGGGCTGTTTATCTTATTGGAGATGGTCCCGAATACAATGGTTTTTTCATAGCAGTCTCTCCAAGCATGCCCCAACGTGTTTATCCTGATTTTGAGTTTCGCGATCCATTTACACTAAAACAAGGTGACTACGTTAATGATGTTAATAATAGTTATAATTATGGAAGCGATAATGATATTTATGAAGATGAGGATGTTATAACGAGTGACACCGATTTAAAATATCAATTCAAAGGTAAAATCCCGACATGGATTTATGTAAATAAAGACGACCCAGCATCTATTTTTTGTTATTTTAATCCTGAAAAGCGAAGAGCTGTTACAAAGGAAGTCATTGAAAATCTAAGCTACTTAGAAAATTATTATTAAGATGTTCAGATTAATATTTCTATTTTTGATTTGCAGTCTCGTTGGCTATGGACAATTAACCGAACGGGAAAGCAAAGTCGTGGAGGAGGTTAAAAACGTTTGTTGTTATATCACTTATACCGAAAACAAGGATATCCTCAAAGGCGATGATTACAAAGAAGCGCATTTATACCCCACGATGTTGGGTGCCGCTATCACAAGAGCATTTCAAAGTATCGCCTACGAATCCGAGGAACTTGCACTAACACTCGGGCTTTTGGAGCAATCGGATTTGGAAAAAATAGCGGTCGGTTTTTTCATAGCATATACCTCGTCAGAAGGGAATAAGGCAAAGGTGACACCTTTCAGGGCTGCAAGATCTTTTGCCGAACTGAACAGCTACGGTCAGACCAAAACAGAGAATGGTGAAGTCTATACGGAACTGGAAGCTCTCGCTGAATATTGGCAGAGGAAATATACTATTGAAATAAAAGGGGATTTTTCTATATACCTTGGTCTTAAACTGCTCGAAATCGGAGCTTATGGTGGTGGAATCAGTATCAGTAAAGAGATTCAGGAGTATCTGAATTCCGACATGCACCGGTTGGCCATACAAAAAGGAATTGCCACCGTGAGGTAATAAACACGGGCTCATTTAAATGAGTCCGTGTTTTTAATTGTTTAAATAAATAAATGACTATTTTTACAATGTGTAAATATACCCGTCACATTGTGTAAAATGTTATGTACCAAAGACACGAATATCTAGTCATTAAAAGCAGGCTTGAAGAGCCTCGCAAGTTTATTCAGGTCGTTACGGGTCCCCGGCAGGTGGGTAAAACGACTGTCGTAAAACAGGTGTTGCAGGAGCTAAACGCTCCCTATCAATTCTTTTCCGCCGATACTGTTCCGGAAACGGATGGTGCGTGGGTGTCGGAGTGTTGGGCTGTCGTGCGCAACCTAAAGGAGAGCAAGGGATGGGATTGTATGCTTCTCGTTATCGATGAGATTCAAAAAGTCCCGAACTGGTGGGAGGTTGTCAAAAAAGAATGGGAGGACGACACTTTCCACAACCGCAATATAAAAGTGCTCGTGGTCGGCAACGGCCGTGTGCTGCCGGAAAAAGATTTTTCAGAATCACCGGGCGAGTGCTTTGAGGAAATCCGCATGACACACTGGAATTATTTAGAAATGCGGGATAATTTCGGATTCAATCTTGACCAGTATCTTTTTTACGGAGGCTATCCGGGTGCCGCTTCTATCGTCTGCGACGAAACATGGTATCAACAATATATCCGGTCGACCGTTGTGGAAGCGACTATCGCCAACGATGTCCCGACAGATGGACCCCTCTGCAATCCGGCACAGCTGCGTCAGACTTTTGAACTGGGTGCCACCTGTTCGGGACAGTTGCTCTCGCCGGCAAAGATACAAGGAGCTTTGCAGGATGCCAGCATGACCACTTTGGCAGGATATATTCAGCTGCTGGACGCCGCAGGCATGTTAAGCGGAGTGCAAAAGTACAGCATCAGCCCTACCAGCGGCAAGTCGGGTATTCCGAAATTTCAAGTCTACAACAATGCGCTGAAAATGATATACAGCCCATGTACATTTGAGCAGACAATACGCGACCGCAAGGTTTGGTGTCATTTCTTAGAGTCGGGTATCGGAGCTTACATCATCTGTCAGGCATTTGTACACCGATTTGAAGTCTTCTATTGGCGCGAACGCAATGAAGAGGTGGATTTTGTACTGCGCAAGAAAGGTACGGTTGTCGCCATCGTGGTCAAGAGCGATGCCACGAAAGCTACCACAGGGTTGGAAACATTCAAAAGGATATTTAATCCCCAAACGATGTTGATTATTGGTGACGGCGGTATCAGTGCCAAAGAATTTTTGTCTATGGATATGGAAAAACTGTTTTAATTTTTTACATCGAAATCTTCTTAAAAACGGACCCATAAAATGGGTCCGTTTTTCATTGTATTACCCACCCAAAAATTCATCCTTTTTCCCAAAAGATGAAAAAAATTGACGTTTTTTTTATCTTTTTAAAAATGCCATCATTGATTATCAGATAGTTGGATTAAATTTCTCAATCGTACTATATAGTATAAAAAATGAAGAAAGAAACGAGGGGAAAAAGGTGTGGTGTAAATAACCTATAAATTAACTTTTATATGGCTGTCATTAAAAACAATTTCATGACTATTAGTGGAAAAATGGGAGACCATGTCTACTATGAGTACAAAGGGCTACCCTGTGTGCGTAGCAACCCTCAAAAAGTGCAACCTCCTTCTTCGCCGGGGCAATTAGCCCAGCAGGAGAAGATGGCCGCCGTTGCCATTTTCTACCAGGCGTTGAAGGAGGTGGGCATATACGCTTATTGGAAGAAGGCGGCAGAAGGCCTTTTGCTGACAGGCCACAATCTGTTGGTAAAAGCGAATCTTCCGGCATTCGACGGCGAAGGGAATATTTGCGATTTTGCCAAACTCCGGCTAACTCCCGATACCCTCGCTGCTCCGGACAATCTTTCCCTGCAGGCAGGGGAAGACGGCAAACTCATTGCCCGATGGAGCAACGCCGTCCCACATCCCCGTACTCAACCGGAGGACCGCCTCGTTGTCGCCCTGATGAAAGGGGATGTAGAAAACTATAATGTTAAACTTCCGGATATTGGAGATTTTCACCGCCAAGATGAAGAGGCGATTTTCCAAATTCCGGATAAACTAAAAAGGTATGAGAAAATATTTATGTTTTTTATTAACGAGCAGGCATGCCAATGCAGCTCTGCTCAATTGTTTCATTTTAAAAATTTATAACTATGGCCACATTTGATGAGACCTCAGTAAATCGCAATGTGCGTAAATCGATTGGGAATATTACTTATTCCCAACAAGGCGGTCAAAATATCGCCAAAAGCAAAATAACCCGTAATTCGTCCAATTCCGAAAAACAGCGGATACAACGCCTACGGTGGTGTAAGAAGGATGATATCGTGAGTATATTTGCCGACGCGATAGAAATCGGTTTTCCGGAGCGCCCACGTTCACACAGCAGCTACAATGCTTTCGTAAAAGCAAACATGGCTACCATTACCGTGGACGAGGAGCTGAATACCAACGTGAAGTTTGAAGAAATCCTTTGTACAAAAGGGAAACTCCGAACTCCGGAGGTCGCAGTAGCTCTGGATAAAACCGACCGCAAGCTGACGTTTACCCCGGAAACGCTGGAACGTTTCAGCAAACGAAGCGCCGCGACGGATAAACTGTATGCGATGATTGTCGAAAAATCACTGCAAACGGGTATCCTTACCGAGCTTGGTTGTCGGGAAGAGGCGAAAGCAACGGATGTGTCTGTTTCCTTGCGGTGGAACCTAGAGGAAATAGCCGTTTATGTGTTTGCGGTGAGCGCCGACGGCCGAAAAGCCTCAAATTCTCTCCATGTCGTTGTTGCGTAAGCGGCAATGAAGAAAGGGCTGTCAAAAGACAGCCCTTTCATATTTTATTAAAGCATTTATTTTATTTCACCGTAGAACCGGAGATTAGTTTCCGGAGAGTCAGGACAATCAGTGATAACACTGATTACCCCGGAAAGTTTGCCTTCTTCCGCCCCCTTGACGGTTTCGACTTTTAATTGCAATACACCGCCCGGTTGCAGTTCTTTCGGATAGTCTCCGAGACGCAAACGCGGGTCGTTGGTATAAATCCGATGTATTTTCATGGCCGATTTGCCGGTGTTGGTCAGTTTATAAACAAACGAGGCCGGTTGGTCGGAAGATGCCGAACCGAAGTTGTAATATTTCTTCTCCACCTGCATCTGCGGAGCGGTTGCCCGATCGGTTTTATCAAAGTCTTCTTCCACAAAAACAGACAAACGGGTCGGATATTTTTTCCCGTCCGCCACCAGTGTCACCGTTTCTTCGTTTAAACCGTATTCCCCATGAAGGTCGGAGTTGTAAACCACCTGCAAGGATGCCAGTCCTTTGACATCTATCACCGACGGTTCCATTTCCAATTTCAGGTAAGCGGGCAAGCCCTGAAAGGCTACGTTCAATTTCTTGCCGGAATTGTTATATACACCGATGGACATTTTTTTCACCTCCCCTTTTTTCACTTTCATCAGGGAGATGTGATCCACGGGCAAACGCAAGCCGGAGGACAGTTCATAAGGATAATCGTCCAGAACGGTCCGCGTACGGGCTTCCACGTTTCCTTTGATTTTCAATTCAACCACAGCGGGCTTGGCATTGGAATAAACCGTAATGGTTTTATCAAAATGACTCGGCCTGTCTTTGGGGTCAAAGGTTGCCCTTATAAATCCTTTCTGTCCCGGGAGAACGGGTTGCTTCGTCCATTCCGGAGAGGTACAACCGCAGGATGATTCCACATTCTTTATTAGAATCGGGGCTTTTCCGTCATTGACAAAAACGAAGTCGTAAGCCACCGGCCCGTCGGCTTCTTTGATATTTCCGAAATCGTGTACTTTCTGTTCAAAACGAATCAGTGCCTGAGAACTGGCCGCAAGCGACCACAAAAAACATACGATAAATAATAATCCTCTCATATTCCACTTTTTAAAAGATTCACCACACGAAAATAATTCTTTTAGGCAGTATTTTCAAGTATCAGGAATATATTTTAATTTCGTTACCGCAAAATAAATAACAGATGGCTCCCAAATTCCTTATTATACGTTTCAGTTCCATTGGAGATATTATCCAGTGTATGGATGTCATTAACGGTATCAAAAACCGCTTTCCGGATGCCGAAATCCACTGGATAGCGCGTAAAGATATGTCCTCTTTTCTGGCCATGGACAAGCGCATCGACCACATCTGGGCTTTTGATAAAAAGGAGGGATTGCAGGGATTGTTGCGCATGGCGGAAGAGCTGAAAAAGGAGCATTTCGATTATATCTACGATGCCCACAGCAATATCCGTTCCAATATCCTGAAGTATAAATTAAGGTCATTTTTCGGGAAAAAGCCCCACATTGTTTTACGTAGAAAAGAGAGAGGCAAACGCTTTCTGTTGTTCAAATTAGGCATAAACAGATTTCCCTGGCCTTTCCGGGGCAGGATTTCGTACCGGAAACCTTTAGCCCGGTGGAGTATTACGGATTTTACCTCCATTTATGAAGACTGGCATTTCCCGGAGGAGTTCGGCACGAAATTCTCCGGCCTGATTACTCCGCAGACGGTAACCCTCGTCCCTTCTGCCAACTGGCCTAAGAAGCGCTGGCCGGTCGGGCACTGGCAAAAGTTAATCGAATTATTGCCGGAGTACCGTTTCGTCCTGCTGGCCGGTCCTGCGGACAGCTTTTGCGATGAGATACGGAATGCCGCACCGGAAAGAGTCCTGAATCTGGCGGGACAGACCTCTCTGCTGGAATCCTGTTATTTAGTATTGCATTCCCGGCTTGTTATCAGTGCCGATACGGGCTTTATGCATGCCGCCGATTTGTTTAAAACGCCGACACTGGCATTGATAGGGCCTACGGCTTTCGGTTTTCCCAGCGGGGAGAATTCAACGGTTCTGGAGCTTCCGCTACCCTGCCGTCCCTGTACGAAAGACGGAAGCGGCAAGTGCAAACGGGAAACGTACCAGCAATGTATGGCAGACATTACTCCCCGGCAAGTGGCTCTGGAAGTCCGTCGGCATTTGCCCGTTTAAATTCAAACGGGATATTCAGGCTTTTGCATTTGGCTTTCAGACGGCTCTTTCTTTTCTTGAATGTTTCGTAGTTAATCCACAACAGCCGTGCTATGGATTTGTTGTTGTATCCGGCTTCCACCATCAACATCATTAAAATATCCTGCGGGTTTATCTCCGTATATTCTTTCATTAATCTATCCGTCCATTCTTTTCTATCCCGCGTGAATAAAGAGAATAAGATATCCAAGTATTTCTCCCTGCATGATTTACGCAAGTCAAGGCATTGGTTGTAAAACCACGGTAACTTTTGCTCTACCTTGGATTGTTCCATCAATACCTCCAGATGATCCCAAAAGATAATTTGTGTCAATCTTTCCACATCGTCGGGCGTAACCCGCAAAAGAGGTTCAAACATCATCGGCCAAACCGGTTCCCGGACATCTTCCTCCTTCTCGGAGCGTATTTTCAAGAATACATATACACTGACACCTCCCAATATACAGGAGAGCACAACAACCATTCCTGCTATAAGCATATATTTTAGATTTAATGTTCCGAAAAAGATTCACACCCAAGTATAATATAAAATTCCGTCCCTTCCTCCGATGTCGTAAAACCGATTTTGCCCCCCATGCTCTCTACGATACGGCGAGAGATTGCCAATCCCAGACCCATACCGCTGTTTTTAGTCGTAAAATTAGGCTCAAATATCTTATCCCATATCGCTTCCGGTATTCCCGAACCGTTGTCCCTGATACGCACAACGACTTTTTCTCCTTCGCGTTTCACGCTTACTTTTATTTTCCCTTCACGCCCTTCAACAAAACTCTGTTCCGCATTTTTCAAGATGTTCACAAAAACCCGACGAATCTGTTCCTTGTCGGCAAAGACCTGTATGCCGGGCTCTATATCACACTCCCAATACTTCACATTGTTTTCAAATAATTTTACGCAATTAACCACTACTTCACTAATATCAAACGTTTCACTTTGAGAAACCGGTATCTTGGCGAAATCGGAGAAGGCGGAAGCAATAGATGCCATATTATCTATCTGCTCCATCAAGACACCGGAGATTTCCTTAAAGCGCTTCTTAAATTCCGCAGAGTCTTCTATCTGAAGGGAACGAAGCATAAACTGAATGTTCAGTTTCATCGGTGTTAAAGGATTTTTCACATCATGGGCTATCTGCCGTGCCATTTCCCGCCATGCACTCTCACGTTCAAATCTGGCAAGCTGACCGGCACTTTCCTCCAGTTTTACCACCATATTGTTGTACTCCCTGACCAATCCGCCCATCTCGTCTTTGCGGTTATAGTCTATTTTTTCATTCTTCCCTCCCAATCTTATCTCTTTCAATTGATTATGCAGCAATTGCAGAGGTTTCATCACCTGGTCGGCAATAATACCGGACAAAGCAAATGCCAATACTATCACCATAACTGCGATATTTATCGCAATAATCACCATGATGACAATATCCATGTTCAATTCGTCGTTCTGAGTGAAATAAGGAACATTGAGTATATAAGTCTCCCCGTTCTCCAATAGCAACGGCATGTATGCGGATATGTATTCCAATTCTCCCACACGCTTTTGGTTCACATAACTCATTAATCCCCGACGTGCAATCTGCTCCAATGCTTCGGCATCAATCAGATAGCCGTCAAATCCCAGTTGAAATATTTCCGGCCGGGAAGTTGCCACCAACATTCCCTGAGCGGTATAGATGTTGATATCGACCTCCAATATCTGAGACATTCCGGTCAGCAATTCCCTTATTTCGGAACATTTCTGATAATCGACACAGTCCAGCCGTTCAATCTCTTTGTTGATATATTTCAACAGTTCCAGCGCTTTTTCGTTATGTCTATCTTCAAAACTTCTCATATTCAAATAAATAGACAAGGCTGTAAATGTGACAAAAAGAAAGAATATCAAGAACAGAATGCTGTACTTTATCCGTGCTTTCAAGGTACCTTTCTTAAAGTCTATGTTCTGATTTAATGTGAAACAGACCCCGTAAGAGGACAGTAACATACAGACAAAGAAAGCATACAGGATGTTCAGATTATAGAACGAAAATACCCTGTCACGCAAACTCATAACCAATACTTTCTCTTCCTCTACGGGTATCAACATGTGGGAATAACCGTCTTTTCTGACAACTCTGACATTCTTATTAAAAGCGCTCAACCGCTCCAAAGATTTATAGTAATTAAAATCTCCCGAAGAATAAATCAACTGTCCGTCTTTATATTTCGCATAGGAATACAGATAGAACATCCCTCCTTTTTCGACCAATTTTCTTGATAATATCTGGGGATATCCCCTTCCCTCCGTATCGGGGGTAGAGTTAAAACTAAGATACAATGTGACGTCACCGAACACAAATACCCCGATATAGGAAATAATCCCGTCAAAATTATTTATCGCATAAAAGGCGGTTCCCTGAATCTTCACTCCTTTTTCCCGGAGATATTGCTCAAAATATTCATGACAGCCCTGTATATTTCCAGCATCAATTTGCAAACTGTCTTCAGCACGGCAGAGCGTAATTTCAGAGACATAGTTGTATCCGTTCAACTCAAGCAAGTCATTTGTCAGACACATTTCCAGAAATTCCTCATTATAATTTGCCACCAAATCGGCAAGTACCTCCGAATCATTAATCTGTTCTGTTACTTCCCGTAATTTATTCTCAAAATTACTGTCCCGCTCTTCTATCAATTCGGTTGAAAAACTTAAACGCTGTGTCAGCTCCCGGTATTGCTCATATTTTTTACATACCAATACGACGTAAACGGAAAGGAGAAGCATTGTCAGCATATAGCCGCTCCGCTGCACATCCTTTCTCATCTTATACCTGTTGAATGTCGTCCAGACGAATATACCCAAAACAAAAACACATCCCCACATATTTATATATTCATCCAAGCAGAACATCAATATAATAAAAACGGCAAAAACAAGAGTTTCCGACAACAGAAGCCGACCAAAAGAAAACAGATTCTTTAAAATACCCACCGTACCGTCTATAATAACGACCAAGCCCAGCCCCATCATAACAATTATCACAAAAGCAATAACCGATGATGTGTCAAGATAAACAATCTGAGCCATATTCAAATGTACCCCGGCATTCGCAATCAAAGAACGTATGGCATAATTCAGGAAAAGAAGATAAAAAAACGAAAGTACCCATAAAAATACCGCTACCATATAACGCGCTTTTCTAACCTGCAAGCTCTGATAGTTGATTTTTAGATTGACAAATGAAAGATAGATAAGCTGAATAACGGAAAAAACGAACAGCAGCAAATCCCCGATGGACATTCCCCCTCCCACGAAAGACACGCTATTGTCAAATATGTACAACCTATACAAAGAAGCCGGGAAGCGGCAATATATCGCCACACACCCCACTCCCGCCAAAAACAAAACAAAACAGACAATGACAAGAAGCTGCCGCTTCAGTGAACGCGCATGCTTCAACAACCGGTTGAATACATAGAAAAAACTGAAGAATACCAGCAGATAAAATCCAAGAAACAGATAATTAACCGACCGGTCTTTGTAATTTTCATTGTACTTGATGTAACACAATATCCGACCGTCCTTGTCCCGTATTGACTGACTACCGTCTGACAGAAAGCGGCTCACCTGAATATTATCGGTATTTTCCCTCCCGATATTCAAGAATTTCCCGAACCGGTTCTTTATGTACTTATTGGTATAAGGATAGCTGTCCTTGATGTGCAATAAGGCAAAATATTCCACCTCCCCGTCACGTACTCGCCTGACTTCATAAAAGGCATTATTAATCTTAATAAAATTTTCATGCGCAATCAGCCGGTCATACAATCCGTCCATCCCCACCACCTCATTTGTCCAAAAAAAGATTTCCCCTTTCCTGAAACCAAGAAATACGACATCCGCCAAATCACATTTATCTATTCCTGTACTGTCATCCGCCAAACCCGCCAGGATTTGATCCGCTTCCCTTTCCTTCTCGTGCAATCTTTTTTCCAAACGCTCTATCCTGCCCTCAACCGCCTGCCTGTCCATCCGATACTCTCCCCACAACAATCCCCCCAATAACAACACGCCCCCGATAAAAACAATCAATGCTTTTTTCATAATCTAACTTCTAAACGTGATGATAAGGTTCCCCTTTCATTATAGTCATCGCCCGATATAGCTGCTCTACAAAAATCATTCTCACCATCTGATGCGAGAAAGTCATCTTCGACAAAGAAATTTTGTCATGACACCTTTTATACACCGCATCCGCAAATCCGTAAGGCCCTCCTATCACAAAAACCAGATTCTTGATACCTCCCAGCATCTTTTGTGCCACAAACTCAGAAAATCCCACCGAATTATACTCCTGCCCTTTTTCATCCAGCAATACGACATAATCCGAAGGGGCTATCTGCCCCAGCAGCAGTTCACCCTCTTTTTCTTTCTGCACCCCTTCGCTCATGCTTTTACTATTCTTTATATCGGGCAATACCTTCATTTCATAAGGCACATAGCGCCCCAGGCGTTTCTCATACTCCTCTATTCCCGCCCGGATATAAGCAGCATCCGTTTTTCCAATAACCAGTAAGCTAATTTTCATCCTTTCATCGGTTTATTTTTCACACCCTCACCAACTCTCGCTTCTGTTCCTTCTTCTCTTTCTCAACGAAAGTAACATTTTTTTCATACATCCTTTGCAAAAAAACGGATTTTATCCCTATATTTGCACCCGTCAAGGACTGAAATCCTCGACACACGCGAGTGTAGGTCCTATAGCTCAGCTGGTTAGAGCACCTGACTCATAATCAGGGGGTCCTTGGTTCAAACCCAAGTGGGACCACAACCTACACACGAAAGTCCTTAGAAGTCAATAATTTCTAAGGGCTTTTTCTTTTCGAGAGCCCAAATCGGAGCCCGCTCGAATAACTCGCTATGACACGTCGTGAGATGCCAAAAGGTGTTGATAATCTGCTTGTTGCTACTTCTTAATATTGTTTTCCGAACCTCACTCCTATCATACGGTTGTATGCGCGGCACTTTGGCTCTGGCGGCTCTTCCGTATAAAATTATTTGATTTACAATATCTTCCGTATATCTTACAGCGCCAACAAAGCGCCAGAAAGAGCTCGCAGATGTATTTTCTTTTGTAATATTCGGCTTATCTTAAATTCCGGGCTCAACGACGGGCCCGCTGGAGACCAAATTGGAGACCGCAAGGGAGGGGGGAATATATCTATATCATTGTCTCCGCCGGGCAGATACCACAGCGGAGATCAAAATAAACAAACGTAGAGTTGTTATTTCCGCTCTATACACATTTGTAATACAATTTCCTCTTTATCCTGTTCGGCCGAGAAAACTATCACGTCGCGCGTGCCGATACGGAGTACAAATTCTTCAATCATTTTTTCGCTTGCCGGACGCTTGGGGTCGGCAGGAGCGGACTCTGCGTTTGCTTGTTCAAACATTGATAATTTCTTCATAATAATTATTATTATAATTTTATTATTTACCGTTAAGAAGCAAATAACCGTCTATGTCCTGCGGGTCTTCGGGGAAAGGAGAGGCGGAAGTAATGTCCCAAACCAGTGAGTCACCGAAAACCGCCTGAATCGCGCCGCAAATACGGTAAATGTCTTTCAATTCGAGATTGCTGCTCTTATTTCCCACGAGCCACAGACGCATATGTGTGGCAGGGACAGAGATAAATTCTTTTGTATGGTTGTGCAACGCTTCGGCATAGGACTGATTGTCGTCGAGTGTGACAAAAAGTGATTGCCCAGAGATCGCATCCGTGATTTTGAGTTTCATGGTCAAGTTATTCATATTGTTTTAGTGGCAAAGTTCGTATGCGGACTATGACAGATTACGTCGTCGCAGCCCGATATAAAAAGAAAAAAAACGCCAGTCAATGCAGCGGTTTTATTTGTTCCGTTTCGGAGACGGTGTCGATGATGACGTATTGTCGTCCGTCCGTGTCGGTAAATATCAATTTTCGGTTCTCTTTGGGGAATTGGGTGATTTCTGCGATTTGCGTGTGTCCGACGACCTGATGCCACTGAGGAGGCAACGCCTTATACAACGCTTCGGGACGAATCCACACGGGCGACTGATAGGTGTTGTTTCCGTCAAAGGCGGCACCGGGGCGATCCACGAAATCAAGCGCAAGCGGTGCAACGGCAAACTGACGGTTAATAGCCTCAGGGGTAAAAAGCCCCCGTACCCGCATCCACTCGGCACTCACCCCTGCATGGGAAAAAAGGTAGCGTCCATAAAGGGCGACGGCTTGCAATACCCCCGTGCGTATCTGTTCGGTCAGGTAATCGTGCGCCATAGCAAACAACGCACCACTGTAATCGTCACATCGTGCCCCACCGCAATATTGCAGGTCGTGATTGCCGACAAGCAGGTCAATGTCGCCCCGTTCCCCGCACAATTCGACAATCTTACAAAAGTTGTCGAACTGAGCAGTGGCAGATATTTCCTCCCGGTGATCATCAAAATAATCACCTAAAAAGAGGAACCTGTCCACCTGTTCCTCCTCTTGACTGATAATCTGCCGCCAACGGTCAGAGCCGTGCAGGTCTGCAATGACACAAATACGCATAACGCCCTATCGGTTGATTTTAAGAAATACTCGGTAAAAATCCTCTAATTGATTAAGTTGCTTTTTCATCTGTTCCATTGTTTTGTACGACAAAAATAAGATGCCGTCTGCGACAAATCACGTCATAGAAACAAAAAACGCCGCACAGGCAAGGTGCGGCGTTCTGATAAATCAGAGATATTATTGCGTGATGACGAACAATGTTTCCAGCTCCACATCATACTCGGCCGTATAGAGCGTAGCGCCTATTTCCCCGGTCTTGGGGTCGAGCGTGCGAATATGTTCCGTATCCTCTGTGTCGTTAAAGACAACTTTTTTGCCAAAATATACCGGCCACCAAACGCGGTAGTTGATCGTCCCAATCTGCTTGGTGTCTTGCAATGTTAGCGGATCAACTTCGCTTACAGTAGTTCCCTTAAATTGCTCGTATTCCTCATGCTGCGCAACGAAACGCAACAGAGTTTCACCTGCCATTACATAAGCTATTTCTTCCCCATAAATTCCCTCTTTGAACAGATAAGAAACGGATTTTCTTTTTTCTATATTAAGGGCAATGCTAACAGCAAGCTCGCCAGGCTCGTTAGGCTTCTCGAACCAACCGGACAATATAACGGTTCGCGTTGCTGCATCATACTCGAAAATATTATCAACCTCCCAAAACTCTTCCTCCGCAGGGAGCACTTCGGAGAACTCTGCAACCAAAGTTTCCGTACCGTCGTCTGCAATCGTCACGAGTAAAAGTGTTCCCGCATCGCCAGCCTTAGCCTTAACGCCGTGCAGTTTGCCGTCGATAATACCGATAGCGATTCCCTCGTCGAACCACTGCTTTGCAATTTCCGTTTCAACACCTTGAGAAAAATCGTAGTATTTCAAGGCGTTCTGTTCTTCTGTTTCAAGATCTTCTGTATTGTAATAAACCTTCGTCCCTAATGTAACAGCTCCCCACATAAACATACCCGGTGCAAGCGTGTACACTTTTTCAAGTTCCCCGTCAATAACAGCGTACACAATATCTGCCCCCTCTTCTTCTGAGGTCATTGCCACGTACAGCTGTTCTTTCGCATCCGGAGTCTGGGTAGCGGCTTCAAATGTAAGCGTACCCAAGTCACGTTCTTTCCCGTCTTGTTTCAATACGATGGTCTGTTTTCCTGCCACCGAATCGGGCGCGACGAACTTGATGTAGGTGGATGCCACCTCTACGATTTCCGTCTTGATTTCCTCGGCTGCTGCCCGGGTAACGGCTCGTAACCAGATTTCACTCTGCTCTGTAAATCCTTCGCCTTTAATTGTAACCGGCTCTCCTGCCTTTACGGGTGTTTCGACCTCAGGAAATTCCAAACCTTTGATAGAAAGTTCGTCATCGTTTTTTGAGCAGGAAGCAAAAGCAAGAATTGCGCCTGCCAGTAAAAGTAATTTTCTCATTTTCATAGTGTTTATTCTTTAATCGATTGTTCCAACTCTTCAACAGAAACAGGGTCTAATTCGCGAACGCAACGAACGGGGTAACCTCTATTTCGCCAAGCCATTACATTTACGGCTGGATACATTTCCTCATCTTCCCAACGATTGAAAGTATGCAGAGCTGATCCCCAATTACCCGTCTCACTTACCCCAGGAGAACTTGACCAATAAGAAAAAGAGGATATCGGATGACTTTCGAAATCTTTGTAACCCGCCGCCGGTAAAAATATCGCATTACCGATATGTGATGATGTTGCTATCTGGGCTTCCGGTCCAAACCAAATTCCGCGCACACCCCAATTGTCATCGGAAGCATCCACCTTTCGCCAGCCGGAAGCTATCAATGACTCCAATTCATTTGCCGTCGGGAGCCTCCATCCCGCAGGACACGGGTCATTTTCTTTGCTCCATTCAACGTTTCCATCACTCGTATATTCAGGTACAACACCATTAGGAGCAATTGCCGTTATCCTATTGAATTGATAGTATTTACCAAAAGCTCCGGGAGAAGCGGCAAAAGTATGGCAATCGTCCACATTGGTAGCTGCCCAAACCACATCGTTGATGACGACACTCCCCTCCAGTGGCACTACAACAAGTGGCAAAGGATATACCCCAACCGGACGCTCGTCGTAGACAAGTATGACGGCATCCACGCGACTACTTTCTGTTGCCGTCGGCGGTGCCGTAATGATAAATCGGCTGTTCTCCCGGTCAACCTCGACCTTCCAACCAGACGTCACACCCATTGTGGAAATATTAACAGATTCTGGATGAGACGCTGTCAATGAATACGGAATGGAGCGCACCTCTTTTGGGAAAAAACTGCGAGGACACTTAAAACTAATGACTACTGCAATGTTTTTGGGGAGAACGATTGTTTCTCCACTAGTTAGTGTGAACGTCACCGCATCGTCCGTTTCCGAGATGTCGGTGAAAATGTCACCTCCAGATGTCGAACTTCCGGTAGCCTTTACTCCTGTCGAAACAAATCCCGACTCGCTCCCGTCTGCGGAAATCTCCCATTCATTGGTCGCAGGATTGATACGGATTCTCGGAGTCTTGCCGTCTTCTCCGTTTTTTCCGTCAGCACCATCCTTTCCATTGGCACCGTCCTTGCCGTCTTCTCCGTCTTTTCCATCAGCACCATCCTTTCCGTCAGTACCATCTTTCCCATTGGCCCGCACCATATTGCCATAAATATCGCGCAACCACTCTTCCGGCTCTTCACCGATTTGAATCGTCCAATAATAATTGCCATCATCATACAACTTGATGCGAATAATTGGGGTGACGATATTCTTGCCTTCTTCACCATTCCCGTCTCCAATCCTGTTATAAATGGTGATTGATGGATTATACTTAAAAGCAATCGTGTATCCCACCTCCTCCCCGTCGTTCCAAATGGGAATAACCTCCGTAATGCAGTCGTTGTCCTGAAGTGCATCTACGAGCGACTGCAACGACGATATGTTCGTGTTCATCTGCCGGCATAACTCTTCGAGCATGACAATACGAAACTCAAGCTCATCCACCTTCCCCCACAATGCGCTGTCATCGTACTTTTTGCTGCACGACGACAATATGCCCGCAACACACAAGACTAAAAACAAATACTTCCTCATATCATTTTAAACTAAATGGTTTCAGTTTCTCAAACTTGGCGACCGGTTCTAACTTATCCGTCCGCTTCATGACAAGCGGGTGTGAGGGGTGTCCCTCTTTTGTCTGACCATAGGCCATAAGAGTATAGCCGTTCCCGCTAAAGAGCTTCAAAATACTGTCGCACATCCCGGACAGATAAGAACGCTTTTTTATGGTCGCTCCCCATGCACACCAGACATCGGCTTGCGGAACCTTTTCAAGCAACTTGCGAATGGCCGCGACATTACGGTTGTGAAGCGTCATGTCCGCCTCCTCGTGCATCTCGTCCGGGTCGGTTGCCCGTTGCGGGTAGAGATTCAGCATATACCATGCGCCGTACCCATGTTCTGAAGCATATTCTTCTACCTGTCTCAATGTAGGGTCAAGGATTCCCGGAATTGCCGTACTAGGATTAACCCCGATACAAATTAACACCTTGGCGTTTTGCCCGCCCTCGAAAATTTCGCCTAACACATAGCGCACACTGCTCACATCCATTGAACTGACTTCTCCGGCTTCATTTGTATATGTCCGACGATATTTTTTGTCTTCCTCGTACTCATACACCCACCTGTTCGATTTTTTCTCTGTTTTCATAATAACCTCTTTGTTTGCTTAGTAATACTAAGCGCAAAGATAAACATTTTCCGTTGCTTTGCAATACTTAGCAAATTCTTATGAAATCGGCAATCGACAGATACGTAATCGACAAGGTGCGTGAGAAACGCAAAGAGCATGGGGTTTCCCAACGCGACATCGCGTTTACTATCGGTTGCTCTGCGAGTTTCGTCGGGCAGGTCGAGAGTGCAAACTACGACACCAAATACACCATTCATCAACTCTATCTGATCGCGCAGGACTTGGGGTGTTCGCCCTCCGAGTTTTTCCCGGCTTTGGACGATCCTCGCTTCCAATCGCACGACGAATAGCCGATTTTCGTGTGCAAACATAGAGAGGTTACTACGACAAAACTCGTCGGGGCTCTCGTTTTTTGAAGACTTTCTTTCATTTTCATCGTTACCATAAGGCGTAAAAAAAACCGCTCACCTTGCGGTGGCGGTCTGTCGTTTGTTTTTTGTCTGCGTCAGTATCGGGTCAAAGCCTCACGCAGTCGTCCGGCAATCCGTTGCCGGAGCGATTCGGGTGTGAGCACTTCGGCGCATTCTCCGTAACTCAGCAGCTTGTTCTCCAGTTCGGGATTGACAATCAACTGCCACTCCGCCGTGTCCCCCTCGATGCGTTGCGAAGCATGGAGCGGCAAGGCGGCAAGGTGGCGGAGCATTGAGGCATCATAAAACTTTACACGCACACTTTCGACAGGTGCATCCTTTCGTTGTCCGGGTTCATAGACCAAGCCATATACACGGTCGAATCTACGCGCCGTTTCCTCTCGCTCGGGCTTTCGCGTAAAGAGCCTGCCCGGCAAAGAATAAAAGCCAATCCGGTCAAGGCCGAACGTACGGAACGCCTCCTTGTCCGGCACGTAGGCAAAGAGATACCACCGCCCGGCAAACTCTTTGAGCAGATAAGGGTGAACCTCGTAACAGGTAGACGCTCCCGTAGCATAGTTGGTATGCTCAAACGCCACGACCTCCGACCCTCTGATTGCCCGCAGCAGGTGAGGAAGCAACTCTACCCCCTTGAAACGTGTCGTCGGACTGATTGACAGATAGCGGAGCAAACCGCGCTGTTCACGCAACCCCGAAAGCACCATATCCGAGCTTTCGGCAAGCTCCATAAAATAGAGCATTTTCTCGAAATCCCCCGCCGTCTCCGGATTGATGCCCCAGCCCCCGCGTTGCGGATCGTAGAGAATATCTATGTCGAAATTGCTGCGGATGTCTGCCAAATCACGCTGCAAGGTGCGATTGGTCACGGCGCAGTCGTGCCGTTCAAGATAGACCAACAGCGTGGCGGAACTGGGATAATCGCCACGCAAAATACGACTTACAATCAGGTAGTCGCGCCGGATATTGTTCTTTGTTGCCATAGTATTATCTGTTTGTTTTTTCAAAAATCACTCCGTTTTGCACGATATGACGAAGCGTCATACGGAAAGCGAAAACGGGCACATTCTTTCGTATGTCCTGCAAAAATAAGCAAATAGGCATGACACCATACGTCATATTAGAAAATATATGCCGGAGAAATAATGAATATCTCTCCGGCAGGAAGTGATAATCGGCATATGACGAAGCGTCAAAAAGGCATATTGTCCATGTCAGGATTTTCGACTGTGTTTTCTTGCGTCGCCATACGGCTGCTGCAATCTGCAAAATAATCGCGCGGTCGATAATGATACCTGCAATCGTTCGAGTAATTGCAACGTCCGACGTAACGATTGATCTTCTTGTTACTTCTATCCACATAAAAAACGAAAGACCGTCTGCCGCACTGTGGACAAATGCCGTAGTTCCCACGGCCATAGCGTAAATGATACTTTTTCATAATCTATTGTTATTAAATGTATTAATCGTATTATTCTGTATTCCTCGGACGATATAATCGCATAAGTCCAGTCCGTTGGTCCACTCCCCGTCAGAAGCGTTCAATCCCAAAATATTGTCCACCCGACAAGAAACGAAAGCAACTGTTCGTGCGATCTGTTCGACCTTTCCGGAATCGGCTCTCTACGGCTCTTCGCGGCACTGCCCGGAAAGCAAAAAGCCTTGTTCCTCTTTGCGTCCAAGACAAAGTGCCGATAGAGCCATTAGTGCCTTATTCAATCAGTTTTTTAGCATACATGCCTCGGTCTTCCCGCACAAACAAGAGCTTGTTGTTCGCTAAAAATTTCTTGAATACGTTTCTGTTCATTCCCAACTCCTCCGCTTTGGACGCATACCTGTCTATGGTAATCAATCTATTCGGAAGCGCATCATAAACCCGCCGCTGCTTTTCGGTCAGTTTGTCAAGGGGATTCCCACTATACAGATACCGATGCAATTCAATGGCTTGACGCTTGAAATAGTCAGTCAGTATAATGGCATTCTGCACAGCCCGCACGCTTACAGCCTCGTTGTCTGCCTCGCCGTACCCCCAATAGATGCACTGGATAATCAGTGCGCAACGCAACATGATAATATCCATTTTACCCAACGCACCCGCATAGGTTTCGTCTGAAGCAGCCTCCAATTCGCTTGCATGGTCGTTGTTGTGCCACTCCATAACCAATTGCCTGGCCTCGGGAGTTAATTCTATCTCCCGGGGAGTGGATCCGTCTTTCAGACCGGCAGACGTCAAAGCATACAGGCGCTTGACTGCATCGGAGTACCGCGCGACCAAGTGAGCATCAATGTCTTCTTCATACCATAGCGTAACGGGCTCCTCCCGCATAATCCAGATGATACGATCCATAAAGCCATTATCCTGTTTGTCCTTAAACACCGAGGGCAGGATTTTGGGTTGAATCGTACCTATGAGCGAAAGTACGGGGGCTCCAATGACAAGCGGGTCCGATGTCTTACGCATGACCGACGACGGACTTCCGCTCCAAAGACTCAACAGGGACTCCATGTCCGAACCGGAATTGTAGCGTCCCATATTCTTAATCAGTCCGGCCAACTCGTCCACGTAGTACAATACGCCCCTATTCGTACGGGAAAGCAAGGAATACAATTCCTCAATGGTAATATCTCCGGCAATTATCGGGGTGTACCGGGGCATTTCCGCCCTTATTTTAAGTTTCAAAAGTTATGAGTACCGTTGAGATGACACCCAAAAGGCAAAAAGATGAAGTAAGTATCCGTAAAATCAGGTGTCTGCGTTCTCCCCATTCTACGTTTCAACGGAAGCTGCCGTCTATTTCTCTTGCCGGAGTTTGGCTGCAGAAGGCGGGGTTTGAGGTCGGAGATTTTGCCAGAGTCGTGGTGTTTGACGGCGTGCTGGTGATTAGTTGCGAGAGGTTGCCGGATAATGAGAACAGGAGAGGTGAGTGATTAGTTGGTCAGGCAGAAGATTCGGACTGATTCTGAATAAAATTGAATTTCTGCGACACTGCCACAAGAATTGGTTTTAATTGGTTCACAATGACATTCACTCTTTATGAGCCAATTACAGGGAGTGACGGGTGCTTATATTCAGTTTCTCAATATATGTTCTACTAATATACATACATTAGTACCAAGTTTCTCTATTAACTCTGTGTTATCTATTTCGAGTTTTTTTGCCCTCTCAATTGCCTGTTTAATTTTTTCAGAATCAATTTTAAAAGGTATATTGGGCTTACGGTACCCTTTACACAATTTTGTAATTTCCTTTTCTAAAAACCTTTTTTTCCCTGTTTTTTTATTTTCCAATAATTCATTCAGATTATATGAATCAGTATCTGTTATATGCAACAACAACCATAATTCAAACGTAGGATTAGAAAGTGCCAGATTATATCCTTCTTGTTCACATATTTTTATTATTTCTTCAAGTTGTTCTCTTTTTACATTTTGCCGGTCACGATCAACAACCATCCATATTTCATGAGGATCGTAACCAAAATTAGGATTGCCCTTTCGCTCTTGAAGTAACTTGATTACATGTTTAGGGTGACTTTTTGTATCATTCTCATCCTCTGCCTCTAAAGGTTCTATTTTGACAAATTTTGATATTCCCAACTCTTCTGCTCTATCGATGATTTTATCAAAATACTCATATTCCGTTTTTCCTTCTCCAGCAAAAGCTATACAATACAAAGTATTAGGTTCAATGCTTTCAGAGGGAACTGTACGTTTACCAAATGGATGACTGATTCTTAATCTATTTGACATGTATCTATGTTTTTAAAACTTTTAAAAATAGGAATTGCCCCATATCTTCCCAAAAGATAATCTTTTCGGATAGCCTTATCATTCCTAACCTTAAATTCATCAAGCGAATATATTCTGGAAGAATTGTTTTCTTTTTCAACAAACCATATTTCGTCTTTTCTAAATAGGTCTAAATCCAGTAATAAGGATTCGTGAGTTGTAGCTATTAATTGGCTTTCACAATTAGTTGATAATTGAAGAAATATTTCAAATAAAGAATAAGTTAATTTAGAGTGTAAACTTCTGTCTATCTCATCAATTACATAAACACGATCATTTTTTACAATTTGTGAAAGAGCTGGAATAAGGTCTAATAATCTTTGTGTACCGTCTGATTCTTCGTCCATATCAAAAACAACCGACTTCCCACAATCGGATTCATGCTCCAATCCTAATTTTTTTATTATATATTCTCCTTCCTTGTTTTGAAATAAAGTAAATGATTTGCCATTCACGCTAAAAAGAAGAGTGGAGTTGTCTTTTATGTTATCTTTTTCAAATTCTTTTTTTACATCTTTTCTGATTTGCTGTTTGATAGCATCAGGTATCCTGATATTATCAAAATTTTCTGTTTTAGAAGCAACTTTCTTAATTCCTGTCTGGAAAATATGAAGGTATTCATTAAATGTATCAGACATTTGAGTATTGTCTCCAACAAAACTTAAACCCTGAAATCTTGAACAAGGGAAAATAACAGTCAATTTTTTGTCAAACCAAGCATAAACTTCAATCAGAGGCAAAATCTGTTGTTGAATGTCATTTAAACTCTTTCTATTAATCTCGCTAAGGAACAAGAGATTGTCAGAAGATTTAAAATCATCTTTATATACATCAAATCTTTTTTTTGCATCTCCTAGTAATTTTAACCCAAAATTTATTTGATGAACATCTTCCTCATCTTTAATTCTTTCAAATATAAGTTTTTCCCCAGCTTCCGAAATTTCGTATAACCATTCCTCCAATATTTGATTTTTTGACAGGATTACTCCAAAACCATATGAGTAGTATCGTGTTCCAGCCTTAATTTCAAAATTAAAAATTGTCGGTTTATTAATATTATTTTCATTTAATCGATAATGGCTGTTCAAAACATTTACTTTTTCTAATCCCTCTACTATGATGTCTTTTGCAAAGTTAATTGCACGGACAAGATTAGATTTACCTGAAGCGTTTGCACCATACAGGACTGCTGTTTTTAATATTTTAATGTTCCGGTCTTCTATCAAATGTTTCTTTTTAGTTCTAACATCTCCGGCTATTAATGAAAATTCTACTTTTTTATCAAAGGAAAGAAAATTTTCTACTTCAAATCTCGCTAACATATCATTATTTTTAGATGGCACCAAATTAAGCAAAAAAAACTCATATTAAAAGCGCTTCCCCTCCAAAAAACAGAAATATTACCCGTTTTTAACGTTTTTATCTCACAATTCGCCATTCAAACTATAAAACATATGAAGTTACAAAGGACGGAGAAGGAATGGAATGAGAGGGGAGAAGATTTTTTTAACGTGATTTTAGATGTAGTTTTGCCAGATCGAAGTATTGAGATGGATGACTGATGTTCATTCAAAGGAGGTGCGCAGCCATAATATGGCAAGCATCAAAAGCAGGAACACGAAACCGGAGATGATTGTAAGAAGGTTCCTTTTTTAGCAAAGGTTTCCACTTCCGGATAAATGTGAAATCTCTGCCGGGGAAACCGGATATTGTCCTGAAGAAATACCGGACTGTCATTTTTGTTAACGGCTGTTTCTGGCACGGACATGAGAGGTGCAAATATTTTGTAATTCCACAAACCCGTACGGTATGGTGGACGGAGAAAATCAGAAAAAACAAGGAACGGGATTCGGAAGAACGGGAGAAGTTAAGAGGTGCCGAATGGAATATTATTGTGGTCTGGGAGTGTCAGTTGAAACCGAAACAACGCATGAGCAGCCTGTCTGTGATAGAATCATTGCTTCAACAGTCTTTCCTGAATATGAACAGGAGGACGACTGCGCCAGCGTATTCTCCCGCTATGATTGCTAAAACGGGAGAAGTGTATAAATAGTGTGGGTATAAAGGAGGTCAGTACAGGATGACCAGTTCTGTTTTTTTATAAAGACCATTTATATTCTGAACTGACTGCGTTTTTTATTTTGGGTTGTGCAGAACAATGTTCCATTTTTATACCGAGATCGTAGTAAACATGACCTGTTGCCATTTGTTTGAGGAATAGCTGGAAGTCTGTATTTTCACCCATTATGACTTTGTTACATTTTCAAGAAAGAATGCTTTGGGTCGCTTGCGTCTGATTATCTCTGCCACATCAAAGAAAAGGGTTCCCTGGGTCTTGTCAAGGAATCCGGTAGCCCTTCCAAGACTATTTTTTTTGGATACTCCCGCAATGGAGAATGGCTGACAAGGGAATCCAGCACAGAGTATGTCAAAATTATCGGGGATGTATTTTTTTGTTTCTTCTTTGGTTATATCACCGAATGGCATTTCTCCAAAGTTTGTCAGGTATGTCTGCTGTGCGTATTTGTTCCATTCAGAGGAAAATACGCAACGTCCTCCCTGCTCCTGCATGGCTATGCGGAAGCCTCCCATTCCGGCAAAGAGGTCGATGAATGTGAAATCAGGATTTGCAGGAGCAGGAAAGGGTATGTCCTGTGTTTCACTGAATAATTTGTACTGAAGCGGGGCTTCCGCCACTTTCCATATATCCTCGTTTTGAGGGTAAGTTGCCTGTAAGAGGTTCCGGATTTCCGTTATTGCATCTTTTCGGTAGATTTCACCCTCCGGATCCGCGTGGTGATGGAGATAGTGGGTGATTAGCGCCAACTGGTCTTCCAATGATTTCTGTCCGTATATTTTTATTCTGACTTTTTTCCCCGCAATATCCCTTATATGAATTTCTTCAGGAGATTGCATTATTCCGGAAGTTTTTTTCTTCATGACCCTTTGCACAAGATTAGGTATTGATTGACAAAGATAGGGTTTTCAGGACAATTTTTCTCCCTCTCTTTTATTGATTTCCATCTAAAGGGTGTTAAAGTTTTTCTAATAATATCTGACAACGTATCGGGTTTGGCGGATTACAATGGTCGTATATATACTTTTACTTTTATGCTATCATTTCCTTTCTCCAAATCATTTTCAAGTCCATGGGGATTACTTATATGACAATCTGTATCATAGATAAAGCATAAAAGTGTCTGGCAATCGGGATGGTTCTGATAATTTGCAATGTCAATAATTAATTGTTCTCCAATTTCTTTATCCTTCAAATTTTCCCGTGTTTTTTTACTTCAATAACGACAGATTCTTTTTTGAGCAAGAAATCCATACGTTTAGAACCTCCAGCATAGGAAGGCGCCCATTCTTCCGGCCGGACATCATCAAAATGAAGTTTTAAAAGAGAATGCAATAAATCCTGCACATCGTATTCATCCTGTATTTTTAATGTGTCCCTATTATTATAACGGCGGCGAAGTTGTTGTTCTACCTTTTGAAAATTTTCGAATATGTTTTCAAGGATGAGCAGTCCGTCTTTATTTTCTGCCGAAGATGGCTCGCATACACTAAAGGCTTAGAGTATACCTACAAGAGAATTTCGTTTGTTTTCTGCTTTTCGGTTTCCATTTAATATTTCCAAAAATCTTTTTGTTTGCGGATGACCTGGGAAATTATTCTGAAGGAACATTAAAGCTGTCTCTTGCCATTTTGCATATTCCAAAGGTTTTGTAACGGCATGAACTATATCTCCTCTCCATATGAATTGTTCTCCTTTATGTATCAGTTCTTCTAAAGTCATAAATATATTGCTTTTAGTTACTACAAAAATAATATTTTATTGAAACAGGTAATTATAATTTATGATATCGATTTTTATAATATAAGACTATTGACAAAGTTTCCAAAGGCACTGCAGAAGTGAAATGAGAGGGGAATGTATTCGGGAAGGCGACCATCTGTTATGATACACTATGCAAAGAAAGCAAGCAACTTCTAACAAGACACCTCCATGCCCTTTTGAAGAAAGCCGGATTTGGCCGTGCCAGTCTCTTATATTTTCACTGCGCGTCCTTTGGCTGCCGAACAAAATTTTCCTATTTTTGCAATGTTTTATAAAAATTAATGAAGAAATGAAACATATCGTATTATTTTTCAGTTTATTGCTGTCCCTTCCGGGTTTCGCACAGGATAAGGAAGCGTGGAGTGCGCAGGTGAAAGGAAATGCAAAAATGATCTTTTTTCACCAATTTACGCAAACTCCCCTGATCGAGACTACAGACGCGTTCTACGGCGTAGATCCGAGCCAAAGGAAACTCCTGTGGACAATCGACAGATCGTCCCTCGGCAAAACATTAAAAACACTTCAAACGGTGAATGCCATTACCGGCTCTTCATCAAATACGGATTTATCCGAGTATGAGGAAATCAATTATACACCTTTCGCTATCGTCTGCAACAATCTGATCGATGTCGCAAACGGACAAATCATTTTAGGCAATGAAAAGACGGCTTTCCAGGAATGGCTCGGTCACGATCTCATACCTCAACTGAATTTGTTGCTGGCCAAAGTGATGGATACGGAAGGGAATGTGAAATTATACGCCGTCAATTTTCTCTCCGACGAAATCGAGTGGGAAACACTGCTGGTCGATAAAGACAAGTCCAAAGGATTCTCAAAACTCGCGAACAAATTCTCGGAAGGCCTGTCGTTAAATGTATTTGTCCCCAATACAAATGCGGAAGGAAACATCATATACAACAACGGTAATAAATTGACTCTGATCGACGGGAAAAGCGGCAAAATTCTTTGGGAAAATGAATGCAACCCCAACGCTTTTCTCATGACTGAAGATCAGAAAATCTTGTTGGTCGCGGAAAAACGTTCCGGTTTGGGTAACGCCCTGAGTCTTTTCGGTCCTAAAGCTTTTGGGAAAAAAGTACATTGCATCGATGCCCGGACCGGGAAAAATATATGGTCTGCGCCCGTAAAGCTGGATGCGACCTATGTCGCTGCGGATTTCGTCGGCCAGGACCGAATCTTATTGGCACACAGCGACGGATTCAATCTCTATGACATCAAAAACGGAAAGAAAATCTGGAAAAAGGATTACAGCGCCAAAAATACCAAAAACATCAGTCTGACGCCCCAGGGTATAGAAGTACAGTATGGTAACAAATTGATGCTCGTCAATGCCGAAAACGGGAAAAAAGCCTGGAAGAAACCGATCGAATTCAAAGACGTGGATGAAAACTCCAAATTCGATTTTATCAGAAAAGAGTATAAAAATGCGACTTTGATGGTAGTGGAAGACGGTATCTTCGCTTTCGATAAAAAATCAGGCAAGCGCCTCTGGAAGCGTTCTTTGTCAAAGCATTCCAAGATCGCCTTCGATGATGCCAACAATAAAGTCCTGGCACTCGACGGAAAAAATATCTATCTGTTTGATCCGGACAACCAAACCAAAAAAGTGAAAGCTATCGATATCAAAATCGAGGAACCGGAAGATATATGCGGATATGAGATTCATGAAGGCAAATATTTCATTTTCGGGAATAAAGAATATCTGTTATTGGACAAAGATGGCAATCTGGAGGCTCACAACCAGTATAAACACCTGGCAGGCAAACGACTGGCAAAAGCTGGCTTATTGCTCGGAAAAATCGCGACACGCATACTGGGCACCCGCATTCAGTTCAGCAGTAATGACGGAACCACCCATGAATCGGGAGTATTCGTTGATTTGGAGTATGCGAAGATGGCGGAAGAATCATTCAAGCAACAAACGATATTACTGCAGCAACTGAAGGCAAACGAACGATACCGGAAAGCCGTACGGACAGACAATCGGAATGCTTATTTCCTTAAAGGAGCAAAAGAAGCTTCGGAAGACAAACTAAGCATCGTCGTTGTTGAAAAAACGACCGGAAAAGAATTGCGCACCATTGATTTCAGCAACGACCGGAATGTCGTTTATGAAATAGATGCACACAACAATCAACTCTATTTCATCGATAAAAACCAATTCAAGGCTTTGGAGCTATAATCCTCCAAATTTATTTTCTACAGAGCAAGATGGGCAGTTTTTTTAAAGCTCTTTTCGGAGGTCATGCGGGTAACGGAGAAAAGACAGAAGAAAAAGAGAAAGAACGAAAATTCGATATTCTCAAATACGACGGGGTAAAAGCCCTGAAAATGGGGAAAACGGGATATGCCGTCCGGTGTTTCAAAGAGGCGTTGAATTTCCGGGAAGAGGCTGAAACGCTGGAGTATCTGGCGACGGCTTGCATACAACAGGGGGAATATGCCGAGGCGATTGAAGCTTACAATCGTCTGACGGCTTTATTCCCGGAAGACACCGATACGTTCCTCAAGCGGGCACAGCTTTACCTGCAGGAAGAGCAGTTCGAAGCCGCTATCGGGGATTGCCAATCCGTATTACAGCACACGCCGGACTACCGGGCATTTCTGCTTATGGCTAACGCCCGGTATAAGCTCGGCAATATGGAAGAGGTTATCAGCGATCTGACGCAAGCCGCCGGATTGAAAGACGATGCTATGGACATCTTTCTGCTGCGGTCCACTGCCTATTATAACATCGGTCAATACGACAAAGCGCTCGATGACATCGACAGGGCTATCGACCTCGCCCCCGAGGAAGAAGCCGCCTATATGCAGCGGGCAAAAATCCGGGAAGCCTTTCAGGATTACGAAGCCGCCCTGCAAGATTACGCCACGGTAACGGAGCTCAACCCTTTTCATGAACAGGCCTACCTCGAAAGCGGGCGCATCCTGCTGGCAAACCAGCGGATCGACGAAACGATACGATATTTCGACGAAGCCCTGGAAATCAATCCGGATTTCGGAAAAGCCTATCTTGCCCGGGCGGAGGCGAAGAAATTGAAAGGAGACGACGAGGGTGCCCAAAAAGATTTGGAAACAGGCCATGCCCTTTGCTCTGAAACAGAAGAGAAGGTGAAAGGTCCTGTAAATTTCGACGACCTGTATGCCAATCGTCCCCTTTAACCCCTGTCATTTATCATTTTCGACCCGGTCCAAATGGTATTCCAGGGCTTTTACTGAAATCAGCAGTTCTTTCACCGACAACGCCAAAGAAATAACCAGCAGCAACAAAGAGGCGGTAAACATATAGACGGCCGCCAGTTGCCAGCCGACATAAATAAAAAGAGTGCATACCACACAGAGCAAAAGGCTCAGCACACCGAATATCTGCATGGTGCGCGTGATATACAACCGTCGTCTTAAATTCTCAATCTGCCGTGCCGTTACTGCCGTCGGATTGTTCACGTGTTCGGCATTCAGGCTCCGTATGACTGTCGCATAGGCAAGAAAACGGTTCGTATAGGCCAGCATTATCAACGAAATAGCTGAAAACAAAATAGAAGGGGTGGTCAGTGTCAGTTCTTCCATAAATCTGTCTTCCGTATCCGGTTTCAAGCATTTACGCAATCCGCCCTCAAAAAGATTTAGTGTTTCCCGTCAACCGGCAGGCACAAAAAAAGCTGCCCGGTAAATACCGGACAGCTTTTATATCTGATTTCCAGCTTACAGCCTCTTCAATCCTTTCAATGCCTGCGGATCGGTAACCTCCATAATGCTTATGGCATACCCGCCGCCGGGAGCGGCTTTCAGCTTCAATTTCGAAGTATGGGTCAAAATTCCCTTGCGAATCGTATAAGCCTGCGGATTGTGTTCATAATGGGCATCTTTGGCATCCGTGTACAACGTGGCGATATATTTTTTCCCCGGTTCCAGAAAATCGAACGACAAGTCGGAAACGTGCCCGTTTTCATCGGCCGTACAGCCCACGAACCAGTTTCCCGTCCCTTTGGCTTTCCTCGCCACCGTGATATAATCGCCCGGTTCTGCTTCGAGGTAGCGGCTGTCATCCCAATCCACCGCAACATCTTTGATAAACTGGAATGCGTCCATATAAGGCTCATAGTTTTCAATCATGTCCGCCGCCATCTGCAAGGGACTGTACATCGTTACATACAAAGCCAGCTGGCGGGCCAGCGTGGAGTGAACAAAAGAATGGTTGTCCGGATTCGCTTTGCTCACTTTCATCTCAAAAATACCCGGCGTATAATCCATCGGACCGCCCATCAAACGGGTGAACGGCAAAATGGTGGTGTGGTCGGGATTGCTGCCGCCGAATGCCTCATACTCCGTTCCCCGCGCAGATTCATTACCGATCAGATTGGGATACGTACGGCACAAACCCGTGGGACGTACAGCCTCATGGGCATTGACCATGATTTTATACTCGGCGGCCTTTTTCACGGCATACATGTAGTGGTTCACCAGCCACTGCCCGTAATGGTATTCTCCCCTCGGGATGATGTTTCCGACGTAACCGCTCTTCACTGCATTGTACCCGTTGTCTACCATAAACTGATAAGCTTTTTCCATGTGCCGCTCATAATTGCGTACAGAAGAAGAGGTCTCATGGTGCATCATCAGTTTCACGCCCTTGGAAGCGGCATACCGGCGCAACTCATCCACATTGAAATCGGGATAAGGGGTAACAAAGTCGAACACGTAGTCTTTGGTCTTTCCTGCCCAGTCTTCCCAGCCTTCATTCCAACCTTCCACCAATACCTGGTCAAAGCCGTGTTCGGCTGCAAAATCTATGTATTTTTTCACATGTGCGGTATTCGCCGCATGTTTTCCGTTGGGCGTTACTTTGGAATAATCCGTCTCTCCCAGTTTCACTGCGGGCAGGTCGGAGTACGACCAAGTACTTTTTCCCGTAATCATTTCCCACCATACCCCTACGTACTTTACAGGTTTAATCCACGATACATCCTCATAGGCACAGGGATCGTTCAGATTCAGTATCAGTTTGGAAGCCAGGATTTCACGGGCGTCATCGCTCACCATCACGGTTCTCCACGGCGACTTGCAGGGGGCCTGCATATAGCCTTTGTCACCGATGGCATCCGGCGTCAGCCACGATTCGAACACCATATTTTTATCGTCCAGATTCAAGTGCATACAGGCATAATCCACCAAAGCAGCCTCGTGGATATTGATATACAATCCGTCATCGCTCTTCATCATCAACGAAGTCTGCACTCCCGTCGGCGAAAACGGAGTCTGTGAGGAATTGGGCGTGATCGCTCCCTTCATCAATCCCCGGATTTCCGACAATTTGGAAGTCACCGTGCTGTACTCCTGCGTATCGTAATCGCCCGGTATCCAGAAAGCCTTATGATCGCCTGCCATGGCAAACTGGGAATGTTCCTCCTTGATAACGAAATAATTCAGTTCCGGTTGCTGGGGAAATTCATAGCGGAATCCGAGACCGTCATTGAACAAACGGAAACGAATAATCATCGTCCGGCCGGTTTCCTCCTGCTTGAGTGTCAGAGCCAACTCATTGTAGCGGTTACGGATATTTTTCACTTCCCCCCACACCGGCTGCCAGGTTTCGTCAAAAGCAGAGATCTGTTCTCCGGCAACACTGAAGCCACTCATCAGGTCCTTGTCATTTTTTAATTCCAAACCCAGATAGCTCGGCTTTATCACCGGACGTTGTTTATAATCCAGGCTATACACCGGACGCCCGTTTTTCACGTCCGCCTGCAAGACCAAATTTCCGTCAGGAGATTTCAGTTCCACGGCTTTCAGTCCTAAAACAGCCAGCAGACACACAAATAAAATCTGTAATTTTTTCATCGTTCTGTTACTTTAATTTATTTCCATTGCTCAACGGCAACGTTTCACGCTTCATTATCTTTTGCACAAAGATAATGCAAAATGAATGTTTCCCCGCCTGCCTTTGCACAAAGAGAAAGAAAATTTAATTTTGTCCGAAGAAATCAGCCCCTCCGAACCGGAAGCTGTTTAACTGCAATCTATGACGACTTCAAAAGAAATGACAACAGGGCGGGCTTTGCCGCTTCTTGTAAATTTCACTTTACCCTTACTGTTAGGCAACATTCTTCAACAGACGTATTCCCTGGTGGATGCCGCCATTGTCGGAAAATACCTGGGCATCCATTCACTGGCATCGGTAGGGGCAAGCAGTTCCGTCATATTCCTCATTTTAGGATTTTGCAACGGCTGCGGGTGCGGTTTCGGAATTCCCGTAGCCCAGAAATTCGGAGCCAGGGATTACAGCCTGATGCGCCGCTACATTTTTGTCAGCCTGAAACTATCGATTGCCCTGTCGATTGCCATCGCTATCCTGACGAGCCTGTATTGTGCCGATATACTGCGTATCATGCAGACACCCGAAAATATTTTCGACGGAGCGTATGCCTACCTGTTAGTCACGTTTATAGGGGTTCCCTGCACTTTTCTATACAACCTGCTGTCCAGCATCATCCGGGCATTGGGCGACAGCAAAACTCCTTTCTGGTTCCTGCTTTTCGCTACGATTCTCAACGTCCTGCTGGACCTTGTCTGCATATTGGTGCTCAAATGGGGCGTCGCAGGCGCCGGCATCGCCACTGTCGTTTCACAGGGGGTATCCGCCCTTTTATGCTATTTCTACATGTTCCGGCACTTTCAGATATTGAAACCCGTGGCGGAAGAACGCAGATTCCAGGGGGCACTGGCCCGGAAACTGCTGAAAATCGGTATCCCGATGGGCCTTCAGTTTTCCATCACGGCCATCGGAAGCATCATGCTGCAAAGTGCCAACAACGCTCTGGGCACCGCCTGTGTCGCCGCCTTTACTTCTGCCGTGCGCATCAAAATGTTCTTCCTCTGTCCGCTGGAAAGCCTGGGCATCACCATGGCCACATACAGCGGCCAGAACTACGGTGCCGGAAAGCCGCAACGCATTCTGGAAGGCATCAAAGCCAGCGTAGGGATCATGCTTCTCTACACCGCACTCACATTCATTATCCTGATGAGCTCTTCCCGCCTGCTGGCCTTATTGTTCGTCGACGCCGCGGAAACGGAAATTCTGAAAAATACGGAATTGTTTCTGCATGTCGCCGCCTGCTTCTTCCCTGCCCTGGGATTGCTTTGCATCCTCCGTTACACGATACAGGGTGTAGGATTTACGAATTTAGCCATGCTCTCCGGCGTATCGGAGATGATCGCCCGGGCGCTGGTCAGTGTATTCGCCGTGCCGGCATTCGGCTACCTTGCCGTTTGTTTCGGGGACCCGATGGCCTGGCTTGCCGCCGATTTATTTCTTATTCCGGCATTTGTCTGCGTTTACCGGAAAATACGGCATTATACTATATTATACTAATTTTCAGTTTATTATCCAACTTTCAGCGGCATCTTCACGTTTAGCACAGTAACTAACTATTAAATTAAGTGCCATGAACAGTACAAGTAAAAATTCGGAGAAAGGTCAGATCAGAAAGAGTACTGACAAAAAAACGCAACGTGAAAATCAGGAGCACCACAGAGAGGCTACTAAAAAAAGTACCAAGACTTTGCGTTAAGCTGCTGCTGCAATGTCACGACAATACGGGACCCTGCGTCCCGTATTTTTTTATTTCAATCACCTCGCCCAAACCGGGAATAATCACCGGAATATTGTGTTTGCGGGCTTCTTCCTCAAAAACTTTCGGAGGGTCGCTCAAAGGCTCATCCGACAAATCGAAGGTTCCGTAATGCATCGGAATGGTCATTTTCGCCTTCATTTCCACCGAAGCCTTCAAAGAATCATAGGGCGAAATGTGATTGGGGCGCATAAACCAGCGGGGCTTATAGGCACCGATTCCCAGTAAGGCATAATCGGGAGCGCCGAACAGTTCGGGAATTTCCGCAAAATGCCCGGAATAGCCCGTATCTCCGCTGTAATAAACGGAAATGCCATTCGCCTGGAGCATAAAAGCCCCCCACAGCCTTTGTCCGCCATCATGCACGGAGCGCTTGCTCCAATGCTGGGCCGGCAAAAAGGTCAGTTTCAGCTCCCCGCTCTCGATCTGCTGGTACCACCCGGCTTCTATCACCTGCATGTCAGGAAACCATCCTTTCAGCAATGTCCCGACTCCCAATCCGCAAAATGCCTTCATTTGCGGATTGTTACCATACAATCGGGCGATGCTCCGCTTGTCCAGATGGTCAAAATGGTCGTGGCTCAGCAGAAGATAGTCGATATTCCGGAAAATATCGGGATTTACAGGCAACTCGCTGCGCCGGCGCACAAAAGGGATATTGCCGAATACGGGATCAAACATCAGGCGCTTGCCTCCGAACTGCATAAAAAAAGAATTGTGGCCCAACCACACCAAAGCATCCCCCCGGACAACATCGAGGGAGTGCAGATATTCCAGCCGGGGAGTCCACTTTTCCCGTCTTTTTTCTTTCCGCTGGGGATTCATGGAAAACCGCCATTTCAGGATATTCCCCATGCCGTGCCTCATCCGGTGCTGCCGGTTGACAAAACGTCCCTTTACTACCGGATTCCCCTTCCAGTAAGGTTTTACGGTAATCAATCCTTCGTTTCTACGAAAAGAAATATGTTCGCCCATTCTTCACACCCTTTTGTTCCACAAAAATATATTTTCAGGCAAAGGATACCTATGATTATAATCATAAAAAAAATTAATAAATACGTATATGACCCTCCCTTGCGATTTCCGGATGCAGGTGCTTATTTTTTTCTAACTTTGACGGAGTTTTTATTTCAAACCGACATTATGATTTCAGCAGACGGACTTACAGTAGATTTCGGCGACCGCATTCTTTTTAAAGATGTTTCCTTTCAGATTAATGAAAAAGACCGCATCGCCCTCATGGGGAAAAACGGAGCCGGCAAATCCACCCTGCTCAAGATACTGGCAGGCGTACGCAAACCGACCAAAGGAAGTGTAACGGCACCGAAAGACACGATTATCGCCTACCTGCCGCAACACCTGATGACGGAAGACGGACGCACCGTATTCGAAGAGGCGTCGCAGGCATTCTCCCATTTGTTCGACATGGAGAAACGGATCGAGGACCTGAACCGCCAGCTGACGGAACGGACGGACTACGATTCTCCGGAATACTATAAACTTATCGAAGAGGTATCCACGCTCAGCGAAAAATTTTACAGCATCGATATGACCCATTTCGAGGCGGACGTCGAAAAAACATTGCTCGGTCTGGGATTCAAACGCGAAGATCTTCACCGCCCCACTGCCGACTTCAGCGGCGGCTGGCGCATGCGCATCGAACTGGCCAAAATGCTGTTGAAGAATCCGGACGTGCTTCTACTGGACGAGCCGACGAACCACCTGGACATCGATTCCATCCAATGGCTGGAGAATTTTCTGATTGAAAACGGGAAAGCGGTGGTGCTGATTTCCCACGACCGGACTTTCGTGGACAATATCACGACCCGCACCATCGAAGTCACCATGGGGCGCATCTATGACTATAAAGTCAATTATTCCCAATACCTGGTGCTGAGAGAAGAACGCCGGCAGCAACAGCAAAAAGCCTATGACGAACAGCAGAAAATGATTGCCGAAACCAAAGAGTTCATCGAACGCTTCAAAGGCACCTATTCGAAAACCCTGCAAGTGCAATCCCGGGTGAAGATGCTGGAAAAACTGGAACTTATCGAAGTGGACGAAGAGGACACCTCCGCCCTGCGGCTGAAATTCCCGCCCTCTCCCCGTTCCGGAAACTATCCGCTCATCATACAGGACTTATCCAAACATTACGGCACGCATGAAGTCTTCAACAACGCCCACTTTACCCTCGAACGGGGTGAAAAGGTCGCTTTCGTCGGAAGAAATGGAGAGGGTAAATCCACCCTCGTCAAATGTATCATGGGCGAGATAACAGACTACACGGGAACGCTGACATTGGGACACAACGTACAAATCGGTTACTTCGCGCAAAACCAGGCATCCCTGCTGGATGAAGAACTGACCGTCTTCCAGACGGTAGACGACGTCACGCCCCTCGAACTGAAAAGCAATACCAAAAACCTGCTAGGAGCCTTCATGTTCAGCGGCGACGACATCGATAAAAAAGTAAAAGTCCTTTCCGGGGGCGAGCGCACCCGCCTGGCCATGATAAAACTGCTGTTGCAGCCCGTTAATTTCCTGATACTGGACGAGCCGACAAACCACCTGGACTTAAAAACGAAAGACATCCTCAAAAACGCCCTGATAAACTTTGACGGCACCTTAATCGTCGTCTCCCACGACCGCGACTTCCTCAACGGTCTGGTAAAGAAAGTCTATGAATTCGGCAACGGGAAAGTAACCGAACACTTAGAAGACATCAACGGCTTTTTGCGGAAGAAAAAAATGGAAAACCTCCGGGAAATTGAAAAAAAACAGAAATAATATGTAGTTTTTCCGAAAAGAATAACGTCTAACGGGCAAAAATTAATCAGAAAAACAACGTGGACACATCGGAAACAGAATTTGCGCAAATAGTAAAAGAACATAAAAACACGATTTACACCGTATGCTTTATGTTCTCGAAAGACTCCGACGAGATAAACGATCTCTTTCAGGAATCCCTCCTTAATCTTTGGAAAGGCCTGCCGAACTTTCAAGGCAAAAGCGACATCTCCACCTGGATATGGCGGGTATGCTTCAACACATGCGTTTCATCCGAACGCAAAAAGAAAAGAAACATCACCGTACCGCTGCCTACCGACCTAAACCTTTTCGAGGACAAAGACGAGGATTCCCGGCAAATCAGGATGCTGTACGACCGCATCCACCGTTTAAAACCTTTCGACAGGGCCATCGTCCTGTTGTGGCTGGAAAACATGAGCTACGAAGAAATCGCCTCCATCGTAGGAATCTCGGTAAAAAACGTATCTGTCCGCCTGTTTCGTATCAAAGAAGAATTAAAAAAGATGTCCAACAACTAAAAAACTTTCGGAAATGGAACAATATTCAAATCATACGGAATTACAGGAAATGCGGGAACAACTAACCCTTCTCCACCGCAAACTCGACCGGGAAATCATCGTAAACGAGAAAATGATACGCAAAATCGTCACCCAAAAGATCAGCACCCTCGACAACGTGGCCCGGAGAACAATCATCCTGCAACTCCTTGCCGCTTCATATTCATTGTCATTCTTCAGAATCGGCATCCCCGCCTGGTTCTGCTGCCTCACCATCGTCGCCCTGCTGCTGGCCGCCCTCCAGACCTACACCTTCCACCACGGTTTACAGGTAAAAGACGTCGTATCGGACGACCTGGCCGAAATATACAAAAAGACCTACCGGCTGAAACGCCGGTATGCCCATTGGCTAAAAATCGGCATACCCTTAGCATGTCTCTGGTTCGCAGGATTAATCTTTGAAATTAAAACCGCTTCCTCCATCGACGAGGAGTCAAAACAATTCTTCATCTACGGATGTATCACAGGACTTATTGCCGGCATCGTCATAGGCTTTTGTAAACACCGCAAGACCTTGTACACCATGAACAACATCCTGCAGGAAATCGACGAATTCACGCAAAAAAATTAGCACTTACAGTCAGCGGAAGGCATCTTAAACGGTTCCATGTGTACACTTATAAACGTATTCTGACCGTATTTCATCTTAAGAAGCCGTTCCGCTTCACTGGCAATCGAATGGGCATCCGTCAGACTGATACCACCGTCCATACCGGCATGAAAATCTATAGCAATATCATTCCCGATACGTCGCGTACGCAAATTATGGACTTCGGAAACACCCGATACAGACATAACAATATCGCGGATGTCCTTCTCGTTTTGCTCAGATAAAGAACCTTCCAACAACTCATTAATACTCGGTTTTATGACATCATACCCCGCCTTCACAATAAAGAAGCTGACCACAATCGCAGCAATTGGGTCAAGGATTCGCCACTTCTCCCCGAGAAACATGGCTCCCGCAACCCCTGCCAGCGTCCCCAAAGAAGACAAGGCATCACTCCGGTGATGCCATCCGTTGGCCACAAGCGCATTGGAATTCAACTTAGCTCCCTTCGCAACAGTATAGCGGTACAACCCCTCTTTCGACAGGATAGACACGACAGCAATAACCAGCGCCAACATCGAGGGAGCAGGAAGAGGAGTTCCATACAAACTTTCAATAACCAACCTCCCGCCATTGATAAACAACCCCGCTCCGGCCACAAGCAATATCAACCCGATAATCATCGTGGCAAACGTCTCAAACTTCCCGTGTCCGTAATCATGCCCGGCATCACTCGGTTTGCTTGACACCCTCACGAATACCACCACAATGATGTCCGTTATAAAATCGGACAACGAATGAACGGCATCGGCCACCATCGCCGAGCTTCTGCCGGCAACCCCGGCAATGAATTTCATGGCAATCAATACCGCATTAAGCACCGTACCAACCAATGTCACCTTATATATCTCCTTTTCTCGCTGATTCATCATTATCCGCAATAAGATTATTCTAAACTTTAGTTATGATTTCTTCACTCTGCGAATATACAACTTATTCACTAACAAGCGATAAAAAAGCGATACGAATATGAAGATAACACCACCACGCTCCATATCATGTCTATGGTTGCTCCGAACCTACGCAATGGTTGCGCAATATCTACGCTATACCTACGCTATCCAACCATAGCGTAACCATTGCGCAGGTATAGCGTAGGTATTGCGTAGGGACGGAGCAACCTCGGAACAAGGACGAAGGAATGACGAACAAATGAGGGCGAAAAAAAGGCTGAAAAGTATTCTCTTTCCAGCCTTTTAAACTTTTAATTCTTCAATCGGGCAATGACAAGTACCGGATTATCATCTTCTTTTATTTCTTTCAGTCGGCGGATTTCCGGTTTCAACTTTTCGGCTTCTTCCGGATGTTCCTCAAACCAAGTCTGGATGTCTATCGGCAGTAAAAAGGCTACCAATGAGTTATCCCAATTTTCTAAGGCAGGATGGATTGACATGAATCCGTTTAAGTCGTCCGTAAAACCGTTTTCGTATAGCGTGATATCGGTTTTCCCCGTCTTTTTGTCAAAAACGCCCCGATATGCCTGTATGGCTTCTTTCGGATAAAAGAAGTAACTGAACATCAGATACCGGTTGCTCTCCATGACTTGATTGACGGTGCCTTTTTCTTTCCGCGCTTCCCGACTGTCCTGTTCTTCCTGCGGCAATCTGTATTTCCCCATGTCCAACACCCATGCGGGAGTCATTTCATTCGCTGTCAGACTGAAAACGGTATCGTTGTAGCTATCCTTATAGAAGGTCTTGCCGTCCCAATGGCAGAATACAGGTTGCTGCATCATGAGTATCCGCTCTTTACCGGCTTCCTTCGTTTTGATAAGAACAACACCCCCACCGGAGAGCCCGGCACCAAAGGTGCCGTAGAATGAAATGCTTGCAATATCCGATGTGTTTCCAATGGAATCCGTCCGGGATTTACCCGGATAGCGGTTTACAACTTGCCCTTCTTCATCGAATGCAAGCATGTATTCCGGTACTTTACCCATGAAACTTTCACAACGCGCAAGCAAGGTGTTAGCGTCCAAATAGGAATATGCCGCCGCATCACCTGCACCGGCAGGCTTTTTCTGTATACCCAAGAATTCTCCTGTCGTGGAGTATTTGATAAACTCATCCTTCCAGCCGGGGAAATAGATTACCCCCTTCGCCGGATTTATCCATAAGTCCGTTGAGGATTTATATCCCTGCGGACCTTTGTCCATCGAGCCGATGGATGTGATAAATTTTCCGGTGTTCAAGTCAAATACAAGGCAGGAACTTTTACTGCTCCCCACGTAAACCCGGTCCCGTTCTATGGCAATTCTCGGCCGACTCCCAATTAATGAGGAGTCGGTGGTCTGCAACGGTATATAGGTTATTGAAGCGAAGTAATCGGAGGTTTTCAGATTTTCTTCCGGAGCCGCGATTTTTTCCTCTAACCGAATGACCTTTTCCTGTGCGGTCTGTTTTTCTCCGCAAGCGAAAAAAAGAGAGACCACAAGGAAAAGAAAAAGATATTTCATTGTTTTCATCACTTTCAAGAGATTATTCCACAACGGTAATCCAACCGAATTTATCCGGCTCGTCTCCGTATTGTATTCCACGCAGACGCTGGTAGAGTTTAGTGCACCATTCGCCGACTACATCCGGATTGCCGAAATAGATACTCTTGTTGTTTTCCAAGTCGTCTATCTGCCCGATAGGACTGATAACGGCAGCCGTTCCGCAAGCACCGGCTTCTTCAAATGTTTCAAGCTCTTCTACCGGAATACGGCGACGCTCTACCTTTAAGCCCATGTCCTCGGCCAAAACCATGAGACTGGCGTTGGTGATGGAAGGCAGTATGGTGTGGGACGCCGGCGTGATGTAGCAATTGTCCTTGATACCGAAGAAATTGGCAGGTCCGCATTCGTCGATGTATTTCTTTTCTTTGGAGTCAAGAAATATTGCCGTAGAGTAGCCTTTTTCATGAGCGACTACACCCGAACGCATACCCGACGCATAGTTCCCACCAACTTTTATATGCCCCGTACCATTCGGAGCCGCCCGGTCGTATTTCCGTTCCAACATGACTTTGGTGGTTCGGAATCCCTCTTTGAAATAAGGACCTACCGGTGCTACAAAAACGACAAACATGTATTCTTTGGAAGGAGCTACTCCCATCTGAGGCCCTACTCCTATCAGCAATGGACGTATGTACAGACTGGCCCCCGATTCATAAGGCGGTATGTATTCTTCATTGGCCTTGATGGCTTTTATCACAGCTTCCGTGAATAATTCAACGGAAGGAGCTTTCATCATGACATATTCCGCCGATGCCAGCATACGCTTTGCGTTTTCTTCACAACGGAATAAACGCACTTTACCGTCGCGTCCTTTGAAGGCTTTCATGCCCTCAAAGGCTTCCTGACCGTAATGCAGGCAAGTGGATGCCATGTGTATGCTAAGCATTTCCGAATCGCTTATTTCCGGAGTACTCCACTTACCGTCTTTATAATAACAACGCACATTAAAGTCGGCTTTGGAATAGCCGAAAGACAGTTTACTCCAATCAATATTTTTCATAACAGTTAAAAATTTATTTAACAATGGTCATTTCGTCTATCAGATTCTTGGCTCCGGCGTATTTATCAATGATGAAAAGTACATAACGCATATCTACATTGATACACCGTTGCAAGTTTTCTTCAAAGTCTATGTCTCCGGACATGGCTTCCGAATTTCCGTCAAATGCCGCTCCGATTAGTTCACCGTCGGCATTGATAACCGGAGAACCGGAATTACCGCCGGTAATATCGCTGTCAGTGATAAAGCAAGCTACGACGTTGTCTTCACCATATTGTCCGAAATCCTTGTTTGCATATAGCTCTTTCAAGCGTGCCGGTACTTCAAATTCCGTTCCTTTGGCACCCTCTTTCTGAATTACACCGTCCAATGTGGTATAATAGTCATAAAAGACTGCATCACGCGGCTTGTAGCTTCTCACTTTTCCATAGGTCAAACGCAAGGTGGAATTGGCGTTCGGCGCCCATCTTTTATCCGGATCCATTTGCATCAAACCTTCTACAAACAAACGGTCGTTCTTTGTTGCCAACTCGCCAAGATCGCCGACATAAGCCCTTAATTTAAACAGGATTTCATAGAAAGAACGTCCGGCAACCACGGCCAAATCGTTTTTCAGTTGTTTACAGTCCGGCTGCTGTGCAAAAGCGTTAAAGCGTTGTTCGTCCATAAAAATGGATTTCTTCCGCACATCGGCAGCAAATTTTGCATAGTCACCTTTGTATTTTTTATTGACCAAATTAATGATTTCCGAATGGTATTCGGGATCTACATTGTCGTTGTACATTTTATACAAAGCAGCATACCATTTTTCCTCTACATCGGGATTGAAGTTTTTGTAAAAATCAGCCCCCGCCTTTTTCAGGCTTTCCAATGTCTTGGCTTTTTCTTCTTCGGAGGTTGATTTATCACACCATTTTTCCGCCAGACGATTTACCCTGTATGCCAATCCGGGAGTTTCCGTACCCCGCAGTGCTTCCACCAAATAAGATTGTACACTCAAGTATTTTGCCATCTCCCCGTATGCTTTTTCCAAATTAGCGAGGACTTCTCCGTAACGTGCTTTTCTGCCTGCATCCGCATTTACCCATTCGCTGAACTCCCGCTCGATAGCCTGTTTATTTTCCAGCGTATTCAATTGCTTTAATGCCTTGTTCTGTTCGTAGGAATATTTCCAATAGTTGGCACAAGAAGCATGTTTAGAAGCATACTGTATTCTTGTTTTCGGATCCTTTTCCATTTCGGCTTTCATAATGCCTAATTTCACCGTGCGCACATTGTAACGGATATCATTGCCTGTCATCGTATTCTTCAAGCTGAAACTGGTTGCAAAACGGTCTGTACTTCCGGGGAATCCCATAATCATGGCGAAATCACCGTCTTTCACACCCTTAATGGATACCGGCAAATAATGTTTCGGCTTCAAAGGCACATTCTCTTCCGCATATTCCGCCGGAGTCCCGTCCGGGGCAGTATAAATACGGAACATGGAGAAGTCGCACGTATGACGGGGCCACATCCAGTTATCCGTGTCACCGCCAAATTTACCCAAACTCTGAGGAGGAGCGCCAACCAAACGAACGTCTTTGTAGATTGTGTATAAAAACAAGAAATATTGATTGCCTTCAAACATGGATATAACCTGTGCTTTAGCATTACCGCCTTCTTCCGCTTCCTTAATGATGATTTTAGAAATACTGTCGATGGCATTCCCGCGTTCATCTTCACTCATATCATCATTTAAAACGGATTTTACACGGTCGGTTACCTCCTCCATCCTGTCCAGAATGGAAGCGGTCATTCCCGGATTGGTCAGCTCGTCTTCCATTTTGTATGCCCAAAAACCGTCGGACAGGTAATCATGTTCCACTGACGAATGTGCCTGAATGGCTCCGAATCCGCAATGGTGGTTGGTAATCAATAAACCTTGAGGAGAAACTATCTCGCCCGAACAGAAATGACGGAAAGGCGAACCGGCATATCCCAAACCTACAATGGCGTCCTTTATACCCGGCTGATTTACGGAGTAAATATCCTCTGCCGTCAGGCGGAATCCCATTGCCTGCATCTCTTCTATATTCTGTTGTTTCAGGCGAGACAACAACCACATACCCTCATCCGCCTTCGCAAATCCCACGCACAACCATGCGCATACTACCAATACTAATTTTTTCATTTCTTACTTTTTTAGTTATTTTTATATCAATTCATTATTTATCTCACAACCTTCTTGCAAATATATAATTAAATCGCCGGAATCGCCAAGAAAATAAATTTATCTTTACCCTCTCCGCAAGGATTAAATGATTGTATCTACGCTCTTTTATATTTATCTTTGTGCCAAAGAGAAGTCATACAGTGGAAAAGAAAAATATACGCAATACATCTCCGGAGGAGCTAGCCGATTTTCTGACAAGTCACGGAGAGAAAAGTTTCCGAACCAAACAAATCAATCAATGGATATGGCAAAAAGGTGTCCATTCTTTTGAGGAAATGAGCAACCTGTCCAAAACTACCCGGGAATTACTTGAATCAGCATTTTATTTTGATACCCTTCGGGCAGAACGGGTTCAGACGGCCACCGACGGGACAACAAAAACCGCGTGGAAACTGCATGACGGATTATACATTGAGAGTGTATTGATTCCCGGTAAAGACAAATTCACCGTATGCGTATCCTCTCAAGTCGGTTGCCAGCTAGGTTGCCGTTTCTGTGCAACGGGAACGCTCGGATTCAAACGCAATCTGTCTCCTGGGGAAATTTTTGACCAAGTGTTATTCGCCCGACAAAATGCAGCAGAACGGGGAAGTTCGCTTTCCAACATTGTATTTATGGGCATGGGCGAACCTTTGTATAACTATGACAACGTCCTGACTGCCATACAGAAAATAACCGATGAAAACGGTTTGGCAATGTCTCCTTACCGGATTACCGTATCTACTGCTGGCATCCCGGAAAAAATACGCCAACTGGCAGACGATGACGTACGCTTCAATCTGGCAGTATCCCTGCATGCCGCCAAGAGCGAAACCAGAAGCCGGCTTATGCCCGTCAATCAGGCCTACCCGTTAGAGCAACTGGCCGAAAGCCTGAAATACTTTGTTCAAAAGACAGGCACCCGTCCGACTTTTGAATACCTGCTTATAGCGGGAATAAACGACTCTTTGGACGATGCCCAGAGTTTGGCCGCCTATTGCAAACAATTTCCGATAAAAATCAACCTCATCGAATACAACAACGTCGAAGGTTCCGCATTCAAACGCTCTCCCGACAAACAACGCGATGCTTTTGTCCATTTTCTGGAAAGCCGTAATATGATTGTCAATGTACGCAGAAGCAAAGGAAAAGACATTGATGCCGCCTGCGGGCAATTAGCCAACAAACAGAAAAAAGAAATATAACATGGAAATCACAACCATATTCCTTATCGTATTAAATCTCTTTATACTCATCTTATTGTTAAGAAAAAAAGCGGACTCCTCCTCCTCCCGGTTTGAATCCCTGGAAAATTTACTCAACCGGTTAGAGAAAAATCTGAAAGACGAATTCCGCTACATGCAGGAAAGCGACAGTAAGAATGCACGAGAAAACCGGGAAGAGCTCAATAAATCATTGGGAGATTTCCGTACAGAAAACAGCCGCATTCTGAAAGATATTACAGAACAAAACCTGCAATCACTGGAGGCCATTCATAAAACTCAATCCCAATCCTTCAAAGAATTTCAAAAGATATTCTCCGAAAATATCCAATCCTTCAATGAACTGCAACGTGAAAAATTCGGAGAACTCGGCAAAAGACAAAGTGAACTGCTTCAATCTACCGAGAAACGACTGGATGAAATGCGGGCAACTGTAGACGAAAAATTACAGAAAACACTGAATGAGCGAATCGGACAATCCTTTGAAATGGTCAGCAAACAACTGGAGAATGTACAAAAAGGACTGGGAGAAATGCAAAATCTCGCACAAGACGTCGGTGGACTGAAAAAAGTTTTAAGCAACGTCAAAATGAGAGGCTGCATCGGCGAAGTACAACTTGAAATGTTATTAGAGCAAATTTTAGCACCCGACCAATACGAAAGCAATGTAAAAACCAAAAAAGGTTCGGACAAATTAGTAGAATTTGCCATCAAATTGCCAGGAAGAGAAGACCGTTCCGAATGCGTTTATCTCCCGATAGACGCCAAATTTCCAAAAGACGCCTACGAACAACTCATCGAAGCCTACGAATCGGGGCAAACGGAACAAATCGACGCAGCCTCCAAAAACATCGAACTCACTATCAAAAACATGGCAAAAGACATTCACGACAAATATTTAGACCCGCCTTATACAACGGATTTCGGTATCATGTTTCTTCCTTTTGAGGCCATCTACGGCGAAATAGTACGCCGTGCCAGCCTGTTGGAGCAACTGCAACGGGATTACAAAGTCATTGTCACCGGTCCCACCACTTTGGCTGCCATCCTTAATAGTCTGCAAATGGGATTCCGGACACTGGCAATTCAAAAGCGAAGCAGTGAGGTATGGAAAGTACTAGGCGCCGTCAAGACCGAATTTGAAAAGTTTGGCGGCATGCTTGAAAAAGCACAGAAAAACATCCAGACCGCCAACAACCAAATTGAAGAAGTCATGGGAAAACGCACGCGAGCCATACAACGCCGCCTGCGGGATGTAGAAGCCCTCCCCTCTTCCGAAGCGGAATTACTCCTCCCGGACACAGAGGATACAGAAGAATTTTTACCTGAAAATTAAAACACTAATACAGGAAATAACCGGCAACACCCGCCAACACAATCAATAAAATCGGATCGATTTTTTTGATTGAAGCCCCGAACACCAAACCGAAAATAATCCAACTCTTGTAATCGATAAAATTACGCTGGTTCAACAGTAATAAAGCGGCAGCGGCAATCAATCCGATAATTGCCGGTTTTAACCCTTTCAAAGCCGACTCCACATAAAAATTATTACGGAACGCAAAAAAGAAACGACACACCAGCGTCATTAAAATAACAGAAGGCAAACTTACTGCTAACGTACAGATAAAAGACCCCCAAACACTTCCCGTTGCCGTATAACCTATATAAGTAGCGGTATTAAATGCTATCGGTCCCGGAGTCGTCTGGGAAATAGCAACAATATCCGTAAAGTCCGACACACTAATCCAGTGATGTACTTCCACCACATCATGCTGTATCAACGACAACATGGCATACCCCCCACCGAAACCGAACAGACCGATTTTAAAAAACGCCCAAAACAGACTCAAATACAATTCCCAATTCTCCATCATAGCTTTCTCCGCCTTTTATAACCGTAATAAACAATACCTCCCACAATCGCCAGTATCACCACATATATAGGAGAAAATCCCAACTGCCAGATTAGCAAAGCCGCTACTGCCGGTATCCACAAACTCTTCCATGTAACGCCTGCCGATTTTCCCATATTCCACAAAGGAGCGGCAATCAAAGCCACCACAGCGGGACGAATTCCCTTAAACACCCGCTCCACTCCGGGATTATCCTTAAATTCGGTAAACACCAGAGCAATTAGCAAAATCACAATAAATGACGGCAAAATAATCCCCAGACTTGTCACCATACTTCCCCGTTTCTTCTTCAGCTTATTGCCAACAAACACCGCTGTATTCAACGAAATCGGTCCCGGTACGGACTGGGCAATCGCCAGCATATCTATAAACTCTCCTTCCTCCAGCCATTTCCTTTTATTCACCACCTCCCGCTGAATTAAAGGAATCATGGCATATCCGCCCCCGAAGGTAAAAGCCCCGATTTTAAAAAATACCCAAAACAGCTGAAAATAAAACTTCATTATACCTGCCTCCAACATTCATTTCTACAATTGTTCCAATCGGTTCATGACAGAATCCCGAAGTACGGTAAAACGTGGTCTGTTCGTATCACTGACCGGCTTCTTCGGTTGAGACTTTATCGTTAACGGATTCACCGCCTTGCCATTTTCAAACACCCGAAAATCCAAATGCGGCCCCGTCGACAGTCCAGTACTGCCCACATAGCCAATAATCTGCTTCTGCGCAACCTTTGTTCCGACATTTATTCCCTTTTCAAAACGGGACAAGTGCATATAACTCGTCGTATAGGTACCGTTATGCTTAATCTTCAAATAATTCCCCCCGCCGTTCGGCTGAAATCCTTTTGCCACAACCGTTCCCGCACCGATAGCATACACGGGCGTACCGACAGGAGCAGCATAATCCACACCATGATGGGGGCGGTATATCTTTAACTTGGGATGGAAACGGCTGTTTGAGAAACGGGACGTTATCCGAAAATAATCAAGCGGAGCCTTTAAAAAAGCCCCCTCCAGACTATTTCCTTTTTCATTATAAAACAACACCTCTCCGTCCTGCATAAAAGGAATTGCATAATAATCCTGTCCGGCATGGCGAAAAAGCGCACCCAAAATATTAAAATTAGACAAATCCTTGCCATCTATACACTCCTGTTCATAAATCACCCGAAATTCATCCTCTTTCTGCAATCCGAAAAAATCAATCGTCCACCCGAAAATACGCGACAAGTCCACTGCCAGCAACGGGTCCGTCTGGCAATCCACCATCGCATTCCACAGCGAAGACTGCACCGTTCCTTTAGCCGTCTTTTGTTTCCATTCCACCGGATTCTTACCCAAAGAAATCTTCCCTTCTCCGGTCAATTCACATACCATATAAGAACGCGGATCTATCTCATAAACAAAATACTCCGGCACGGACAACGTATCTTTTGTCGAAAAAAGAGCGTAAGGTTGTCCGCTTCTGATTTTCCGTACATCAAACACTCCTTTCGCATTGGCCGTCAAATCATAAATCTGTCTTCCCGTCAAACCGTGCCCGGCTAAAATCGCCGACAAACTTTGATTCCTTTTTACCACACCGAAATTCACATCGTAATTATTCGTAGGAATTCCATAACGATATACAATCTCCTCCACTCCTGCAGAATCTACCACCTCTACTTCATCCAACGACTCCAATTCTTCTTTCCGGTAAGGCCAAAATATAATCACCAACAACACAACACCCAATACAGAAGAAAAAATAATCTGTTTCTTTCTCGTCATCTCTTATCCAACTAAAATTTATCTCTCTTTATTTTCCAAAACACAAACCATCCTACAGCAATTGCCACACACACTCCACCGATGGCATACGCAACACCATGAGGTAAATTTAACCCCTCGGGAGCAATACAAAGATACGTCGTACACACGCCCGTCATAAAAAGCGCCGGAACCAACGTTACCCAATAATTCTTTTTTGCCCGCACAAAATATACAGTCACCGCCCACAGCGTAAACACTGCCAGCGTCTGATTTGCCCACGCAAAATACCGCCAAATCTTTCCAAACCCCTCCGCATCTTTCAAACTATACAACAAAATACCTATCGCCACTAGAAACATCGGGATACATATCATCAACCGGCGACGAATGCTTTTTTGCTCTACACGCATAAAATCCGCCACAATCAAACGGGCGGAACGAAAAGCCGTATCTCCCGACGTAATAGGTGCCGCAATCACACCCAAAATCGCCAGTATTCCCCCCACGACTCCCAGCCAATTTCGTGTAATTGAATCCACAATCACAGCGGCATTATTCTCTCCCATACCGTTCTCATGATAAAAATACGTAGCGGCGGCAGCCCAAATCAACGCTACAATTCCCTCTGTAATCATGGCACCGTAAAACACGGGACGCCCCAACCCCTCCTTTACCATACAACGAGCCATCATCGGTGACTGTGTCGCATGAAATCCGGAAATCGCCCCGCAAGCAATACTCACAAACATCACCGGAAAAATAGGAAAAAGCGAAGCTTGCGGATTCGTATTATGTATTCCGTCCCATAACTCCGGCAACACGGGATAATTCACATACAGCATAACCAAAATACCCACGGCCATAAACAATAAAGCTACGGCAAAAAGAGGATAAACCCGTCCGATAATCTTATCAATCGGCAACAATGTTGCCAATACATAATACGCAAACACGACCATAATCCAAAAAGGGACATCCAGATAACCGGGCGTCAGATTAGCCAGCAATCCCGCAGGCCCCGCAACAAAAACCGCACCGACCAATATCATCAATATCACCGTAAAGCCACGCATCACCTGCTTCGTTGTCATACCCAGATAGCGTCCGATAATTTCCGGCAAACTCTCTCCTCCATGCCGCAAAGAAAGCATCCCCGCCAAATAATCATGTGTCGCCCCGGCAAATATACTTCCCACCACAATCCACAAATAAGAAGCCGTCCCGAACTTCGCCCCCATAATAGCTCCGAAGATAGGTCCCAGCCCCGCAATATTCAAAAACTGGATCATAAACAGCTTCCATCCCGGAAGAGGCATAAAATCCACCCCGTCCGCTTTCGTCAGAGCCGGTGTCCGGCGACCATCCGGTCCGAACAGTCTTTCAATATAACGACCGTACAAAAAATAACCGGCTATCAAAACAAGCAAACAAATCGTAAACGTCCACATCTTTTATCTTCTTCTGTTCTTCATTTTTCCTCTTCCGCTGCTCTTCCAGACCTCCTTATTTAACTTTACCGCACTCGCCGGCTCCAAATCCTCCCGCACCAATTCATAATCCAACTGCCGAGCCACTAAATTCGCTTTCGCTACTTTCACCGTCACCTCGTCCCCCAACTGATACATCTTATGATGACAACGCCCCACAATGCAATAATTTGTCTCATCAAACTCATAATAATCATCCTCAAGTTCCCGGATTGAAACCAACCCCTCACACTTGGAATCCTCCAACTCCACATAAAATCCCCACTGCGTCACACCGGAAATCGTACCGACAAACTCCTGCCCGACCTTATCCGCCATAAACTCCACCTGCTTATACTTAATCGAAGCCCGCTCCGCATTGGCTGCAACTTGCTCCATATCCGAAGAATGCTGGCACATCTCCTCATACTTCTCTTTATTCACAGAACGTCCCTCATCCAAATAACGCTGCAGCAAACGATGCACCATCACATCCGGATAACGCCGTATCGGAGACGTAAAATGCGTATAATAATCAAATGCCAGACCATAATGTCCCACATTATCGGTAGAATAAACCGCCTTCGCCATCGTACGCACCGCAAGGGTTTCTATCAAATTCTGCTCCGGCTTATCCTTCACCTCCTGCATCAACCGGTTCATCGAAGAAGTAAGCGCCTTCCGGTTATTCAACTTCAGACCATAGCCAAACCGGGCGACAAACTTGTTAAACTCAAATAATTTATCCTCCAGCGGCTTATCATGGATACGATAAATAAACGTCTTCGCCTTGCCTTTAGCCTTCACCTTTCCTATCTTTTCCGCCACCTTCTTGTTTGCCAACAACATAAACTCCTCAATCAGCTTATTCGCCTCTTTCGATTGCTTAAAATATACCCCTAACGGCTTTCCCTTTTCATCCAAATTAAATTTCACCTCCACCCGGTCAAAATCAATCGCCCCATTCTTAAAGCGGGCATCCCTCAATTTCACGGCAAGCCTGTTCAGCGTCAAAATCTCCTCCTTATAGTCACCGTCCGCCCCTTCAATAATTTCCTGCGCCTCCTCATACGTATAACGACGGTCGGACTTTATTACCGTCCGCCCGAACCACTGTTCCAACACCTCTGCCTCCTCATTCAACTTGAAAACCGCCGAAAAACACAATTTTTCCTCATGAGGGCGCAAAGAACACACTCCGTTCGACAACCGCTCCGGCAACATGGGAATCGTACGATCTACCAAATACACCGACGTCGCCCGGGAATAAGCCTCCTTATCCAAAACAGAATCCGGCGTTACGTAATACGAAACATCGGCGATATGCACGCCCACTTCATACAATCCGTCCTTCAATCTGCGTACGGACAAAGCATCATCAAAATCCTTCGCATCCTTCGGGTCTATCGTGAATGTCACCGTTTCTCGGAAATCCCTGCGCCGGGCAATCTCTTCCTTCGGAATATCCATCATTATCTTATCCGCCGCCTTTAACACATTGGGCGGAAACTTCACCGGCAACTCATACTCCGCCATAATGGCATTCATTTCCGTATCATTGTCCCCCGGCATTCCCAACACCTCTATCACTTCTCCTATCGGGCTCTTCTGTCTTTCCGGCCAATCCGTAATCTTTACCACCACCTTCTCTCCATTCTTTGCACCATTCAAATGATTCAAAGGAATAAACACATCGTAAGGCATCTGCTTCCCGCTCGGCAAAAGAAAAGCATAATTTTCCAGCAATTGCACCGTCCCGACAAATGTCGCCTTCTTCTTCTCCAAAATTTCCACGACCTCCCCTTCCGGATGCACCATCTTTTTCCGGGCATATACCAACACCTTCACCTTATCCCCGTTCAACGCATGCTTCAAATTACTGAACGCCACAAAAACATCCTCCTCTCTCTCGTCCGAAATAATATATGCAGACCCTCTTGGCGTTAATTCCACCACTCCCGTAATATACGAACCGGTCTTGCCGCATTGAAACCTCCCCGTCGATATTTCCATCAATTTCCCCTCCGCAGTCAATTCTTTCAACACCTCAAATATCAAACGTTTCGTATCCATGCCGCGCACATTCAGACTCTTCGCCATCTGTTTATAGTTATAACTCCTTCCGGGATGCCTCTCCATCAACACCATTATTCCCTTGCCCAACTCATCTTTTCCCTGTCCCGTCCTTTTCTCTTTCTTTTTCTTCACCATAAATTACACAGATTTATTACTCTGCTAAGATACAAAGATTTTACAAAAAAAGAGCGGCTTTCCAGCCGCTCTTTCTCACTTATTTTATCAACCCTTTATCAAACTTTTCCTTCACTTTGACCAACATATCCGTTGTCATCTTCTCTAGCCCGTAATCAGGTTTCCATCCCCATTCTTCCCGTGCACACGTATCATCCATACTGTTAGGCCAGCTATCGGCAATCGCCTGCTTCACCGGGTCAATCTCATAATCCATCTTGAATGCCGGAACATGTTTCCGAATCTCGGCGGCAATCTCTTCCGGATCAAAACTCATTGAAGCAATATTAAAACTGTTCCGGTGTTTCAGTTTCGTCGGGTCGGCCTCCATCAATTCCACAACCGCTTTCAACGCATCAGGCATATACATCATATCCATGTATGTACCGGCTTTTACATTACAGGTAAAAGACTGCTTCCGGATAGCATCATAATAAATCTCCACGGCATAATCCGTCGTTCCTCCTCCAGGCAACGTCACATAAGAAATCAAACCGGGGAAACGCACACTACGGGTATCCACGCCGAAACGATGGAAGTAATAGTCGCTCAACAACTCACCCGTCACCTTACACACACCGTAAATCGTCGTATTGGAACGCTGCAATGTATCCTGCGGCGTCTTATCCTTCGGGGTATCCTTACCGAAAGCTCCGATAGAACTGGGAGTAAACACAGCGCAACCGTTATCTTTCGCAATATTCAACGAATTGGTCAAAGCCCCGATATTAATCTTCCACGCCAATTCGGGATTCTTTTCTCCCGTCGCAGACAAAAGAGCCACCAGATTGAACAGCGTATCAATTTTATATTTGCGCACAATCTCAATATAATGGTCTTTATCCAACACATCCAACGCCTCAAAAGGACCGTCCTCCGCCAAATGCTTGCATTTTTCAATACTAATGTCTGCGGCAACAACATTATTATTACCATAAATAGACCTTAAATGCGGAACCAACTCCGAACCGATTTGTCCACCCGCACCGATGATTAATATCTTTTTCATGATGATTTGAAAGTTTAAAAATTCTTCACAAAAATAAGATAATTAAATTTTTTACAAAGATTAAAACCTAAATATTTTTACCGCTTCCGGTGAAAAATCATCCCTCCTTGGCGGTCTCCTCTTCATAATAGTAATCTACCTGCAAATCAGAACCTTTATATGCAGACACCGCCAACTCGTCACAACGTTCGTTCTCCGGAACCTCCGCATGTCCCTTCACCCATACAAACCGCACCCGATGTTTGCGGTAAACCGCCAGAAAACGCATCCACAAATCGGGATTCTTTTTCTTCTGAAACCTGTTCTTCTCCCATGTAAACACCCATCCTTTTTCCACAGCATCCACCACATACTTTGAATCGGAATATATCGTCACGTCCTCCCCCTCCTGCTTCAAAGCCTCCAATCCGATAATCACCGCCAGCAGCTCCATCCTGTTATTCGTTGTCAGGCGAAAACCCGCCATCAATTCTTTCCGGTGAGGTCCGGAGATCAATACGACTCCGAACCCGCCCGGACCTGGATTGCCACTGGCCGCACCATCGGTATAAATTGTAATCTGATTTGCCATACTTCTGATAAATCGTACTCCCCACTTATTTTTTTTCCTCTTTCTTCTCCTGCTCCACGATGCCGCTCACCGGAATTTTCAACTTCTCAATCGCTTTCTGAATCCCTTCCTGTGTATTCTTATCCTCCCGGAATGTCACCGATACCGTTTGTGCCTGCATATCCACCTTCAAATCTTTCACGCCCTTTTCATACGGAATATTTTTCTCCACCCGCGCCTTGCACGATTCACAGTGCAGCGTCGCCTTATACACCACCGTTTTATTCTTTGGTTTCGTATCCTTCTTCTCCGCATAAACTCCGGCATAAGTAGCCATCACGATTACCAATGCCAACATAAAATTAATAGCTTTCATTATTCTTTGTCTTTATATATTTCAACTTATTCAATCCCTGTCTATACCAAACCGCACCCCTACGTAAAACTTGCGCCCGTGCACGGGTCCCCATATCTTGGAAGAATCGAACTCCCTGCTCCACGGCGCATCCGCAGCAATAATCGGGTGCATCTGCATAAAATCGCCTATATTCTCACAACCGGCATACACGCTCCACTTGCGGAAAAACTTGCTCACCTGTGCATTCATAATCCGAAAAGACTCAAAACGACCCATATCCCCCGGCAAACGCCCCGGACCATTAAACTGCGCCGTAAAATCAAACTGCCATTTACGCATATTCGTGTAATACGACAAATTCACCAACCCCTTGTACCTGCTCTGCAAAGCTACCCGCACCAACTCCTGCCCGATAGTCGTTCTCACATCATTATAGCGGTACGCTCCGACCACATCCAGCCGCGGAATCAATTCGTACTTCACCTCCACCTGATAACAATTGGAATACGAATCTCCGTCCAGATTATAAAAATTAACCCGTCCCGGATCGGTTTCATTATCGACCACCACCTGATTGGTAAAATCCGTACGGTAATAATCCAGATTTATATTCAGCATTCGGTCAAACACGACAAACTTCCGATTCAACTGGACACCGAAATTCCACGCCTTCTCCATTTTCAGCCGCCCGACTTCATCCGCATGGAACGCCAACAATTTCCCATTCACATACATCGGATGAGACGAAGCCAGCAAATAACCGTTATCCGCTAAAATATTAGCTGCCCGCGCCCCCGTTCCGGCAGAAAATTTCAACATTGTAAAATCATCCGGAGTGTAAGCTATATGCAAGCGCGGTGTAAAAAAACCGTCATACAGATTATGGTAATCATAACGCAATCCCGCCATCACAGTCAATTTTTCCCAAAAGTGTCCCGTATACTGGAAAAAAGCACCATACACCCGCTCCTGTCTGTCAAAACTGACGGTAGGTGTCACCTCTCCCCGTTCCGCCAAATAATCATTAAAGCATTCTTGATAATCATCGTAATTAAAAGTCAGACCGGCGGAGTACTTATGATTTTCACCCTCCCCGAAAACCGACTGATAAATATAATTTGCGAACACCGTACGCTGGCGCACCCCATAATTCCGTCCCCCGTAATACGAATCCTGGTCATGGTCCGTATAATTCAGAATAAGCGCCATACTCGTATTCTCATACGCCGGCATCAAATATCCCCATTTCAAAAAACCTTCATAACGCCGGGTATCTATCCCGATGCCATACAGATTACCGGCCCCCACCTCTCCTCTTTTCTCTTTCCGGAATCCTTTCTGACCGCCCAAGCGTGTTTCATCCAACACCTTCCCTCCAAACTGGACATTCCACATATCCGTTTTATATTGCCATCGGTTCATCACATTATACTGTGTCTTCTTCGGCATATCCAAAAAACCGTCGTGATTACCGTCCAGCTCCCGGTTCATCCAATCCCCGTGCAGCAACACCGCCGTACTCCACTTTGCATTCAGTACAACACCCGCATTTGCATTCACTTCCAACATACCCTCATCGCTGGCATACACATTCCCGAAAACCTTCTCACTACTCAAAGGCTTCTTATAATCCACACTAATTTGTCCGGCAATCGCTTCATACCCGTTAATTACCGAACCGGCGCCCTTTGAAACAGAAATGGCACTCATCCACGGCCCCGGCACATAACTCAATCCGTACAACGAAGACACGCCCCGGAAATTAGGAATATTCTCGGTCATCATCTGTACATACCTGCCCGTCAATCCCAGCAACTGAATCTGTTTCGCCCCAGTCACAGCATCGGCATACGCCACATCCACGGAAGCATTCGTCGTAAAACTCTCTCCCAAATTGCAGCACGCCGCCTTGCACAATTCCTCTCCCGTAATCACCTGCTCAATCAAAGGGCCTTTCGTACTCATAATAGTCGTATTGCCCCGCTTTACCACATTCACTTCCTCCAGCAACTCCCCCGACTGCAACACAATTTCCAGCTCCGTATTTATATCGGCAACCGTCACCGTATCCTGCCGATACCCGATAAAACTGACCACCAGTCTTCCGACAGGATTCCATTTTACCGTAAAATATCCATCCGCATCCGTGCCGCCGCCTTCCGTTGTTCCCAGCCAATACACATTGGCACCCGGCAATCCGGCTTTTCCTTCAGCGGTTTGCTCCACCACCCGTCCCCGCACCTTCTGCGCCGACACGCCGAAAGAGAAAGCAATCAACACACCTAATATAATAAATTTCATACACATACATCCTTTCAAAACAAATCCCCCACCCCACTGCTATTTCCACTCACGCCCCACAGATAACCGGACAAAAATAGGAAAAAACTTTTCCATTCCACCCCTCCAAAGATAATTTACCCTCCTACCCTTATAAAGCATCATGAAATCGTATATCTTTTCGGCTAAAAATACCCCTTTTTTTTTAAACCTATCGTTTTCGTATAAAAAACCTATCATTTTCATGCCAAAAACCTATCGTTTTTGAGTAGAAAACCTATCGTTTTTTTTTTGAGTAAAAAAATCGGTAAAAACAAAGCAGTGGAAAAACCATTTTTCCACTGCTCTATTGTCCTATTTTTACTTTTAGTTCTGCGGTGTAATCTTGACTTGGCCGTCTCCACTGCTAGTACCGTTAGACATGGAGGAATTACTGAATATGCTGTTATTGACATACCCGGAACCGCCACCACCTCCAACTCCGTATGTACTACCACTTTTAGGACCAGCTCCAGCACCATAGCCACCATAGTATCCACCTCCACCACCGCCTGTTCCTGTCATAGCGCTACCACCATAAGTACCTGTCCCGCCATAGCCAAGTGCGTAACCGGAAGTTTGAGTACCCGGAGAAGTGGCCGTTGATGTCGTATACCGTTGTCCGTATCCTCCACTGGTACCTCCACCACTACCACCGGTTCCATATTTTCCAGAACCTCCCCCACCGCCTCCAGCTACCATAATCCGGCTAGATAGAGATTGTCCTCCTCTTCGTATATCTGTTCCGCCTCCCCCGCCGCCTCCGGTATTACCAGCAGCTTCGTCTCCTCCTCCATTTCCCCCTCCGTTCCATCCGCCTGTTCCTCCGGTTTTAGTATAGCTTGTACCTCCTCTCTCTCCGACATAAACGTAATAGGTAGTAATAGCACCTAAATTTGCTGTCCCCTGGGCATAGCCACCGTATCCGCCTCGTGAAGTGTTACCATTCCAAGCTCCTGACCCTCCTTGCGCTCCCCAACACTCCATCTTGTATTTCCCTGCCGCCAGTTTGACACTATCCATATGGCCTCGGTAAGGGAATGTTCCGTCAATCTCAACTCTCGCAGAGAACTCATCCGAAGGACACGCCGCCAACTTTGCCCTTATCGTGAAATTCACACAGGCCAGTCCGCCCGCTATCGTCAGCGACGTGGAGGTCTTGCCGGATACGTATGCCCACGACGGCGCACCATCCAATGTCCATACGGCAGAACTGTTTGTACCCCAATATTGTGGTGTCAGCGTAACAGAGCTCCCCGCATTGAAAGTATAAACCGATTTGGCGAAAGGTTTTGGCAGTATGCTTATGGTCACGGTGTTGCTTTCAGCAATGCCTACAGCACAAGTCCCGACCCGCTTGAACTGATACGTTACAGTAGAGGTACCGTTATTTACAAAATTAGTGTACTTCAGCGACACACCGCTGGCATCAGAAATAATGTCAAATTTAGCCTCTCCGGGCTTTTTCACGTACCAGTTGTATTGAAAACGTATATCGGGGAAATCCGGACAAGACGCCTCTTGCGTATTGGTAAGATCCGAACCACTCCAACATCCCGTTGTCGGAGCACTGATTTTCCCTCCGTTGATTTCAATCCCCGAAAGACCATATACCCCTCGGAAGCCAACATCCGTGAATCTTTTGGAAAAGGAAGAATAAGTTAATCCTCGAGCTTTAGTACGGTCGGAAGTATACAACAGGCTGTCCGGATTGAGATAGCATCCTCCCCGTACGCCGAATGCTGCAACTGCATTCGGCCAATAACTCGTGGAAATATTTGTCGAACCGTCGGCATTCAGTTCTCCGTCACCGTGGGAATAAGTAAGATTGGTAGCAACAAATCCTGCGCCGGAACTTGTTGCAATATAGCATAATTCATTTAAGTTGCCACTCATATCCATAACACCCCAGTAGGTGGCGCCGGATTGGGTTTGATTGGTGGAGGAGGTTGCGAATAGTCCGCACCGTACGGGACCGTCGATGATACCTCCGCTATTAACATTGTGGTTTTTATTAACGGACTGTTCCCGTTCATCGCCGGGATAAAGCAGGTCGGATTCGGAGGTCAGGGGATTGACGCCGCTATTGCTGTTCCAGGCGTATTCTCCTTCTTCTGGAATCTGGGGATACGGGCGGCGGCATGCCTTTTCATATTCCAACTCACTCATAGGCCGTAGTCCGCTCCAGTCGCAATACGCTAACATGTCATAGGGAGAAAGCTGATTGCAGGCGAGAGTCTGCCCGTCATCCGGGGAGAAGAGGTCGTTTGCCGGATTGAGATTGTTTCCGAATACGGCGGGTCCATCTTTCCCTCTTTGCTCAATAAAGACGATACCGTTCCGGCGCGTAGGGGTGGTCAAATCACTTCCAAATACGTAATCCCCACGGTTCATCGTAGAGAAGTTATTATTGGTCACATGCGCTTTCTGTTGTGTTAGCGTCAGGGAATTCAAAAACTCCATATACTGCTCCTGGCTCGTTTCGTACTTCATGATATAGAATCCGGCATACCCTTTGGGAAAGGCGGCGGGCAATGTGACAGAAGTTGATGTTGAATTGACAGTATTCAGAGTCACTGCCGCTTCCGAATCAATGAGGCAGGGAGATTTGCCCGATAGTGCAAAACTGTATGCGGAATAGTTATCCCCAAGATAATAACTGCCATAAGGAATATAAACCATCTCAATGGCATGAACGGCGACGTATATCTTATTCAGTTCATCGCCGAAATCGGCGGCGGTAAGCGTTTTCTTTGTGTTGGCCTTGAACAACCATTTGAGCCGTACACGGACACTTACGTTCCCGTCGGAGATTTCATCCCGCAGGAGGAATACGCCGGTGACTTTGGCGCTTGTACCGGAGCCTGTTTGCCCGAACATGAAGGAGTAATTGCCGCCTTCATTGCCGCTTTGGGGCATGGCTTCGTGTCCTGCACGGGCAAGGTAGCCGTGATGCCAGGGTTCGGAGATGCCCCGTTTCTTGTACTTAAGGAACACCCACGCGGCATCCCA